>NZ_JBQJIL010000039.1:0-863 GCF_052078715.1 Lysobacter sp. CA199 | reverse complement strand
AAGTGTCGCAATTGTCGCAATGTCGCAGCGGGTCCAGCTCCGCGCGCGCAGCCGTGCGAATGACCTTCCCCGATTCCCTGACCACGATCCCGGAGCCATTCATGGGCCGACTGGCCGACGCGATGACGCCTGCCATGCCGACGACAACGCAACCGCGTACCGACTTCCTGGCCGCCTTCGCCGACGCCTGCGCGGCGGTCGGGGTGTCGTGGCCCGAACTGCGGGCTGCGGTTTCTGACGCCGACCTCGTCGCCGCCGTCGAGGCGATGGCGCACTATCCCGACCCGACGGCGTTGCTGCGCACGTACGTGCGCGCCGTCCTGGCCGACGCCGACCGCGCGCTCGGGCACCGGACCGATGATGAAACCGTCGCCGCCTTGTGCCGCCGCTGCGGGCCGGTGTGGGTGACGCCGCGCGCGACGGCAATGGTGCCGACCCTGGCCGGTTGGCCGCGCATCGTCGGCTGTCCCTGGTGCCGCCTGCATTCCCGTATCGCGATCCCGCGTCCGCGCGTGATGTGTGCGATGTGCCGGCATTACCGGCCGGATCGGATCAATCCCGACGGCGGCATGGGCCACTGTGCCGCCGTGCATTCTGACGGTCGCGCGGAGTCTTCGGTTTGGCAGCATCGCGCGCGGGAATGCAGTCGATTCCACCCCATCGAAGCGTGAGCATGGGTCGTGCAACGTCGCCTGCGAAAACTGCCAGAATTCCAATAGTTTCCAATCCCGCCTACACCGCGCGCGGGCTGGGATGAGGAACCCGCCGACGTTGCAGGTGCGAACCGTATTGCAGGCGCTGGAACTAGCGAAGGTTCGCGGCTTGCCCCCCCCGATGCGGTTCAGTCCCAGGAAGGACCCGGA
>NZ_JBQJIL010000038.1:0-989 GCF_052078715.1 Lysobacter sp. CA199 | reverse complement strand
CTCGGCCTCTCGCAGCTTGTGGATGATCTCTTCGGAACTAAAGCGCTTCTTGGGCATGGTCCAAATCTCCTTGGTCATAGTTTATGAACAATCGATCTGGATCAGTTTTTTCAGGTCAGGTCAGTGGTCTCCCTCCGCATGCAAACTTTTTAGCATCGGTCTAAAAGAGATGTCGCCTCACCTTTGTTCACATTGCGATAATAAACACGTTTTTTATAAATGATTTTTAAGACTATGAAAAATTTTGTTATAAAAAAAGCCAATAAATGCCACTGAGGGCCAATACAGCCGTCCTCAAGGTGAGCGCAGCGCGTTGTCGTCCCCGCGTGTGCAGCCGAAGCGGTACGCCGCGACGGCAGTCGTGCCATAGCACCTCAATCACTCGCTAATGCGTCGTTCCACATAAATCGGATGGGTGCGTGGTGCCGCACCGCACGGTAGGCGTCGCTCTGTCGCGACATCGGTTACGCATTTAAGGGGTCAGTCAGGTTGCGCATCAACACGCAGCTCAATCTCCGCGATGACCAGTTGCCGGCCTCTAATACTGCAGAGTCATAAGCGCTCGTCTTCGATGAAAAAGCGCGCAGCAGAAGTTGCGGCCGATATCGCACCGGAACGCATTAAAAAAGGGCTCCTAATCCGCCAGGTCTGCACCTTGAAGTGTTCGAACCTACGCCTTTAAAACGTGCGCAGATCCGACCGTCTATCGGAAACAGCATTGAGTCGGCCGATCACGGCGAGCTTTAGCTTGCATGCAATGAATCGCCAATATTTTGCTTGTTTTTCGATTGTTTTTCGCATGGCGCGAAGCAAGGTCGGCGGTGCGTCTAGCGAAACTAGTACGCATGCACAGCAGCGAGATCCTGACCTGACCTGAAAAAACTGATCCAGATCGATTGTTCATAAACTATGACCAAGGAGATTTGGACCATGCCCAAGAAGCGCTTTAGTTCCGAAGAGATCATCCACAAGCTGCGAGAGGCCGAGGT
>NZ_JBQJIL010000037.1:0-1308 GCF_052078715.1 Lysobacter sp. CA199 | reverse complement strand
GGTTCTTCACCCAAGTCCGGGGAAAGCCGCCCGGATCTTCAGGAAGAAGTAGGAGTCATCGCGGAAGCCGTAGGCCACCCGTTTAATCACCTTGATCTTGTTGTTGATCCCTTCGACCAAGTTGGTCCCCAGCGGCCAGCGGCAATGCGCCAGGATGCCCGGCAGATAAGGTTCAAGACGCCGGGCGAAGCGGCGCAGCGGCTCCAGGCCGCTGCGCAGGGCTCGTCGCTTCCACGATCGCCAAGCCTTGCCGGCCCAAGCGCGGCTGCGGTAACGCCATAGCTGTTTGAGATCGTCCTTGAGCAGGTAGACGGTCAACAGCGCGCGGTTGGCGGCCAGCAGTTCGTCAAGGTGGACCGCTTTTCCCGCCGGGACGTTCTCGCGGTTGCGCAGCAGCAGCCAGCGCGATGTTTTCAGCACGCGGCGGGCCGGTTGGTCGGCACGCAGACGATGGGCCTCGTCGATACGCACCCGGTCGATCACCTCGCGACCGTATTTGGCCACGACGTGGAACAGGTCGTAGACCACTTCGGCATTCGGACAGTGCAGGCGCACCTCCAGGTCGTACGCGCTGTTCATGTCCATCGCCACCGCGCGCACCTGTGCGCAGCGTTGCGCACCCAACTGTTCAAAGAACGGCCGCACCTGCGCGCGTGAGCGGCCACGGCCCACCCACAGCACGCGCTTGCGTTCGGCATCGACCACGACGGTCGCGTAGCGGTGACCTTTCTGGATCGCGAACTCATCCATCGCCAGCAAACGCACCCCCTCCAGATCGACCGGCCCCAGCGTGCGTTCCAGCTCGCGAAAGTCGATCGCCTTAGCGGTCTTCCAGTTCAAGCCGTGCCAATGGGCGGCATGACGTACCGAAGCCACCGTGCAAAACCGCGCCACACTCTGCGCCAGCCGACGCGTCACCCGCGAATGCGGTTCCAGCCAGTCCAGTTGCTCCAGCCGCGGCCCGCAACGTGGGCACGCCAGCCGCAGCCGGGGCACGCGCAGTTCCACCGGATCATCGAACACCGGCAGGTCGCGGATGCGCCGTACCGTGCGGTCGTGGACCGCCGCGACGACCTCGCCGCAGCCCGAACACCGGTGGTCGCTTTGCCGGTCGGGCTCCAGATCCAGTACCAGCCAGCGTTGCTTGCCGCGCGGCTCATGCCGCCAGGAACACACCCGATAACCCTTCCAGCCCCCGAGCGCGGTAATACAATCTCCATTGGCCACGGCCGACCCCGTTTTGCTGCCTAGACAACAACAATTCTGCCGGTCGGCCGTGCGCCTTTCCCCTCAGATGGGAGATGAACC
>NZ_JBQJIL010000036.1:0-1423 GCF_052078715.1 Lysobacter sp. CA199 | reverse complement strand
CTTATATGGGCGCCTCCGGGAAAGCAAGCCGTTGATCGGATGATGGTCAGATAGCAGGACTGCGGTCTTATATCCGGCCTGTTGTGCGGCGCGAATGCCCGCTGGCCCTGATGGATTTCGCTGACGAGGGTCCCATCTGAACATCGAGCTAGTCGCTCTGGTTCCCTATCGGAATGTTCTCGTCACGGTCCGACCTGTCTGACCCATCACTCGATTCGTCGCTTGCTCTCCTTGAAACGAGTTCGTTCTTCAGAGTGTCAAATCGACTGGAGACACCAACCCTGTGGACGCCATGACTGTCCACGCGAGAGCATCGCCCAGAGGGTTCGCGCCAGTTTGTTGGCAACCGCGGCAACGACCACGTTGTACGGTCGTCGTTGCAGTAGGGATTCCAGCCAAGGCCAAGAGCGATGGGCATGTGCCTTGAGAATGGCGGCTCGTGCTCCGTGCATCAGCAGGGTTCGCACATAGACGTCGCCGCGCTTGCTGATGCCAAGTTGACGAATGCGGCCGCCGGTTCCGCGCTGTCGTGGTGTCAGTCCGAGCCAAGCGGCGAACTGACGAGCATTGTCAAAGGCTGCAGGTGATCCCATTGTGGCAACGATGGCGGTGGCGGTGAGTACGCCGACGCCCGGTACAGTGGCGATCGCTTGGCAGGCGGGGTTCTCCCGCAGGTGCTGAACGAGCCGCCTTTCCACCGCCACGATATCGCCTTGCAACCCCGCAATCCGTTTACGCTGTTCGACTAGGCTATCCACAGCTATCGTCGGCAATCGCCGCTGCGCCTCAAGCAACGCCCCCGGCCATGCGCTGAGCAGAGCCGAATGCCCCTCTGGCAGCACGATGCCGAACTCGTAAAGCACGCCACGCAACTCGTTGCTCTGCATGATGCGCATCTTCATCAGTTGGCTGCGTATCCGATGCAGTGCCAGTATCGCCTGCTGATCTTCGGTCTTGACCGGAACGAAGTGCATCCCAGGTTGCTGGCCCGCAGTCCAAATGGCCTGGGCGTCGGCCGCATCGGTCTTGTGACGCTGAACGAAGGGACGTACCGCCTTGGGAGGCAATAAACGAACCGTATGGCCCAATCGTTCCAGTTGCCGAGCCCATTCGTGAGCACCACCGCAGGCTTCCATAATGACCAGCGCGATTGGCCGTTGGCAGAACCACTCAAGCAACTGAGCGCGCTTGAGTTGCAGTCGTTCTATGGCGCCGGTTGCCTGGTCGACCCAGTGCAGTTGGAATACTTTCTTGGCGATATCGATGGCGATGACGTTACGCTTCATGACGGACCCTCCGGTTGGTGGCGAATCACATAGCCACATTGGCACATCGATGCCGTGGCCGGAGGGACCGCCTTGCAGGCGACCCTCTCGCGCCACCGAAGACTAGGCGGAGGCGCCCATACCATCTGAACAACTCG
>NZ_JBQJIL010000035.1:0-1446 GCF_052078715.1 Lysobacter sp. CA199 | reverse complement strand
TGCAACAGTGGTATGCCCTGAGCGACCCGGCGATGGAAGAAGCGTTGTACGACACGGTGTCGATGCGGCGCTTCGCTCAGCTGGGCGGTCTGGACGAGGTGCCCGATGAGACGACGATCCTCAACTTTCGCCGTTTGCTGGAGCGGCACGATTTGGCGCGGGCACTGTTCGAGCGGGTCAACGCGCATTTGGCTCGCAAGGGCCAAAGCCTGCGTGGCGGCACGATCGTCGATGCCACGATCATCAGTGCGCCCAGTTCGACCAAGAACGCCGATGGCGAGCGTGATCCGCAGATGCACCAAACCAAGAAGGGCAACCAGTGGCACTTCGGGATGAAGGCGCATATTGGCGTGGACGATGAGTCCGGCCTGGTGCATCACGTGGAATGCACGGCAGCCAATGTGGCGGACATCACCCAGGTGCACAAGCTGCTGCACGGCCGAGAGGACACGGTGTGTGGCGACAGCGGTTACACGGGCGTGGATAAGCGCGAGGAAATGCGTAGGTGCAAGGCGCGCTACCTGATTGCCGAGAAGCCTTCGAAGCTGCGTCAGATCAAGAGCAAGCGCGAGTTGAAATGGGCGTTGCGCTGGGAGCACACGAAGGCCAGCGTGCGGGCGAAAGTGGAGCACCCGTTCCGGGTCATCAAGCGCCAGTTCGGCTACACCCAGGTGCGCTATCGCGGCTTGGCGAAGAACTTGGCGCAGGTGCTGACGCTGTTCGCGTTGTCGAATCTGTGGATGAAGCGAAAGCAATTGCTACCGAACCCAGGATGGGTGCGTCTGTGATGCGGCATACCCAGTCGCAAAGCGCCGTAAGCAGCGTTTGAAGCGATCACCGCATTGCGTTTCACGTAATTCGCACGGCATCTGCGTACTCAGGTCGAGTTGTTCAGACCTTCCTTAGCGCGACACGGGCGTATGCGTTGCACCGAGAGCGGAGAATCAATGATTGATGCAGACAAGAAAAATCGAACAAGACATGGCCACCGGTAGGTACCGCCGTCGGCTTCATACCAGAATCGTTCTGTCGTTCTTCTTGCTGGGCTTCGGGCTTACTGCTCTATTTGGTGCCATCGCTATCTATGCAAGCGCGCGCGTTGAGGAAGACGTAGTCGGAAAGGCACTCAAGCGCAATATCAATAGTTACGCCAATCGATTTTACGCGAACCTGACCGATACAGTCGAACCGCTCTACGGAATCAGCGGGCGAGTGTTCGGACCGGATAGGCGCGACAAAGTGCCGCCAGATTGGGCGGAACTGGACAGCGGCGTGTATCAGATGAACGGCGAGGAGGGCGGGTAATCCCCCCAATTTTAGGTTCATCTCCCATCTGAGGGGAAAGGCGCACGGCCGACCGGCAGAATTGTTGTTGTCTAGGCAGCAAAACGGGGTCGGCCGTGGCCAATGGAGATTGTATTACCGCGCTCGGGGGCTGGAAGGGTT
>NZ_JBQJIL010000034.1:0-2549 GCF_052078715.1 Lysobacter sp. CA199 | reverse complement strand
GTCATCGCGTCGGCCAGTCGGCCCATGAATGGCTCCGGGATCGTGGTCAGGGAATCGGGGAAGGTCATTCGCACGGCTGCGCGCGCGGAGCTGGACCCGCTGCGACATTGCGACAATTGCGACACTTCGTCCGGCCGGTGCAGTGCGCGACGACTTGGGACGACCAAGCGTCGTTTGCGATGGGTTAGGTAGGCGCTGGGTAGGAATCTCCACGCGCGCGCGCGAGGCGGGCGAATCGGGTACTCGGGCCTCCGCGTTCGTCAGCCCGGACCCGTTGCGTTGCGACATTGTGACAGTTGCGACACTTCGGGGGTGCGGCGCGGAAAACGTCGCAATGTCGCAATTGTCGCAAGGGGTCGTCGCCGATTTCGACGCTGCCGGTCGCCGCGCGCGCGGGGCTGGACCCGCTGCGACATTGCGACAATTGCGACACTTTCGGCCGCCGACTGAAGGTCGGGACGGCCTGGGACAAAAAGCGTCGCAATGTCGCAATTGTCGCAGGGGGTACTCGCCTTCGGCGGAGGCCGACGCAGCCGCCGCACCCGCCGTCGTTGCCATTCGTCCAGTTCGTCAGCCGGCCGCGCGGATTAGGTCCGGAACGTTTCCACAGAAACCAGTGAGCGGTCTTGACTCCTACTCGGCACCCGGTACAAGCTGCACTCAGCTTCATCGATTCCTCGGACGCGCCCAACGTAGGTGCTCCCGCCTGACCCCATCCTTGACTAGCCCCTGTACCGGGCATCCAGGTGCCCTCGCGCATGAAGCGCGATGGGAGTGTTTACTCGGGTCCAACATGGACAGTTCATGCAACTAGCCTCCTACCGATCATTACCAGTTCGCCCTGTCCAGCCCTGGGCAAACGGCGGGCACAACTTTGGCCTAAAAAACCGTCGCGACTATATGCGCCTCTCAGCGTTATTCAGCGCGCATGGAATCTAGCTGACACGGAGCCTCGAAATGCCATTTGTAAACGAATTCATTCCTGCCGAGGATGTCGGGAAATATCAGCTCGAAGATATTGATGGCAAATTTGTATCCAACGGAACACGAGCGCGGGATTGGACAATTGATCGCGACCGGGACATTTATCTTAGGAATGTCGCTATCGGCGGCGGCGCAGAACCAGAGCTTCGAAACAGAACGTCATGGACGCTGTACTGGCATGGCGAGTTGGTCTTTCTGCGACTTGATCTGATATCCAGCGGCGAAGAAATGGATGGCGTGGGCTGGGCGCAATGGGTAATCCCCCCACCCATTAGCTGACGTCAGAAGTGGAATTTTCTCATACGCTTTCCCGAGGAGGTTCCATGAAGAAGTCCCGCTTCACCGACAGCCAGATCATGGCCGTGCTCAAGCAAGCCGAGGCCGGTACGCCCGCGCCTGAGTTGTGCCGGGAGCACGGCATCAGTTCCGCTACGTTTTATAAATGGCGCAGCAAATTCGGTGGCATGGATGCGTCACTGATGTCCCAGCTCAAGGAGCTGCAGGACGAGAACCGGCGACTCAAGAAGATGTACGCCGAGGCGCAGCTCAGCGCCGACCTGCTGAAGGAGGCGATGTCAAAAAAATGGTGAGGCCATCTCAACGCCGGGAGATGGCCCGATGGGCAGTGGAAGGCGAACGCACGAGCATCCGGCACGCCTGCCGGACCTTCGCGCTGAGCGAGACCTGCTTCCGCTACCAGGCCAAGGCGAGCGAGGAGAACGCCCGGATCGCCGACTGGCTGGTTCGACTGACCACGGCCTATCGCGACTGGGGTTTTGGCCTATGTTTCCTGCACCTGCGCAACGTCAAAGGCTTTGGCTGGAACCACAAGCGGGTCTACCGCATCTACCGGGAGTTGGAGTTGAACCTGCGGATCAAGCCGAGGAAGCGCTTGGTGCGCGAGCGTTCGGAGCCCTTGGCGGTGCCCGAGACGATCAACTAGGTCTGGTCGATGGATTTCATGCATGACCAACTCAGCGACGGGCGCAGCTTCCGCTTGTTCAACGTGCTGGACGACTACAACCGCGAAGGGCTGGGGATCGAGGTCGACCTGTCGTTGCCGGCGGCGCGGGTGATCCGCTCGCTGGAGCAGATCATCGAGTGGCGCGGCAAGCCGCGCGTGATCCGTTGCGACAATGGCCCCGAATACATCAGCGGCGCGCTGTTGGCTTGGGCCGAACAACAGCGCATTCGCATTGAGCACATCCAGCCGGGCAAGCCGCAGCAGAACGCCTACGTCGAGCGTTACAACCGGACCGTGCGCTACGCCTGGCTCGCCCGAACCCTATTCGATTCGATCGAGCAGGTGCAGGACAAGGCCACCCGCTGGCTATGGACTTACAACCATGAGCGCCCGAACATGGCGCTCGGTGGCATTACCCCGATGCATAAACTGGCACTCGCCGCTTAGCTCCACTTTTGGGGTCCGCTAAAATTGGGTTCTTCACCCAAGTCCGGGGAAAGCCGCCCGGATCTTCAGGAAGAAGTAGGAGTCATCGCGGAAGCCGTAGGCCACCCGTTTAATCACCTTGATCTTGTTGTTGATCCCTTCGACCAAGTTGGTC
>NZ_JBQJIL010000033.1:0-2702 GCF_052078715.1 Lysobacter sp. CA199 | reverse complement strand
GCGTAGTCGATGTACTGGATCGGCAGCGGCGGCAACGGATCGCTTTCGCCGGCCACGTCGGCCGTATACAAGCGACTCAGTTCGGCCAGCATCACCCCGATCGACCAACCGTCGGAGACGATGTGGTGCATCACCACGTACAAGCCGTAGTCCTCATCGTCCGTCTGCACCAGCAGCACCCGCAATGGCAGGTCCGCGCGCAGGTCGAAGGGCTGGGCGTACAGCGCTTCGCCGCGCGCCGCGCGCAACGCCTCGGCATCCGCTTGGCCGCGCAGGTCCTCAAATCGCATCCGCAGCGTCGCGTCCGCGTCGACCTGCTGCATCGGCTGCCCGTCCACCAGCACGAACCGCGTGCGCAGCGACTCATGCCGCGCCACGATCTTTTGCAGCGAACGTTCCAGCGCCGCGATGTCCAACTGGCCGGTCAAACGCAGCGCGCCCGCCGAGTGGTACGCCGCGCTCGCACCGTCGATCTGGCTCAGGAACCACAGGCGCTGCTGCGCCAGCGACAGCGGCATGTGCGACTGCCGTTGCGCCAGCGTAATCGCCGTCAGCTGCGCCGCTTCGCCCGTCGCCAATCGCTGCGCCAGTTGCCACAGCACCGGCGCCTCGAACACCCAGCGCAACGGCAGTTCCACACCCAGCGTCTGCCGCACCCGCGAACTCAACTGCACCGCCAGCAACGAGTGGCCGCCCAGCTCGAAGAAGCCATCACAGCGACCGACCTGTTCGACCTTCAGCAACTGGCTCCACAACTGCGCCAGCGCCTGCTCGATCTCGCCCTGCGGCGCCTGGTAGGCGCGACGCGCGTAGGCCTCGTCATCGGGGGCCGGCAAGGCTTTGCGGTCCAGCTTGCCGTGCGCCGTCAACGGCCACGACGCCATCCGCACGAACGCGGCCGGCACCATGTACTCGGGCAACTGGCTGGCCAGACGGTCGCGCAGCGCGCCGGCTTCCAGGATCTCAGTCGACGCCTCATCGGTCAGGCAGTACGCGACCAGACGCGGCTCGCCGCCGTCCTCGCGCGCCACCACCACCGCCTCGCGCACGCCCGCGCATTCGATCAGCTTCGCCTCGATCTCGCCCAGCTCGATCCGGAATCCGCGGATCTTCACCTGGAAGTCGTTGCGACCCACGAACTCCAGGCTGCCATCGGTCGACCATCGGCCGAGATCGCCGGTGCGGTACATCCGCGCGTCTGCCGCGCCGGAGAACGGATCGGACACATACCGCTCCGCCGTCAACGCCTCACGATTCAGATACCCCGGTGTCACCCCGTCGCCGCCGATCCACAGCTCGCCCGTCACTCCCACCGGTACCGGCTGGCGATGCGCGTCCAGCACATACACCTGCGTGTTCGCGATCGGTCGGCCGATGCTGATCCGGACTTCGTCGGCGCTCAGCGCCGTCGTCGTCGACAGGATCGTCGTCTCGGTCGGGCCGTAGCCGTTCACGTACTCGCCACGGCCCGCCCAGCGCCGCACCAGCTCCGGCGTCGGCGCCGAACCCGCGGTCAACAGCTTCAGGCCCGCCGGCGCCAGCACCGGGTCCATCTGCTGCAGGTAGGCCGGCGGCAACGCCGCGAACCCGATCTGCTGCGCGCTCAGATACGACTGCAGCCGCGGCGGGCTCTGGATCGTCTGCTCATCGAGCAGATGCAGTTCCGCGCCGGTCAGCAGGCCGGCGAAGATCTCGCCGGCCGATGCATCGAAGGTGTACGGCGCGAACTGGGTCATGCGCACGCCCGCGGCCAACAGGCCGGCGTCGCGGCACCAGCAGCAGAAGTTCACCACGTTGCGATGCGACACCTGCACGCCCTTCGGCGTGCCGGTCGTACCGGAGGTGTAGATCACGTACGCCAGTTGCGTTGCGTGCATCTGCGCCACGGCCGGGTCGTGATCGGGCTGCGCCGACAGTTCGTCGGCCAGCGTCTCCAACTTCACGACCGGTATGCCCGATAGGCGCGATGCGTCCGGTGTGTCCGGCAACTGCGCCGTCGCATCCGCGATCAACAACGCCGGCTGCGCATCGTCCAGCAAGAACGCCACCCGCGCCTGCGGCAGGTCCGGCGCCATCGGCACGTACGCCGCGCCCGCCTTCAGCACGCCCAGCACCGTCTCCAGCAACGGCACGCCGCGCGACAGCGACAACGCCACCCGCGCGCCGCGGCCGATGCCCTGCGCACCGAGCCAATGCGCTATCTGATTCGCGCGCCGGTTCAGCGCGGCGTAGCTCACCCGCTGCTCGCCCCACACCAACGCCACCGCGTCCGGCCGCGCCGACGCTTGCGCGGCGAACAACTCGCCTACGCAGGCATCGCGCGGGTAGTCGCTCGCCGTCGCGTTCCACGCGTGCAGCACCTGCGTGCGCTCGTCCGCGCCCAGCAGCGGCAGCCCCGACACCGGCGCCGCTTCGTCCTCCACCATCGCCGACAGCAAGCGCTGCCAGTAATCCGCGTACCGCGCCACTGTCGCCCGATCGAACAGCGCGGTCGCGTAGTTGATTCCGCCTTCGATTCCCTGCGCGCTCTCGCGCAGGCCCAGGGTCAGTTCGAACTGCGCCGTGCGCAGCGCCGTGTCCGTCGGCGTCGCTTCGATGCCCGGCAGCGACAACCGCCCTTCGTCCTGCGTCTGCCACGCCAGCAAGGTCTGGAACACCGGCGTGTGCGAGGGATTGCGCGGCGGCTTGACCGCATCGACCAC
>NZ_JBQJIL010000032.1:0-5953 GCF_052078715.1 Lysobacter sp. CA199 | reverse complement strand
CCCCTTCCCCAACCCCATGCGCATCTGCATAATGCGCGGCCCCGCTGACCGGTTGTTCGGTCGCAGGGACGCGCGGAAGGCAGCGGTTTGGGCAGGTGGTTGACGGCTTGAAACGATGCTGTAAGATGCGCGGCCCGCAGACCGGATAAGTGGTTGACGGGGCGCAGAAAACGGCGGTTTCGATGAGTTCTTGACGAGTCGGAAACATGCGGTAGGATGCGCGGCCCGATCGACGGATTTCAGGGTTGGTGGGGATGCGGAAGGCGTCGGTTTCGACAGGTGGTTGACGGTTCGAAACGATGCTGTAAGATGCGCGGCCCGGTGAGACGGACGCTTCGGAAAAACGGAGTGAAAGGCGAGTCGGGAAGTAGCAGAAAGATTCGGGAACAGGTGTTGACGTTCACGAAAACTGCTGTATAGTGTGCGGCTCGCTCGGGCACTTCGGTGACGGGCAACGGGACAGGCGCTGAGGCCGACTTCCGATGATCTTTGACAGTGTGCGCAGGTGACTTGTGCGGGCGTCTGGCGAGTGGATGGTTGTCCATCTTGCAGACGTTCGTAACAGAGTCCAAAGATTTAAAGCAGCATGCAAATGCTATTTGAGTAATTGGGCCTGGAACGAAGTCTGCACTCAAAGCATTGATGAAGGCCGCAAGGCTGGAATCGAAACATTTAAGTGAAGAGTTTGATCCTGGCTCAGAGTGAACGCTGGCGGCAGGCCTAACACATGCAAGTCGAACGGCAGCACAGGAGAGCTTGCTCTCTGGGTGGCGAGTGGCGGACGGGTGAGGAATACGTCGGAATCTGCCTATTTGTGGGGGATAACGTAGGGAAACTTACGCTAATACCGCATACGACCTTAGGGTGAAAGTGGGGGACCGCAAGGCCTCACGCAGATAGATGAGCCGACGTCGGATTAGCTAGTTGGCGGGGTAAAGGCCCACCAAGGCGACGATCCGTAGCTGGTCTGAGAGGATGATCAGCCACACTGGAACTGAGACACGGTCCAGACTCCTACGGGAGGCAGCAGTGGGGAATATTGGACAATGGGCGCAAGCCTGATCCAGCCATGCCGCGTGTGTGAAGAAGGCCTTCGGGTTGTAAAGCACTTTTGTCCGGAAAGAAAAGCTTGAGGTTAATAACCTCGAGTCATGACGGTACCGGAAGAATAAGCACCGGCTAACTTCGTGCCAGCAGCCGCGGTAATACGAAGGGTGCAAGCGTTACTCGGAATTACTGGGCGTAAAGCGTGCGTAGGTGGTTTGTTAAGTCTGATGTGAAAGCCCTGGGCTCAACCTGGGAATGGCATTGGAAACTGGCTTACTAGAGTGCGGTAGAGGGGTGTGGAATTCCCGGTGTAGCAGTGAAATGCGTAGATATCGGGAGGAACATCTGTGGCGAAGGCGACACCCTGGACCAGCACTGACACTGAGGCACGAAAGCGTGGGGAGCAAACAGGATTAGATACCCTGGTAGTCCACGCCCTAAACGATGCGAACTGGATGTTGGGAGCAACTTGGCTCTCAGTATCGAAGCTAACGCGTTAAGTTCGCCGCCTGGGAAGTACGGTCGCAAGACTGAAACTCAAAGGAATTGACGGGGGCCCGCACAAGCGGTGGAGTATGTGGTTTAATTCGATGCAACGCGCAGAACCTTACCTGGCCTTGACATCCACGGAACTTTCCAGAGATGGATTGGTGCCTTCGGGAACCGTGAGACAGGTGCTGCATGGCTGTCGTCAGCTCGTGTCGTGAGATGTTGGGTTAAGTCCCGCAACGAGCGCAACCCTTGTCCTTAGTTGCCAGCACGTAATGGTGGGAACTCTAAGGAGACCGCCGGTGACAAACCGGAGGAAGGTGGGGATGACGTCAAGTCATCATGGCCCTTACGGCCAGGGCTACACACGTACTACAATGGTAGGGACAGAGGGCTGCAAACCCGCGAGGGCAAGCCAATCCCAGAAACCCTATCTCAGTCCGGATCGGAGTCTGCAACTCGACTCCGTGAAGTCGGAATCGCTAGTAATCGCAGATCAGCATTGCTGCGGTGAATACGTTCCCGGGCCTTGTACACACCGCCCGTCACACCATGGGAGTTTGTTGCACCAGAAGCAGGTAGCTTAACCTTCGGGAGGGCGCTTGCCACGGTGTGGCCGATGACTGGGGTGAAGTCGTAACAAGGTAGCCGTATCGGAAGGTGCGGCTGGATCACCTCCTTTAGAGACTAAAGACAGCAAATTGCTCGTCGGACGTCCGCACAAGTGACCTGCATTCAGAGTTCCCGATCGGCACAGGCCGATTGCGGAGTCGTCCCGTTTCGATGGGGCTTTAGCTCAGCTGGGAGAGCACCTGCTTTGCAAGCAGGGGGTCGTCGGTTCGATCCCGACAAGCTCCACCACTTGGCCAGTAGCAACATTGGGTCTGTAGCTCAGGTGGTTAGAGCGCACCCCTGATAAGGGTGAGGCCGGTGGTTCGAGTCCTCCCAGACCCACCACCCTGGCGAAAGCTAGAGCGAACGACAAGACATCTGAATTGCGCACACATAAAGATTTGAAACTGGAAAGGCGCTGAAGCCTTTTCAGTGTTCTTTGAAAACTGGAATGTAGCGAGCGTTTTGAGACGGAATGTCCATGACGTGTCGTAGAGGCTAAGGCGAGTGTCGAAAGACACTTTATTAATTGAGTCGTTATATTCGAGTCTGGGCTTTGTACCCCTGGACCCGTGTAATTCTGAGGCAACTTGGGGTTATATGGTCAAGCGAATAAGCGCACACGGTGGATGCCTTGGCGGTCAGAGGCGATGAAGGACGTGACAGCCTGCGAAAAGCGCGGGGGAGCTGGCAATAAGCATTGATCCCGCGATGTCCGAATGGGGAAACCCACCTAGCAATAGGTATCCTGCAGTGAATACATAGCTGCTGGAAGCGAACCCGGAGAACTGAAATATCTAAGTACCCGGAGGAAAAGAAATCAACCGAGATTCCCTAAGTAGTGACGAGCGAACGGGGACTAGCCCTTAAGTTGCATCAGCTTCAGCAAAACGAGTTGGAAAGCTCGGCCATAGAAGGTGACAGCCCTGTATGCGAAGGGGCTGATGCGATGAAATCGAGTAGGGCGGGGCACGAGAAACCCTGTCTGAACATGGGGGGACCATCCTCCAAGGCTAAATACTCCTGACCGACCGATAGTGAACCAGTACCGTGAGGGAAAGGCGAAAAGAACCCTGGTGAAGGGAGTGAAATAGACCCTGAAACCGTGTGCGTACAAGCAGTGGGAGCCCGCAAGGGTGACTGCGTACCTTTTGTATAATGGGTCAGCGACTTACTGTTCGTGGCAAGCTTAACCGTATAGGGGAGGCGAAGGGAAACCGAGTCTGATAAGGGCGCATAGTCGCGGGCAGTAGACCCGAAACCGGGTGATCTAGTCATGCCCAGGGTGAAGGTTGAGTAACATCAACTGGAGGCCCGAACCCACGTCTGTTGCAAAAGACGGGGATGAGGTGTGATTAGGAGTGAAAAGCTAATCGAACCCGGAGATAGCTGGTTCTCCTCGAAAGCTATTTAGGTAGCGCCTCGGACGAATACTACTGGGGGTAGAGCACTGTTATGGCTAGGGGGTCATTGCGACTTACCAAACCATGGCAAACTCCGAATACCAGTACGTACTATCCGGGAGACACACGGCGGGTGCTAACGTCCGTCGTGAAAAGGGAAACAACCCAGACCCACAGCTAAGGTCCCAAATTTATCGCTAAGTGGTGAACGATGTGGAAAGGCACAGACAGCCAGGAGGTTGGCTTAGAAGCAGCCACCCTTTAAAGAAAGCGTAATAGCTCACTGGTCGAGTCGGTCTGCGCGGAAGATTTAACGGGGCTAAGCGATAAACCGAAGCTTGGGGTGCATACTTTGTATGCGCGGTAGAGGAGCGTTCCGTAAGCCGTTGAAGGTGGATTGAGAAGTCTGCTGGAGGTATCGGAAGTGCGAATGCTGACATGAGTAACGATAATGCGGGTGAAAAGCCCGCACGCCGAAAGCCCAAGGTTTCCTTGCGCAACGTTAATCGACGCAGGGTGAGTCGGCCCCTAAGGCGAGGCTGAAAAGCGTAGTCGATGGGAAGCAGGTTAATATTCCTGCACCTCGCGTAAGTGCGATGGAGGGACGGAGAAGGTTAGGCAGGCCAGGCGTTGGTTGTCCTGGTGAGAGAGTTGAGGCGGTTCCCTTTGGCAAATCCGGGGGAGCAACGTTGAGACTAAGGACCGGCCCATTAGGGCTAGGCTGCCGATATCACGCTTCCAGGAAAAGCTCCTAAGCTTCAGCTTACGCAGACCGTACCGTAAACCGACACAGGTGGGCAGGATGAGAATTCTAAGGCGCTTGAGAGAACTCGGGTGAAGGAACTAGGCAAAATAGCACCGTAACTTCGGGAGAAGGTGCGCCCTCCACGGTTAATAGCTGAGGGGGGCCGCAGTGACCAGGCCGCTGCGACTGTTTATCAAAAACACAGCACTCTGCAAACACGAAAGTGGACGTATAGGGTGTGACGCCTGCCCGGTGCTGGAAGGTTAATTGATGGGGTCAGCCGCAAGGCGAAGCTCTTGATCGAAGCCCCAGTAAACGGCGGCCGTAACTATAACGGTCCTAAGGTAGCGAAATTCCTTGTCGGGTAAGTTCCGACCTGCACGAATGGCGTAACGACAGCGGCGCTGTCTCCACCCGAGACTCAGTGAAATTGAAATCGCTGTGAAGATGCAGCGTTCCCGCGGCAAGACGGAAAGACCCCGTGAACCTTTACTATAGCTTTACATTGAACGTTGAGTTCGTCTGTGTAGGATAGGTGGGAGGCTATGAAACCATGGCGCTAGCTGTGGTGGAGCCATCCTTGAAATACCACCCTGTCGTGCTTGACGTTCTAACCTGGGCCCGTTATCCGGGTCGGGGACCATGTATGGTGGGTAGTTTGACTGGGGCGGTCTCCTCCCAAAGTGTAACGGAGGAGCACGAAGGTACGCTCAGCGCGGTCGGACATCGCGCACTGTGTGCAAAGGCATAAGCGTGCTTGACTGCAAGATCGACGGATCAAGCAGGTACGAAAGTAGGTCTTAGTGATCCGGTGGTTCTGTATGGAAGGGCCATCGCTCAACGGATAAAAGGTACTCCGGGGATAACAGGCTGATACCGCCCAAGAGTTCATATCGACGGCGGTGTTTGGCACCTCGATGTCGGCTCATCACATCCTGGGGCTGTAGTCGGTCCCAAGGGTATGGCTGTTCGCCATTTAAAGTGGTACGCGAGCTGGGTTCAGAACGTCGTGAGACAGTTCGGTCCCTATCTGTCGTGGGCGTTGGAGATTTGAGAGGGGCTGCTCCTAGTACGAGAGGACCGGAGTGGACGAACCTCTGGTGTTCCGGTTGTCACGCCAGTGGCACTGCCGGGTAGCTATGTTCGGAAGCGATAACCGCTGAAAGCATCTAAGCGGGAAGCGCGCCTCAAGATGAGATCTCCCGGGACTTTAAGTCCCCTAAAGGAACCATCAAGACTAGGTGGTTGATAGGCAGGGTGTGTAAGTGCAGCAATGCATTGAGCTAACCTGTACTAATGATCCGTGTGGCTTGACCATATAACCTCAAGTTGCCTTGGTCTCTATGTGACACGTCTAAAGACGTTCCCAACAAAACACTGACTCGCTACATTCCAACTTATTCGCCGACGACGGGCACTATTCCGTCCGAAGCAATCCCACGTGAGCGTGAGCGCAACTCAATCCATCGAGACCTGCGACCCTCCACCCTCTCCCTGGTGATAATAGCTGTGTGGAACCACCCGATCCCATCCCGAACTCGGAAGTGAAACGCATATGCGCCGATGGTAGTGTGGCTTAAGCCATGCAAGAGTAGGTCATCGCCAGGGGCTTTACCCTAAACGCCGCAACCATTGGTTGCGGCGTTTTTCTTTGGGC
>NZ_JBQJIL010000031.1:0-6257 GCF_052078715.1 Lysobacter sp. CA199 | reverse complement strand
TTCGATCATGTGGTGGAAGTGACCAAACCGGCGCGCAGCACCGCGCATACGCCGATCTTCCAGGTGATGCTGGCTTGGCAGAATCAGGACGAAGCGCGCTTGGCGATGCCGGGCGTAACGGCCGAAGCGCTCGCGCGCGAAGCGACCACGGCGCAGTTCGATCTGGCCTTGGACTTGTGCGAGCACGACGACGGAATCGCCGGCACGCTGACTTACATGACCTCGCTGTTCGATGCCCAGACCGTGGCGCGTTACGCGGGGTACTGGCAGCGTCTGCTGGCGGGGATGGCGCAGGACGAGACGACGGCGGTGGCGCGTCTGCCGTTGCTGGACGAGGTCGAGCGCACCCGCGTGTTGCGCGACTGGAATGCGACCGCCCGGGAGTACCCGGAGACGACGGTGCACGCGCTGTTCGAAGCGCAAGTACGGCGCACGCCCGATGCGGCGGCGCTCAGTTATGAAGACGGTGCGGCGGAAGCCACGCTGACGTATGCCGCGTTGAACCAACGCGCCAATCGTCTGGCCCATCATCTCATCGCGTTGGGCGTCGGGCCGGAGGATCGCATCGCGATCTGCATGGAGCGAAGCCTCGAAATGGTGGTCGGCCTGCTGGCGATCCTGAAAGCGGGCGCGGCCTATGTGCCGATCGATCCGTCGTATCCGGAAGATCGTCTGCGCCATATGTTGCAGGACTGCGCACCGAAGGCGGCGCTGAGCCACGGCGCCTTGTCGGCGACGATCGCCGATCTGTCGCATGCGGTCGAAGCCTCATTCCCGGTCTTCGACCTGGATCGCTTGCCGCCGCTGCCGCAGAACGATGCGAACCCGTCGGTCGAGGTACAGCCGTGGCATCTGGCCTACATGATCTACACCTCGGGCTCGACCGGTCTGCCCAAGGGCGCGATGAACGAGCACCGCGGCGTCGTGAACCGGCTGCTGTGGGCGCAGGATCAGTTCGAGCTCGGGGCGCACGATCGGGTGTTGCAGAAGACGACGTTCGGCTTCGACGTGTCGGTGTGGGAGTTCTTCCTGCCGCTGCTGGCCGGCGCGCGCCTGACCATGGCGCGCCCCGGCGGCCATCAGGACCCGGCGTATCTGGTGGAGATCATCGAGCGTTGCGGCATCACTGTGATGCACTTCGTGCCCTCGATGCTGCAGATCTTCCTGGCCCAGGACGACCTGGCGCGTTGCGCCACGCTGCGCCACGTCAAATGCAGCGGCGAAGCGTTGCCGTATGCCTTGCAGCAGCGCTTCCGGATGGAGCTGCCGAACGCGCAGCTGCATAATCTTTACGGCCCGACCGAAGCAGCCGTCGACGTCACCTACTGGCGTTGCGTCGACGACGCGCATGCCGGCATCGTGCCGATCGGCAGGCCGGTCGCCAACACCGCGATCTACCTGCTGGATGCTCGGGGCGAACCGGTCCCGGTGGGGGTCGCCGGCGAACTGTTCATCGGCGGCGTGCAGGTCGGACGCGGTTATCACAACCGGTCGGAACTCACCACGGAACGCTTCGTCGCCGATCCTTATTCGAGCGATGAGAAGGCCCGGCTGTACCGAACCGGCGATCTGGCGCGCTGGCTGGCCGACGGCAGTATCGAATATCTGGGCCGCAACGACTTCCAGGTGAAGATCCGCGGATTCCGGATCGAGCTGGGCGAAATCGAAGCCAAGCTGGCCGAATGCGCCGGCGTGCGCGAAGCGGTGGTGCTGGCGCGCGAGGACGCACCGGGCGAGAAGCGGCTGGTGGCCTACGTGACGATGCCGTCCGAGGCCGCCGCGGCGGTCGCCGACTTGCGTACGCAATTGCTGGCGCAACTGCCGGACTACATGGTGCCGGCGGCGTTCGTGGTCCTGCCGTCGCTGCCGTTGACGCCCAACGGAAAACTCGATCGCAAGGCCTTGCCGGCGCCGGACGATGCGGCCTACGCGCGTCGCGGCTACGAAGCCCCGCAAGGGCGCGTGGAGGCCACGCTCGCAACGATCTGGGCCGAACTGCTGAAGGTCGAACGGGTCGGTCGCTTCGACGACTTCTTCGAACTGGGCGGCCACTCGCTGCTGGCGGTGCAACTGGCGACGCGCGTGCGCGATGCGCTCGATATCGAGCTGAACTTGCGCGATGTGTTCGAGGCCTCCGAGCTCGCACGTTTGGCGGAGCGGGTCTCGGTCGCCACCGCCGCGGTGACGACGGCGATCGAAACCGTGCAGCGCCAGCCGTACATGCCGCTGTCGCCGGCGCAACAACGTCTGTGGTTCCTGACTCAGGTCGACGGTGCGAGCGCGGCCTATCACTCAGCCGGCGCACTTCGCCTCACCGGCGCTTTGGATGTCGGCGCACTGACGCGGGCATTTCGGCGCATCGTCGAACGGCACGAAATCCTGCGCGCCCGCTTCGTCCTGGTGGACGGCGAGCCGATGCAGCAGTTCGTCGGCGCGGACGCGTTCGAGCTGCGCTTGGAGGACGTGCGTGCCGAGCAAGATCCCGAGAGCGCCAGCCATGCCCTCGGCACGGCTTTCGTCGCGCAGCTTTTCGATCTCGGCGCGGCGTTGCCGATCCGCGTGCAACTGGTGCGGATCGCGGACGACGTCCATGTCCTGCACGCGGTGCTCCATCACATCGTCTCCGACGGGTGGTCGATCGGCGTGCTTCTCGATGAACTGAGCGCGTTCTATGCCTTGGAAACCGGAGTGGCCGTGCGATCGCCGGCGCCGTTGCCGGTGCAGTACATCGATTACGCCCAGTGGCAATGGCGGTGGCTGGCCGGCGGTCCGTCCGAGCGTCAGGCGAGGTACTGGCGCGAAGCGCTGGCCGGCGCGCCGACCTTGCTCGAACTGCCGACCGATCGCGCGCGCGCGCCGCATCAGGATTTCGCCGGCGCGGCCATCGGTCTACAACTGGATGAATCGCTATATACGGGCCTGAAGGCGCTGAGCCAGCGTTACGGCACGACTTTGTACATGACCTTGCTGGCCAGTTGGGCGGCGGTGCTCGGCCGCTTGTCGGGCCAGGACGAGGTAGTGATCGGCAGCCCGATCGCCGGACGCGCACGCGCCGAGATCGAGCCCTTGATCGGATTCTTCGTCAACACGCTGCCGCTGCGCATCGAACTGAGCGGCGAGCCGACCGTGGCCGGACTGTTGGCGCGCACGCGCGCCCAGGTGCTCGACGCGCAGGCGCATCAGGACCTGCCGTTCGATCGTATCGTCGAAGTGGTGAAGCCGCCGCGTAGCACCGCGCATTCGCCGGTGTTCCAGGTGATGCTGGCTTGGCAGAGTCAGGCCGAGGACCGGTTGAATCTGGCCGGCATCGAGGTCGCCGAGCAAGCGCTGGCGACGACCACCGTGCCGTTCGAACTGATTCTGGATCTGCGCGATACCGGCACCGGTATCGAGGGCGCGCTGGGCTACATGACCTCGCTGTTCGATGCGGATACGGTGTCGCGGTACGCGGACTACTGGCATCGCCTGCTGCGCGGCATGGTCGCCGACAGCGAGCGCGCGGTCGCGCAGTTGCCGTTACTGGGCGAGGCCGAGCGCGATCGGATGCTGTCGCACTGGAACGCGACTGCGCTGGATTACCCGCACGGTGCGTGTCTGCATGAGTTGTTCGAAGCGCAGGTGCGGCGCACGCCGGACGCGCTCGCGTTGGTGGCCGGCGCGCAGCGGCTGAGTTACGCCGAGTTGAACGCACGCGCCAACCGTCTGGCGCATCACCTGCGGACGCTGGGCGTGATGCCCGACGACCGCGTAGGACTGTGCCTCGAACGCAACGCCGACATGATGGTGGCGCTGTTGGCGACGCTGAAATCCGGCGGCGCATACGTGCCGCTGGATCCGAGCTATCCCGCGGACCGGTTGGCGCACATCCTGGACGATGCGCTGCCGCGCACGGTGCTGGCCGATGCGATCGGCAGTCCGGTGCTGCGCGCGGCGCTGGACCGCACCGAGCCGCGTTTGTCGCCGACGATCGTGGATCTGTCCGACGCGGCGCGCTGGGCGGATGCGTCCGCGGCCGACCCGGACGCGACCGCGGTCGGTCTGCAAGCGTCGCACCTGGCGTACCTGATCTACACCTCCGGTTCGACCGGCCGGCCCAAGGGCGTGGCGATCGAGCACCGCAACGCGGTGAACTTCGTGAGTTGGGCCACGCGTGCGTTCAGCGCGCAGGACCTGGGTAACTGCCTGTTCTCGACCTCGATCAACTTCGACCTGTCGCTGTTCGAGTACGGCGCGCCGCTGTCGGTCGGCGGTACGGTGACGCTGGTGGCGAACGCGCTGGCGCTGCTGGACGGCGCGTTGCCGGTCACGCTCATCAACACGGTGCCCTCGGCGATGGCGGAGTTGACGCGCGCGCAGGCGATTCCGCCGAGCGTGCGGGTGGTCAACGTGGCCGGCGAAGCGCTCAAGCAGCCGCTGGCGGAGCGGATCCTGGGCAGCGCGAACGTCGAGCGTCTGTGCAATCTGTACGGGCCGTCGGAGACGACGACCTATTCGACCTGGACCACGATGACGCGCGACAGCGGTTTCGTCGGCGATATCGGCGGCCCGGTAGGCAATACCCGGGTCTACGTACTGGACGCGGCCGGTGCGCCGGTGCCGGTCGGCGTCGCGGGCGAGATCTGGATCGCGGGCGCGGGCGTGGCGCGGGGATACCTGGGCCAGCCGGCGCTGACCGAAGAGCGCTTCGTGCGCGATCCGTTCGTGTCGCAGGCCGATGCGCGGATGTACCGCACCGGCGATCTCGGGCGTTGGTCGGCCGACGGCAGGATCACGCTGCTGGGCCGCAACGACTTCCAGGTGAAGATCCGCGGATTCCGGATCGAACTCGGCGAGATCGAAGCCAGGCTGATCGAGTGCGCGGACGTGCGTGAAGTCGCCGTGCTGGCGCGCGAAGATGCGGCCGGCGATCCTTGCCTCATCGCGTATTGCCTGAGCGATGAGGCCTTGGATGTCGGCGCGCTGCGCGAAACGTTGGCGAGCCGATTGCCGGAGTACATGGTGCCGTCGGCCTTCGTGCGGCTGGACGCATGGCCGCTGACGCCGAACGGCAAGCTCGATCGCAAAGCCTTGCCGGCGCCGGACGATTCGGCGTACGCGCGGCGTGCTTACGAAGCGCCGCAGGGCGCGATGGAAGAACGCCTGGCCACGATCTGGGCGGAGCTGCTGCGGGTCGAGCAAGTCGGCCGTCACGACGATTTCTTCGAGTTGGGCGGACATTCGCTGCTGGCGGTGCAACTGGCTTCGCGCGTGCGCAAGGCGCTCGATGTGAACCTGTCGATGCGCGAGCTGTTCGAGCAGCCGACCTTGTGGAAACTGGCGGCGCACGTAACGGTCGGAAAACGCTCGGACTCCTCCGGTATCGCGACGGTTGCGCGGCAGGCGTTCATGCCGCTGTCGCAGGCGCAGCAGCGGTTGTGGTTCCTGAGTCAGATCGACGGCGCGAGCGCGGCCTATCACCTGTCAGGCGCGCAACGCCTGCGCGGTACGCTGGATCTGGCCGCGTTGGCGCACGCATTGGACGAAGTGGTGGCTCGGCACGAAGTGCTGCGCACGCGCTTCGTGCTGGTCGACGGTCAGCCGATGCAGCAGATCGCGGCGCAGGCGGCGCCGGACCTGCGTGTGCACGACCTGCGCGGCCGCGAAGACCGCGAAGCCGCGGTCGCGGCGCTGGACGAAGCGCTGTTCGCCCAGCCCTTCGATCTGGAGCGCGATGCGTTGCTGCGCGTGCAAGTAACGCAGTTGGGCGAGGACGAGTTCGGTCTTGCGGTGGTGATGCATCACATCGTCTCGGACGGCTGGTCGATCGGAGTGATGCTGGAAGAACTGAGTCGGCTGTATACGGCGCACGTGGAAGGCGAAAGCGATCCATTGCAGCCGTTGCCGATCCAGTACGTCGATTACGCCCAGTGGCAGCGGCAATGGCTGGCCGACGGACAATTGGAGCGGCAGACCGCGTATTGGCGTGAAGCCTTGGCCGGCGCGCCGACCTTGCTGGAACTGCCGACGGACCGTCCGCGTCTGCCGCATCAGGACTTCGCCGGCGCCACGCTGGGCATCAGTCTCGACGCGACCTTGACCGCACGGCTGAAGGCGTTGAGCCAGCGTCACGGCGCGACCTTGTACATGACGTTGCTGGCAAGCTGGGCGGCGGTGCTGGGCCGCTTGTCGGGCCAGGACGAAGTGGTGATCGGCAGCCCGGTCGCGGGTCGCAACCGGGTGGAGGTGGAGCCGCTGATCGGGTTCTTCGTCAACACCCT
>NZ_JBQJIL010000030.1:0-6869 GCF_052078715.1 Lysobacter sp. CA199 | reverse complement strand
ACCGCGCGCGGGCTGGGATGAGGAACCCGCCGACGTTGCAGGTGCGAACCGTATTGCAGGCGCTGGAACTAGCGAAGGTTCGCGGCTTGCCCCCCCCGATGCGGTTCAGTCCCAGGAAGGACCCGGATTTGTCCGGAAGAAGCCGGATCGGCGACTTCTATCGTTTCCGGGACGGCACCTTTTCAGGAATGGCCTGCCAAAACGCGCGGGGTAGTCCGATTCCATCTGCGACCGTTCCCACCAATCGGGATTCACTGACTCCACTAGTCGGCGCTGCCAGCGATGAGGCCAACGCCGAATCTCGGCGGCCCGTCGGCGGGCCGCCTCCATCGTCTGCATGGGCTCGTACCACACCAAGCAAAAGGCGGCCAAGTAGATATCGTCGGCCGCACACGTTCGCTTGAAATGCGCCTCCTTGACCTCCCGCATCACGTCCGCGAGTAGGCCGCCAACGCCGACCACATACGGGCCGACGCGCTGATCGGCTAGCAAGTAAGCCATGTACGGCCATGTCGTTCCGTTCATCCGACCCCCGACTATCTTGACGGCCCACCACGGCTCGGGTCGTCCGGATTACGTTGCGACGCCTCCTGCGCCAATTGCTGCTCGCGCTGCTGATTAAAGGTCTGCGCCTCGCGCAACGTTTCCTGCATTGCGGGCGGCGGTTCGGATAGCGAGGCTGTGCCATAAAAGCCGGGAATGGTCGAGCCGACCCACAGCTTGCCGTGGGCGACGCCCACCTGCGCGATGCTCTCTGCATCGTGGATTTTGTCGCGCTTGGCCGAGAGCATCGCCGCCGCCACAGTTTCGTCCGAAACATGATCGGGCGCGCCCGCGCGAATCTTCGCGAACATCGCTTGATCGTTCGGCGACAACTTCGACACGTCCACCGCCGAACCGTCACGCGCGAGTGTCGCGACATCCACCCCGTTTCGCGCCTGCCGTTCTGGCTCGACTGCGCCGCGCCCCGCGTCTTGGGTCGCTGCGGATCGGTGGGCCGTTTGATCCGGCCCGTTCGGACTCGACTCGGACTGCGGGCCGGGGTCGGCGTGACCGGCAAATTCGCGCGCAGGAACCGTTTGTGCCTGATCCGCCGCCGTCGGTTCGGCTGGAGTCAAGGCCGCCGGCATCTGCCGCTCGGCGGTGGATGCGGCGACCTGCACCCCGTCGTGCGCCGGGGCTTGGCGCTGTCCGTAGGGCGGCGTCTCGACGGCTTGTGCCGCCACGGGGGCCGTCCGCTCCACGGGTGCCACCACGGCGCGCGCCGGCTCTTGCGTCGGCGTGGGCGTGTCCTGGCTAGCTGCCTTCCGCGACTCGATCCGCGCATGCTGGGCCGCCAACATTGTCTGCTGTGTCGTCGGATCGGCCAAACCGGTATCCGGCAATCCCTGATCGCGCTGGAACTGGCGAACGGCGTGTTCGGTGGTCGCGTCGAAGTGACCGTTCTGCGGTAACGGCCCGTCGTCTGGCCCCCGATAGCCGACCCGTTGCAGGCGGTATTGCAGAAGCTCAACATCCTGGCCGCGACTGCCGGGGCGTAGCGTGTCGTCCTGGGTGGTCTCTGGCCCGACTGCCGCCACGGGCACAGCGGCCGGCTCACGAGGTGGCGTCGCTGCGTCCGGCGCAGGTACCGCGGCGGGCGCGACCACTTCGGAAACCGGCGTGCGGGAGACCGGCTCGACCGGGGCGGCCACCTCGGGCCTGGGCGGCGTGGCGGCGGGCGCGCGCTGGTGCAATTCGACCGCTTGGGCTTGCGTCGTCGCCGTCGATGGCGCGGGCAGCGGTGTCGGTTCCGCCTCCCGTCGAATCTCTGAAGCCGGGATCGCTGCCGCAACCCGCACGGACTCCGCACCGTTACGCGGGGGCGCACTCATCGGCTCAGCGGAATGCACCGCCGCCTGCGCGGTCTGCGATAGCCCGGCGTGGGCCGGCAAGCGGTCGGCGACGGCCTGCGCTTCATGCGGCTCCTGCGACGCTTCGGACGCGTGCGCGGCGGCCGGCGACTTCGTCGCCGTGGATGATGGTGCTTCCGAATCGCGAGGCAGGTCGGCCGTGCGTTGTGGCCGCCCTCGGTCCATGTCGGCAAGACTGACGACAATCTCCGGCTCGCGGTCTGCGGCCATCGCTCCGGCCACCGCCTGCTTAGCTGCGACTTGTACGTCGTCGCGCGTCAATCCCAACCGGTTCGCTTCGCGCACGACTTGTTCTAACGCTTCGTGTTGCTGCGGCGATAGGTTGGCGATTCGCAGCTCCGGGGCCTCCGGGGTGGTGGGCGGCGGCGAGCGCAAATCCAACATCGCCATTTGCACTTCCAAGGGGCTGGTGACGGCGTGAATCCGATTTACGCCGTCCGCGTCATGACTGATGTGCTCGATCGGACTGTTGATATCGCGCTCACCGCTCGCGTTGAGTCCCAAGTGCAGCGAGGTTTTAAGCGGAGCGACGCCATACTCCTGCTGGGTGCGCCTCACCGCTTCCAGCGTCGCTTCCACCTGCTCGGGGGTTGCCGTTACCCCGTAGGCTGCGTAGGTCGTCAACAAGTCCTTGCGCTCGATGTCCTCCAACGTCGGCGGCTGCCGATCCGGAATCGAGGCGACTTGTTGCTTATGTTGCGCCAATTGCGGTTGCAGCACCGCACGCGTGCTCTCCAACTCCTGACGTAAGTTGCCGGCAGCCACGACGGACTCGCCGTTGCGCTGCCACTGCCCATCCCCCGTGCGCTGATACAGCTTCCCATCCGAAGCGACCAGCGAATCGTCCCGTAGGGCCGATTGAATAGAGGGAGGCACGACGCCGAAACGTTCCCAGCCTTCGCTCCGATGCACCATCTCGTAACGAGCGGCCATCGGCGCGGGGCCGCTGGCGATGTTCTCGCGGATTACCTGCTGCGATGCCTGATCCAGTTCGGCCGCGCGCTCAGCGCTAGCATGATCAATTCTTAGCATCGGCACGCCGGGCTGTTCAAAGCCCACGACCACCTTTCGATCCCATGCGCCCGTTTGAGGATTACGCTCCCAATCGGCGCGGCGCATGCTTACCGGGTCGTTCTCTGCCGCCGGCTGCGAGTACGGATTCTGCGGCGACCGCAGTTTCCCGATCGCCAGATCCGTTGCGACATTGCTGGCCCGGTAGTTGAGTTCGTCCGCCTTTTCCGGGTCGGCGGAAAACGTCTGCTTCACAACATGATTTTGGCCATCGTCGATCTGGTCGCCCAAATCCTGTCGCACCCATTGCCGGCCATTGGACTGCCAGTCGACGCCTTGCAGATCGGTATGCTTGAACCTCTTGTAGCTGTCCAGAACCGTGGCGACATGCTCGCCTACATGGGCGCCGGCCACGGCCGCACCGCCGACGACGATGAAGCCGACTACGCCGGGGCCGGTCGCCGCCGCCGTAGCGACGAGGCCGGCCGAGGCACCCCCGATCCAGCCGCCTGTGCCGCGCGCGGCGTAGTGGGTCAGCTCCGACTGCGCCGCTAGGGAAGGTCTGAACAACTCACCCTGATCTGCGAAAATCAGCGAGAGACCCAAACGAGTTAAAGCCATGCAGCTTTCTTTCGGTGATGGGGAGTACAACGGCAAGCGCAAGCGGACACGGCGGGAGATCTTTCTGGCCGAGATGGCGCAGGTGGTGCCGTGGCCGGAACTGTTGGCTTTGATCGCGCCGCACTACCCCAAGCAGGGCCAGCCAGGCCGGCAACCGTATCGTCTGGAGACGATGCTGCGCGTGCACTTTTTGCAACAGTGGTATGCCCTGAGCGACCCGGCGATGGAAGAAGCGTTGTACGACACGGTGTCGATGCGGCGCTTCGCTCAGCTGGGCGGTCTGGACGAGGTGCCCGATGAGACGACGATCCTCAACTTCCGTCGTTTGCTGGAGCGGCACGATTTGGCGCGGCAATTGTTCGAGCAGGTGAACGCGCATTTGGCTCGCAAGGGCCAGAGCCTGCGCGGCGGCACGATCGTCGATGCCACGATCATCAGCGCGCCCAGTTCGACCAAGAACGCCGATGGCAAGCGTGATCCGCAGATGCATCAAACCAAGAAGGGCAACCAGTGGCACTTCGGAATGAAGGCGCATATTGGCGTGGACGATGAGTCCGGCCTAGTGCATCACGTGGAATGCACGGCAGCCAATGTGGCTGACATCACCCAGGTGCACAAGCTGCTGCACGGCCGAGAGGATACGGTGTGCGGGGACAGTGGCTACACGGGTGTGGAGAAACGAGAGGATATGCGCAAGTGCAAGGCGCGCTACCTGATTGCCGAGAAGCCTTCGACGCTCCGTAAGATCAAGGGCCGGCGCGAGTTGAAATGGGCGTTGCGCTGGGAGCACACGAAGGCCAGCTTGCGAGCAAAGGTAGAACATCCCTTCCGCGTCATCAAACGCCAGTTCGGCTACACCCAGGTGCGCTATCGCGGCTTGGCGAAGAACTTGGCGCAGGTGCTGACGCTGTTCGCGTTGTCGAATCTGTGGATGAAGCGAAAGCAATTGCTACCGAACCCAGGATGAGTGTGTTTGTGAGGCGGGAGATTCCGCCGCAAGGCGCCGCAAGCAGCACCTGAAGCGATAACCGCAACGTGTTGGATGCAATTCGCACGGCATCTGCGCACTCAGGGCGAGTTGTTCAGACTTTCCTTAGATGGTTTTTCGACGAGTGTTGATTTCTGTGACGAATTACGAATTATTCAGTGTTACTGCGTGATGTGCGCTGCTGATCGTCTGCGCGTTCGAGGGTGCGCTTGCTCTAAGGTCGTCGCCGCTCTTCGGCGCTAATCCACAAACACAGCTCGCCATGTCGATGAGCCTCCCGTTCGAAACGGTGGTGATCGCATCCTCTACTTCGTGGACGCGATTACGCAAAACCAACTTCCTTTTATTTGATTCAAGGGGATTCAATCGCATGCAAATCAAGACCGCTCTGTTGAGCACATCCGTGGTCGCCGCGCTCGTCGTCCTGACCACCCAAGTCCACTCAGGTTCCGCTGCATCGCCGGCGCAAGCACTTCGGACTTCGAATGCGGCCCGGCCGGCGGCTGCCACCGGGACCTCTTCGCCTTCCACCGCACAGGCTTCAACCGCGCAGGTGCCGACGGCCGCAGCGCATCATTCAGCGTTAGGGACAATCGCCAATGCGCCGGGCGCGCGTCCGGGGAGTGACCTGGTCACTTCATCCAGTTCGCCGGAGCAGGCCGATGCGTCGCCCGCCGCTGCGCACGCACGCGGACTGCTGACCGGTATGGCCGCCGAGGAGGTGCATCGTGTTCAAGCCGATCGCTTCGTCGCCCGCGACGTGTTGATCGACCGCGACGGCACCGAGCACGTTCGCATGGAGCGCAGTTATCAGGGTCTGCCGGTGGTAGGCGGCGATTTCGTCGTCCACAGCCAGAACGGTGAACTCAAGTCGATCAGCCAGGGCGACAACATGCGCACCTTCAGTCGCCCCGAAATCAAGCCCAACGTCAGCGTCGCTCAAGCCAAGGTCGAAGCCGGCGCCGCCTTCGACGGCACGATCGCCTCGATCGACAACGCCGGCCTAGTGGTGTTCGCGCAGGGCACTGAACCAACCTTGGCGTATCAGATGGAGCTGATGGGCGATCGCCGCAATGATCAGCTTCCGGGACACTTCACCTATTACGTGAATGCCAAAAACGGCAAATTGTTGCATGCCGAAGATCGCATCCAGACCGCGGCCGCCAATGGCACCGGCAAGACCCTGTTGCTGGGCAACGTCGGCATAGTCACCAACTCGGTCAGCGGCGGCTTTCAGTTGGTCGACACGAGCCGCGGCAACGGTTCGACCTACGATGCCAAGAATTCGAGCAATCACGTCTCGGCGTTTCCGGGAGCGACGCTGTTTACCGACACCGACAACATCTGGGGCAACAGTGTCACCTCCGACCGTGCCTCCGCTGCCACCGACGCGCATTACGGCGTCGCTGTTACCTGGGACTACTTCAAGAACGTGCACGGCCGCAGCGGCATCTTCAACGATGGCAAGGGCGTACGGAGCTTCGTCCATGTAGGTAACGGAATGGACAATGCGTACTGGTGGGGGCCGCAGAAACTGATGGCCTACGGCGACGGCTCCACCTACCGAGCGGTGGTGGCGATCGATGTGGCCGGTCACGAAATGGCCCACGGCGTGACCGAAGCCACCGCGCGCCTTGGCTATTACAACATCAAGGACACCGGCGGCCTCAACGAAGGCATCTCCGACATCTTCGGCACGCTGGTCGAGTTCTACGCCAACAATCCGAGCGATTCGGGCGACTACCTGATAGGTGAGAAGCTCATTAAGAACAACCCGAGCGGTACCAAAGCGCTGCGCGTACTATTCAAACAAGACGTCGATGGTGCCTCCAAGGTCTGCTACCCCAGTGGCGGCTTCATCGCCTCGAAAACCTACCAAAACGGCCCGTACGATCCATACCTCACCTCCGGCGTGCTCAACCGGGTGTTCTACCTCGCATCCGAAGGTGTCGTGGTACCCAGTGGCTTCAGTTACACCAAGGCCCAGTTGGTCTGCAACACTGACACCACCATCGTTGGTGTCGGTCGCGACAAGGTCGGTGCGATCATGTATCGGGCGCTGGCTCGTTACTTTGTCTCCGGTACCACCTATCCGCAGGCGCGCACCTGGACGTTGCAGGCCGCCGCTGATCTGTATGGCAATACTTCCAGCGAGTACAAGGCGCTGGCCCGGGCCTGGGCCGCGGTCAAGGTGAACTGACCTTCGTATCTGTCAATGCCATCTATAGGGGCGACACTCCACTTATAGAAGCGACTGCGATAGATTTGCGCTAGGTAAGGGCCAAGCCAGACTCTTTACATGGACTTTAAAGAGTTCCCGAAAGGGAATGACTTCT
>NZ_JBQJIL010000002.1:0-542829 GCF_052078715.1 Lysobacter sp. CA199 | reverse complement strand
CCATATCCTTCAGACGCTTGGCCTGGTCTACCTTCAAACCTCCGTATTCCTTGCGCCAACGGAAGTAGGTCTGCTCGGTCACACCCAACTGACGACTGATCTCCGCGATCGTGCGGCCTTGCGCCGAAAGCACCTCGGCCTCTCGCAGCTTGTGGATGATCTCTTCGGAACTAAAGCGCTTCTTGGGCATGGTCCAAATCTCCTTAGTCATAGTTTATGAACAATCGATCTGGATCAGTTTTTTCAGGTCAGGTCAATACGGCTAGTGCACCAACTATTGACGAAGCTTCTCAGATTGCCTTGCAGCGATGCGGTGCGAAGTCTTCGGACTGCAAGGTCTATTTTTCCGATTGCAGTTACGCGGAGCAAGTACAGTAAATTCCGGTTGTCAAGTGACCTGCCCCCACTGGGCCGTACCACGCGAAGCTGAGTAAAGTCCGCCAACTGACGAGGACGGACATGCGCAAGAGTCGATTCACCACCGAACAGATCATCGGATTTCTCAAGCAGGTCGAGGCCGGCATGGCCGTGGCGGACCTGTGTAGGCAGCACGGCTTCAGTCCGGCCAGCTTCTACCAGTGGCGCGCCAAGTACGGCGGCATGGAAGCCGACGAGGCCAAGCGGCTGCGCGAGTTGGAAGTCGAGAATAATCGGCTCAAGCGGTTGCTGGCCGAGGCCCATTTGGACATCGAGGCGCTCAAGATCGGCTTCGGGGTAAAACGCTAGCCCCGCAACGCAAGCGCGAGGTAGTTCGGCGCATGCTGGACCTCACCGAGGTCAGCGAGCGCCGAGCCTGCCGCCTTGCGGGGCTATCCCGCGATGCATATCGCCATCCGCCGATCCCATCGACGGCGACGCAAGCTCTGTCGACGAGAATCGTCGAACTGGCGCAAGTGCGTCGGCGCTTCGGCTATCGCCGATTGCACGATCTGTTGCGCCCGGAGTTTCCAGACGTGAACCATAAGAAGGTCTACCGCCTGTATAGCGAGGCGAATCTCGCCGTGCGCCGCCGCAGGAAGGCCAGGCGACCGGCCAGTGAACGCGTGGCCCTGTCGCCGGCTAACCGGCCCAATGCGGTGTGGAGCATGGGTTTCGTCAGCGACGCGCTGGCCAACGGGCGCCGGCTCAAGTGCCTGACCATCGCCGACGACTTCAGTCACGAGTGCGTCGACATCGTCGTCGATCACGGCATCAGTGGCGCCTACGTCGTACGCATGCTGGATCAGGCCGCTTGCTTCCGTGGCTATCCCCGGGCCGTACGCACCGACAATGGCCCGGAGTTCACCAGTCGTGCCTTCATCGCCTGGACGCAGCAACACGGCATCGAGCATCTGCTGATCGAACCGGGCAGGCCGATGCAGAACGGCTACATCGAGAGCTTCAACGGCAAGTTCCGCGACGAGTGCCTCAACGAACATTGGTTCACTTTGCTGACCCAAGCCCGTGACGTCATCGCCGACTGGCGACGCGACTACAACGAGGTTCGACCGCACAGCAGTTGCGGCCGTATCCCACCTTCGCAGTTCGCTGCCAACCATCGAACAAAACAAGCCAACAACGCAGTAACCTTCAACCCCGGACTTTGTCAGTAACTACTGGGACGGCCCCTGGGGGCAGGTCAGTCATAACCATGACGACCACCGCGATCGACATGACCTTGGCGGTGGGCCGCGCAAAGAGTACCGAGGTCGTTGACCGCGCCGGTGATGCTTGGAGGCTGATTCTAAGCGCCAAGAATGTGGATACTCGTTGGGCTATGAGGAGTCTTGAGTTGACCTCGGTGTGCTGCCGATGAAGAATCAACCATCGACGCGTCGGGATTGCAGTCGTAGCCAGAAGGAGCTGGACTAACGTCTGGCAATGCCTAACTTAGAGAACGCAGTCATGAAAAACTCATTTTGCTTAAACCTTGCTCTTATCTCTCTTGCTGTTTTGTGCTTTTCCGGCGAGGCCACGGCTTGCCCCGCAGGCATGATCGCCAATCCGATCGGCGCTGGCGGCCAGGCGGAGTGCGTTCCTGGCGTGAATCACCAGAATTGGGGCAGGGGTAGCGGGTCCGGCACGATCTCGTACTACGACGGCTATGGCGCCTTCTCCTTCGATGCGGAGAACGTCAAGGTCGGAGTCAGCGACCCGTTGGATTCGTTCGGCAGCAAGGGTCAGGCCAAGCGCTCGGCGATGAAGAGTTGCAAGCAGAACGGCGGCAAGAAGTGCAAGGTCATCGATACCTTCATGAACCAATGCGCGGTCACGCTGCTCGGCGCGACCGATAGCGGCGGCGGCACGCTCGCGATCTACGTCGGCAAGGGCAAGGAGGTTGCCGACGCGAAAAAGGATGCTGAAGCTCAATGCAAGACCAGCGGTTCGCCTATATGCCAGCCCGCGTATGCCGATTGCGTCAGCCCCTGGAGTCGCTGAAGTGTCGTAGAGCCGACGCGCAGAGATCGCCAAGCGAAATCCGATTCGGGGCGGCCTGGCCACGGCATCAGCGAGCGGTGTGATACAACGGCGCCATCGCACGCGTTGCAGTCCGACGAGGTCGCATGAAGTACTTACCTCATTGCGCAATGATGATCGCCGCGGTGCTGGTGGTAGGCTGTAAACCTGCTCCGGCCCCGACGTCCGCTCAGACGTCGTCGGCCGCCGCGCCGGCGGCTCCGGTGGCCGCCGCGACGGCGCAAGCTGAGCAAGGAAAGCAGGAAATGGGTTCGCTGCAAGGTCTGCTGGATCTACTCGGCGCCAAAGACGGCGCGGCCTGGTCGGCCTTCGACCGCGCGGCCGGCGTGCAGTGGCGCGATCCGGCGCCGCAGGACAATCCCGATTCCAATGCCCCCGAGAACGCGCGTTACCGCAGCGGCACTTTGCTGCTCAGCGGTTTCGGCGCGGTCGAGGTGCCCGACGGCAAGGCTGGGGCCGAGGCGGGGACCCGTCAGGCCAACGAGGGCGAGGTCGGGGTGACCCTCAACGGCGACGCCGAGCGGGTCCATTCGTTCTCGCTGGTCAAGTTCTACGCCAGTGACGATTACCAGGGGATTCTGCGGAATCAACTGGGTCCGGGCACCTCGCTGAAGCCGATCGCGGGGCAGTGCGAGCTCGACTACGGCACGACCTCGGAGAACACCCAGGCCAACCAGTTCTTCGAACTGGGCTTGACAGGGTCGAAAATCGTGTATGCTGAAGTCTACGTGGACGACGGGGGCAACCAAGGCCCCGGCACGACCACCTTCGAATTCACCCACGACAAACCGGCGCGGAAGATCGCGTCGATGCGTTGCAAGGAGTTCTGAACGATAAGGGGAGCCCCTTAGCTGGTGCGACACGCGGTCTCATCGAGACCCTCACAATCTGATTCGATCTATCCATATAGGAACAGCGTTATGGCTGATAGACGAGAAAAGGCAGTGGCCACTGCCCATGAGTACCACCAGGGTACTATCGCGAGCTTGGATGCTGCGATGACCCGGCGTTTAGTTGCTTCCACGGTTCTGACCGAGAGCAACGGCGGTGATCTGGCTATCACCAACAAACAAGGCTATGTCGGTCGCTACCAGGCGGGAGCCGGTTGGCTGGCCGATGCCGGCTATGTCGACAAGCACAAGCTCGACACTGCGATGAAACACGACGGCTTCGACCCCGAGAAAGTGCGCGGGGCGGAGTGGAAGTGGGCGAGCAGCGGCGGCATGACGCGCTTTCTCGACGACAAGTCGAACTGGAACCAAGGCCTGAGCCTGGACCAGTACAAGGCGTCCGCGGATCTGCAGGACAAGGCCTTCAAGACCAACTGCGATAAGGCCTATGGCCAGGCGCTGAAGGACGGCGTGCTCAACGAGGACAGCAAGGCCGAGACAGTCGCCGGCTTCCTCAAGGCGCGCCACATCGCCGGCTACGGCGGTGCCAAGGCCGCGGTCACCGGCGGCCGGGTCACGCGCGATGCCAACGGCACCAGCAACTTCGACTACCTGCACGACATCACTCGCGACCGCGACGGCCTGAATCGATACATGGCGCGCGATCCGAAGACCCATGCGCGCATGGATGAGCCGGGTGGCGAAACTTCGCGCGCGCAGGCCAAACCGGCCGCCGACGCGCTCGCCGACGGCTTGCTCAAGCACGGCGAACGCGGTCAGGGCGTGCGCGACCTGCAGGAATCGCTGGCCAAGTTCGGCTATCGCGATGCGCAGGGCCATGCGTTGCGCGCCGATGGCGACTACGGCGATCGCACCCGCGAAGCGGTGCAGGCGTTCCAGCGCGCGCACGGGCTCAAGGACGACGGCATCGCCGGTCCGAAAACGCTCGATGCGCTCAAGCAGTCGGCGCAGATGCCGTTGCTGTCCCATCCCACTCACCCCGATCACGCGATGTACAAGAGCGCGCTCGATGGCCTGGAAAAACTCGGCCCTCATGCGTTCAACAATCGCGATGACCTCGAGCGCGCGGCGGCGACGCTGACGTTCGAGGCCAAGGCCGGCGGATTGAGCAAGATCGACCATGTCGTCTCCACCGCCAACGGCGCAAGCCTGTTCGCGGTGCAGGGCGCACTGGACGATCCCGGGCACAGGCACGCTCACGTCCGCAAGGATCAGGCGGCCAATCAGCCGATCGAGCAGTCGACCCTGCAGATACGCCAGGACCTGCTGCCGCAGAACGACGCACAGACCCAGGAAGCCCGGACGAGGACGCAGTCGGTCTGAGCCCGCGCGTGTTCCGTTTCCCATGTGGAACCGGAGATCGCTCGGCCCAGCTCCGACGCTCGTAGTCCGACGGCCTTGCGCGCGTCGCATCCGGCATCCGGCATTCGCCGTTCCGCATCCCGCGCGCCGCCTCTCCGGGCCTCCCATCGTTGCCCCCGCATTCGTGATCAATCAAGGAACCACCATGACCTCCAGGAATCTGCTCGGTATCGCGCTGTTGACCGCTCTGATGGGCTGCAAGGCCGGCGAAGCGCCCGGCGCGTCGGCTGCGGCGCCGGCGGCATCGGCGCCGAGCGCGGTGGCTGCGACCGCCATCGATGCGACCGCCGCGACCGCGAATACGCCGGCGGCGCCGGCTGAGGCCGAGTCCGGCGACGGCCGTTCGCTGTGCGCGGCGAACGAAGACATCGTGATGTCGTGCAGCCTCGGCGGCGACAAGAAAATGGTGTCGGTGTGCGCGTCCAAGGGCGTGAGCGATCAATCCGGTTACGTCTACTTCGCGCAAGGCGCGGCGGGTAAAGCCGACTACGTGTTCCCCGCGGACAAGTCGCCGGCCAAGGGCCGCTTCAAGCGCAGCCATCTGAGTTTCGGCGGCAGCACCGGCGGCTTCGCGTACTCGTTCGAAGACGCTGGACGCAAGCACATCTTCTATTCGATCTCCGGCGATCAGGGGCTGGAGGATCAGGGCGTGATCGTCGCGCCCGCCGCCGCCACCGCGGCGACCAAGGCCGATTCGGCGCTGGCCTGCGAGAAGGGCAGCGTGATCGAGGACGAGGGCGATGCGCTGTTCAAGTACACGATGAGCTGGCCCAAGGACGAGGCCATCGAACAACACGGCCTGCCCGCCAAGAACTGAGCGACGGCCCGAAGTCTCACTCTTATCCGATCTGTCAAGGAAGTATTTATGTCTACACCGAACAACCGCGATTTCCTGTTGCTCAAGGCCTACGAGTCCGGCATCCACGATCCGAAGGAACTGGCTGTTTTCATGGGCCAGATGCAGATCGAGTGCGGCGGCTTCAAGAGCATGAACGAGAATCTGAACTACAGCGCCGCCGGGCTGATGAAGACCTTCAAGGGCCGTAACGGCATGGACACCGATGCCGAAGCGGCGGAGATCGCGCGCGGCGGTCCGGAGAGCGTGGCCAATGCGATCTACGGCGGCCGCTGGGGCGCGCGCAAGCTCGGCAATACCGAAGAAGGCGATGGCTTCACCTTCCACGGCCGCGGTTACGTGCAGCTGACCGGGCGTTCCAACTACGCTGCCGCGGCCAAGGATCTCGACATCAATCTGGTCGCTCATCCCGAGCTCGCCGCCGATCGCGACACCGCGGCCAAGATCGCCGTGCACTACTGGCAGAACAGAGTGGTGCCGCACGGCCATCAGCACGACGTCGACAAGGCCACTTACGACATCAACGGCGGCCAGAACCATCTGCCCGAGCGCCGCGCCGCGGCCGCGCAGTGGGAAAAAGCGCTGACGCCCGAGGTGATGCAGGCGCTGGCGCGCGGCGAAGTGAAGTTGCCGGCGATGGGCGGCCGCGATCCGCTCGCCGACGGCGTGCTCAAGCTCAACGAGCGCGGCGATGCGGTGCGCGAGATGCAGGAGTCGCTGAAGGCGTTGGGCTATCGCGACGCGGCCGGCAACGAGCTCAATCCCGACGGACACTTCGGCCGCAAGAGCCAGGAGGCGCTGAAGGAGTTCCAGCGCGATCAGGGCATCAAGGACGACGGCATCGCCGGTCCGACCACCTTGCAGAAGTTGAAGGAAGCCGCGCAGCAGCATTCGCAGGCGCCGGCCAACGAGCCGCGGCAGGGCGAGACTTCGCGCGCGCCTTCGCTGGCCGATCCGAACAATCGCGACCACGCCATGTACAACCAGGCGCTGACCGGGCTGGAAAAACTCGGCCCGAACGGCGGCTTCGCCAATCGCGAACAGATGGAGCGCGCCGCGGCGACGCTGACCTACGAATCGCGCGTGCACGGCATGACTCAGATCGATCACGTCGTGCCCAACGCCGATCGCAGCGGCTATTTCGCGGTGCAGGGCGGTCTGACCGATCCGGGCCATCAGCGCGTGCTCGCCAACAAGGACCAGGCGGTGAGTCAGTCGGTCGAACAGACCAGCGTGCAGTTGCGCCAGGACGTGCCGCAGCAGGCGCCGTCGGTTCAGGAAGAGCGCCAGCAGTCGCAGCGCATGGCCGCCTGAGGCAAGGCCGCTCGCCCCGGCAGGACGCCAGGGCGGGCGGAGGTTCGGGACGGCGCGGCCGCCGGATGGATCCGGCGTCGCGCGGTTCCGATCCACGGCTCCGATCCGCGGCACCGGTCGAGCCAGATGCAGTCACGCATTTCATTCGCTTTGCCAAGAGACGTCCGCCATGCCGAACCGGTTCAAGGTCCCATCCACGAAGACGGCCGCGCTGCTGCTTTCGCTTGCGGTCCTGGCCGCATGCAAGGCGGCCGCTCCCGAATCACCCGCATCCACCCCGTCCGCGACGGCCGCCAATGCCGCCGCCCCCAAGCAGGAAGCCAGCACCATGGACAAGCAACAGACCCTACCCGCCGTCGCTCCGCCGTCGCCGGGCGACGTGATCGCGGCGATCTACAACGAACGCGGCGACAACTCCGATTCCTATGAAGTGGCCAACGGCGCGATGGCGACGTTCTGGTACGGCTACGAGTTCGATTTCGCCGGCAAGCGTTACTACACCGGTTTCGCCTACAGCACCGCGGAGAAGTACGGCAAGGACAAGGAAGAAGACTTCGCCGCGCCCGACGAGCAGGTCACGCTGTCGCAGGCGACCTTCGAGCGCGGCGCGGACCCGGCCCAGCCGTGGACCTTCTACGGCGCGCAGCCGTTCCTCGGCGAATTCGGCGGCTACGAACGCGGCCCGGGCGTGGACCAGGCGCGCAAGGCCAAGACCTTCGCCACCGCGGGCGGCGGCGAGATCCTCGCGGTGCCGGCTTCGGAAAGCATCAACGAGGGCATCAGCGCCTATTACTACGAAATCTTCCTGCGCGCGCCGCACGAAGACGAGGCCACGCGTCTGGGGCCGTGGCGTTATCTGTCCAGCGTCGACGCCGGCGGCGACAACGCGGCCGGCTGCGCGACCGATCCGGCCGACGCCAAGCTGTTGCCGCCGTGCGTGAAGAGCGCCGGTGAGATCGTGTTCGAAACGATCGCCGGCCAAGACCTGCCGCAGATTTCGGTGGCGCTGTCGGGCACGCAAATCGCCGGTCCCGGCAAGGTCGGCGCGCTCGATCCGAACAAGCCGCAACACTACCGCTACGACGCCAAGGACCAGGCCTATCGCCCGGTCGCGACGAACTGATTCGCGCACATAACCGACGAATTTCATAGGAGATGACGAACATGGCTCACGACTACAGCAAAAAGGAAGTTCTGGACATCGTCGAAAAGGAAGCGCGCGAGCGCGGCATTCCGCGCGACGACTTCCTGCGTTTCGCCTACATCGAGACCGGCGGCGGCTTCGACGAAAACGCCGCGCACAGGAACAAGCGCGGCGAGGTCACCGCGGCCGGCCTGTTCCAGTTCGTGCCGGACACGGCTCGCGCGTACGGCATCCGCGGCAAGGAATTCGATCCGGTCGCCAATACCGACGCCGCGGCGCGTCTGTACCTGCATAACCGCGAGATCCTGGTCACGCGCCATGAGCGCGACGACCGCCCGTACCTGTCGGGCAAGCCGCAACCCGACGGCCTGGACATGTACCTGGCGCACCAGCAGGGCGCCGGCGGTTACCGTTCGATCCAGATGGCGATCCAGACCGGTCACTTCTCCGACCCGGATACCCGCAAGAACTTCCGCAGCAATATTTCCGCGGACGATTGCGAAAAGATCCTCGGCGTGACCAAGAAGGAATTCATGGCGCTGCCCGATCGCGAGATCGCGACCAAGTTCGTGCAGTACTGGGACACCAAGTACGACCGCATCGCCATTCCCGAGAAGAACATCCAGCCGCTGCGCAACGACGGCGTGCATCCCGCCGAGCCGCCGCGCACGCAAACGCCGCAGCAGCCCGCACCGCAGCAGCCTGCGCCGGCTCAGCCCTCACCGGCCCAGCCCGCATCGGCTTCCGGCGGCATCGTCCTGGAGCAGGCCCATCAGCTGGGTGTGCGCTACAACCACGTCAAGTACGGCTTCGGCGAGAAGAACGTCGCCAGCGGCGAGGTCGATTGCTCGGGTTGGGTGAGCCACGTGGAAAACGCCACGATGCGCGAGATCAACGCCAAGGCCGGCCGCACCGTGTTCGACGCCAAGGAGATGTTCTCGCCGGGCTTCGACCATGCCGCCGGCATCGTGGAGAAGGCGGAAAAGCGCTCCGGAGTGATGATCGAGGGCAAGGCGGTGACCGCCGACGTGCTCAAGGAAGGCATGATCATCGGTGAGGACAACGGCAAGAAGGGCTGGGATGCGGGCCGTCACAGGGGCATCGACCACATCACCATGGTGGTGCGCGATCCGGCCACCGGCGAGCTGAAGATCAGCCAGTCGCGCGGCGGCGAAGGCGTGGAAATGATCTCGGTGGAGAAGTACCTGGCGGGCAAGCACGCCAGCGGCGCGAAGCTGTACGCCACCGATCCGCTGGCCGAGGCGCGCGACCTGCTCAAGGACCACTCGCGCAATCAGACCCAGGACGGTCAGCACAAGCCCGAAGCGAGCAAGCCCGAGGCGAGCAAGCCCGAACCGGCCAAGCCGGCGGCCGTCGCGGCGATGGCCGACGGCGTGCTCGAGCGCAACGAGAAGGGCAGCGACGTGCGCGCGTTGCAGACCGCGTTGAACAAGCTCGGCTACACCGACGCCAAGGGCAATCCGCTGGGCGTGGACGGCGACTTCGGCAAGCACACCGAGGAAGCGGTGCGCAAGTTCCAGGAAGCGCACAAGCTCAAGGTCGACGGCGAAGCCGGCCCCGATACGTTGGGCGCGCTGAAGAAGGCGCAGTCTCAGCCCTTGCTGTCCGATCCCAAGCATCCGCAGAACGGCATGTACGAGGACGCGTTGAAGCAGCTCGACAAGCTGGGCGGCTTCAAGAGTCCGGAAGACATGCGCCGCACCGCGGCGACGCTGACCTACGAAGCGCGCGTGAGCGGTCTGGACAAGATCGAACACGTCGTGCCCAACCTCAGCGGCACGGGTTATTTCGCGGTCAAGGGCGAGCCGTCCGACCCGGGCGCGCAGCGGGCGTACAGCGACAAGAACGCCGCGGCGAGTCTGCCGGTCGAGCGGGTGAGCGAGCAACTGCGTCAGGACGTGCCCCAGCCGGCCCAGACCACGCAGCCGTCGCAGGACAACGAACAGCAGCAAAAGTCGAAGACGGCCGTCGCCTGATCGGCACCGGCGGCGCGCGCGCAAATCTTCGCGCCGCTGCTGGTTGGTTGCATGCGTGGCCCGCCGTCGCCGGCGTGCCGCGCCGTTGTTGGGGATGGTGCGTCCGCCGGGTCATCCGGCGGGCGCACCATCCCGGCCTTCGCGGCCGGTTGCGCCGCGGATGCGATACCGATCTGTTTCGTTCGCGTTTTATCGCCACGACCGTTGGAACCGACTGATGACCCTTCATCGTTATGCCGCGTTGATCGCACTGTGCGTCGTGTCGCTGGCTCCGGCCGGCTGCGCCAGGCACGACGCCCCAGCCGCGCCGAGCGCGGCCCAAGCCGCTGCGGACGGCGCGACGCCTGCGAGCGGCAGCGCGCCAGTGCCCGCGGAAATTCCGCAGGGTTTTTCGTCCTATGCCTCCGAATCGATCGGCGACAACAAGCAGTGCGTGGCTGGCGCCAGCCGCGACGAGGACGGGATGAATCAGCGTCCGGTCGCCTACCTCGCCGAAACCTCGGGCAAGCCGATCTGGACCAAGACCCTGGACCTGCCGGCCGATACCTACCAAAGCCGCGCAACCCATTGCGTGCGCGAAGGCAAGGCGATTTACGTATTGCTGCAGTCCGATACCCGGCCCGAGCAGAACCTGTCGCAAACCTTGCTCAAGGTGGTCAAGCTCAACCTCGCCGACGGCGCGGTGCTCGGCAGTGGCGATGTCGTCGTGCCGGGCGCGCAGGGCGCGTACTCGGCCTTCGTCGAGGAAGGCGCGCAGCACCTGAGCTGGAACGACGGCGGCCTGCGCATCGCCGGCCAATATTTCAGCCTGGACGCGCCCGACCGGCGCAGCGACTTCCAGGCCGTGCTCAAGCCGGACCTGAGCCAATGAACGCGGCCCGATTCAAGCCGTCGGGCCTGCGGAATTGCGACGCCGTGGCGCGGTGCCCAGAAGCGCGCGCGGCTTGCTGCGAAAGTTCGATGTTTCAGCAGGGAAATCCAACGATGAAATTCAAACGAGCGCGGATGTTGACGATGGCGGTCGCGCTGGCGGCGGCGCTGGGCGGATGCGATCTGGCATCCAACAGCCCGCCGGCCTCGGCGGCGGCCGATCAGGCAGCCGCGCCGCCGGCCGCGGCGAAATCGGCGGCGCCGGCCCAGGCCTGTCCTTCGCAGGACTTCGACGCCTTCCTCAAGGCCTTCGCCGAGGATGCGCAGTTACAGAAGAGCTACACCCAGCGGCCGCTGCAGAGCGAGACCATCGACGCCGACGCCGATCCCGAGCCCAAGCCGGTGATCGCGATGCTCGACGGCGACGCGCTGCAGTTCCCGCTGATGCCCAGCGCGCAAAAGCAGCAGGCCGACGGGCTGGTGATGAGCCAGACCGAACTCAACGGCGACAAGGAAGTGATGCTGGTCAAGCCCGACACCGACTACCAGCTGTCGTTCTTCTTCCGCAAGGGCGAATGCTGGACCTTGTACCGCATGCGCGACGATTCGCTCTGACGTCGGCGCAACGCAGCCCCGCATCCTTCTGGAGATCGCAATGTCTTACCAGGACACCATGAACGTGATCCTGCCGCCGCAGCAAGGACGCTCGGCGCACGTCACCGGCCACTACGGCGAGCACCGCGACAACGGGCCGCACGGCGGCTCGGACTTCAACTACGTCGGCGGCCAGGCCGGCGCCAATCTGGATCATCCCTCGATCCATTCGCCGATCGCCGGTACGGTGGAATTCGTCGGCGGCCGCTACGGCACCATCACCATCCGCGACGCCGAAGGCAACACTCATCAGCTGCTGCACACGCAAAGCCAGTCGGTGGTGGTCGGTCAGCGGGTCGAGGCCGGCAGCGAGATCGGCACGATGGGCGGACGCGGACCGCGCGGCGAAGCGCAGTACGCGCAGCACGTGCATTACCACATGAAGGATCCGCAGGGGAACAACATCAACCCCGAGGAATTCTGGAACCGCCGCCAGACCGTCGGCGCGCGCGCGGCCGCGGCCGATCGCGACGACGGCGTGCTGAGCCAGGGCGAGCGCGGCGCGGATGTGCGCGCGCTGCAGGAAAACCTCAACCGTCTGGGCTACCGCGACGAGCAGGGCCGGCCGCTGACCGCCGACGGCGATTTCGGCGACGGCACTCGGCAGGCCTTGCGCGCGTTCCAGCGCGAACACGGCCTGCGCGACGACGGCATGGCCGGTCCGCGCACGCTGGAAGCGATCGGCAGCGCATCGCCGCGCCAGGATCCGCGCGGCGCCTTGTTGTCCGATCCCAGCCATCCCAATCACGCCATGTACCGGCACGCCTTGGACGGACTGGAACGGCTCGGCCCGCAGGCCGGCTTCCACAGCCAGCAGGACCGCGAATGCGCCGCCGCCACGCTGGCCTGCAAGGCGCGCGTCAGCGGCATGGACCGGATCGATCACGTGGTCCAGAACGTCAGCGGCACCGGCGTGTTCGCGGTGCAGGGCGGGCTCAACGATCCGGCCCATTACCGCGTGTTCGCCGACAAGCAACAGGCGATGGGCCAGAGCGTCGAACAATCTTCGCAGCGGTTGGCGCAGGACGCGCCGGCGCTGACGCTGACGCAGCAGACCGAGCAGCAGGTGCAGGAAGTGCGTCAGCAGCAATCGCCACGGATGACGATGGTCTGAGGTCCGGCTGCGGCCGGGCAGGGCGGCGCAAGGACGCGCCGCGGCAACGCAGGATGCAGTCGGTGCCTGCGCAGGATGCGCGGGCATCGCCACAGGTCGGTTCGAATCGGCGACCGCGTCTTCGGTGGAGGTGGACGGCGATTCGGATCGGAGGGCCTCGCAGGCCAGGGACGGCAAAGCAGTCGCTGCGAGGTCTGCGACATGGAGGTCCATGCTTCGCCCGCAAGGGCGGGGTGGGCACGGCAGGTTCGGTCGCTAGGGAGGCCGAACCTGCCGCTGCCGCTTGCCGATGTCGTGGCCGGAAGCGCGGCCGAAATTGCGGCCGATCGCCATCCTCGGCGATGGCCGGTTCGACCGCGGACACCGGCCGGGGTAGGCTCGACCCGCAGGCCGGCGTCATCGGTCCGAGCCACGGCGGCAGCGATGCCGCGACACTCGCGGCGGTTCGCCGCGATTCCGCTCACCGGACGCACCGGCCCGGGGCGATCGATTACCGGACCGGAGCGTCCGCCACGGAGGCCGCGATGAACTCGCATCCGCAGGATCAGCAACTCAAGGTCGGTACCGAGGCATCCAGCCAGACCCTGGACGAGATGCGCCGGGCCGAGCAGCGCAACCTGCTCAGCAGCGCCAACCACCCCCGGCACGACCTGTTCTCGCAGGTGCGGGTGTGCCTGGACAAGCAGGAAATGGCGCGCGCATACAGCCCGGGCGAACGCGACAACCTGGCCGCGGCGCTGGCCCTGGAAGCCGCGCGCGGCCGCCACGGCGCCGACCATGTCGTGTTCAGCCACGACGGCGCCCGCGCCTTCGCGGTCGAGGGCGACCTGGATTCGCCGAGCCGCCGGGTCAGCTACGTCGATGCGGCCCAGGCCGCGCAGCAGTCGATGCAGCGCAGCAGCGAGCAGTTCGCCCAACTCGCCCGCGAGCAGGATCTGCGGGACCGGCAACGCGAGGCTGAGCGCCAACGCGAACCGGACAAAGAACGCCAGGACGGATCGCGCGCCAGCGAACGCGAGCGCGAGCGCGAGCAACCCTCGCTGCTGCGCAATCTGTTCAAGGACAAAGACTGACCCGCCGGACTGTCCCGGCCCGACCGGCAACCCGGACCTTTCCGGCGAGCGAGCAGGCATTGGAGGCCCGCAATGAATGAGTACCGACACCACATCCAGACCAAGGGCAGCTACCAGATCGTGGCCTTGACCCGCGATTCGGAGTACCAGGAGGACGAAATCTACGCCTACGCGGTGATGTCGTCGTCCGGGGTCAAGTTGCGTCAGGAGTTGACCCTCGACGGCGCCCAGATCTGGCTGGACGACTGGATCATCAAAGAATTGCTGGCCAGCGGGACCGATTCGCCGGATATGATGTCCCCATCGCGCCCGGCGGAGCTATCCGGGCTCCGGGCAGGCCGGAAGCGACGCTGACCGACAGCGGGTTCGGGGAAACAAGCAGGAAACACAACGTGAAAGGGAAGCCGATTTTTGCCCTGGTGGCCTTGGTGCTGGTCGCCGCCGCAGGGGTGTATCTGTCGGGGTACATCACCTTGTTGTTGATGAAGATCGACACCGGGGTGTTGAAGTGGAACACCTACCTCGATTACCTCAAGGTGCTCGACGTTCCTCAGTACAAACCCTATGCCGGCAAGATCAAGGCCGGCGGCATCGTCGGCTTCGGCCTGCCGCTGCTCGCCTACGGCGGCCTGCTGTTCTTGATTTTCAAGCCGAAGAAGAAGTCCATGCACGGCGACGCGCGCTTCGCGACCGCCGGCGACTTGAACAAGAAGGACATGTTCAAGTCCACCCCGACCAGCATCGTGGTCGGCAAGTACAACGGCCGGCTGGTCCAGCTCAGCGGCCAGCAGTTCGTGATCCTCGCCGCGCCGACCCGTTCGGGCAAGGGCGTGGGCATCGTGATTCCGAACCTGCTCAACTACCAAGGTTCGATGGTGGTGCTGGACATCAAGCAGGAAAACTTCGATCTGACCAGCGGCTGGCGCTCGGGGCAGGGGCAGGAGATCTTCCTGTTCAATCCCTTCGCCGAGGACCGCCGTACCCACCGCTGGAATCCGCTGACCTACGTGTCCAGCGATCCGGCGTTCCGCGTCTCGGACCTGATGAGCATCGCCGCGATGCTGTATCCGGACGGTTCGGACGATCAGAAGTTCTGGATCAGCCAGGCGCGCAACGCGTTCATGGCGTTCACCTTGTACCTGTTCGAGGCTTACGACGACGCCAACAAGGTCGGCTTCCCGTTCGGCACCGTTCCGACCCTGGGCGCGGTCTTCCGCCTGTCCTCGGGCGACGGCAAGAGCGAGCTCAAGCCGTTCCTGAAGGGCCTGTCGGAGCGTCCGTTCCTGAGCAGCAACGCCAAGGCCGCGTTCGCCAACATGCTCTCGCAGGCCGACGAAACCTTCGCCTCGATCCTGGGCACGTTCAAGGAACCCTTGAACCCGTGGATCAACCCGGTGCTGGACGCGGCCACCAACGCCGACGATTTCAAGCTGACCGACCTGCGCAAGAAGAAGATGACGATCTACGTCGGCATCCAGCCCAACAAGCTGGCCGAAAGCCGTCTGATCGTGAATCTGTTCTTCAGCCAGATCATCAACCTCAACACCCGCGAGCTGCCGCAGAACAATCCCGAGCTCAAGCATCAATGCTTGCTGCTGATGGACGAGTTCACTTCGATCGGCAAGGTCGACATCATCGCCTCGGCGGTGTCGTACATGGCCGGTTACAACCTGCGCCTGCTGCCGATCATCCAGAGCATGTCGCAGTTGGACGCGACCTACGGCAAGGACATCTCGCGCACCATCATCACCAACCACGCGCTGCAGATCATCTACGCGCCGCGCGAGCAGCAGGACGCCAACGACTATTCCGACATGCTCGGCTACACCACCGTGCGCAAGGAGAACATCACCCGCGGCCGCGAAGTCTCGCGCAGCGAGTCGGAAGAACGCCGCGCGCTGATGCTGCCGCAGGAGCTCAAGGCGATGGGCTTCGATACCGAGGTGTTCCTGTACGAAGGCATCCCGCATCCGGTGAAATGCGACAAGATCAAGTATTACCAGGACAAGCTGTTCACCCAGCGCCTGTTGCCGAAGGTGACGGTGCCGATGTTGGACATCAAGGTCTGAGGCTCCGGCCGGTTCCAGGCTGACCCGAAGACGCCGCCGGTGATTCCGGCGGCGTCTTCGTTTGGGCCCTTGGACGCTCGATGCGGCAGCGGCGCGAGCCGCGGTTGCGGCGGCGGCCCAGGTGGTGCGACCGGTCCGCTCCAGCGGCCCGCGCGGTCCCGGTCGTTGCATGCCCGCGTACCGATGCAGCGTTGCGATTTCATGCCGCCGTCGGCGATCGCGTGCTTGCGACTCGGGCCATAATGGCCGCAGACCGCACGTCAGGCCGATCCCATGAAAGACCTCCGCGTTTCCCTAGTCCAAGGCGCCACCCGCTGGCACGACCCCGCCGGCAATCGCGAGTACTACGGCGATCTGATCTCATCGCTGCACGGCATCACCGATCTGGTGTTGCTGCCGGAGACCTTCACCAGTGGCTTCAGCAACGAGGCCATCGGCAACGCCGAGACCATGGACGGCCCGACCGTCGCCTGGATCCGCGAGCAGGCCGCCAAGCTCGGCGCCGCGATCACCGGCAGCGTGCAACTGCGCACCGATGAGGGCGTGTTCAACCGCCTGCTGTTCGCCACGCCCGACGGCGGGCTGCAGACCTACGACAAGCGCCACCTGTTCCGCTTCGCCAAGGAGCACGAGCGCTACGCCGCCGGCCGCGACCGCCTGACGGTGGAGTGGAAGGGCTGGCGGATCTGCCCGATGGTCTGCTACGACCTGCGTTTCCCGGTGTTTTCGCGCAACCGCTTCGATGTCGAGCGCGCCGGCGCGCCGGACTTCGATCTGCTGTTGTACGTCGCCAACTGGCCGTCGGCGCGCGCCTATCCGTGGAAGACCCTGCTGCGCGCGCGGGCGATCGAGAACCTGTGCTACGTCGCCGGGCTCAACCGCGTCGGCGACGACGGCAACGGCCTGCACTATGCCGGCGACAGCGCGGTGATCGATTTCCTCGGTCATCCGGTCAGCGAATGCACCGACGAAGAAGTGGTGGTCACCACGACCCTGCAGGCGGCCGAACTGGCCGCGCATCGCGAACGTTTCCCGGCGATGCTCGACGGGGATCGGTTCGAACTGGCTTGATCTTGGGCGCGGCGACCGCGTCGGACCGCTCGCGCGGGGCGATTGCGGCATAAAATGCGCCGATAGTCGGGAGATCAGCATGCACGGATCGCGTATTTGGAGCGTGGCGGCGCTGGCGATGGCGCTGGCCGCTTGCGGCGAGGCGCCGGATCAGGACTACACCCGCGCGCTGCCGCGCCTGGAGGTGAGCCAGTCAGAACAGGAGCGCTGGAGGGGTTACCTGGATGCGGTCCAGGAAGCCGAGGCGCTCGGCGACCGGGTCAAGACCTGCCTGGCGTACCCGGACCTGCCGGGACAACAGTGGCCCGACGGCGCGGCGAAAGCGCGCTGCCTGATCCTGCGCGAATCCGAGCTGAGCCTGGAGAAGATCGGCGACATGCTCGACGCGCCCGACGGCGCGCAGCGACTGGACGCGTGGTACGCCGAATCGTTGCGAGCGCATTACCAGGGCGGCGATCGCGCCGATCAGTTGTTCATCGATTTCGAAATCTGGGACGACAGCGAAGCCGCGGGCGCGTTGTCCGAGCGCTGGCTGCGCGCCTCGCCGGAAAGCGCATACGCCTTGAGTGCGCGCGGGTTGGTGCGCCTGAGCGAAGCGCTGCGCGATCGGGGCGGCAAGTTCATCGACGAAACCTCGCAGCAGCAATTGCGTGGAATGACCCGTGGATTCCAGCGCGCGTTGCCGCTGCTGCGACGCGCGTTGGCGATCGAACCGCGTCTGTCGCCTGCCTGCGACGCTCAGTTCAAGATCGGCCAATACATCAGCGATACGGTGGTACGAGCCCAGGCGCGCGAAGCCTGCCTGAGCGTCGATCCCGGATCGTGGTACGTAGTCCACACCTGGCTGCAGCGGGCTGCGCCGAAGTGGCACGGCACCCAAGCCGATCTGGAAGCGGTGCTGCGCCATATCCAGACGCATCAGGCCCGTTATCCCGCATTGGCCTCGCTGGCGGGCGACCTGGAGCAGGCACAGGCGCTGATCGCATTGAACCAGAAGGCGCCGGTGATGCCTTACTCGGCCTTGCTGGGCAAGGCCACCGCGCAACGACCGTTGCCCGACATGCTGGGCTACGCGGCCGCCGATGCCTATCGCAGGCGGCATTATCTGGGCGCGGCCGGCTACGCCTCGCAGGCGCTGCGCTTCATTCCCGACCGCAGTTACTTCCGAGTGTTGCGCACCGGCGCCTACGATCGCCTGGGCCGCTTCGTCGATGCGGTGCGCGACGGCCAGCGGCTGGTCGCGTCAGGCGACGCCGATGCCTTCACCTACAACTCGCTGGGCCGCTCGGCGCAGGAACTGGGCCAGTACGACCTGGCGCGCGAATCGCTGGAAAAAGCGCTTGAAGGCAGCGCCGATCTGCATTGGACCTATCGCAATTGGTGCCAGTTGCAGATCACGCCGCAGTTGTTCGCCGACAAGGCGCTGATCTGCACCGAGGAACTGGTGAACAAATATCCGAAGGATCCGCGTTCGCTGTTCATGCGCGCCTGGGTGCTGATGGATGTCGGCGATCCCGGCGCCGAAGCGATGGCCGAGCGTTTCTTCGCCGTGGCCGATCCCAAGGATCGCGTGCAGGCGTCTTTCGCCCAGCAGTTGCGCCAGCGCATGGGTAAACCTCCGCAGTAAAGGGGCCGCGGCGTGCGTCGGCGGCTTGCGTGGCAGGCGTGTTTCGCGGTCGCGGCTTGCGCCGCTCCTACAGGGGCTTCGGATGCTTCGCTGTAGGAGCGGCGCAAGCCGCGACCGCGACAATCGGATCCACCGCGCGCGCCGGAGGCCTCGTCGCAAGGCCCACCCCGAGTCGCCGCGTCGCTCGCAGCGCGCTGTTCGCGCTCAGTAATGCTCCCGTGCGCGCGAGTGCGCGCGGTCGCCTTCGATCGCGTCCTCGCTGACGCCGCGTTTGTGGAAGTAAACCTGTTCGGCCGCCCAGCGCAGCGGCGCCGAGTGCAGCAACAGATCGAACGGCCAGTCGAACTGGAAGCGGTCGAACGCCCAGCGCAGCGCGCGTTTGCTGCGGAACTTCGGCGCGGCGTCCTGGGCGATCGATTCGGGCGCCGGGCCAATACCGCGCGCGTGCAGCGCGATCGCTTGGCCCAGCGTTTCGCCGTGCGCCCAGGCCGAATGGATGCCGCCGGCGGTCACCGGCGAAACGATGCCGGCGGCGTCGCCGGTCAGCATCGCCCCGTCGCGCGCGAGCGGGAACACCGGGCCGCCGCAGGGAATCAGGCCGGCGCGGGTCGCCGCGGGCTGCAGTTGCGCGCTCAGTCCCACCACCTCGCGCACGCGCGCCAGGAAGCCGTCGATGTCGGGCACGCGCGCGTGCTCGGGGTCGTGCCGCAGCGCCAGGCCCGCCTGCACGCCGCCGGGGTTCTGCGCGATCCAGCCGATGTAGCCCGGCGCATAGCGCTTGCTGACGAAGCAGTGCAGGGCGCCCGATTCGGGCAGGGTGGCGCCGGGAAACTCGTACTCGATGCCGTAGAGGAATTCGTGCGTGCGGCCCAGGCCGGTGCGCTCGGCAACGCGTGATTTGGCGCCGTCGGCGCCGACCAGATAATGCGTGCGGCCCACGCCTTCCACGCGCCAGCCTTCGCCGTCGCGTTCGGCCTGGGTGAACGACGCGCCCAGGCGCAGGTCCACGCCGTGGCGCAGCAGTTCCTGCGCCAGCCAACGCATCAGTCGCGGCGTGTCGGTGGTCAGGAAGTAATAACCCGGCGCGCTCAGCGCCATGCTGCGCAGCTTGGGCGAATACAAACGCACGCGCTCGACCCGGTGCAGACAACCGGCCGGCGCGCGGCTCAGCCAGGTCTGTTCGGCGGCTTCCTTGACCACGATCCCGGTCGTGCGCAGTTTGTCGCCGGGATCGCGTTTGCGTTCGAGCACGACCACGCGCAAGCCCGCGCGCGCCGCGGCGAGCGCGCAGGCCGCACCGGCGAAGCTCGCGCCGACGACCACCAGATCGCAATCGTAGTGAGCGGTGTCCTGGTTCATGGGCGGACCTGTGCGTTGAGGGGTGCGGCACAGTGTCGGCGCATTGCGCGAAGCGCGTATGGCGGCTGTGTGAAGTGCCGGCAGAGGGTGACGTGGAGCGCAAAAATAACGGTAAGCGACGGCGTCAGCGCCGAAATCTTTTGTGGGAGGGCCTTCAGGCCCGACGCTTTTCGCTGCCATGTCGCGTTCGGATCGCAGGAGTCGGGGCTGAAGCCCCTCCCACAAAAGACTTCAACGCTATGAAGAGCGGTTGCGGGAGGGATTCAGGCCCGAGACTTTGCGGCCCGCCGAGAGGACGTTGATGCACACAAGGCTGTGACCGCGGTCTCCAGGCGAGCATCAACGACCGGCCCATCGCCGAAAGCGAGCGCAAGTTCCATTGGCCGCAGGGCCGGCGCCCCGACGAACATCCGGGTCTGAGCGATCTGGGTCTGTAACTTGCGACGAATGTCCGCCAACCGCGTGTAGGAGCTGCGCAAGCTGCGACCGCGAAACACGCTTGCGTCGCGGTCGTGGTTTCGCGGTCGCAGCTTGCGCAGCTCCTACAAGACGACTTCGTGCATTCGTAAAAACGACGATCAGGCGCCAGCCGCGTCCAATCCCGCATATACCGCATTGCGCAGGTCCAGGGTGAACTGGCCCATCATGCCTTCGATGGCAGTGTTGGTCAGGGCGACCACGGTGAGTTTGCGCGCCGGATCGATGAACCACGAATGCCCGTACACGCCGCCCCAGGCGAAGGTGCCGCGCGACTGCGGCGTGTTGGCGGCGATCGGATCGCTCAACACCGCCGCGCCATAACCGTAGCCCCAGCCCGGATCCAGGCCTTCGATCGGTGCGGGCACCTGGTCGCGCATCATCGCGGCGACCGAGTCGGGCCGCAGGAGGTTGCCGCCGCCTTGGCGCAGCGCTTCCAGCACGCGCAACACATCGCCGGCGCTGCCGGCCATCCCCGCGCCGCCGGATGCGTAGGAATCCGCGTTCTCCAGGCGGCCGGGCGCATAACGCAGCACACCGTCGAAGAACGGCAGCGAGGTGTCTTCGTGCATGCGCGCGGGACGGCGCGAACCGTCCGCGGCGAGGCCGTCGGTGTAGGGCGTGGCGGTGCGCTTGTGATCGGCGAGGGCGAAGCCGGTGTCCTTCATCGCCAAGGGCGCGGTGATCAGTTCCTCGATCAGTTTCGGCAGCGGCGTGGCGGTGGCGCGCGCCATGGCTTCGCCGAGCACGTCGAGCGAGAGGGAATATTTGAAACCCTGGCCGGGCGCGAAACGCAGGCGGGTCCGGGCCAGGCGGCGCAGGTTCTCCTCGATGCCCAACCCCGGTTGATCGAACCCGTCGGAGACCTCGAGGGTGTCGTAGTCGCTGCCGGCCGCTTCGCCGAAGCGATAGCTCAGCCCGGAGGTGTGGCCGAGCAATTGACGCAGCGTGATGGTCGGTTCGCTGCCGTCGTCCAGGCGCGGCCGGAACTGCGGCAGATAGTCGGTGACCGGCGCATCCAGATCGATGCGGCCTTGTTCGGCCAGCTTCATCGCGGCGGCGGCGACGATCGGCTTGGTGACCGAGGACAGCAGGAAGATCGCGTCTTCGCGCATCAACCGGTCGGACTCGCGATCGGCCAGGCCGGCGGCGCGGCGGTAGATCAGTTCGCCGTCGCGGGCGACCAGGACCACCGCGCCGATCAGGCGGCGTTCGTTGAGGGCGCGGTCGACGGCTTCGTCGATGCGGTCGCGCAAGGCGATCGGCGCGGGGCGGGCGTCGACCGCGTCGAGGCGGGTGGGTTCGAGAACGGGCAGGTTCATGGGCGCGCCTGTGTCTTCGCTTAGGTGGGGCCAAACTGGACGCTGATGATGCAGTGCACAAGTGACGGTGGCGAAACACTGCGGTGCCGAGGTCGGATGGCGTTCGTTGGGGATTCGGCGTGGGCCTTGCGCGCGGTCGGACCAGAGTTTGCGGCTGGTGCGCACCGGGTTTGCCGATGGAGCTATCTATGAAGTTTGGGGTATCGACGCGCGGGTAACGTCACCTACGGATGTCATCCCCGCGAAGGCGGGGATGACGGTTGTGAGGATGAGGGCGAGCGGGAGAATGCAGTGAGGGCGGAATGATGCGGTCAGGCGGAAATAACACCAAAATAATCCCTTTTATTCAAATGCTTGCCGAAAGACTCTCATTCAACACTTCAAAAAACAAAGGGCGCCGAAGCGCCCTTTGATTCATGCCGGTTCGCCCGCGCTCATCACGCCGGCGTCGACCGTGGCGAGCTCGACTCAGCCACGCGGACCGCGACCGCCGCCGGGGCGTCCGCCGCCGCGCGGGCCGCCGGGACGCGGGCCGCCCGGACGTGCCGCGTTGCCACCGGGGCGCGGGCCGCCAGGACGCGGACCGCTGGGCTTGCCGCCCGGACGCGCGTTGCCGCGCGCGGGGCGCTCGCTGCCGTAAGGGCTGAAACCCGGATTGGCGTGATCGGACGGAAAGCTCGGCGCATTGCCGGGATGACCGTAGGGACGCGAACTGCGCTGCCCCTGGCCTTGGCCCTGACCTTGCCCCTGGCCGCCTTGACCACCCTGACCGCCGCCACGGCGCTCGCCGTACGGGCCGTTGCCGTTGCCGCCGGTGGTGTTGCCATTGCGCTCGCCGCCGAAGCCGCCGCCCTGGGGACGGCCGCGTCCGGCGCCTGCGCCCGCACCCGCACCGGGACCGCGCGCGCCGGCCGGCTTGTTGCCGTAAGGCTTCTTGCCGCGACCGTCGGGATTGCGATGACCGCTCGGGCCGGTCTCGACGCCTTCGGGCACGTACCAGGTGCGGAACGCGGCCGGATTGCCGTCGGGCAGGGGCTTGACGCCCTTTTCCTTGCGCTGCTTGAACGGTTTCTGCGACTGGCGGGCAGCGGCTTCGCCACTGACGGTCAGACCGCCGGGCTTGCGCGGACCGCCGCGGCCGCGGCCGCCGCGATCTTCGCGGACGTGGTCGAAACGACGCAGTTCGCGGCCTTCATCGGCGGTGTTGTGGCCGCTGACGTAGCCGGCCGAGCGTTCGCCGGACAGATGCACGGTGGCCTTGGCCGCCTTGCGCTGGCCGATCACAGGCTGCAGCGTCAGCGCCGACGGGGTGCCGTCTTCCAGGCCCAGTACGGTGCGCAGCGCGTCGACCTTGTCGTTGGCCAGTTCCTGCGAATGGCCGCGCAGCAGTTCGCGCGGCAGCGAGACGGTGCCGTAGCGGATGCGCTTGAGGCGGCTGACCTGGCAGCCCTGCGACTCCCACAGGCGGCGCACTTCGCGGTTGCGGCCTTCCTTGACCACGACGCGGAACCAGTCGTGCGAATCGGTGCCGCCGATGCGTTCGATCTCATCGAACTTGGCCGGGCCGTCTTCCAGGGCCACGCCGCGGGCGAGGCGGTCGACCAGGTTGTCGGGCACGCTGTCCTGGCCTTCGGGGGCGCGCACGCGGCACACGTATTCGCGCTCGACTTCGAAGGAGGGATGCATCAGCGCGTTGGCCAACTCACCGTCGGTGGTCAGCAGCAACAGGCCGGTGGTGTTGATGTCCAGGCGGCCGATCGCGATCCAGCGCGCGCCCTTGAGCGCGGGCAGCGAATCGAAAATGGTCGGGCGGCCTTCGGGATCTTCGCGAGTGGTGACCTCGCCTTCGGGCTTGTTGTACATCAGCACGCGCGAGGGTTCGGTCAGCGCGCTGGCGACGAAGCTGCGGCCGTCGAGTTCGATCTTGTCGCCGCCCTTGATGCTTACGCCGATCTGCGCGATCTCGCCGTTGACCTTGACCAGGCCGTCGGCGATGCGCTGCTCCAGCGCGCGGCGCGAGCCCAGGCCCGCTTGCGCGAGGACCTTGTGCAGGCGTTCTTCCAATCGCGGCGCTTCGGGCGCCGCGCTGTCACCGCTGCGCTTCAATGAGAGCTTGCGGGGTTTTTCGTCAGTCATTTCTGTTGCTCCGGCTGGTCGTCTTCGGACTCAGCCTCAAGTTCCGGAACGGTCGTCGTCTCGACGGCGTGTTGGTCTTGCTCGTGATCGTTCGCGTCCGCCGCGCGCTTGCCCGGCGCGGCTTCGGGGTCGTCCGAAAGGACGGTGTGTTCGGTGTGTTCGGTGTCGTCTTCGCCGTCGGCGGTTGCGCCGGCGGCTTCGGATTGGGGAGTTGCTTCATCGCCGGCTTCGGCTTCGGCCGGGGCCGAGGCGTCTTCGGCGGCGGCGATTTCTTCATCGCCGTAGTCGTCGTCGTTGACTTCACCGCGCTTGTCGATGGATTCGTCGGCGAGATCCGTATTGGCGAGATCCGCATTGGCGAAAGCCGCATCGGCGTTGCCGGCTTCGGATTCGCCCGGTGCCCGATCGTCGCCGCCGTCCGCTTCCCTGCCGCCGCGGCCGATGCCGCCGGCCACGATCGGCTCGCCGTCCAGTGCCAGCTGCGGTTCGAGCTCGCCGATGTCCTTGAGCTCCGACAGCGGCGGCAGTTCGTCCAGGCGCTTGAGCCCGAAGTAATCCAGGAAGGTCTTGGTGGTGCCGAACAGGGCCGGCTTGCCGGGCACGTCGCGGTGGCCGACCACGCGGATCCACTCGCGTTCTTCCAGGGCCTTGATGATGTTGCTGCTGACCGCCACGCCGCGGACCTGCTCGATCTCGCCGCGGGTGATCGGCTGGCGGTAGGCGATCAGCGCCAAGGTTTCCAGGGTGGCGCGGGTGTAGCGGGTCTGGCGTTCGGTCCACAGCCGCGCCACCCAAGGGTGCACGTCGGCCTGAACCTGGAAGCGGAAGCCGGAGGCCAGCTCGACCAGTTCCACGCCGCGCTCGGCGCAGCCCTGGCGCAGGGTCTGCAGCGCGGTCTCGATACTGTCCGGCGGCGCGGGCTGGTCCTCGGGGAACAGTTCACGCAACTGCGCCAGCGTCAGCGGCTGGTTGGCCGCGAGCAGGGCGGCTTCGACGATGCGGGTGATGAGATGTTGGTCCATGGAGCCGGGATTCGGGAATGGGGATTCGTGATTCGGAAGAGCAAAAACGGTTCAGCCGTGACGCGGGCCGATGCGAGGCGGGCGGGACAGGGCAGACAGCGGTGGCGCGTCGGATGCGAGTGACGTCCGCGCTACGGACTGTCCGACGCCGGCGCTCACAGGGCGCGATCGTCGTCGTTGGCGGCGTCGTCGAACTCGCTGCTGAGTTCGATCTCGTCCGGGTCTTTCATCAGCGCCAGCGACTTGACGTAGATCGGCGCCAGCGGCCCCTCCTGCACGATTTCGATCAACTGCTCCTTGGCCAGGGTCAGCAGCCCCAGGAAGGTCACCACCACGCCGAGCCGGCCTTCCTCGACCGTGAACAGCGATTCGAAACGGTGGAACACGCCGTCGTTCATGCGCGTGAGCAGCTCGCCCATGCGCTGACGCACGCTCAGCGCATCGCGCTTGATCGCGTGCTGGGTATACAGCTCGGCGCGCTTGAACACGTCGTGCAGCGCCAGCAGCATTTCCTTCAACTCCACCGGCGGCGGCAGCTTGACCGAGGCGCGATCGGGCACGTAAGCCTGCACCGGCACGGTATCGCGGTCCTGACGGGGCAGGGTGTCGATGTCCTCGGCGGCCTTCTTGAACCGCTCGTACTCCTGCAGGCGGCGGACCAGTTCGGCGCGGGGGTCTTCCTCGATGCCTTCCTCGTTCGGCGCGCGCGGCAGCAGCATGCGCGATTTGATCTCGGCCAGGATCGCGGCCATGACCAGGTATTCGGCGGCCAGCTCGAAACGCATTTCGTGCATGGCCTGGATGTAGTCGACGTATTGCCGGGTGATCTCGGCGACCGGGATGTCCAGGATGTCCAGGTTCTGCCGGCGGATCAGGTAAAGCAGCAGGTCCAGCGGGCCCTCGAAGGCTTCCAGAATGACTTCCAGCGCGTCCGGCGGGATGTACAGATCCTGCGGAATCTGCAGCACCGGCTGGCCGTGGATCACCGCCAGCGGCATTTCCTGCTGCTGAGGCGTCGTCGGGCCTGGGGCGGGCCCCGGGGGTTCGGTCGCGGCGGGCGCGGGTTCGTTGGTCATTCAGAACCGGCCCCTCCGGGCCATGGGCACAGCTGTTGCGACGATGCGTACGGCACGAGGCCGCACCAGGAATGCCGTGACGGTTGCGTACAACCGACTGCGTACACTCGGGACGTACACCCGAAAACCGAGCGTCCCTACGGGTGCTACCAACCACTCAATAAAAGGCGTGTGCTTGGCCCGAACGATCCCGGCCTGCGCGACACGCTAAGGGCGTGGCGGCTAAGGCGTCGAGGGTTGCGGGCGCGGGCCGGTGGACTGCAGCGATGCAAGCGTACTGGCGCACCGATGATGTGCGGGAGAGTACGGGTGCGGACGTGGCGACGGTGTGGGTTCCGGTCGCGACGGGTTTGCTGCATCCGGCCTGACGGCAATTGACGTTTAGGGTAAGGGCTGGGGCGGGCAGTGTCCAGCGCCGGGATGAATGCCGGCTTCGACGCAGCTCCCGGTTCAGCCAATCCGGATCGCGCCGACGGTGTGCCCGGGGCGAGGGTGGCGCGGCCAGGGGCGGGGCCAGGCTGGTGCAATCAGGCGACGAAACCCGTCCACATTGCTGCGGGGACTCGAACGCGCGCGGTGGCTGGATCGGGAGCCCGGGTCCGTTCGGACTATCGGGGGCATGCAAGGTACGCCGGAGATCGGGCGCCGAAGATCGGGCACCGAAAATCAGGCACCGAAAATCAGGCACGAATCAGCGGCTAAACTGACGTCAGCCAGCTGCATCCACCTTCATGGAACGGGGAATCAGATGAATCGAACAAGGATCGCGGCCGCCGTGCTGGTCGTCGTATTGTCGGCCTGCAAGGCCTCGGCTCCGGCCGAACCAGCGGCTGCCGCGGCAGCGGTACCGGCGCCGGCGGTTGATGCGGCGCCTTCGCAACCCACCCCGGACGCATCCCAACTGGCCCCGCAGGGCGGTAAGCCCGGATTCGAAACCGCGCCGCGGCCGCAACTGGCCGAAGGCGCCTGCGCCAAGACCGAGGACGGCTTCGGCGCCTTCCTCGAACAGTTCATCTCCGAGCCCGAGCTGCGCGCCGCCTACAGCGCGCCGCAGATCGAGGTCCGCGACATCAAGCATCCAGACAAGCTGATCGCCGCGCACACCCCGCAACAGGCCGACCCGTTCCGGATCGCGCTGGTCGACTATCAGTGGTCTTACGACGAGCCGGGCAAGGACGCGGGACAGTTGAGCCGCATCAAACTCGATCGCAAACTCTCCGGCGACAGCATGCGCCTGGATTTCGTCAAGGCCGAGTTCTCGCCGGACGAGGACGTGGTCAAGACCTTCGGTTCGCCGGAAGCCTACGTATTCCAATTCAAGCGCGACTGCTGGCAACTCGCCCAGCATCTGCGCTGATTCGCCGGCCCGCGCCTCGCGGGCCGGTGCGAATCAACATCGACAAGGAGATGTGCGATGCCCAAGTACGCCATCGTCGAATCGGTCGGCAAAGGCGTTCAACATGGGTCGCCTGAGCGAGATTTCGAAGCGTCGTCCCGGAACGGCCCGCATCCGCGCGATGCGGGCCGTTTTCGTAAGCGGCCGCCGCATCGCCGCGCTGCGTTCGCCGATCGGGGTATCGCCGGACGTCGGGCCGTCGCCGCTACAATGGCGGCCTCATTGCGCAGCTACGAGTCGAGGCAAGGCCATGTGGTATTTGATCGAAGGTTACGACGTCGCCGACGCCCTGCCCAAGCGCGGCGCCGCGCGCCCGGCGCATCTGCAGCGCCTGACCGCGTTGCGCGACCAAGGCCGCCTGTTGCTCGCCGGCCCGTGCCCGGCCATCGATGCGGAAGACCCGGGTCCGGCCGGTTTCAGCGGCAGTCTGATCGTGGCCGAGTTCGAATCGCTGGAAGCCGCGCGCGTTTGGGCCGATGCCGATCCTTACGTCGAAGCCGGGGTGTACGCACGCGTCGAGGTGCGGCCGTTCCGCAAGGTGTTGCCGTGAACGCCGGGCCGTTGCCGCGCGAGCAGCGGGTCGAGGCGATCCGCGCCGCGATCGAAGCCGCGTTGGCGCCGACCGCGCTGGAGATCGAAGACGAAAGCCATCGCCACGCCGGACACGCCGGCGCGCTGGATGGGCGAGGGCACTTCCGCGTCGCGGTGGTCAGCGCCGCGTTCGCCGGTCTGAATCCGATCGCGCGGCACCGCGCGGTGTATGCGGCGGTCGGCGAACTGATGACCACCGATATTCACGCGTTGGCGATCAGCGCCAAGACGCCGCAAGAAGTTTGAAGGCTGCCGCACACGAGGCCGCGCCGGTCGACAGTTCCATGGCGCAGCGCAGCATGATCGGCGCGATCGAATCGGGCAGTCTGGCGCTCTAACCGTTTTTCATAACAAGCGCTTTACACTTGTTCCTGAAAACGTTTACAGTCGTCGCACTTTCCAGCCGCGAGGGGCGGTCCAGGACAGTGGTGAGCGTGACGATCAAAGATGTCGCCCGCGCGGCCCAGGTGTCGGTGGCGACCGTATCGCGGACCTTGAACGGCCACGGCAACGTCGCCGAGGAGGTGCGTCGGCGCGTGCTCGCCGTCGCCAACGACCTTCGCTACACGCCGCACGCGGCCGCCCGCAGTCTGAGCAGCCGGCGCACGCAGACGCTGGGCGTGGTGTTGCCGGATCTGCACGGCGAATTCTTCTCCGAACTGGTGCGCGGCGTCGATCAGGTCGCGCGCGAGCATCGGCTGCACCTGCTGGTGTCCAGCTATCACGGCCGTCCCGACGAACAAGTCTCGGCGCTGCGCGCGATGCGCGGCCGCGTCGACGGGCTGCTGGTGATGTCGCCGTATGCCGCCGCGCATGCCTCGATCGTCGAGGAACTGTCGCCGGCGCTGCCGATCGTGTTGATCAACGCGCAGAGCGACGCACCCGAGGTGTTGTCGCTGAGCGTGGACAACTACGGCGGCGCGCAGGCCATGGTCGAGTACCTGGTCGCCAGCGGCCACCGCCGGATCGTCTTCATCGCCGGCCCGGAAGACAATTTCGACGCTCACGAACGCCTGCGCGGTTACCGCGAGGCGCTCGCGCGTCTGTTGCCGGACGCAACGGAATGGGTCTTGCCCGGCGCGTTCGACGAGGCCTCCGGCCACGCCGCCGGACAGACGCTGCTGGCCGCGTCGCAGCGGCCCGATGCGGTGTTCGCGGCCAACGACATGATGGCGCTGGGCTGCCTGTTCTCGCTGGTTCAGGCCGGCCTGAAGGTGCCCGCCGACATCGCGGTGACCGGTTTCGATGATATTCCGCTCGCGCGCTACGTCCACCCCACGCTCACGACCATGCGGGTCAATATCGCCGAGCTCGGCGCCCGCGCCGCGCGTTTGCTGCTCACCCGTTTGAATACGGACACCGCCGCGCAGGACGCGCAATCGCACCAAGCCAGACACGACCTGCGCGAGCAGGAGGAAAGCCAGCACGACCAGATCAAACCAGAGAACCAACGTCAGCGGCAAAGCGAGCCGTTGCGGCCGGAATTGATCGTGCGCGAGTCGGGAGCACGCCGAGGGGGCGGTGCCTGATCGCGTCGAAAAAAATTTGGTCGCGTGTGTAAGCGATTACACAAGCAAGCCGCCTTACCGACGCAATTTTGCAGTACGTGCTCCTTGGAGGGAGGAACGCAAATGACTCACCACGATTCGCAAGCCCAACGCCGCCCCGGATCCGTTTTTCGCATCGCCTCGCGCCGCAATCTGCTCGCCTGCGCGCTGCTCAGCTGCATGGCCATGGCCGCGCCTACCGCGCTGGCGCAAAGCACCGCGGCGACGATCCGCGGAGTGGTCAGCAGCGACGGCGGCCCGGCCGCCAACGCCAGCGTCACCGCGACCAACATCGCCAGCGGCCTGAGCCGCAAGGTGCAGACCGGCGCGGACGGCCACTATTCGCTCGCCGGCCTGCCGCCGGGCACTTATCGCATCGACGTCAACGCAGGCGGCCAGACCAACACCCGCAACGTCACCGTCGCGGTCGGCCAGTCGGCGACGCTCAATCTGTCCACCGGCGGCGTGGCCGAGACCGCGCCGGCGGGAGAGGCCACCGATCTGGACAAGGTGACGGTGACGTCCACCGCGCTGGTCGAGACCAAGACCTCGGAAATCGCGACCTACGTCAGCAACAAGCAGATCGCCGCGTTGCCGCAGGCCTCGCGCAACTTCCTCGCCTTCGCCGACATCGTGCCGGGCGTGCAGTTCACCACCGGCACCGAAGGCTCGACCAAGTTGCGCAGCGGCGGCCAGCTCAGCAGCGGCATCAACGTCTACGTCGATGGCGTGGGCCAGAAGGACTACGTGCTCAAGGGCGGCATCACCGGCCAGGACTCCAGCCGCGGCAACCCGTTTCCGCAGTTGGGCATCGCCGAATACAAGGTGATCACCTCCAACTACAAGGCCGAGTACGACCAGCTCAGCAGCGCGGCGATCACCGCGGTGACCAAGTCCGGCGGCAATGAGTTTCATGGCAGCTTCTTCTGGGATCACACCTCCGATGAATGGTCGGCCAAGACCGTGCGCGAGGAAAAGGGCGAAGTGCCCAAGGCGCAGCAGAAGGAAGATCAGTACGGCGCGTCCTTCAGCGGTCCGCTGATTCAGGACAAGATGCATTTCTTCGTGACCTACGAGGCCAAGGAATACAACTCGCCGCGTTCGATCACACCCGGTCGCAATTACCGGATCGACCAGCTGCCGGCGCAGTTCCAGGACATGGCGCGCGAGTCGATCAGCGCGCCGTTCAAGGAAGACCTGTATTTCGGCAAGATCGATTGGACCCCGGGCGACGCCCATCTGATCGAGTTCACCGCCAAGTACCGCAAGGAAGATGAGCTGACCGGCATCGGCGGCGCCCGGCTCGGCGATTACGGCACGCTCAAGGCCGGCGAGGAGACTCGCCTGGATCTGCGCTACCAGTACAGCGCGGCCAACTGGCTCAACGACGCGCACCTGACCTACGAGGACACCACCTTCGGCCCGCGCCCGGTAACCGTGGCCAATGGCTACCAACTGCGCGTGCCCAAACAGGGCGAGGAGAATCTCAACAATCCGGTGATGGAAGAAGTGCTGTTCTTCGGCGGTGGCGGTGATTTCCAGGACAAGGGCCAGAAGGGTTACGCGCTGCAGAACGACTTCACCTGGAACGGCTGGGAAGGCCACACGGTCAAGGCCGGCGTGAAGTACAAGATGATCGATATCAGCGCGATGGAGAAGCAGCCGTACTCGCCGCAGTTCCGCTACGACATCCGTAATTTCGCCACGCCCTACGAGGTGAATTTCTCCGGCACCGCCAGCGATTTCCCGCCGAGCGTGAAGTCGAAGAACAAACAGTTCGGCATCTATCTGCAGGACGACTGGGAAGTCAACGAGCACCTGACCTTGAACCTGGGTCTGCGTTGGGATTACGAGACCACGCCGAGCTATGAGAATTTCCGCACCCCGGCCAATCTGGTCGCCGCGCTGCAGAATTTCTCCAACATCCACCAGCCCGGCGTCGACTACGACATCAACGATTACATCAGCACCGGCAACAACCGCAAAGCGTTCAAGGACGGTTGGCAGCCGCGTCTGGGCTTCTCCTACGATCTCAATGGCGACGAACGCCATGTGATCTTCGGCGGCGCCGGCCGTTCGTACAACCGCAATCAGTTCGACTATCTCTCTTTCGAGAGCTACCGCCTGGCGTTCCAGCAGATCACTTATCAGTTCAATTCGCCCGGCCATACCTGCACAGTCACCCCGACCGGCAATTGCTTCAACTTCGATCCCAGCTTCTACGATCCCGAAACGCTGGCCGCGCTGGCGCGTCAGCGTCCGAACGCGGGCAGCGAAGTGTTCCTGATCAACAACGATCTGAAGACGCCTTACTCGGATCAGTTCAGCCTCGGCATGCGCAACGGCTTTGCGATGTTCGGTCACGAGTGGAATTCCTCGGCGACCCTGGCCTACGTGCGCAGTCACGACGGGATCTTGTTCGCGCTGGGCAACCGCCGTCCCGACGGCAGCTTCCATGAGGCGGGCCGGACGTTCGGCGGTGCGCCGTTCGACTTCAACCTGCCGGGCTTCGGCAAATTCTTCATCGGCGACAACGCGGTGGAGACCAAGACCAAGCAGGTGCTGCTGTCGCTGGACAAGCCGTTCACCGAAGAGTCGGGCTGGGGTGCGAGCTTCGCCTATACGTTTACCGACGCCAAAGAGAACCGCTTCAACTCCGATATCTTCACCTTCGACTATCCGAATCTGGACAACGTCGGTTTCACCCGCGCGGTGGGCGTGTCCAGGCATCGCTTCGTCGCCACCGGCATCATGGATTTTTACGGCATGACCCTGTCGGGCAAGTTGACCCTGGCCAGCCCGGAGGTGGAAGAATCGACCAACTGCGTCAAGTTCGGCGACAAGAACTGCTTTTTCGATCCGTATACGCCGGACAGCACCATCGGCTTCAAGCAGTTCGATATGGCCTTGCAGAAGGAATGGGACACCGGCGCCGGCATCAAATTCTGGGCCCGCGGCGATGTCCTGAACGTTTTCAACTGGCGCAACTACATCGATTTCGACACCTACCGCGGCACTCAGATAGCGCCGAATCCGAGGCTCGGCGAGCGTCGCGACAACATCGCGCTGCCGACCCGCACGTTCAAGCTGTCGATGGGCTTCAATTGGTGATCGCCGGCGCCGGCCGTCGCGAGGCGGCCGGCGCCGCACCATCGATCCGCAATCGTAATCCGTGAACGTTTCACCGCTCCGCCGGTCTATACCGGCAACCACGAAGACACAGGGGTTTTCGGTTTCATGCAACGCGTCAAAACGACAACACGTGCAGTTTCCTTCGCTGTCATGGGCACGCTGTTGCTCGTCCTGTCCGCCTGCAAGAAGCCGGAAACGCAATCGCAAACGCAACCGATCGTAAGTCCGGAGCCCGTCGTGGTCGAGCCGCTCAAGCAGGAGCGGCTGGAGCTGCCGCCGTTGTTCCGCGATATCGAGAAGCGGACGTTTCAGTTCTTCTGGGATACGACCAACGAGCAGAACGGGCTGACGCCGGACCGGTATCCCTCCAGGCCGTTCGCCAGTATCGCTTCGGTCGGGTTCGCGTTGACCGCATACCCGGTTGGAATCGAGCGCGGCTGGGTCAGCCGCACCCAGGCGGTGGACCGCACCCTGACCACGCTGAAGTTCCTGCGCGATCTGCCCAGCGGTCCGCAGGCGACCGGCAAGGGCGCGTACAAGGGCTTCTACTACCACTTCCTGGACATGCAGAAGGGCCAGCGCTACGACAGCTGGGTCGAGCTGTCGAGCGTGGACACCGGTCTGCTGATGATGGGCGTGTTGTTCGCCCAGTCCTATTACGACCGCGACGATCCGCGCGAGAAGGAAATCCGCGAGATGGCCGACACGCTGTACAAGCGCGTGGACTGGACCTGGCTGCAGCAGAACAAGCCGCTGGTGTCGATGGGCTGGTTCCCAGAGAGCGGCTTCATCAAGCACGACTGGATGGGCTACAACGAGGCCATGCTGCTGTACGTGCTCGCGCTGGGCTCGCCGACCTATCCGGTCGGGCCGGAAGCGTGGACGGTGTGGACGCGGACCTATAACGACGTGTGGGGCGTGTACCAGGGCGAGGAATTCCTGGCCTTCGGCCCCTTGTTCGGCCACCAGTACAGCCACGTCTGGATCGATTTCCGCGGCATCCAGGACGATTACATGCGCGAGCGCGGCATCGATTATTTCGAGAACAGCCGCCGCGCCGCTTATGCGCAGCGCGCCTACGCCATCGCCAATCCGATGAAGTGGGAGGATTACGGCCCGGAAGTGTGGGGCCTGACCGCGAGCGATGGCCCGCAGCAGACCTTGCAGGAATACCGCGGCGAGCAGCGCCAGTTCCGCCACTACTCCGCGCGCGGCGCCGGCCTGCGCGAGAATTTCGACGACGGCACCATCGCCCCGACCGCGGCGATCGCGTCGTTGCCGTTCGCACCGGAGATCGTGATTCCGACCACCGTGACCCTGCACGAGCGCTACGGCGAGTACATCTACTCCAGCTACGGTTTCCTGGACTCCTTCAATCCCAGCTTCAAGTACGACATTCCGCTCAAGACCGGACGGCTGGTGCCCGATCACGGCTGGGTGTCGAGCGACTACATCGGCATCGACCAGGGCCCGATCCTGGCGATGATCAGCAACTACCGCAACGAGTTCGTGTGGAACGTGATGAAGCGCAATCCCTACATCCGCGCGGGACTGGAACGCGCCGGATTCAAGGGCGGCTGGCTGGCCCCGGCGGAAGACAAGAGCAAGGGCAAGGACGGCGATAACGACAAGAAAGAGGCCGAAGCGGCCAAGCCCGAGGCGAAACCGGCCGGCACCATGGATCCGGCCACCGCGCGCGCGCTTGGCGAGGCCGAATCGCGTGCGGGTCGCACCAATGCGCCGGCGAAGCAGAATGCGCCCAAGCCGGAATGACGGTATGAGCGGGAGCGGGCCGGCGGCGATGCGATCGAAGTCCCGGCGGGTGGGCGCGGTGTCGTTGCTTGTTGCAAACAGCAAATCCCCCCTGGCCCCTCTTTTAAAAAGGGGGGGGCTCGGTTGGTGGGGGCGCGGCGTGCGTGCGGTTTCTCGGGTCGTGGCGGTCGCGCTGTTTGCGTTGGTGCTGGGCAGTTGCTCGGGCCGCGGCGATGGACGCACGGTGGTGAAGTTCTGGGCGATGGGCTTCGAGGGCGAAATGGTCGCCCAGCTGATTCCCGAGTTCGAACGCCGCCATCCCGACATCCGCGTGCAAGTGCAGCAGCTGCCGATCATTTCCGCGCACGAGAAGCTGTTGACCGCGTTCGCCGGCGATTCTCTGCCGGATGTCTGCGCGATCGGCAACACCTGGGTGTCCGAATTCGCCTTGCTCGATGCCTTGTCGCCGCTGGAACCGAGGCTGCAGGCGGCGCCCGAGGTAAGTCGCGCGGATTATTTTGCCGGCGCCTGGGACACCGGCGTGATCGCCGGGCAGGTGTATGCGGTGCCGTGGTACGTGGAAACGCGGCTGCCGTTCTATCGCCAGGATCTGCTCAAGCAAGCCGGTATCGCCGAGCCGCCGCGGACTTGGGCGGAATGGAAGACCGCGATGGCGGCGATCAAGCGCGAGGTCGGTCCCGACCGTTACGCCATGCTGCTGCCGCTCAACGAGGCCGAGCCGCTGTTGAATTTGGGCATCCAATCGCCCGAACCGCTGCTGCGCGACGGCGGGCGTTACGGCAACTTCCGCAGCCCCGGATTCAAGCGCGCGCTGACGTTCTATCGCGAAGTGTTCCAGCGCCAGTGGGCGCCGCTGGCCAGCAACACCCAGATCGCCAACGTCTGGAACGAGTTCGGCCGCGGCTATTTCAGCTTCTACGTCAACGGCCCTTGGAACATCGCCGAATTCAAGAAGCGCTTGCCGCCGAATCTGCAATCGACCTGGATGACGATGCTGCTGCCGGGCGAAAACGGCCCCGGCGCTTCGGTCGCCGGCGGCGCCAGCTTCGTGCTGTTCCGCGGATCGCAGCGCCAGGACGCGGCGTGGAAACTCATCGCGTATTTGTCCGAGCCGCAGGTGCAGGTGCGCTTCCATGCGCTGACCGGCAACCTGCCGCCGCGACGCACCTCGTGGAACGCGCCAGCACTGGTCAGCGATCCGTACGCGCGCGCCTTCCGCGATCAGCTCGAACGCGCGCGGCCGGCGCCGAAGGTGCCGGAGTGGGAGCGCATCGCCGTGGAGATCAAGCTGGTCGGCGAGCAACTGGCCAACGGCCGGGTGACCGTGGACCAGGCCGCGGAGGAACTCGATCGCCGCGCCGACAGGATTCTCGAGAAGCGCCGCTGGATGCTCGATCGCGCCGCACAAGCGACGCCGGCGGCGGCGAAGGAGGGCGGATGAAACCCGCGACCGCCGGTTGGGTGTTCGCCGCGCCCGCGCTGACCGTGATCGGGCTGTTCTTCGGCCTGCCGGTGCTGGCCGCGCTGGCCTTGAGTCTGACCGACTTCGATATCTATTCGCTGGCGCACATCGAGAACCTGCGTTTCGTCGCCTTCGACAATTATCTCAACCTGCTCAAGAATCCGCTGTTCTGGAGCGCGCTGGGCAATACCTTGTACTTCGTCGCGGTCGGCGTGCCGTTGTCGATCGCGGTGTCGCTGGGCGCGGCCTTGCTGTTGCATTCCAGGCTCGGCGCTTTCAAGCCGTTCTTCCGCACCGCGTATTTCGCGCCGGTGGTGACCACGGTGGTGGCGGTCGCGGTGATCTGGCGCTATCTGTTCCATACCCGCTACGGCCTGGTGAACTGGGGGCTGAGCTGGGTGGGGATCGATCCGGTCGATTGGCTCGGCGATCCGCGCTGGGCCATGCCGACCATCATCTTGTTCGCGGTGTGGAAGAACTTCGGCTACAACATGATCATCTTCCTGGCCGGCCTGCAGGCGATTCCGGAAGACCTGTATGAGGCCGCGCGCATCGACGGCGCCGGGCAGGGACGACAGTTCCGCTACATCACCTTGCCGATCCTAGGGCCGGTGCTGCTGATGGTCGGCATCCTGACCCTGGCCGGTTATTTCCAGTTGTTCGCCGAGCCTTACGTCATCACCCAGGGCGGTCCGCTGCAGAGCACGGTCAGCGTGCTGTACCTGATGTACGAAGAAGGCTTCAAGTGGTGGAATCTGGGCAACGCCTCGGCGGTGGCCTTCTTGCTGTTCGTGCTGATGACTGCGGTCACCAGCGGCCTGATGTGGTTCGCGCGGCGCAAGGGGGTCGAATGAACGACTCGGGCATGCCGGCCTGGCTGGCCAAATCGATCGTCAACGGTCTGTTGATCGGCCTGGCGGCGTTGAGCCTGGCGCCGTTGCTGTGGATGTTCGCGGTTTCGCTGATGCAGCCCGGCGAGGCCAGCGCGTTTCCGCCGCCGTTGTGGCCGGCCGATCCGACCCTGCACAACTACCGCGAACTGTTCTCGCGCATGGGCATGGGCCGTTACCTGTTCAACAGTTTCCTGGTCTCCACCGTGGTGACGGTGATCGCGGTGCTGCTCAACACCCTGGCCGGCTACGCCTTCGCCAAGCTCAAGTTCCCCGGGCGCGAGGGCGTGTTCCGCGTGCTGCTGGCGGCGCTGGTGATTCCGGCGCAGGTGTCGATGATGCCGCTGTTCCTGATGCTCAAGCAGATGGGCCTGATCAACAGCTACGCCGGCGCGGTGGTGCCGGGCATGGCGGGCATCTTCGGGATCTTCCTGGTGCGCCAGTACGCGCGCTCGATTCCCGACGAACTGCTCGAAGCGCCGCGCATCGACGGCGCGGGCGAGTTGCGGATATTCTTCCAGATCGTGCTGCCGGCGTTGCGGCCGATCCTGGTGACGTTGGCGATCTTCAGTTTCCTCGGCGCCTGGAACGATTTCATGTGGCCGCTGATCGTGCTCAGCGATCAGGATCTGCAGACCCTGCCGGTGGCATTGGCTTCGCTGTCGCGCGAGCACGTGCAGGACAACGAGATGATGATGGCCGGCTCGGTGGTGACCGTGGTGCCGGTGTTGCTGCTGTTTCTGGTGTTGCAGCGTTATTACCTGCAGGGCTTGCTGGTCGGCAGCGTCAAAGGTTGAACCGTCTGCCGCGAGGTCGCGGCGCGAACAAGGTGGATTGGATGTCGAAACCCTGCCTGTCGGCCGCGGTCGAGGCCGCGAAATCTTTTGTGGGAGGGCCTTCAGGCCCGACCGCGGGGCCGAAATCTCGCGGCGATCGTGCGTCGGGCCTGAAGGCCCTCCCACAAAAGACCTCGTGGTTTGCGCTGTTGTGGGTGGCGTTGGCCGTAACGGCGCATGCGCAACAGCCACGAGCGCTCGACGACTTCGAATCGGCCGCGCCGTGGAAAGTGGTCGTCTCCAATCAGGTCAGCGCCAGCTTGCGCAAGGTTGAGGGCGCGCAGGGCGGCGGCTTGTGCCTGGACTACGATTTCAACGGCGTATCGGGCTATGCCGGACTGCAGCGCGAGCTGCCGCTGGACTATCCGGACAACTACCAATTCGCGTTCCAGTTGCGCGGCGATTCGCCGGCCAACGATCTGCAGTTCAAACTGGTCGACGCCAGTGGCGACAATGTGTGGTGGGTCAACAAGCCCAAGTACGAGTTCCCGGCGCGGTGGACGCCGGTCGTCTACAAGCAGCGCCATATCAGCCGCGCCTGGGGACCTGCGCCGGATCCGGCGTTGCGGCGCAGCGCCAAGCTCGAATTCACCGTCTACAACAGCGCCGGCGGCAAGGGTTCGGTCTGTTTCGATTCGTTGAGCCTGCAACCGCTGCCGATCGATCCCGCCGGGCCGTACACCGGCAAGGCCAGCGCCAACGCGGCGCTGCCCGGTGGTGCGGCCAGTCTCGCCGTCGACGGTAAGCCCGACAGCGCATGGCGCGCGCGCCTGGATCCGGCCAAGCCGCCGCAGCTGATTTTCGATCTGGGCCGTTCGCGCGAGTTCGGCGGCGTGGTGCTGCGCTGGGCGCCGCAGGCCTACGCATCGGCCTATCGTCTGGCGCTGTCCGAGGACGGGCGGCAATGGCGCGAAGTCGCCGCGCTCGGCGATGGCGACGGCGATGCGGACTATCTGGCGCTGCCCGAATCGCAGGCGCGCTACCTGCGCCTGACCGCGCAGGTCGGACCGAAGGCGGAGATCGCGCTGTCCGAGTTCGAAGTCAAACCGTTGGCGTTCGCCGCAACGCCCAACGATTTCGTCCGTTCGATCGCCGCCGAAGCGCCGCGCGGTCGGTTCCCGCGCGGCTTCAGCGGCGAGCAACCGTACTGGACCGTGATCGGCGTCGACGGCGGCGACGATCAAGCGCTGATCGGCGAGGACGGCGCGGTCGAAGTCGGCAAGGGCGCCTTCAGCCTGGAGCCGTTCGTGGTCAGCGACGGCAAGCTGCTCGGCTGGGCCGATGTGCGCGCCTCGCAATCGCTGCAGGACGGTTATCTGCCGATTCCTTCGGTGCACTGGCGGCATCCGCAGTTCAAGCTCGACGTCACTGCGTTCGCCGACGACCGTCGTGAGGTCGGCGGCGGTTCGCGGCTGATGGCGCGCTACCGCCTGAGCAACGACAGTGCGCAGGAACGTACTTATCATTTCGTGCTTGCGTTGCGGCCGTTGCAGGTGAATCCGCCGACCCAGTTCCTCAGTCAGGTCGGCGGCGTCAGCCGCATCCGCAGCCTGCGCAGCGACAAGCACGGCTTCAGCGTCGAAGGCGCCGACGGCCGCATGGCTGCGCGCCGCATCCAGGCCAGCGCCGCCGATGCCGCACTGGCGGCCAGTTTCGACCATGGCGATGTGGTCAAGTATCTGGCGCAGGCGGACTGGGCGCGGGTTTGCGAGGCCTGCACGCCCGAAGCCCGGATGTTGCGCCGCCTGGGCGGTTCGGCCACGACCGGGGTCGAGGCGGATCGCAACGCGATGGCTTCCGGCGCGCTGGTCTATGAGGTGACGCTGCGGCCCGGCCAATCGCGCGAGTTCGTCTGGAGCAGCGCCTTGATCGGCCAGGACGACGGCCGTTTCGTCGATGCGGCCGAAGTGGCCTCGCGCCAGCGACTGGTCGCCGGCCAATGGCGCGAGAAGCTCGACCGGGTCAAGCTGCGTGCGCCGCCGGCCGGTCAGCACGTGATCGACACATTGCGCACGGGGCTGGCGCACATGCTGATCAGCCGGGTCGGCCCGCGCCTACAGCCGGGTACGCGCTCGTATGCGCGCGCCTGGATCCGCGACGGCGCGATGATCGGCGAAGGCCTGCTGCGCATGGGCCGCGAGGACGTGGCCGAGGAATTTCTGCGCTGGTACGCGCCGTATCAGTTCGCCAACGGCAAGGTGCCGTGCTGCGTCGACGATCGCGGCAGCGACCCGGTGCCGGAGAACGACAGCCACGGCGAGTTGATCTTCACCATCGCCGAGGTCTATCGCTACCGCCGCGATCGCAAGCTGCTCGAGGCGATGTGGCCGCACGTCGAGGGCGCGGTGCGCTACATGGACGAACTGCGGCTGAGCGAGCGCACGCAGGCCAACCGCGCGTCGAATCCGGCGTTCTACGGCATGATGCCGGCCTCGATCAGCCACGAAGGTTATTCGGCCAAGCCGATGCATTCGTACTGGGACAATTTCTGGGCTTTGCGCGGCTACAAGGACGCGGTGGAAATCGCGCAATGGCTGGGCAAGGACGCGCAGGCCAAGGCGTTCGCGGCTTCGCGCGATGAGTTCCGCCAGGACCTGTACGCCTCGATCGGCCATGCCACGAGCGCGCATGGCATCGACTACATTCCCGGCGCGGCCGAGCTCGGCGATTTCGATGCGACCTCCACCACCATCGCCCTGGCGCCGGGCGGCGAGCAGGGGCTGTTGCCGCAAACGCTGTTGAACAACACCTTCGAGCGTTACTGGAAGGAATTCGTCGATAGGCGCGACGGCCGCCGCGAGTGGAAGGACTACACGCCTTACGAGCTGCGCACCATCGGCAGCTTCGTGCGCCTGGGTTGGCGTGATCGCGCGCACGAGGCGCTGGATTTCTTCTTCAAGGATCAGCAGCCGCGCGGCTGGAACCAGTGGGCCGAAGTGGTCTCGCGCACGCCGCGCAAGCCGTTCTTCGTCGGCGATCTGCCGCACGCCTGGGTCGAGTCGGACTATGTGCGCTCGGCCTTGGATCTGTTCGCCTACACCCGCGATGTCGATCAGGCGCTGGTGATCGGCGCTGGGGTGCCGGCGATGTGGCTGGACGGCGAGGGCATCAGCGTGGAGGGCCTGCGTACGCCGTATGGCGCGTTGGGCTATCGGTTCAAGCGCGCGGGCAAGCAGGCGACGCTGGAGATCGACGGCGGGCTCCACGCGCCCGCCGGTGGCGTCGTCGTGACTTGGCCGTTTGCGGGTGCGCCGGGCAAGACGCTGGTGGACGGGCGCGAAACGGCCTGGGCGAAGGGTGAGCTCAAGATCGAACGGGTGCCGGCGAGGATTTCGATCGCGCTTGATTGAGTGGGCGGTCGGGTGCTGCGTGAGCTGCGCGGGCGTGGGGCGGTGCGTGGTCGCGGCTTGCGCCGCTCCTACATTCGGATGGCTTCAGTACGACAGCGTCTGGCGGCGATTCACGGACACCAATGCACGTCCAGGCCGGCATCGCCGTCCAGACCGATCAGTACCGGCCAGCGCTTCACCTCGCCGTTGGCGAGGGCTTGCTTGAAGGTCTCGCGCTTGGCCGTGCCCTGGATCAGCAACAGCCGCGATTGTGCATAGGCCAGACCGGCCGGGGTCAGGCTGATGCGCTTGGTCCATTGCTTGGCGCCGAGCGAACCGGTCGCGTCGATCGCGATGTAGGGCTGCTTGGACGCCAATGCGCGATCCAGCGCGGCCATGCCCGGGAACAGCGAAGCGGTATGGCCGTCCTCGCCCATGCCCAGCACCGCCGCGCAGGCGGCCTGACGCGCGTGCGCGTTGGCGAAGGCGACCGATTCCTCCAGCGTACGGCCCGATTGGGTCAGCGATTCGAAGCGCGCGGCTGCGGCGTTGTCGCGCAGCAGGTGCTGGCGCACCAGCCGGGCATTGCTGTCGGGATCGTCGGGCAACAACCAGCGCTCGTCGACCAGGGCCACGTCGACCCGCGCCCAATCCAGCGGAGCGCGCGCCAGCGCGCGATACACCGGCGCCGGTGAAGTTCCGCCGGACAGCAGCAGGCGCACGCGTCCGCGCCGGACCAGGTCGCGGCGCAGTTCGGCGGCGATCGCCACCGCACAGGCCCAGACCCAGGTGTCGGTGCTGCGGTGTTCGTGCCAGCGGTACGCGGCGGTCTGGGGTAGGGCGGGATCGTGCGGGACGGGAGTGGAATCGTCGAGCATGCCCCGATCTTCGCACGCCGGGGTTTAAGTCCGTGTGCTCATCGACTGTGACTGAGGCCACACGCGCGGGGCCGCACGCCTATCGCCGCGACCGAGGCGACGAAGGCCAGCGGCCGTCGTCGCCCGCGACCGTTACGCCGCGGCCTTGATCGAGCGTTGCGCGGCCAGCGCCGCCGCGCCGAGCAGGCCCGGCTGCGCGTGGGTCACCGCCAGGGTCGGCACTCGCGCCATGGTCGGCGAGAACCGGCCCTTGTGTTCGAAGCGCTGACGGAAACCCGAGTGGGCCAGCCATGGCATCAGCTTGGGCACCAGGCCGCCGGGCAGGAACACGCCGTCCCAGGCGCCCAGGGTCAGCACCAGATCGCCCGCGGCGGCGCCGAACACCGCGCAGAACACGTCGATCGCGCGCAGGCAACGCACGTCGCCCTCGCGCGCCATGGCGGTGATGTCCTGCGGCTGCAGCGGGCCGGGGTCCTCGCCGGCGATCTGGCTCAGGGCGCGGTGCAGGTTGACCAGTCCGCTGCCGCTGATCAGGCGTTCGTTGGAGACCCGGCCGAACTCGCCCGACAGGCGCTGCAGCACCTCGATCTCCTCGGGATTGTTCGGCGCGAAGCTGACGTGGCCGCCTTCGGTCTGCAAGGGATAGAAGCGACCGTCGCGGCGCAGCAGCGCGCCCACGCCCAGACCAGTGCCCGGGCCGATGATCGCGTAGGTGCGATCGCCCGTGTCGTTGCGGCCATCGCTGTTACCCCAGCCCGCCCAGCGCGCGCCGCCGATCGCCACCACGTCGGCCGGGTGCAGCAGCGACACCGCCATCGCCTGGGCGGCGAAATCGTTGACCAGGTCGATCCGCGCCAGCCCCAAAGCGATCCGCGTCCTTTCCGCCGAGATGACCCAAGGATGATTGGTGATGCGCGCCTCGTCGCCATCTACGCGCCCGGCGACCGCGAACACGCCATGGCTCGGCGTGGCGCCGATCCGGTCCAGGTAATGGCGCGCGGCGTCGGCCAGCGACGGGAAATCGGCGACCGCGAACACCTGCACGCTGTCGGGCAGCAGCGCGGGCGTGGACGGATCGGACGAGGCCAGGGCGAAGCGGGCGTTGGTGCCGCCGATATCCGCGAGCAAGGCGCCGCTCATGCCTGGCCTCCCCGGTAGCCGTTGGTGGGCGGCAGGAACGCTTCGGCCTCGCTCGGGCCCCAGGAACCGGCCGGGTACTCGACGGCCGCTTGCTTGGTTTGCGTCCACGCGCTTTCGATGCTGTCGATCCACTGCCACGCGGCCTCGACTTCGTCGTCGCGCACGAACAGGGTCTGGTTGCCGCGCAACGCGTCGACGATCAGGCGTTCATAAGCGATCCGCCTCTGCGGCGAGCCCGACATTGACAGATCCAGCGACATCGGCTTGAGTTCCAGCGCGCCCCATTCCGGCGCGGCCAGACTGCCCATGAGGCCCAGTTCGATGGTTTCGTCCGGCTGCAGGCGCATGCGCAGGCGATTGGGGCGCTCGCGACCGCGGCGCGGGCGTTCGAACAGCCAGTGCGAGGTCGGGCGGAACGAAACCACCACTTCGGTCGCGCGCTCGGCCAAGCGTTTGCCGGTGACCAACCGAAAGGGGACGCCCGCCCAGCGCCAGTTATCGATATAGGTTTCGACCGCGACAAAGGTCTCGACCGTGGATTCGTGCACGAAGCCCTTCACCGCGCGGCCTTCGACCACGCCCGCCGCGTAGCGGCCGCGCACGGTGCGGGTGGCGACATCGTCGTTGTTCATCGGCCGCAGGGCGCGCAGCACTTTGCGTTTCTCGTCGCGGATGCTGTCGGCGTCGAGCGCCGCCGGCGGCTCCATCGCGATCAGCGCCAGCAGCTGCAGCATGTGGTTCTGGACCATGTCGCGCAGCGCGCCGTAATTGGCGTAGTAGCCCTCGCGGCCGTCCACGCCGGCGGTTTCGCCGACGAAGATGTCGACCGATTCGATCCAGCGGTGCTGCCACACCGCTTCGAGCAAGGTGTTGCCGAAACGCAGTGCCAGCAGGTTCTGCACCGCGGCCTTGCCCAGGTAATGGTCGATGCGGAAGATCCGCGATTCGTCCAGGCAGGCCTTGAGCGCGGCGTTGATCTCGCGCGCCGAGGCCAGATCGCGACCGATCGGCTTTTCCAGGACCAACCGAGATTCGCCTTCCAGCAGGCCCGCCGCTTTCAGACCTTTGGCGCAGGGCACGAACAAATCCGGCGGAGTCGCCAGATAGCTCACGCTGGGCCGATCGGCGTAGGACGCCAGCGCCGTGGCGATGGCCGCTTCGTCGCGCAGATCGACCGACACGTAGGCGATCTTGCCCAGCAGCTCCTCGACCACCGCCGGATCGTCGGCGACCTCGCCGGCCATGCGCTCGCGCAGCCAAGCGCGGAAGTCGTCGTCGGACAACTCCTGGCGACCGACCGCGACGATCCGGAACGCGGGCGGCAGCAGCCGATCGCGCCACAGGTGGACCAGCGAGGGGAACAGGTAACGCTGGGAGAGATCGCCGGTGGCGCCGAACAGCAACAGGGTGTCGTGCATGGAGCGGGTGGGCCATGAAGGGAGGGGGGAGTCGAGCGGACGCGTGGATCGCATCCGTTCAAGTCGCCGGGACGGTGGCGGTCCAGGCGGATCGCCCAAGCATATCGCTGCTTGGACGGTGGGCGAACTTTCGCGCGGCGGATCGGTGGCGGCCGAAAACCGCGGCTGAGTGCCGATTGAGCGAACCGGGCGTGCCACGGGTTGCGTTCGACCGCGAAGCCGGGCGAAGTCGTTTGCGACGATATTGCAATCAGCAGGCGGGGCGGGGTCTCCGGGCGGGTCGGGCAGGGCCGCGCGTCCGACCCGCGCAGGCGCGGTTCGGGCCGGCTGCGGGTATTCACGACGGGGCCGCGCATGAAAACGGTTACATGGCAGAATAGCCCAGGGCGCGGCCAAACGCATCGCCCGGTTCGCATTGTCCGGAGATTTCATGGCGAAGGTCACTCTGCAGCATCTGCGCAAGGTTTATCCGAACGGTTACGTCGGCGTCGCCGACGCCAGTTTCGACATCGCCGACGGCGAACTGCTGGTGCTGGTCGGCCCTTCCGGCTGCGGAAAGTCGACCCTGCTGCGCATGGTCGCGGGCCTGGAAACGATCAGCGACGGTGAACTGCGCATCGGCGACCGGCGGGTCAACGACGTGTCGCCGAAAGACCGCGACATCGCCATGGTGTTTCAAAGCTATGCGCTGTATCCGCACATGACCGTGGCCGAGAACCTCGGCTTCGGCCTGAAACTGCGCGGGTTGAGCAAGTCCGAGGTCGCCCGCCAGGTCGGCGAGGCCGCGGCGATGCTGGAACTGGAACCCTTGCTGGACCGCAAGCCGGCCGCGCTGTCGGGCGGCCAGCGCCAGCGCGTCGCGCTGGGGCGCGCGCTGGTGCGCAAGGCGCAGGTGTTCCTGCTCGACGAGCCGCTGTCCAATCTCGACGCCAAGCTGCGCATGACCATGCGCGTGGAAATCGCGAGGCTGCATCGCCAGTTGGGCACCACCATGATCTACGTCACTCACGATCAGGTCGAGGCGATGACCCTGGGCCAGCGCATCGTGGTGATGAAGGACGGCAAGATCCAGCAGATCGACACGCCGATGGCGCTGTACGAGCGGCCGGTGAATCTGTTCGTCGCGACCTTCCTCGGCAGTCCCAAGATGAACATCCTGTGGGGGCCGGTGACCCAGCGCGAGGGCGAGCTGTACCTGCGTATCGGCGAGGGCGTGGAACTGCATCTGCGGCCGCAGGACGAGATGCTGGAGAAGGTGCGCGGCTACCTCGGGCGCGAGCTGATGGTCGGCCTGCGTCCGGAAGACATGCATCTGGCGCCGGCCGGTCCGGGCACCTTGCCGGCCAAGGTCGAAGTGGTCGAGCCGGTCGGCAACGAGGCCTTCCTCAATCTGGGTTGCGGCGGCTGCGATCTGGTCCTGCGCTTGCCGCCGTTCCATCTGCCCGGGCCGGGCGACACCGTGCATCTGTCGTATCAGGCCGAGCGCATGCACTTTTTCGATCGCGAGAGCGAGCTGAGGTTGTAAGCGCGGCGGTGGTTGGGGGCTGCGGCCCAGGCGATGTGCGTGTCTGCGCTGACGAGGTGCGGACACCGGCGCGGCGGTTCGATTGGCGCGGTCGCGGCTTGCGCCGCTCCTACACAGGGCCCATGCCGCGACGCAGTGTCGGACCGCCCCTGTAGGAGCGGCGCAAGCCGCGACCGCGCCGCAACCAGCACCGAGGCAAGCATCGAAGCCCACCGCGAACCGCCACTCGCCGGATTGAGTCGGAGCGCCGATTGCGGTCAAACTGGCTGCGCGCTTCGGCGACATTCGCGCAGTACGGAAGGGGAACTCTCCGTACAGTGGGCGTGTCTGGTCCGCGATGTTAGTGTGCCCGGGCACCCGGAGGGATCCAGATGGACAGTCAGTCCGCGACCGGCCGCCGTCGCCGCCATGCCGCCCCACGTTGCCGTCCGCAGCGTTTCGCCCATGGCCGCCGCGTCCGCGCCTTGGCCGCGATGCTTGCTCTATTGACCGCAACAGGATGTCAAACCGCCATGTCTACGCCAGCCGCAACCCACACCACCGCGCAGTCCGCGACCGGCGCGGGCACCACGGCCGAGTGGCCGCTGCGCTTCCAGCGTCACCGCTTCGGCGGTTTCTGCTTCGACACCTACGGCTGCAGCATCGTCTACAACGGCTTTCCGCACGGCAAGGACGATCCCGAGCAACTCAGCGCGCCGGCGTCCTCGTTCGGCGCCGACTACCAGCAGCGCATGAAGGCCGCGCATCTGGACATCGCCAATTTCCCCGCGCCGGCTGAGGTGACGTGGCGCGCGAAGGACAAGAGCGAGCATCGGGCCAGCATCGACATCGCCGAGATTTTCCGCGACCAATTGATCCGCCATGAAGTCGCGCGCGAAGACGTGGCCGAAGGCGTGAGCGTCAACGACCCGGAGATCATCCTGGAAGTGGACGACCGCACCGTCAACGTCTACATGCGCAGCATGATTCCGCTGAAGAAACCGCGCGATCCAGCCAACCCGAACAGCGATTTCCGCGCCGACCTGGTGCGGGTGTTCAGCCGCACTTATTGATTCGGCGCATGGCTTGCAGCGCAGCGGCACGGCCGCTGCGACCCTGCCGCGATCGTTACGGCCGCCTTCAGCGCCGACGCTCGCGCCGCACAGCTAAGGAGAGTTTGCGATGGGCGGTGGCAAGAATCCCGACGGCGTCAAGACTTATCCCGCCGACGAGCACGACCTGGACAGTTATCGGCTAGCCAGCGAGCGGCTCGCGCAGTTGCGCGCGCCCACGCTGCTGGATTCCTCCGATCCGCATGCGCGCTTGTTCGTCGCCGCCTTCGACGGCACCGGCAACAGCATGTACGACGGCGATCCGAAGAATCACACCAACGTCGCCGACCTGGTCAAGCAGATCCAGAACGGCATGCACGACAACATCGGCGTGGGCTACGTCGAAGGGCCGGGCACCCAGAGCGGGTTTTTCCGTAGCACTCTCGACGCCGCCACCGGCCGCAGCTTCGAGCCGCGGGTGGAGAAGATGTACGCGCAGTTCATCGAGCAGGCCAAGCAATGGAAGGCCGACGATCCGCAGGCCAAGATCGGCCTGGCCGGGATCGGCTTCAGCCGCGGCGCCGAGCAGGAGGCCGCGTTTTCGCGGCTGGTGCACGAGCGCGGCATCCAGGATCCGGCCGGCGCCAAGTACAGCAAGGACAAGGACGGCAACATCACCGGAGTGGAATATTCCAAGCCGCCGCTGGTGGCGCCGGGGCAGGTTGCGCAGGCGGTCGGTCTGTTCGACCCGGTCGGAACCGGCGAGCCGCGCCATCACGACCGGCGCTTGCCGCCTTCGGTGATGTCGGCCTTCCAGATCACCGCCGAGGACGAGCGCCGCGACCAGTTCAAGTCCACCAGCATCGTGCGCGACGGGTTCGCCGAGGACAAACGTTTCCTCAACGTCACCGTCGGCGGCGCGCACAGCAATATCGGCGGCAGTTACGAGCTCAACGGCTTGTCGATCCGCAGCGGCAATCTGATGGTGGACTACCTCAACGGGCTCAGCGACCGGCCGTATCTGGCCAAGCGCGCCGAACCCGAGGATCCCAAGCTCAACGTGGTGCACCGTTCCGAGCAACACCTGATCTTCTACACCACTCGCGGTTTCCGCGACGGCGTGCGCGACCGCGTCGACGAGGTCGCGAGCAAGGAGCAGATCAAGCACGGTTCGGTCGCCGATCCGCGCAACAAGGAGCCGATCGACGCGAACCTGGACGCGCGCCTGGAGCGCCGGCCGGTAACCATCGGTCCTATCCCGGGCGGCGAATCCCGGATCACCGCCGGCAGACACGCGCACGAGGGCAGCCCGATCGACCAGACGTTCGCGCGGCTGGTCGACGCGGCGCGTAACCGCGACGACGGCGCCTTCCGCGCCGCCACCCAGGAACACGCACAAACCCAAACCACCCAGGCGTGGTTGCAGGGCGGACGCGAGCAGCACCAGCAGATGCAGGCCGACCGGGCCGCGCCGCAGCAGCCCGCATCCCCGCCGCAACAACCGTTGCCGCCCGAGGCACCGCCGAACCCGCAGCCGCGGGCGCCGGGCCCGTAACCCCAGACGGAGAGCGAAGTGCAGGACGCGCAAGACCTGAAACGATTGGCCGCCGATCTGGCGGTGTTCGCCCAACATCTGCAGGAACAAAGCGAGCGCGCGGTGCAGCATGTCGACCGCAGCGCCGACGAATTGCATCGCGCCGCGCTGGGCATGGGCGCGGGCGCGCAGGAGTTGGCCACCCAATTGGTCGACGCGGTGCGCGGCCAGGCGCAGGAGGCGATCGGCCGCGGCGCCATGCAGGCGTTCGGGCCGATCGGCGCGCAACTGCGTGAAAGCGCCGAGGTGGCCACGCGCGCGGCCAAGGCGCTGGAGGATCAGCGCAAGGCGCTCGAGCGCGCCCAGCAGATACTGATCTACAAAGGCACGCTGGCCTTGCTGGTCGCCTCGGCGATCGCGGTGGGCGGCAGTTGGTTCTTCATCAGCAAGTCGATGGACGAAATCCGGCGCGCCAAGTTCGGCCGCGACCTCATCGAGGCGACCCGCTCCGGCGCGCTGACCCGCTGCGACGGCCAACTGTGCGTCCGCGCAGGCGAGCGTTTCGGCAGCAAGGGCGATTACGTGCTGATCGAGCAAGAAAAAAAGTAAGGGACGCGCCGCCGGCCGCAACCCGGCGATCCGCGCATCGGCGTGCGCAGCGAATCCCGGCGCGGCCCTTCGGCCGCGCTCTCATTCCTCTATCGGCCTGTCGGCATGAATGCAGCGACGACTTCGGTGTTGGTCACCGGCGGCTCGGGTTTCCTCGGCGGCCATTGCATCGCGCGACTGCTCGCGGACGGTTACCGCGTGCGCACCAGCCTGCGCGATCCGGGTCGCGAAGCCGGGGTGCGGGCGGCGATCGCGCACGCTGGCATCGATGCGGGCGCGCGTTTGTCGTTCTTCGCCGCCGATCTGCAGCGCGATGCCGGTTGGGACGAGGCCGTCGCCGGTTGCGACTACGTGCTGCATGTGGCGTCGCCGTTTCCGGCCGGGGTGCCCAAGCACGAGGACGAACTGATCGTCCCGGCGCGCGAAGGCAGCCTGCGGGTGCTGCGAGCGGCGCGCGAGGCCGGGGTCAAGCGGGTCGTGCTGACTTCTTCGTTCGCGGCGATCGGCTATGGCCATCGCGAACGCACCGCGCCGTTCGACGAAACCGTGTGGTCGCAATTGAGCGACAAGGTCGGCGCGTATCCGAAATCCAAGACCTTGGCCGAACGCGCCGCCTGGGACTTCATCGAGCGCGAAGGCGAGGGGCTGGAACTGGCGACGGTCAACCCCGTCGGCGTGTTCGGCCCGGTGTTGGGGCCGGATTATTCGACTTCGATCGCCTTGATCAAACGCATGCTCGACGGTGGACTGCCTGGATGTCCGGCCTTGTATTTCGGCACGGTCGACGCGCGCGACGTGGCCGATCTGCATCTGCGCGCAATGATCGATCCGGCCGCCAAGGGCGAGCGCTTCCTCGCCGTCGCCGACGATTTCATGTCGGTGTTGGAGATCGCCCAGACCCTGCGCCGCGGCCTTGGCGCAGCGGCCAGGAAAGTGCCCAAGCGGCAGTTGCCCGACTGGCAGGTACGCATCGCCGCTTGGTTCGATCCGGCGGTGCGCCAGATCGTGCCCGATCTGGGCCAGCGCAAGAACGCGAGCAATGCCAAGGCCAAGCGTGTTCTGGGCTGGGCGCCGCGCTCGCGCGAGGAAGGCCTGATCGCCGCCGCCGAAAGCCTGCTTGCGTTGAACTAGCCCGGAAGCGCGATCGATCGGGCTACGATTCGAGGCCCGGCAAAATTCTCGACAGGACGCTTCGAACCGAACCGGGCGCTCAGCGCGCCGCGAGCGCCCGTTCGGCGCGGCCGGACTGGCGCTTGAGCATCGCGATGGCCGCCAACAGTAGCGCCATCGGCACCAGCGAGAGATAAAACGCGGTGCCGCCGCCGATGCGCGCGAACAACTGACCGGTGATGAACGAACCAGTGGTGCCGCCGAGCGCGGAGAACACCACGATCAGGCCGGTCATGGCCGCATGCCGCGATTTGGGCAAGGAGCTGAGCACCACCGAATTGATCGCCGGATAGATCGGTGCCATGAACAGACCGATCAACGGGAACACGTACGCCGCCAGCGGCGCGCGCATCCAAGTCATGTCAGCATGCGGTCGCGCGTCGCCGGCCAAGGGCAGGGCCAGCAGCATCAACACCGCCATCGCCACCACGCACACGCTCAGCAGCCAGTGCCAGGGCACGCGGCGCAACGCCACACCCGCGGCCAGGCGGCCCAGCGCCAGCGACACGGCGAAGATGCTCGCCGCCTGCACGCTCATCTTGGTCGGCAAATGCAGGATTTCGCGATTGAAGGTCGGAAGCCACGTGCCCACGCTCTGTTCGATCAGCACGTAGAGGAACGCCGAGGCCAGGAATGCGGCGACCAGCGGCTGGGCGACCAGGCGGAACATGTCGAAAAACGATTCGCCCGAGGCGTGGCCGTCGCGCGCCGCCGATTCGTCCAGGTTCGAACCCGCCAGCAGGGCGACGATGGCCGCGGCGATCGCCGCGAGCAGCCAGTACACGTGCAGCCACACCGGATCGCCGGGCGAATCGGGATTGATGAACCAGGCGAAGATCCAGTAGCCGGCGAGCACGCCGACCATGAACCAGCCTTCGATGATGCTGGTCAGACTGGCGTGCGCCTGTTTGCCTTCGGTCAGCAGGCCGATGGAGGAATACACCGAGACCTTGGCCAGGGCGAAGGACGCGCCGATGGCGATGAACAAGACCTTGGTCATCCAGAACGAAGACAGCGCCGGCATCAGCAAACAAGCGACGCCGACGATGCTCAGGCCGAGCATCATCGCCCGGCGGTAACCCAATCGAGGCATCAGCGCGGCGGTGAAGAAGGAAACCACCGCGATCGGCAGATCCTTGAACGCCTCCAGGACGCTGGCTTCGCCCTTGCTGATGCCGAAGCCCTGGATCGCCTGCAGGATCACGGTGCCCACGCTGTTGAGCATGATCCCGAACATCATGTAGGTCAGGATCATCGCCGCGATCATGCGGCGGCGGTTGGCGGCGGTGGAGGTCATGCGGACTCCATGGGTGCAACCGTTGCGCCCTCTCCCGCGTGCGGGAGAGGGCCGGGGTGAGGGCGCGCGTTATCGGGGCCCCCGCGCCTGTAGAGATTCTGTCAGAACAGCGGTGCCGGGCGGCTTTGAGGTTGCACGTTGGCCCTCACCCCAACCCCTCTCCCGCGTTGCGGGAGAGGGGCTTCTAGAGCAATCGGGAGAAGGGCCGGGCGCGGGTGACTCAGCCGTCAATCACCACTTGTAAGCCGCCGAGAACAGATACTGCCGCCCGGCGATCGGCCGCCCCATGAACACGCCGCCGCTGGCCGCGCCGGGCACGCGCACGTTGCCTTCGGTCAGGCCCAGTTCGTTGGTGACGTTGCTGCCGCTGACCGACAGCTCCCAGTTGTCGCCGATGTGCATGTTCGCGCCGACATCGAGCGTTTGGTACGAGGGCAGCTTCTGGGTATTGGCCAAGTCCGCATAACGATCGCCGATGCTTGAATACGTCGCGAAGATCTTCAGATCGCCGAACGGCAGGGTCCAGAAATAGCTCGGAGTGAAGCGGAACTGCTGCTTGGGCTGGCGCATCACCTGGTTGCCGGTGAACTCGCGGTAGTTCTCGTATTGCGCGTCCAGCCACACGCCGGTCAGGGCCAGTTCCAGTCCGCCGATCGGACGCACCGCGCCTTCGACTTCCACACCGTAGGCGCGCGAATCGCCGGAGGTGGTGAAATTTGTACCGTCATCGAGGAAGGCCTGGAACGGCGAGTTGGTGAAGCTGTTGTAGAACGCGGTCAGGTACAGGTCGTAGACCGAATTGCCGGACTTGAAGCCCAACTCGTACTGATCGATCTCCTGCACCTTGGTATTGCCGTCGCGCAGATTGTCGAACGCCGGCAGCTTGTAGCCGGAGTTGGCGCGGGCGAACACGCTGGCGTTGTCGTTGAGCTTGTAGTTCAGGCCCAAGGTCCAGGAGAAATGCTTGTCGTCCTGATCGATGCGGCGCGAGGAGGGCAGCGAGATCGAAGTGGCGTTGTCGTAAAGCGTGTTCGGATTGCCGTCCAGATCGACCGTGGCGGTGTCGTGCACGGTGCCGTCGACCTGCTGCCACTCGTAGCGGATGCCGCCGTCCAGGCGCAGGCGGTCGTTGATCTGCCATTCGTCGGCGAGGAACACCGCGGTGTTCTGGCCGTCGTAGTCGCCGCGCAGCGAGAAGAACGAAGTGCCGGTGAAGCCGTCGCGGGTGACCTGGCGGCCATCGGCCAGGCTCAGGTCGATCCGGCGCGCGTTGTTCTGCGCGGTCAACAGCATGTTGTTGCCCAGGTACCAGGTGTCCTTGGACGAATACTTGGCGAAATACACGCCGGCGGTGAGGGTGTTGCCTTCGAACAGATACTTGCTGAAACGCAGATCGTTGGTGAACGATTCGATCTCCTTGTCGACCACCCAGAAGCCTGCGGTCAGCACTTGCTGGTTGGGATCGACCGCACCGCCGCCGTTGACGTAGGTCGCCGTGCCGGCGCTGCCGAAACCGGCGATGAAGGACGACAGCGTCTGTGGGCTGGCGCCGGTGAACAGGCCATTGGTCGGCGCGCTGCCGGTGACAAAGTTGGCCCGGTCGCTGATGGTCCAGTCGCCGACGTAGAAGTCCATCGAAGCGCCGAACACGTCCAGGTTGATGCCGCGGCCGTCGGCCAGATCGCGCTGGATGCTGGTGCCCGGACCAGTGGGAAGGGTGACGCGGCGGAAATCGTTGCCGAGCAGGGTGCCGGTCTGCGCGTCCAGGCCCGGGAAGCTCGACAGGCTGCTGCCGTCGTTGCGCGAGAGCAGCGGGATCGGGGTGAAGAACGCGTTCTTGTCGTTGGTGTGGCGCGCGTAGACGGTGACCTCGCCGCTGTCCCAGCTGTGGGTCAAGGTCGCGCTGAGCTGGCCGCCTTTTTCTGCGGGGAACTGGGTGTCGCGCACGCCGTCGGTGGTGCGGTAGAAACCGCCGACGCTGTAGAACCAGCCGTCGGCGAGCTTGCCGCTGTTGAACAGATCGACCCGGCGGAAGCCGTCGCTGCCCAGCCCGACCCGCACGCTGCCTTCGGTTTCTTCGCCGCCTTTTTTCTGGATGAAGTTGACCGTCGCGCCGGGCTGGCCGTTGGAGAAGATCGGGCTCGGTCCGCCGCGCAGCACTTCCATGCGCTCGATGGTGTCGTCCATGCGGAACAGCGTGGAGTTTTCCAAAAACGACAGGGTCGGCGGCGGATACAACGGCGCGCCGTCCATCTGCACGGTCACGAACGGCGCATCGCCTTCCGAGGGCATGCCGCGCACGAAGATGTTCGCCCCGGTGCTGCCGCCGGCCGATTCGGCCCAGATGCCCGGTACGACTTTCAGCGCGTCGGCGGTACTCAGCGGCACCGCTTCCTGGATCTGCTCCAGCGAGGCGGTGGTGATGGAGAAGCTGGCGTCGCGCTTGCGCACGCCCTTGAAGCGCGCGGTACCGCTGACCACGACCGCGTCGAGCGTGGTCGCCGCGTCGGCGGCGGCCGGCGCGGCCTGCTGCGGCGCGGGCGCGTCCTGGGCCAGTGCGTAGCCGGGCGCGAGCACGGCCAGGATCGCCGCCGACAAGGCGTAAGGCATCAGCCGGGTTTGCTTGAACTGCGCCTGCTTGGAAACTGCGTGCTGCATGTTGTTCTCCCCACCCATTGTCATGGATTGTTGGTCAAGGACGGCCCTGCCGCGGCGGTACGTGCCGCGCGCGGTCAAGGCGAAACGAAATCGTTCAGATCGAAGGACGCGATATCGGGCACGCAGGCATCGGCGCGCGCCAGCGCGACCGCGTCGCCGATGCCGATCGCGGCCATGCCGGCGGTCTTGATCGACACCACGCCGGCGGCCGCGTCTTCCAGGCCGATGCATTGCGACGGCGCCACGCCCAGCGCGGCGGCGACATCGAGAAAAATGTCCGGTGCCGGCTTGGCGCGGGCGATGCGCGCAGCGTCGGCGATGTAGTCGAAGCGCTCGGCGATGCCCAGGCGGTCGAGCAGCGCGGCGGCGTTGCGGCTGGCCGAGGCCACGCCGAGCTTGAGCCCGCGCGCGCGCGCCTGTTCGAGCACGCGCTCCACGCCCGGGAACAGATCCTTCGGCGTGACCTCGGCGATGGCTTGCACGTAATAACCGTTCTTGCATTCGGCCAGCGCCTGTTTCTGCTCGTCGCTCAGGGTCTTGCCGGCATGGCGCAGGATGATTTCCAGCGAACTCATCCGGTCCACGCCCTTGAGCTGTTCGTTGACGTGTTGATCGAACGGAAAGCCTTCTTCGTCGGCCATGCGCTTCCAGGCGCGGTAATGGGTCTGGGCGGTGTCGGTGAGCACGCCGTCGAGATCGAAGATCAAGGCCTGGGCCTGGCGCGGGAACGCCAGCTTGGCGTCGACGACGGGCGCGGCCAGCGCGCGGCGCAGTGGCGCGTCGCGATGCAACTCGATGCGCTCGCCGGCGTGTTCGATGCTCAACGGCGCGCCGTCGAGCAGCAGGTACTCCACGCCGTCGCGGTGCAGATTCACTCGCAGGCGCCGGCCCTGCCAGCGCAGGCCGAAGCCAAAACCATTCCATTGCCGCGGCAGCGTAGGCGCAAATTTCAGATCGCCGTCAGAAACGCGCAAGCCGGCGAAACCCGCCACCAGTCCCAACCACGTCCCCGCCAGCGCCGCCATGTGCACGCCGTGATCGGTATTGCCGTGCAGATCGTCCAGATCCACCCGCAGGTTGTCGTGGAAGAAGCGCTCGGCCTGGTCGGCCAGGCCGACTTCGCTGGCCAGAATGCCGAACACCGACGCCGACAAGGTCGAATCGTGGGTGGTCACCGCTTCGTAGTAGTCGTAGCTGCGGCGCTTGACCTGCGCGGGAATGCCGTCGCCGGCCAACACCAGGGCCATCACCACGTCGGCCTGTTTGCAGATCTGGTGGCGGTACAGCGTGACCGGGTGGTAGTCGAGCAGCAGCGGACGGTGCTCGCCCTCGTGCTTGGGGACGTGCTGGGGGAATGGCCAGCGCGGCTTGTCGAGGAAGGTGTCGTCCTGGGCGTAGATGCCCAACGCCTGGTCGTAATGCAGGAACATGCGCTCGCCGGCGCGGCGCCAGGTGTCGATCTCGTGCGCCTGCAGTTGCAGGCGTTGCGCCAATGCCTGCAATTGCTGCGGGCGCGCGCGCTGCAACTGTTCCCAGACCCGCACCGCGCGCAGCAGATGCTGCTGGGCCATGCGGTTGGTATAGAAGTTATTGTCGACCAGCGCGGTGTACTCGTCCGGGCCGGTGACTTCGTTGATGCAGAACGCGCCGCCGCGGCGCGGGTTGAAATGGCCGACCTGCGGCCAGATTCGCGCGGTCTCGAACAGGATTTCGGCGCCGCATTCGATCAGGAAGTCGATGTCGTCGGTGGCGTCGAGGTACAGGCCCAGGCCGTAGGCCACCGCGGCGTTGATGTGATACGCCGCCGAACCGGACGGGTAGTGCGCCGAGCATTCGCCGCCGGTGATGGTGCGCCACGGGAACAATGCGCCGAGCGGATGGTTCATCTCGCGCGCGTGCTTGCGCGCCGGTTCCAGTGCCAGGAAGCGCGCATGCAGCATCGCTCGCGCGACGTCCGGCGCGGTGTAGGCCATCACCGGCAGCATGAAGGCCTCGGTGTCCCAGAAATAATGGCCTTCGTAGCCTTCGCCGGTGAGGCCCTTGGCGGCGGTGCCGTTGATGCCGTCGCGGCCGGCAGACTGCAGCAGATGGAAGAGATTGAAGCGCAGCGCCTGTTCGGCCGCGCGATCGCCGTCGATCCACAATTCCGCGCCGTCCCAGAATCGCGCCAATGCCGCGGCCTGCCGCGCTGCGATCGCATCGAAGCCCTGTGCGGCCGCGCGGCTCAGCGCCTGCGCGGCGTGCGCGGGCAGATCGGTCGCGTGCGGGGCGTCGTCGGTGTTGACGTTGTCGGCGGTGATTTTATCGGTGGTGTAAACGACGAACTTCTCGATCGTCGCCGCCTGGCCGGGCCGCAGTTGTGCGACATAGCGCTGCGCGACCCGTTCGGCGCCCAGATCGGCCTGATCGAACGACAGCGCCTGGTCGAGCCGGTGCGCCTGACTGCAGATCACCCGCACGCCGCTGCGGCGGGTCGCCTGGACCACGTGCGCGCCGTGCTCGTCGGCCTGGCGCGACAACAGTTGCAGGCCTTCGGCCGAGGCCACGCCGATGCGCGGGTCGTCGCCTTGTTCGGCCGCCGCGTGACCGCATTCGATCGCCGAAACCAGGCTCAGCGGGCCGCTGTAATCGATCGACTGCACCGTGTAGCGGATCGCCAACAGGTCGACCCCGGCCACGCCGGTGTCGAAGGGCAGCACGCGCTCGGCGCGGATTTCCACGGTCTGGCCCTGCGCGGTCTTCAGCCGCAGGCGGCGGCTCAGCAGACCGCTGCGCAGATTCAGTTCGCGCTCGAACGCGAGCCACTGCGCCGCGGCCGGGTCCAGGCGCTGCGCGCCGAGCCATACCGCGATGCGTTGGCCGTCGGCGACCGGCAGGCGGGTGTCGGTGGTGCGGGCGAAGCCCGGGAAGCGCTCGTGGTAGTGGATCGGGTGTTTCTCGAAGACCGCGGCGAGGAAACTGCCGTCGCTGCCGCCGTCGGCCTCCTCGAAGCCGCCGCGCACGCCGAGCGAGCCGTTGGCCAGGGCGAACAAGGTTTCGTCGCGACGGCCGCGGTTGGCGTCGTAGCGGTCCTGGCGCAGGACCCAGGCCTGGGTGTCTGCGGCGGGAGAGGGAAGGGGTACGGCGGGTTGAGGCTGAGTCACGCGAACGGGCCCTGGGTCTGCGCTGCGCCGGCGCGGTCGCGACGGCTTGGAGGCGGACCCTAGGGATTGATTGTTATCGATGTCAAGTTATCGATATCAATCGGTTGCGGAGGCTACGGATCGGGTGTGACCTGGGCGTGCCAGCCGAGAGCGCGGGTTTGAGAATTAAGGCCACCGAATCAGTCGGTTAAGAAGCCGTTGCGATGCACAAGGCGGCTTCGCGAGCGTTCGCCAGGTCAGCCCACGTTCGTTGCATCGCAGCATGGTTTGCGACACCCGCAGCGCGGCCGCGATCCCGACCGTAGGAGCGGCGCAAGCCGCGACCGGGACACCGCATCGACGACGCAAACTGGAAACCCGCGGTCGCGGCTTGCGCCGCTCCTACAGGGCCGTCCAGCCTTCCTGGGCTTGCGCGGCGCGGAATCAGGTAGCTCGCGCGACGCCTCCCGCGCCACCGCGATCCCGACGGTAGGAGCGGCGCAAGCCGCTACCGGGATACCGCATCGACGACGCGAGCCGGAGAGCCCGCGGTCGCGGCTTGCGCCGCTCCTGCAGGGGCCGTCCAGCCTTCGGGGTCATGGGGAAATCAGGTGACTCGCGCGACCAGATGGGTCGGCAGGATCTCCGACTGCGCCGGCTCGCCTTCGATCATCGCCAGGATCTTGCGCGCCAGCGATACGCCCGCATCGACGAAGTTCTGATGGATCGAGGTCAGCGGCGGCAGGTAGGTGGCGCCGAGTGGGGTGTCGTCGTAGCCGATCACCGACACGTCTTCGGGCACGCGCCGGCCGCGTTCGATCAAGGCGCGGATCGCGCCGATCGCGAGCAAGTCGCTGGCCGCGAACAAGGCGTCGAACTGCGGGTGCTGGTCGAGCAACGCGTGCACCGCCTGAGCGCCCGCGCTGACGGTGAAATTGGCGACCGTCGGAGTCAGCGGCACGATGCCGTGTTCGGCCAGCGCCTGCGCGAACCCGTCCAGGCGCTCGGCGAATTCGCCGTGCGCCTGATCGCCCAGAAACACCGGCCGGCGCCGGCCGAGCGCGAGGAAGCGCTCGGCGGCGAGTTTGCCGCCGCGGTGGTTGTCGCTGCCGACCACCACTTCCGATTCGTGCCGGCTGACCGCGCCCCACACCACCATCGGCCGGCCCCAGCGCTTGACCTGGTGCATGGCGTCCTCATGCGCGCCCTGGCCGAGCAGGATCACTCCGTCGGCAGCCTGCACGCTGGGCAATCCGCCACCTTGCAGCGAAGTCAGCAGCACGCTGTAGCCGGCCGAAGTGAGCTCCTGGCTGATGCCGCCGAGCAGGTCGAGCGGGTAGGGGCCGGACATCTGGCGTTCGACGGTGGGTTTCATTTCCACCACCACCGCGACGGTCATGCTGCGGCGCAGGCGCAGATTGCGCGCGCTGATGTTGAACTGATAGCCCTGGCTTTCGGCCAGTTCCTTGATCTTGGCGCGGGTTTCGGGATTGACCAGCGGGCTGTCGCGCAACGCGCGCGAGACGGTGATCGCCGAGACCCCGGCCAGTTCGGCCAGGTCGGCCATGGTCAGGTGTTCGCCGGCCTTGCGGGTCGGATTGGAGGCGCGCGGTCGGCTCATAGGGGACGGATCGATCCAGGATCACGGTCGAAGACGGGCCGTGCCTATGTACCACGTCGCGCGTAACGGCTGCAGAAACCCGATGCGTGCGCGAACGCGTCGCATCGTGGATCGTTCGGCTGTGCGCCGCGTCCGCGTCGGGATCCGGACGGGTTTTAGGGGCCGCGCCCGCCGACGGAACCGGCTGTCGCTGTCGATGTCGCCGGCGCCGCGTTGCGCCGGTAGTAGATGCGCGATCCGCCGTCCACCACGCTCAACGCATGCACGACACCGTGCGCATTGCGATGGAATTCCAGTTCCGCGCCGACGCTCGTGGCGAGAAACCGGGTCGGGCTCAGTGGCGACAGGTTGGCGGGCGACTCGTCGGGCAAGGCGAGGGTGACCGCGCCGTTGGCCACGGTGATGCTGATCGACTCGTAGCCGAACCAATCCGGCAGCGCGCCGAGCACGTCGGCCGGCACCACGGGATCCAGGCGATAGCTGCCGGCGTAATCGGCATACACCGGCGCGCTGAGATCCAGCGCGACGGTTCGGATGGTCGGTTTGATGCCGTCGCCCAGCGCATCGGAGATCGCATTGCGGATCTCGCCGCGCAGCAGGTAGCCGTTCTCGCCGTTGGTAAGGATGGCGAAACCGTAGCCGGTTTCCGGATAGCCCTCGATCGCAGCGTGATAACTGTCGTTGTCGCCGTTGTGGAAGAATCTGCGCGTGCTGCCCGAGCCGGCCAGATACGGCCCCAGGCCGCGCGTGCCCGGCGCGACCTCGGACATCATCTGCCGGGTGATGCCCGGTGGCAGGACCCCGGCCTCGCCGCGGTAGCTGCGGATCAACGCGGCGACGAACGCGCCCAGATCGTTCGCGCTGGTCCACAGACCCGAGGCGGCCTGTTCGGGGAAGCTCTGCCAACCGCGCGGCAACGCGGTGAGCGCGCCGGCGGCGTCGTGCGCCTTGGCGATGTTGCCGCGCGCGGCCGACAACGGGCTTTCGAAGGTGCTGCGGCGCATGCCGGCGCGCTCGAACACTTGCGCGCGCGCGACCGCGTCCAGCGGCTGGCCGGTGACGTCCTCGATCAGTTGTTGCTCGACCATGATCCCGCCACCGGAATAGTCGGCGCGCGTGCCGGGTTCGCGCTGCAGCCGGATCGGCTTGTTCTTCGCCGGCGGCGTTCCGTTCAAGGTCTGCACCAGCGTGGGCAGGGCTTCTTCCGGCAGATAGTCCTTGAAACCATGCACCGTCAGGCCCGAGGTGTGCGACAGCAGCATGCGCATCGTCACCGTGGGGCGATCGATCCCGGGCGCGTCGGGAATGCGCCAGGATTTCAGATAAGCGTTGACGTCGCGGTCGAGATCGATCTTGCCCTGCGATACCAGTTGCAGCGTGGTCGTCGCGGTGATCATCTTGCTGACCGATCCGACCGAGAACAGCGTGTCCGCGTCGACCGCGTCGCGGGTTCCGGTTTCGCGGACGCCGTAGCCGGCGGCATAGGCGAGCTTGCCGTCCTTGACGATGGCGATGGCCACGCCGGGCACCTTGTGATGCGCCATGCGCTCTTGCAAGGTCCAGGCGGGCAGGGGCTCGCCCATCTTGACGATGCTGGGCCGCAGTCCGCGCTGTATCGCGTCCGCCAGTTCGGCGACGTCGCGATCGGCCGGCGGCCGCGCATGGGCGGTAGCGCCCAGAAAGCACGCAACCACAGTGCAGGCGAACATCGTGGATTTCATTCTTGGTTACCCTTGTGGTGGAGGTGTGGAGCGGCTGCGGCGAGCAAACGCGGGCAAAGCGAGGCCGTACGCGGCCGCAACCGCGCTGCAACGATACGAACGGATAAAAAACGGGGGCCGATGGTCAGGGGTGGCCCGCGACTGCTCCCTGACTGATCAGATAGGCGCGAACGCCCGGATTGCGGGTCTGATTCAGCGGCGACCGCCAGCGTCCTAGCCAGCCATCGGCCACCACCCCCAAATTGACGTCGGCGCCGTGCGCGACCAGGTACTCGACCGTCGCCAGGTGGCCCTCGCGCGCGGCGTTGATCAAAGGCGTTTCGTCGTAGGTCACCACGCGGTTGACGTCCGCGCCGGCTTGCACGAGCCGTTCGACGATGGGTTGCGCGCCGAGTTCGGAGGCGGCGATCAAGGGGTTGCCTTCTCCGAGCGAGGCGCGGTTGGGGTCGGCCCCCAGCGCCAACAAGGCCTCCACCGTGCTCAGATCGCGCGAATGCACCGCTTGGATCAGTGCGGTGCCGTCGCCGAGGACGCGCGCATTGACGTCGACGCCGCGTCCGGCCAGTTTCCGCACGGTGGCGGCGTCGCCCTCGCGGGCTGCTGCGAGCAGTTCGACCACCCGCGCGTCGGGCTCGGCGACCTGCGGCCCGGCCAGTCCCAGCCGCGGCGTGCTCGCGACCGAAAGACCGGCGAAGGCGAGCATGGCCGATACGCACAGCACGATCGCGGTACGTTCGCGCCGAGGCTCCGCGAGCGGGTTTTGCTCGATCAATCCGTCGATGCGCTGGGCGAGATGGCTGCGCCGTTCGAGCATGGCGACCGCCAGCCACGCGGGTCGTTCGCCCAGGTCCAACAGTGTCTCGGCGCTGCTCAGCAAGGAGCCGGCGTAGTCCACGCGCGTATCGCCAGCGCGGGCGGCGCGCGCGTCGCAGGCCATTTCCCGGGCCAGATCCAGGCGCGCATGGATCAGCCGCAGGAAGGGACTCCACCAGAACGCCGCCAACAGGATGCGGACTACCGTGGTCAGCCACAGATCGCCGCGGCGGATATGCGCGATCTCGTGGCGCAGGATGTCGCGCAGCGCTTCCGGTTCCAGGCGGTACGCCAATGCGTGCGGAATCAGGATCGTGGGGCGCAGCAGGCCCACCACCATCGGACCATCGACGGCCGTGGTGGCGATCCGAGCGTACAGCGGCAGTTCCCCTGCCAGCGCCGTCTCCAGCGCCAGCGCCGGACGCGCGCAGCGGCGCAGCCGGCGCGCCTGGCGCGCGCCTTCGACCAGCCGCATCAGCTGCCACAGCGCGCCCAACGCCCAGGCCAAGGCCAGTACGCCGGTGAACGATCGCGGTATCTCCAGGTACATCATGTCCGGGCGGCGGCCGGCGTCGAACACCGCCTCGTCGGCGGTCGGACCTTCTTCTGGTTGCGGCACGATGTGTGCGGCGTAAGTCCACGATGGCGAAGAAGACGTTCCCGGCAGGAACGCCGCCAACGGACACAGCACCGCCAGCGCGAGCACCGCCAGCAGCAACCACGAGCGCAATTCGGCGCTGAGCGCCCGCATGCGCATGAACGTCAGCGCCAGTGCGAACAGCGCGGCGCTTTGCAGCAGATGCTGGGCCGCCAACGCCGGTGCGGCTTCGATCAGGTTTTCGATCGCGCTTTCCATCAAGCGCCCCCCCTTGCCTTGGCCGCATTGACTTTATCGCGCAGTGTCTCAAGTTCGGCGCGGTCGATGTCGTGTTCGTCGAGCAGATGCTGCGCCAGCAAGTCCGGGGAGCCTTCGAAAAATTGCAGCAGCAGGTGGTCCAAGGCCTGCCTGCGGGCCTGATCGCGGCTGATCGCGGCGCGATAGATGAACGCGCGCCCTTCCTGGCGATACGTCACCAAGCCCTTCTTGGCGAGGACGTTGAACATCGTCAGCACCGTCGTATACGCCGCCGGTTTTTGCTTGGACAGTTCGTCCGCTACCTCGCGCACGGAGGCCTCGTCCTTGTCCCACAATACCTCCAGGATCGCTTGCTCGGACTGAGTGAGCGTGGGCGAGGGCGGTCGGGCCATGGCGATCTACGGGTTCATTAGTTGATTTATAGGAGCACGGCCTGTTCCGGCCTGTCAACTATGGAATTAGTAATGGGTCTTTTCGATGCCATCGCGTTGAGTGTCGGGGTGGCGAGGTTCTCGCGTCGATGCCCAGGTCGATGCCCAGACCGGCGTGGATCGGCGGCCGCCCGCGCCGGCGCCGGCACCTCGACGGCGAGCTCGACGCCAGCCCGCTATACTCCCGGATAAGCGCGGCCAAGAACCGTGTCCGGCCCAAGCGATTCAATCACTTGGGCGCCTTACTTAACATCCCACTTAACAACCTACTCACGGCCGCGTCCGCCGCACCCAGAGGCCCCAACGCCGCATGCGTCTGTCCACGATCAAGCTGTCCGGTTTCAAGTCCTTCGTCGATCCGACCACGCTGCACCTGCCCACCAATATGACCGGCGTGGTCGGTCCGAACGGCTGCGGCAAGTCGAACATCATCGACGCGGTGCGCTGGGTGATGGGCGAAAGCTCGGCCAGCCGCCTGCGCGGCGACTCGCTCACCGATGTGATCTTCGCCGGTTCCTCGGCGCGCAAGCCGGTGTCGCAGGCGATGGTCGAGTTGATCTTCGACAACTCCGATCACACCATCACCGGCGAATTCGCCGCGTTCAACGAAATCTCGGTCAAGCGCCTGGTCAGCCGCGACGGCACCAGCCAGTACTACCTCAACGGCGGCAAGTGCCGGCGTCGCGACATCACCGATCTGTTCCTCGGCACCGGCCTGGGCCCGCGCAGTTATTCGATCATCGAGCAGGGCATGATCAGCCAGATCATCGAGGCCAAGCCCGAGGATCTGCGCGTCTACCTGGAAGAGGCCGCCGGCATTTCCAAGTACAAGGAACGGCGCCGCGAAACCGAGACCCGCATCCGCCACACCCGCGAAAACCTCGATCGCTTGAACGATCTGCGCGAGGAAATCGGCAAGCAGCTCGAACACCTGCGCCGCCAGGCCCGCCAGGCCGAGCAGTACCAGGCGATCCAGGCCGAGCGCAAGATCAAAGATGTCGAATGGAAGGCGCTGGAATACCGCGCCCTGGATCAGAAACTGCAAGTCCAGCGCGAGAAGCTCTCGCAGCAGGAAACCCGGCTGCAGCAGTTGATCGCCGAACAGCGCGAGGCCGAGCGCGAGCTGGAAACCGGCCGTGTCAGCCGCGAGGAAGCCGCGGAGAAACTCAACAAGGCCCAGGCCGCCAGCTACGAAGTCGGCGGCGCGTTGGCGCGCATCGAGCAACAGATCCAGCACCAGCGCGAAATGTCCAGCCGCCTGCTCAAGGCGCGCGACGAGGCGATGGCGCAGTTGGCCGAGATCGGCGAGCACATCGGCAGCGATCAATCGCGCCTGGACGTGCTGCTGACCGCGGTGGCCGACGCCGAGCCGCGCATCGAAGCCATGCGCGAGGACGACGAGGCGCGCCAGGACGCGCTGCGCGAAGCCGAAGCCAAGCTCGGCGACTGGCAGCAGCGCTGGGACGCGCACAGCCGCGAACAATCCGAGGCCGCGCGCGCGGCCGAAGTCGAACGCACCCGCATCGAAGGCCTGGACCGCCAGACCCTGGACGCCGACCGCCGCCGCGAATCGCTGAGCAGCGAGCGCACCGGCCTGGACGTGGCTGCGCTGGCCGATGCGTTCGAACAATTGCAAAGCCAGCACGACTTGCAGAAAGAGTCGCTGGACAGTCTTACCGAAGAACTGGAAACGCGTAAGGCCGCGGTCTCGGACCTGCAGGAGCAACAACGCGCCACCCAGAACCAACTCGCCGAGGTGCGCAAGCAGGCGCAGACCTCGCGCGGCCGTTTGTCCTCGCTGGAAACGCTGCAGCACGCCGCGTTGGGCCAGGAGCAGGGCGCGGCGCTGACTTGGCTCAAGGCGCGCGGCCTGGATTCGGCGCAGCGCGTGGGCGAAACCCTGACCGTCGATCCGGGCTGGGAAAACGCGGTGGAAAGCGCGTTGGGCCAGTTGATCGAAGGCGTGCTGGTGGAAGCGCCGGAAGCCCTGGTCGATGCGATCGGCGAACTCGGCGAAGGCCGGCTGACCCTGGTCTCGCCCGAACGCGACGGCGCCAGCTACGCCGCGACTTCGCTGGCCTCCAAGGTGCAGGGCCCGGCGGCGATCCGGCGCTTGCTCGCGCGTCTGCACGGCGCCGAGGACCTGGCCGCCGCGCGCGCGCTGCAGCCGAGCCTGGGCGCGGAAGAAACCGTGATCACCCGCAACGGCGAGCGTCTGGGCGCCGGCTGGGTGCGGGTGTTGCGTTCGGGCGCGGCCAAGCAGGGCGCGCTGCTGCGCGAACGCGAGATCCAGACCCTGCGGGTGGAGATCGAAGAACTGCAGACCCGCGAGCGCGAGCTGGAACACAATCAGATCCAGTTGCGCGACCGCTCGCTCGCGGGCGAACAACATCGCGAAGACGCGCAACGCGCCTTGTACATGGCCCATCGCGGCGTGTCCGAATTGGCCGGCCAGTTGCAGAGCCATCAGGGCCGTCTGGATTCGGCGCGCAACCGCATCGAGAAGATCGACGCCGATCTCGAACAATTGCTGATCGGCCTGGATTCCGGCCACGAGCAGGCGCGCGAGGCGCGCATGCGCCAGGAAGCCGCGGTCGAGCGCATGGGCGAATTGGAAGACTCGCGCCTGCAGCTCGAATCCGAGCGCCGTTCGCTGTCGGACGCGCGCGACGCCGCGCGCAACGCCGCGCGCGAGTCGCGCGACGCAGCGCATGCGCTGACCCTGACTTTGGAAACCCAGCGTGCGCAGGTCGCCGGCCTCAGCCAGACCCTGGAGCGCATGGGCGGCCAGCGCGGTCAGCTCGACTCGCGTCTGAGCGAACTGCGCGCCCAGCTCAGCGACGGCGACGAGCCGGTGGTCGAGTTGGAACAGCAGCGCCAGGTCGCGCTGGAACAGCGCGTGATCGCCGAACAAGACCTCACCGCCGCGCGCACCGCGCTCGACGGCATCGACAACGACCTGCGCAAGTTCGAACAGACCCGCCAACAACGCGACGAGCAGGCCTTGCAGCAGCGCGAGGCCATCGGCTCGCGGCGCCTGGAGCAACAGGCCCTGGTGCTCAAGGCCGAAACCCTGACCGAAGCGATCGCCGAAGCCGGCGCGGTGCTGCAGGACGTGGTCAACGCGCTCGACGAGAACGCCGAGCCGCAGACCTGGGAGCGCACGGTCGCCGAACTCGACAACAAGCTGCGCCGGCTGGAACCGGTCAATCTGGCGGCCATCGCCGAACACGCCGAGTCGCAGCAGCGCAAGGATTACCTGGACGCGCAGTTCCTCGACCTCAACACCGCGCTGGACACTCTGGAAGAGGCGATCCGCAAGATCGACCGCGAAACCCGCGGCCGCTTCAAGGACACCTTCGACCGGGTCAACTCCGGCGTGCAGGAGTTGTATCCGCGCCTGTTCGGCGGCGGCCATGCCTATCTGGAACTCACCGGCGAGGACCTGCTCGATACCGGCGTGGCGATCATGGCGCGTCCGCCCGGCAAGCGCGTGTCCAATATCTCGCTGCTGTCCGGCGGCGAGAAGGCGATGACCGCGGTGGCGCTGGTGTTCGCGATCTTCCGCTTGAATCCCGCGCCGTTCTGCCTGCTCGACGAGGTCGACGCGCCGCTGGACGAGGCCAACGTCGGTCGCTTCACCGCGATGGTCAGCGAGATGAGCGAACAGGTACAGTTCCTGTTCGTGAGCCATAACAAGGCGACGATGGAGGCCGCGCACCAGTTGTCCGGCGTGACCATGCGCGAACCGGGCGTGAGCCGCCTGGTCTCGGTCGATCTGGCCGAGGCGACGCGTCTGGCCGGCGCGGCCTGAGGCCGCGCCCAGGATGGGTGATTCGGGATTCGGGATGGGCAAGCGCCATGTCGTAACGAGTCTTTAGCAAATTTTTTCTGAGTTGGTGCAACGTAAGTCGTCGAACGTCGGTGCGTCCGCCGTTCTTACGAACACCCATCTCTCAATCGTCTTTATTTTGGAGTCGGTATCGGGCAGGGAATCAAGGATCGGCGTCGCCGCTCTTGCCAATCCCGAAGCCCCAATCCCGAATCCCCGCGACAAAAGGAGCAACGAATGTCCGACGTGACCCTGATGAGGATCGGCATCCTGATTGCCGGCCTGGTCCTGATCGGCGCCATCGTGTTCTTCGGCCGACCGCGCAAGCCGGGGCAGGGCAAGCGCGTGGCGCGCGAAGACGAAGCGCGCGCCGGCGAGCGCAAGCCGGTCTCGCGTCAGGAACCGACCCTGGGCGAACAGATCGAGAGCGAACTCGGCCAGGCCGGCGGTCCGCCCGGCGAAGCCACCACCCAGGCCGAGCTGGAACTGTTCGACAAGACCCTGGAAGGCAGCGCCGCGGCCGCCAACAGCGAGCTGGGCCGCCGCATCAGCGACGAGTTCGACAAGATCGTCACCCTGTACCTGGCCGCACGCGCCGGGCAGAAACTGCACGGCCCCGACATCGTGGTCGCGGCCGAGAAGGCCGGTCTGGTCTACGGCCACATGGGCGTGTTCCATCGCCTGGTCGAAGGCCATCCCGAACGCGGCCCGGTGTTCAGCGTGGCCAACATCATGAAGCCGGGCAGCTTCGACATGGCGACGATCCAGTCGCTGGAAACCCCGGCGGTGGCGTTCTTCCTGACCTTGCCGGCACCCGTTCCGGCCTTGGACGCGTGGGAAACCATGCTGCCGACCGCCCAGCGCATGGCCGAACTGCTCGACGCGGTGGTGCTGGACGAACAGCGCAATGCGCTCGGCCGCCAGCGCATCGCCCATCTGCGCGACGAGTTGCGCGCCTACGACCGTCAGCGCGAAGCGCCGCCGTTGAGCAAGCCGACGCGTTGGTAAAGCGCGGGGATTGTCCGCGTCGGTTCGACGCCCCCTGTAGGAGCGGCGCAAGCCGCGACCGCGCCAACTCAACCACGGCGTAAGCGGGAAGGCCGATGCCCGGCCATGACGGCATTCGCGCGGTTCGTCGTAGTCGAGTTGCGGCAGTCGCGGCTTGCGCCGCTCCTACGGGGCGCTTCGCCGCCAGGTCGCAATCCGGGCGACCCCGGCCATGCACAATTGTCCGATTCCCGTTCAAAATGCCGCAACCGCCGCGCCAGGACGCCGACCCGTGACCCCGAAGAAGACTGCGGACCAAGCCGCGCCGCGCGCCGCCGAATTGCGCGCCCAACTCGAAGACGCCAACTACCGCTACTACGTCCTCGACGATCCGACCCTGGCCGACGCCGACTACGACCGGCTGTTGCGCGAACTGGAAGCTCTGGAAGCCGCGCATCCCGAACTGGCCAGCGCCGATTCGCCGACCCAGCGCGTGGGCAGCACGCCCGCGGGTACGTTCGCCGAGGTCGTGCACGCGGTGCCGATGCTGTCGCTGGGCAATGCCTTCACCGACGAGGAAGTCGTCGATTTCGTGCGCAAGATCGTCGAGCGTCTGGACGTGGCGAGTCCGCAGTTTTCGGTCGAGCCCAAGCTCGACGGCCTGGCCATCAGCCTGCGTTACGAAGGCGGCCGGTTCGTCCAGGGCGCGACCCGCGGCGACGGCGCGACCGGCGAGGACGTCACTCTCAACCTGCGCACGGTCAAGGCGATTCCGATGAAGCTTCGCGGCAGCGGTTGGCCGCCGGCGCTGGAAGTGCGCGGCGAGGTCTACATGCCGCTGGCCGCGTTCAAGGCCTACAACGAAAAAGCGCTCAAGGAAGGCGGCAAGGTGCTGGCCAATCCGCGCAACGGCGCGGCCGGTTCGCTGCGCCAACTCGATCCGCGCATCACCGCGCAGCGCCCGCTGGCGTTCTACGCCTACGCGGTCGGCGTGGTCGAGGGCTACGAGTTGCCGGCCACCCATTCGGCCACGCTCAAGCAACTGCGCGACTGGGGCTTTCCGGTCAGCGGCGAAAGCGATGTGGTCGCCGGCAGCGACGGTCTGCTCGGGTATTACCGACAGATGGGCGACAAGCGCGACGGCTTGCCGTTCGACATCGACGGAGTGGTCTACAAGCTCGACGACTACGCCGGCCAGCGCGAAATGGGCTTCGTCTCGCGCGCACCGCGCTGGGCGATCGCGCACAAGTTCCCGGCGCAGGAACAATCCACCGTGCTGGAAGGCATCGACATCCAGATCGGCCGCACCGGTGCGGCCACGCCGGTCGCGCGGCTCAGGCCGGTGCAGGTCGCCGGCGTGGTGGTGACCAATGCGACCTTGCACAACGCCGATCAGATCGCGCGCCTGGACGTGCGCATCGGCGATACGGTGATCGTGCGCCGCGCCGGCGACGTGATTCCCGAAGTCGTCCGGGTGGTGCCCGAGTACCGGGCTCCCGACGCGCCGGAATGGCGCATGCCGGCGCAGTGCCCGGTGTGCGGTTCGGAGATCGTGCGCGAAGAAGGCGAAGCGGCATGGCGCTGCTCGGGCGAACTGAGCTGTCCGGCCCAGCGCAAGGAAGCGATCCGTCATTTCGCCTCGCGCCGGGCGATGGACATCGAAGGCCTGGGCGATCGTTACATCGAGGACTTGTCCGACCTGGGCTATCTGCAGTCGGTCGCGGACCTGTACAAACTCACGCTCGAAGATCTGCTGGAAATGAAGCGCCGCGCCGACGAGCGCGACGGCACTACTCCAGAGACGGTCAAGGCCGGCAAGGTCGCGACCAAATGGGCCGACAACCTGCTCGAAGCGATCGACCACAGCCGCAAGACCACCCTGGAGCGGTTCTTGTTCGCGCTCGGCATTCAGCACGTCGGCGAGAACACCTCCAAGGGCCTGGCGACCTGGTTCGGCGATCTGCAACTGGTTCGCGGCCTGCCGTGGCCCTTGTTCAAGCGGGTGACCGACATCGGCGGCGAATCGGCGCGCGCGATCGGCCATTTCTTCGATCAGCCCGGCAACCAGCAGGTGATCGATGCTTTGCTCGAACGCGGCGTGCATATCGCCGACAGTCACGCGCCGTCGGCGAAACTGCGCGAAGGCCTGAACCTGGCGACTTTGCTGGTCGACATGGAGATTCCCAAGGTCACCAAGATCCGCGCCGATCAACTCGCCACCGCGTTCGCCGACGCGGAAACGCTGCGCGACGCGCCGGAACATGCCTACATCACCGCGGGACTGCCGGCCGACAGCGCGCAGGCTCTGGCGTCGTGGTTGAGCGTGGAGGAGAACGCGCAGTTGCTGGGGCGGGTGGGCGACGCGCTTAAGCGGCTCGATGCGTTGACGCCGGCTTCGTCTGCGTCTTCGGCCGGACCGCTCGACGGCAAGACCGCCGTGCTGACCGGCACGCTCACCGCCTTGACCCGCGACGAGGCCAAGGCGCGGCTGGAGGCCTTGGGCGCCAAGGTCGCCGGCAGCGTGTCGAAGAAGACCAGCTTCGTGGTCGCCGGCACCGAGGCCGGTTCCAAACTCGACAAGGCCCAGGAACTGGGCGTGGAGGTCTGGGACGAGGCGCAGTTGCTGACCTATCTGGCCGAGCACGAATGAGCGCGAACGGTTCGCACGCTCCACGCTGGCGGCCTTCGGCGGAATTGACCGCGTTGCATCTGCGCGCACGGCTCAACGCGGCGGTGCGCGCTTATTTCGCCGAGCGCGCGGTGACCGAGGTGGAAACCCCGGTGTTGTCGGTCGCCGGCAACACCGATCCCAACATCGCCTCGTTCTCGCTGCAGTTCAGCGGCCGCACCGACGGCGCGCCGCGCACGCGCTGGTTGCGCACCTCGCCCGAGTTCGCGCTCAAGCGTTTGCTCGCCGCCGGTTTCGGCGACTGTTACGAACTGGGCCGGGTGTTTCGCGACGGCGAAGCCGGTGGCCGCCACAATCCCGAATTCACCATGCTCGAGTGGTACCGGGTCGGTTGGGACCAACGCCGCCTGATCGGCGAGACCGCGGACTTGGTGCGTGTCGCGCTGGCCCTGGTCGGCCGCGATGCACGCCTGCGCGAAGTCGCCTATCGCGATCTGTATCGCGAGCGGCTGGGCCTGGATCCGTTCAGCGCCAGCGATGAAGCTCTGCAAGCGGCCTTGGGCGAGGTGGTGATCGACCCGGCCGGGCTGAATCGCGACGACTGGCTCGACCTGCTGATGACCCATCGCCTGCAGCCGGGCTTCGCGCGCGACGAACTGTTGGCGGTGCGCGATTACCCCGCCTCGCAATGTGCCCTGGCGCGGCTGCGCGACGATGGCGACGGTTGGCCGGTCGCCGAGCGCTTCGAGTTGTACTTGGGGCCGTTGGAGTTGGCCAACGGTTACCACGAGTTGGCCGACGCGGACGAGCAGGGCGCGCGTTTCGATCGCGACCGGGCTGTGCGCGAACGGCGCGGCGCGGCCGCGCCGCCGCGCGACGAGGCCTTGCTGAGCGCGCTGGCAGCCGGTTTTCCGAGCTGCGCCGGCGTGGCCATGGGCATGGACCGGCTGCTGATGGCGATGCTCGATACCGACCGTATCGGCGCGGTATTGGCCTTCGATTTCACGCGTGCTTGACCGCGATGAACATCGCGCCCTGCGCGCGAGTCGGCTAACGGTTTTTTGATTGCAAGTTCGCCGTTCGCGGTTAGAGTGGCCGCATCGGGTGCGGGGGCCATGCATGCGCAATGTGAAAGCCGCGATCCATCTGTTCGCGTTCGCCGCCATGGCGTGCGCGGGCACGGTGCGCGCGGGACCGGCGGGCGAGCGGCTGTATGGCGGCGACGTGCTGCGCTGCGCGTCCGACGACGAACAAACCGTGCACTGTCCGGCCGATACTCGTGGCGGCGTGCGCCTGATCCGCCGCACCTCCGGCAAGCCCTGCGTGGAAGGCACCAGTTGGGGCGCCGATCGCGGCGGCGTGTGGGTTTCGCAGGGCTGCTCGGCCGACTTCGTGTTCGGCAAGGGCGGCAGCGGCGCCGACAGCACCCGCGGCACGCGGGTGATCAAGTGTGAGTCTCGCGGCGGGCGCTGGAGTCATTGTCCGGCCAAGACCGACGCCGGCGTGGCATTGGCTCAGCAACTGTCCAAACAACCTTGCCTGCGCAATCAAAGCTGGGGCGCCGATGCCAGCGGCGTGTGGGTGTCCGGCGGCTGTCGCGGCGAGTTCCGCCTGCTCGGAGTGGAAGCCCAGCCCGAACCGGTCGCCGCGCCCAGCACCGTGCTGCGTTGCGAATCGCTGGACCGCCGTGCGCGCCGCTGCGACAGCGAAACCGGCGCGGGCGTGCGCATGGTCAAGCAGTTGTCCAGGTCCGAATGCATCGAAGGCCGCAGTTGGGGTTACGACGCGCACGGCGTGTGGGTCGAGAACGGTTGCCGCGCGGAATTCGAACTCGATTTCAAGCGCGGCGGCGGTTGATCCGGGCCGGGTGTTCGCGCATCTGCCTGTGCGCATAGGCCGAAGGTCATGCGACAAACGGCGGAGATTTTCAGGGATTTAGGCGGCAAAATTAGTCTCGCATGAACATTTTTGCGTTGTTTCGACCCGATGCGTCGAAGTACCGGAATCTTGAGCTGGCGTTAAGCAGGCTTCGCTAGAGTCCTCGCAAAATCGACCACGACAAGGAGCACGAAATGTCCGCACGCATTGTTTCCGGCCTGGGCTTGGCAGTCGGCCTCGGCCTTTCCGCCGGTGCGGTCCAGGCCGCGCCGCAGTACGACGATTACGGCAGCGGCAGCAACTCGATTCGTTGCGAATCCGATGGCGGCCGTCGGCGCTACTGCGATGCCGACACCCGAGGCGGCGTGAATCTGCGCCGGCAGTTGTCCAAATCCTCGTGCGTCCAGGGCCGCAGCTGGGGTTACGACGGTCGCGGCGTCTGGGTGTCCGAAGGCTGTCGCGCCGAGTTCGAACTCGGCCGCGGTGGTGGTTGGAACGGCGGTGGTGGTGGCTGGAACAGCGGCGGAAACGGCGCGGTAGTGCGTTGCGAATCCGATGGCGGCCGCTATCGCACTTGTCCGATCAGCGGCAATCGCGCGCAACTGCAGCGCCAGCTGTCGAGCTCTTCGTGCATCGAAGGCCAGAGCTGGGGCACGCGTCCGGGCGAGGTGTGGGTCAACAAAGGTTGCCGCGCCGAGTTCGTCGCCGGCGGTGGCGGCGGCGGTTGGAATGGCGGCGGTGGCGGCTGGAGCGGCGGTGGTCAGGTGATCAACTGCGACTCCAGCAAGAATCGCCAGAATCGTTGCAACGTCTCCGTGCGCCGCGATGTGCGTCTGATCAGGCAGAACTCCAGTTCGGCCTGCGTCGAAGGCCAGAGCTGGGGTTGGGACCGCAACGGTGTGTGGGTCAGCAACGGCTGCCGAGGCCAGTTCCAGGTCAACTGAGTTCGATGCGGTTGCGCAGCGCTCCGGCCACAAGCCGGAGCGTTGTCGTATCCGGGGTGGGACGATGTCGTCTGGCGAAAGCACCGGACCATGGCATCCCAGTCGCTTTTGTAGGCGGGCTTTCAGGTCCGATGCTTTTTCGAGCGCCGAGTTTCTCCTGAATCGGGCCGCCGGCGAACCCCCGATTTCGGCACCGACACATGCATCCGTTAAACTGGCTTGCATGAACGACACCATCGATTTCGACCGCTACGACCGCATCCGTCCGATTCGCTGGACCGGCCAGGCCCTGGAACTGCTCGATCAGCGCAAGCTGCCGTTCGCCGTGGAGTACGTGACTTGCGCCGACAGCGACGCGGTCGCCGCGGCGATCCATGCGCTGACCGTGCGCGGCGCGCCGGCGATCGGCATCGCCGCGGCCTGGGGCGTGGTGCTGGCGGCGGGCGAGGTCGAGGCGACCGACGGCGCGCAGGCGCTGGCCGCGATCGAACCGGCCCTGCAGCGCCTCAACGCCGCGCGCCCGACCGCGGTCAACCTGGGCTGGGCGCTGGCGCGCATGCGCCGGGTGTTGGCCGCGGCCGGCGCCGATTGGCGCGAGGTGCTCGCGCGCGAAGCGCAGGCGATCGCCGATGAGGATCTGGCCGCGAACCGACGCATGGGCGCGCTCGGCGCGGCCTTGATCGAACCGGGCAACGGCGTGCTGACCCATTGCAACACCGGCTCGCTGGCCACCGCCGGCTTCGGCACCGCCTTGGGCGTGATTCGCGCTGGCGTGGCCCAGGGCCGCATCGCCCAGGTGTACGCGGGCGAGACCCGGCCGTGGCTGCAGGGCGCGCGCCTGACCGTCTGGGAGCTCGAACAGGACGGCATCGCGCCGACCCTGATCGCCGACTCGGCCGCCGCGCATCTGATGAAAACCGGCAAGGTCGGCTGGGTGATCGTCGGCGCCGACCGGATCTGCGCCAATGGCGACACCGCCAACAAGATCGGCACCTACCAGTTGGCCATCGGCGCGCGCCATCACGGGGTCAAGTTCATGGTCGCCGCGCCGTCCTCGACGGTCGACATGGCCACCGCCTCGGGCGATCTGATCGAGATCGAGGAGCGCGATCCGGGCGAACTGTTCGCGGTCGGCGGCACCCGCACCGCGGCCGAGCGGGTCGGGGCCTGGAACCCGGTGTTCGACGTGACCCCGCACGAGCTGATCGACGCCATCGTGACCGAGCGCGGCGTGATCGAGCGCCCCGACGCGGCGGCGATGAAGGCGGCGTTCGGGGGCTGAGCGGCCTGTGCGCCGCATTCCCGTCTATGTGAACCCTCAGAACCGTCGCTCCGGTACCTTAGGCCGGCCTTTCCCGAAACGTCATCCCCGCGTAGGCGGGAATCCAGGGCCTTTCGTGCGAAAGCGCTTGAAGTCCCGGTCTTCGTTCCTCGGCGGCATGGTTGCGCGCAGGCGGCGTCGTTCGACGTTCCTTGAACTCGTCATTACCGCGAACGCGGGTTCTGCCGTACTTCGGCTTGGCCGAACATCCGACGACTTCAAACGTTCTCGCACGAAAGGCCCTGGATCCCCGCCTCCGCGGGGATGACGTTCTGGAGGGGCGCGAAAGTCATTGGATTGCCGACTCTCGACTCCCCAAAAAGCCCTGTTGTGGCACCCACCCGACCCAGCGTCGCAATCGATGCTGCAGCGCAGCTGAAAATCCCCGCCAAGTGCTTGTTTCTGCGTGGGAATCAGGCCCCTGTGAAACCGCGTTTCGTGCTATGATTTCCTGTCTCTTTGATGCCGCCCCGAGCGAGCTGCAGGACAGGCCCGCAGACGGCCTGTTTCCGGTGGTTTTGCCGGCGTTCCCAATGGAATGCCGGCACGGTTCGCGCGGGGCGTTCGAATCACCGCCCGCAGCAACGGAACCCTGATGGCCGAACTCGCCAAGGAAATCATCCAGGTCAATCTCGAAGACGAGATGCGCCGCAGTTACCTCGATTACGCCATGAGCGTGATCGTCGGACGCGCGCTTCCCGACGTTCGCGACGGCCTCAAGCCTGTGCACCGTCGCGTCCTGTACGCGATGAGCGAACTGGGCGCTCACAGCAACAAGGCGCACTTCAAGTCGGCACGTATCGTCGGCGACGTGATCGGTAAGTATCACCCGCACGGCGATCAGTCGGTCTACGACACGCTGGTGCGCATGGCCCAGCCGTTCTCGCTGCGCTACCTGCTGGTCGACGGCCAAGGCAACTTCGGTTCGGTCGACGGCGACCCGGCCGCGGCGATGCGTTACACCGAATCGCGCATGGCCAAGCTCACTCACGAGCTGATGGCCGACATCGACAAGGAAACCGTCGATTTCCAGCCCAATTACGACGAAAAGGAATTCGAACCCACGGTCATGCCGACCCGGGTGCCGAACCTGCTGGTCAACGGCTCGTCCGGTATCGCCGTGGGCATGGCGACCAACATCCCGCCGCACAACCTGTCGGAAGTGATCGAGGCGACCATCGCCCTGATCAACGATCCCGAGCTCGATGTCGACGGGCTGATGGAGTACATCCCGGGCCCAGACTTCCCGACCGCGGGCATCATCAACGGCACCGCCGGGATCATCAACGCCTACCGCACCGGCCGCGGCCGCGTGCGCATGCGCGCGCGCGCCGAGATCGAGGTCAACGAGGACACCGGCCGCGAAGCCGTGGTCGTCACCGAGATTCCGTACCAGGTCAACAAGGCGCGTCTGATCGAGAAGATCGCCGAGTTGGTCAAGGAAAAGCGCCTGGAAGGCATCAGCGAACTGCGCGATGAGTCCGACAAGGACGGCATGCGCATCTTCATCGAGGTCAAGCGCGGCGAATCGGCCGAAGTGGTGCTCAACAACCTCTATCAGCAGACGCAGATGGAGTCGGTGTTCGGTATCAACATGGTGGCGCTGGTCGACGGCCGCCCGCAGTTGCTGAACCTCAAGCAGATCATCGAAGCCTTCATCCGTCACCGCCGCGAAGTGGTGACCCGCCGCACCATCTTCGAACTGCGCAAGGCGCGCCAGCGCGCGCACATCCTGGAAGGCCTGACGGTCGCGCTCGCGAACATCGACGAGATGATCGAGCTGATCAAGACCTCGGCCAATCCGAACGAAGCGCGCGAGCGCATGTTGTCCAAGACCTGGGAACCGGGCCTGGTCGGCGCGCTGCTCGGCGCGTCCGGCGCCGAGGACTCGCGTCCGGAAGAGCTGGCGGACGAGTTCGGTCTGCACGACGGCCGTTATCAGCTGACCGAAGTGCAGGCCACCCAGATCCTGGAAATGCGCCTGCACCGCCTGACCGGCCTGGAGCAGGAAAAGCTCACCGAAGAATACAAGCTGCTGCTCGAAGCGATCCGCGGGCTCATCGAGATCCTCGAGAACCCCGACGTGCTGCTGGAAGTGATCCGCACCGAGCTGCGCAACCTCAAGGAAGAATTCGGCGATGCGCGCCGCAGCGAGATCCGTGCGAGCGAAGAAGATCTCGACATCCTCGACCTGATCGCGCCGGAAGATGTGGTGGTGACCCTGTCGCATTCGGGTTACGCCAAGCGCCAGCCGGTCAGCGCCTACCGCGCGCAGAAGCGCGGCGGCAAGGGCCGCAACGCGGCGGCGACCAAGGACGAGGACTTCATCGACAAGTTGTGGCTGGTCAACACCCACGACACGCTGCTGACCTTCACCAGCACCGGCCGGGTGTTCTGGCTGCCGGTGCACCAGTTGCCCGAAGCCGGTCCCAACGCGCGCGGTCGTCCGATCATCAACTGGCTGGCGCTGGAAGCCGGCGAGCAGGTCCAGGCCGTGTTGCCGGTGCGCACCTACGACGACGATCACTTCGTGTTCTTCGCCACCCGCTTCGGCACGGTCAAGAAGACGCCGCTGACCGAGTTCGCGTTCCGTCTGGCGCGCGGCAAGATCGCGATCAACCTCGACGACGGCGACGCCCTGGTCGATGTCGCGCTCACCGACGGCAAGCGCGACGTGATGCTGTTCGCCAGCAACGGCAAGGCCGTGCGCTTCTCCGAGGACGAAGTACGCGCGATGGGCCGCACCGCCACCGGCGTGCGCGGTATCCGTCTGACCGAAGGCGAGGAAGGCCAGGGCAAGGCGATCGTGGTCAGCATGGTGGTGATCGACGGCGACGGCGACATCCTTACCGCCAGCCAGCGCGGTTTCGGCAAGCGCACCGCGGTCGACGAGTACCCGTGCAAGGGTCGCGGCACTCAGGGCGTGATCGCGCTCAAGACCACCGAGCGCAACGGCGCGCTGGTCGGCGCGATCCAGCTCAGCGATCACCACGAAGTGCTGATGATCTCCGACGGCGGCACCCTGGTGCGCACGCGCGCGGCGGAAATCTCGCAGGTCGGCCGCAACACCCAGGGCGTGACCCTGATGCGGTTGGCCGACGACGAGACCTTGCAGACCATCGAGCGCGTCGACGCTTCGCTGGACGAGGTCGAGGAGGGCGCCGAAGGCGAGTTGCCGGCGGCTCCGGGCGCCGACGTCGCCGGCGAATCCTCGCAGACGCCGCAGCCGGACGCCTGATCCAGGCATTGATCCAGGCACGGAATAAAACGCCGCCTTCGGGCGGCGTTTTGTTTTGGGGAACAGGCACAGGGGCAGCGCACGCCACGACTGCGAACAGTGCCGGCGGTGTCGTGCCGCCCGCGGCGCACCGAGCGTCTGCCGCCAGCGCGAACCGCTCGGAACCGCAGCTCCTGCGAATCGCGGTCCGAATGGATTTGCTGCACTGCATCGACGCTTTCCGCTCCATGCTGCTGGCAACCGTGCGGGTTCGGCCTCGATTGCGAGGCGCCAGCCGGCGGTGTAGCGTGGCCCCACTTCCCGCCTCGGAAACTCGCCATGAACAAGCTCACGCTCTGCGTCATGACTTCGCTCGTCGTATTCGCCGGCAACGCCGCCGCGGCACCGGCGACCTACAAGATCGATCCCTCGCACACCTATCCGAGTTTCGAAGCCGACCACATGGGCGGCTTGTCGACGTGGCGCGGCAAGTTCAACAAATCCGAAGGCACGATCACGCTGGACAAGAAAGCCGGCGCCGGCACGGTCGACATCGTGGTCGACACCACCAGCATCGATTTCGGCCTGGATGCGATGAACGAGCATGCCCACAAGGCCGATCTGTTCGACACCGCCAAATTCCCGACTGCGACCTACAAGGGCAAGTTGGCCGGTTTCAAGGACGGCGTGCCGAGTAAGGTCGAAGGCGAGTTGACCCTGCGCGGCGTGACCAAGCCGCTCACGTTGAGCATCAACAAGTTCAAGTGCATGCCGCATCCGATGCACAAGCGCGAAGTCTGCGGCGCCGATGCCGCCGCCACGTTTCAGCGCGATCAGTTCGGCATGAGCGCCGGCAAGGATTGGGGCTTCAGCATGGACGTGAATCTGCGTATTCAGGTCGAGGCGATCGTGGCCGAATAAACCGCGCTTGCGCGATTGCGATCGCCACTGCGCTATCGACGACACGCCGCCTGCGGGCGGCGTGTCGCGTTATGGGGGCGCTGCGTTGCAGCATGACAAATCGCACTGTACCGGCTGCGATCGCATGGGGATAGTAGATCGGGCCTCGTCATGGTCGAGGTGTGCGAATAGAGCGCCGTGCCTTGCGTGCGACGCGATCATTTCGCGCGCAAGCCGCTGCGACGCAACCCGCCGTGAGCGCACGGCCGAGGCCGATCGGTACACACGCTTATCACACGGCGTTTCCGCTCGGTGCGCTATCGGTCTGGCGCGAGACGGTGCGTGCCGACTCACCGAAACGCCATCGCAAGGTTTGCGTTCCCAACACAGGGGTCTGACAGCACAGGAGGATTCATGAGCTACGTCGACGGTTTCGTACTGGCGGTACCGAAAGACAAGATCGCCGCCTATCGCACGGTGTCGCGCAAGGCCGGCAAGGTCTGGATGGAACACGGCGCGTTGGCCTACGTCGAGACGGTCGAGGACGATGTCCCGGTCGGCAAAGTCACTTCGTTTCCCAAGGCGGTGAAGCTCAAGCCCGGCGAGGTGGTGGTGTTCGCGTGGATCGTCTACAAGTCGCGCAGGGACCGCGACCGGATCAACAAGCGGGTCATGGCAGATCCGCGCCTGTCGGGGATGAAGCCCGACGCGATGCCGTTCGACGGCCAGCGCATGATCTTCGGCGGATTCAAGCCGATCGTGACGTTCTGATCGTCGCGTTTCTACGCTGGCGATATCCCGCGCCGGCCCCGCATCGGGGCCGGCGCGAGATGAGGATCAACGCGATTTGGGCGCGAGCTTGACGCCGCTGAACGGGTCGGCGATGAAGGCCGAGATGTCCGGATTGGCCACGCGGGTGAAGATGCCCGGATAACCGGTGGCGCCGCAGCCTTCGCCGCGGCTGACCACGCCGACCTGGATGAATCGCTTGCCGCCGGGCAGGGCGACGAACAGCGGGCCGCCGGAATCGCCCTGGCAGGCGTCCTTGCCGGTGCGTCCGGCGCAGATGTCCACGCCCTCGGTCACGGTGATGCTGCGGCTGTTGCGATAAGCGAAGGCGCATTCGGCGTACGACACCACCGGCAAGTCCACGCCCTGCAGACGATTGGGCGAATTCACGCCGCTGCCGCCCGGCGGAAACGGATTTTGCTGGATGGTGTTGCCCCAGCCGGTGTTGGTCAGCAGGGTGCCGGGACGTTCCAGCGCGTCGGTGCCGGCGGTGACCAGTTCGATCGGCTTGATCTTGGTGATCGGCGATTTCAGCACCAGCACCGCGACGTCATAGCCCTGATCGCCGGCGACATACTTGGGATGCACGTAGATGCCGTCGACGTCGGCGGCGACACCCTGGCCGTCGTTGGTGAGCACGGTGCGGCCGGCGATCACCGACAGATTTTCGCTCTCGAAGCCTTCCGCGCAATGCGCGGCGGTCAGCACCAGCCAGGGCGAGATCAGCGACGCGCCGCACCAGTGGCGGTCGTAAGCGTTGTCGCCGCCGAAGCCCTTGAGCTGCACGGTCACCATGAACGGATATTTGCCGCTGGCGACGGGCGTGCCGCCGATGATCGTGGGGTTGATGTCGGTGCCCAGGCTCGCGGACGCTTTATCGGCCGCGTGCGCGGCGCTGGCGACGCCGGCGAAGGCGAGCAGGCTCGCCAGACACATCCATTTGCGGGATTTCATTGGGGGGTACTCCATTGTTTGTGTTTTTGGTGGCGAAGCCATGCCGTCCCGGCCCGTCGTGAACGGTCAGGCGATCGAGAGGCGATGGCGTTGCGGCGGCGCGATGGCGAATCAGGAGTGGTGGCTGTTCGCGTCCGTCGCGATATAAGAAATATCGTCATGCGTCGCGGCGATGAAGACGTGCGCGGGCACCGCGTCGATCGCAATTGCGAAGCCGATTCCAGATCGAAACATCCGGCGCATGAATGCGCAGTATCGATGTGCGTGCGATTGATCCGATGGCCGCGCGATCGCTTTTCGCTTTCGCGGGGCGGTGCGATTTCGCGTGTCGAGGTTCAGGCCTCCAACAAAGCTGTAGCGACGCTACGTAAGCTTTTGTGGGAGGGCTTCATCCCCGACGCCCCACGCCACGTTGCATCGCTTAACCGGTTCATGGCGCCGCGAAATCGACGAGCCGCATAACCGCCAGCGCGAGCTCGTTCTGAATTTAAACGCAGCCGCACCGACGACACAGGTAAAAAGACCCCGGCCGAAGCCGGGGTCTCCAAGGCGATCATGCGCAATCGCCTGCAACGATCAGAACGTGATGCTCCAAGTGTCGATGCGGCCGACGTCGGCGTTGGCGTTATCGTTCACGCGCAGCTTCCAGGCGCCGTTGAGCGGTTCGCTGGACAGGTTGAAGGTGAAGGTGCCGCTCAGGTTGTCGGCGCTGCCGCCGGCGCGGTTGCTGATGTTATACAGCGAGCCATCCGGCGCCACCAGGTCGACCTTCAGATCGCCGCGGTAGGTGTGGATGATGTTGACCGAGACCTGAGCGTTGGTCGGCGCATTGCCGGGACGGTTGGACACGGTGATCGGGCTGTCGACGGTGGCGTTATCGTTGATCGCGTAGTCGGTGTCGTTGGTGTACTTGGTGCCCGGGCCCGGGCCGGGGCCGCCGGGGCAGGTCACGCCCACCACCGAGAACGCGGCGGTGACGTCGGCCTTGGCGAAGCCCAGATCGGTCGCGGCGGTTTCCACGCCGCACGCGCCGTTGTTGAAGTCGGTGCTCGGGGTCCAGTAGTCCTTGTTGGCCTTGGCGAACACCTTGAACGCCTTGACCGTGTCCCAGCCGGCCTTCTTGGCCAGGGTGTAGAACGCGCGGTTGTACACGCCCGAGGAGTAGTGCACGTCCATGCCGGAGGTGTAGTTGCTGGCATGGCCGATCGAACGGCCGTCGCGGGTCGGGTCGTCCATGTAACGCAACGCGCCGGTGGCCTTGAAGATCTGCGCGCCGACCAGGAAGTCGTTGGTGTTGTTCATGAAGTACTCGGCCGCTTCGCCGGCGATGTCCGAATAGGCTTCGTTGATGCCGCCGGACTGGCCGGAGTACACCAGGCCCGACTGCTGCTCGGTGAAGCCGTGCGAGACTTCGTGCGCCGACACGTCCAGGCTCACCAGCGGGTAGAAGCGCGTGGCGCCGTCGCCGAAGGTCATCGCCGTGCCGTTCCAGAACGCGTTCTCGTAGCTGTTGCTGTAGTGCACCTTCATCTGCAGCTGGAAGGTCAGCGGCGGGGTGCCGACGTAGCTGTTGTACATGTCGAACACGACATGGCCGAAGTAGTGCGCGTCGTTGAGCGGCGAGAACGCGCCGTTGATGGCCTTGACCGTGTTGCGCGGGCAGGTGTACGAGAACGCGGTGGTGCCGCTGGTGCCGTGATTGAGGTTCACCGTCTTGACGTTGGTGTTGCTCATCGAGCAGTTGGTGCCGCTCTGGGTGACGTCGTTGAAGCCGAAGTCGGTGCCGTACTCGTACTGGCCGGTTTTGGTGTTGCCGCCCGGACCGGTGCCGACCAGCGCGTGGTTCAAGCCTTCCCACTGCTTGAGCACGCGGCCGGTATCGGCGTCGAGGATCACGAACGGACGGGTCGGCTCGCTGCCCTTGGCCGCATCGGCGAAGTAATTGACCACGTAGGCCATGTGCGCGCGGCCGTTGTCGTCGATGTAGATCATCTTCTGGCTGTTTTCGTTGCTGACCTGCAGCGCGCTGGCGCGCTTGCCCAGCACCGCGCTCTTGGCCAGGCCCAGGGCCTGAGCGGCGCTGAGCTTGGGCGCGGTGGCCGGCAGTTCGGCGGCCAGACCGGCGACCGAGCGGCCGAACAGAGTGCGCACGTTGCCCTTGGCGTCTTCGCTGACCACCACGTGCTCGCCGAACACCGGCACGCCGCGGAAGGTCTGCTGATAACGGTAGTTGCGCGTGCCGTTGGCGTCCTGGCTGCTCTTGACCTGGGTCAGCGCCGAATCGGCGTCGAGCGAGATCAGTTCGGCGTGGCGCAGGTTGGCCTTGGCGGCGGCGCCGGACTTGGCGACGGCGGCCTGGTACTGCTGATTGAGCTTGGCGACGTCCTGGCTGTGCAGGTCGACGCGCTGGGCGGCGCCGGCGGCGCCGGAGGCGAGGGCGAGCGAAAGGGCGAAGGACAGGGCGGTCTGCGTTACGTTGCGATTCACTGGTATTACCCCCAAACGAGTGTGGATGGTGGCCGCGTTCGCGGCCGGCTCTCAGTGCTCGTGCATCCGCTTCCCCGTAGTCCGCGCGCTCGGTCGCAGGCATTCCGTGCCTGTGTCGATGCGCGTGGTTGGACTTCGTTGCGGATACCGCGTCGACGCGTAACGCGGCGGAGGGACGCTAGGGGCGGGCCAAAAAAAACGTCAATCCGGATTACGGAGTTCACAGTCCGAATGCGACCTGTGCGTGTGCGTGCGCAACATGATTTCGGCTGAGAGCGTTCTACGATCAGGCTTGAAGCGTTTTCTCGTTTTTGCGACGGCAAACCACGGGGCGTAATACTGTTTCAATAGCATTGCTGCGTCGCAACAGATTATTGCGGTAATTGGGTAGGGGCCTGAGTCACATAACGCGTTACATACCAATGCGTGTGGCCTTCGCGAGGGCTCGGGGGCGGTTTTCGAGCGGTTTCAATGCCTGCCCGTTGTCGGAGAAACTGGGCTTTTTAGTGTTTTTTAGCGGTTTTTAAAAAAAACCATCCCTGCATGTGATGGCTGCACGCATGGTTCTGCGAGCACGCATCGCAAATGCATAATCATTATGTTTTTGCATAAGGCCGAATGCGTCGGCGCGACGTCACCGCGAAATAATCCACGCCTGCGAAGGCCGCGCCCGCGCAAGCCAAAAGAGAAAACCCCGGCGCAGGCCGGGGTTTTCCGAGGGGCAAACTGCGACGCGGCGAAGACTCAGAAAGTGATGCTCCAAGTGTCGATGCGGCCGACGTCGTTGCTGGCGTTGTCGTTGACCCGCAGCTTCCAGGAGCCGTTGAGCGGTTCGCTCGACAAGTCGAAGGTGAAGGTGCCGGTCACGTTGTCGGTGGCCTGACCGGTACGGTTGTGGATGTTGTAGAGCGTGCCGTCGGGCGCGACCAGATCGACTTTCAGATCGCCCTTGTAGGTGTGGATGATGTTGACCGACACGCTGGCGTTGCTCGGCGCATTGCCGGTGCGGCCGGACACCGCGATCGGGCTGTCGACGGTGGTGTTGTCGCCGATCGCGACATCGTTGCCGTTGCTGTAGGTCTGCGTGCCGGGACCCGGGCCGGGGCCGCCGCCGGGGCAATCCACGCCCACGACCAGGAATGCGGCCGAGACGTCGGCGACGCTCAAGCCCAGGTCGGTGGCGGCCTGTTCGACGCCGCAGGCGCCGCTGTTGAAATCGGTGTTCGGGGTCCAGTAGTCGATATTGGCCTTGGCGAACACCTTGAACGCTTTGACCGTGTCCCAACCGGCCTTCTTGCTCAGGGTATAGAAGGCCTTGTTGTAGACGCCGGAGGAATGGTGCACGTTCATGCCGCTGCGGTAGTTGCTGGCATGGCCGATCGAAACGCCGTCCCGGGTGGGATCGTCCATGTAGCGCAGCGCGCCGCTTCCCTTGAAGATCTGCGCGCCGACCATGAAATCGTTGCTGCCGCGCATGAAGAACTCGGAGGCTTCGCCGGCCATGTCGGAATAGGCTTCGTTGATGCCGCCGGACTGGCCGGAGTACACCAGCCCCGATTGCTCTTGGGTGAACCCATGCGAAACCTCGTGGCCGAGCACGTCGAGGCTGACCAAAGGATGGAATCTCGTCGCGCCATCGCCGAATATCATGGTCTTGGTCGCGCCATTCCAGCCTGCGTTCTCGTAGTTGCTCGAGTAATGCACGCCGAGGGTCAGCTGCACCGTCAGGGCCGGCATATTCAGATAGGCGGCGTACATGTCGTAGACCACTCCGCCGAAGTAATGCGCATCGTTGAGCGGCGAGAACGCGCCGTTGATTTGCTTGACGGTGTTGCGCGGGCAGGTATAGGAATGCGCGGTCTTGCCGGAAGGATTGGTGCCGCCGTTGAGGTTGATGGTCTTGACGTTGACGTTCTGCATGACGCAGTTGCTGGCGTTCTGAGTCACGTCGAGGAAGCCGAAATCGGTGCCGAATTCGTACTGGCCGGTTTTCTGGTTGCCGCCGGGACCCGTGCCGATCTTGGCATGCTGCAGATTGTCGATCTGATTCAATACCCGACCGTCGTTGGCGTCGATCACCAACTGCGGCGCGGTGAGTTCTCCGCCTTTCGCGCTGTCGGCGGACAACTGCACCAGATAGGCCAGGTGGGCGCGATCGTCGCCGTCGATGTAGATGGTCGGTTCGATCTTCTGCGATTCGATCTTCATCTGCGCAAGACGCTTGCCGAACGCGGCGCGCTTGGCGGCGTTCAGCGCTTGCGCGGAACTCAGCCTGGCCTTCGTGCCGGGCACTTCGGCTTCAAGACCCTGAATCAACTGGCCGAACATCGTGCGCACGCTGCCGCTCGCGTCTTCGCTGACCACCACGTGCTGGCCGAACACCGGCAGCCCACGGAAGCTGAGCTGATAACGATGTTGGCGATGGCCGGCCTCATCGCTGCGCGAGGTCAAGGGCGTCAGGGTCGAGTTCGCATCGAGCGCGATCATCTCGGCGTGGCGCAGGTGAGCGGCGGCGCCGATCGCGGTGCCGGCGACAGCGCGATATTGGCGATTGAGCTGGGACATGTCTTGCCGGTGCAAGTCGACGCGTTGCACCGCGCCGGCGGCGCCGGCGATCGTGGCGAGCGAGATGGCGATCGCCAGGATGGACAAGTTGCGATTCATTAGGTGTGACCCCCAAAGCGTAATGGGAAGGCCGGCGATGCGGACGCGGACGCGGAGGGCGCGCCATCGATGGCGTACCGCCGCTGTTCTGCAACCTGCGCCGTTCGGCAAGTAGGCCGCGACCAGGGTTGGTTGCGTCGTGGCGGGCCGAACCTGGAATCGCGAGGGCGAAGCGTCAACGGCTCCAATACATGTCACATCGGAAATGTGAAGCCGGTAATGTAGGCGGCCGCGGTGGTTTTAACGCGATGAATGGGAAAACAGGCGATGCCGGACCGGAGTCATCGATACCAGCACGGTCGGGTATGTTTGTTATGTTATTTCATTGATTTTGCTGCGGCGCAAAAAATTATCCGCAAGTGCTTGTGTATAAAGGAAATATCAGAGGTGCCGCAGGGCATTTTTCTTCTGTTTCCGACGCTTTTCTCGCAGAGGCGGGCGATCTGATCGATTATCCAATGGGACCGCGGCCACTGTTTTCCTGGCGCGGCCTTATTTATCGGCGCCCCGACGATCGCGGCGTGAACCAGTACTTCTCCGATTTGAGATTACGATCAAACTTGCCGCATGGAGTCTCAGGCCGTCTCGCCTAGGGTCGGCGGCGATCGGCAGGGTTCATTCCGACGCGTTTCGATAGCGTGAGCGCCTGGCTCATTCGCCACTCGCGTGCGGTGTCGGTGCATACGCCCGTCGAGCCGCCGCGATGCGGACAAAAGAAACCCCGGCCAGGGCCGGGGTTTCCACGGTGTCGGTCTTGTCTATGCGCGGTCGCCGTCGAGGGCCGCGACAGACCGCGAGGGCGTGGCGCCTGGGATTTACTGCGCGGTCACCCCCACCTGCGAGAACGCATTGACCACATCGGCCGTGTTGAAGCCCAGATCGGTGGCGGCCTGGCGCACGCCGGTGGCGCCCTGGTTGAAGTTGGTGCTCGGCGTCCAGTAGTCCTTGTTGGCCTTGGCGAAGGCCTGGAACGCCTTGACCGTGCCCCAGTTCGGCTTGTTGGCCAGCAGGTAGAAGGCCTTGTTGAACACGCCCGAGGAGTAATGCACGTCCAGGCCGCTGGTGTAGTTGCTGGCGTGGCCGATGGAGCGGCCGTCCTGCGGCGGGTTGGCGAAGTAGCGCAGGGCGCGGCCGCTGGCCTTGAAGATGTCGGCGCCGACCAGGAAGTCGTTGCTGCCGCGCGCGTAGAACTCGGCGGCTTCGCCGGCGATGTCGGAGAACGATTCGTTGATGCCGCCGGACTGGCCCGAGTAGATCAGGCCCGACTGCTGTTCGGTGTAGCCGTGCGAGGCTTCGTGCGCGACCACGTCCAGCGAGACCAGCGGATAGAACGTGGTGCGGCCGTCGCCGAAGGTCAGTGCGCGGCCGTCCCAGAACGCGTTTTCGTAGTTGTTGCTGTAGTGCACGCGCAGGCTCAACTGGAAGGTCAGCGGCGACAGGCCCACATAGGCGCGATAGGTGTCGAACACGACCTTGCCGAAGTAATGCGCGTCGTTGAGCGGCGAATAGGCGCCATTGATGGTTTTGACCGTGTTGCGCGGGCCGGTGTACGAGTACGCGGTGGTGCCGCTGGTGCCGTGGTTGAGGTTCACCGTCTTCACGTTCGGGGTATTGAACGTGTAGGTGTTGCCGCTGCGGGTCACGTCGAGGAAGGCGCGGCCGCCGCTGCCGTACTCGTACTGGCCGATCTTCTGATTGCCGCCGGGGCCGGTGCCGATCTCGACGTGGTTCAAGCCTTCCCACTGCTTGAGCACGCGACCGGTGTTCGCATCGAGGATCACGAACGGACGGCTGGGCTCGCCGCCGCTCGGCGCATCGGCGAAGTAATCGACCGCATAGGCCAGATGGGCGCGATCGCCGTCGTCGAGGTAGATCACCTTGCGACTGTTTTCGTTGCTGGTGCGCAAGGTGGCCGCGCGCTTGCCGAGCGTGGCGCCCTTGGCCAGGCCCAGGGCCTGCGCGCCGCTGAGCTTGACATCGAGGCTGGGCAGATCGGCGGCCAGGCCGGCGACCGATCGTCCGAACAGGGCGCGCACGTTGCCCTTCGCATCCTCGCGTACGACCACGTGCTCGCCGAACACCGGCACGCCGCGGAAGCTTTGTTGGTAGCGGTAGTTGCGTGAGCCGTCGGTGTCCTGGCTGCTCTTGAGCGGGCTCAAGCTCGAATCTGCGTCGAGCGCGATCAACTCGGCGTGGCGCACGTCGGCCTTGGCGGCGACGCCGGATGTGGCGCTGGCGGCCTGGAACTGCTGGTTGAGCTTGGCGACGTCCGCGCCGTGCAGGTCCACCCGTTGGGCCGCGCCGGCGGCGCCGGCGAGCAGGGCGAGCGAAACAGCGAGGGACAGTGCCGATACGTTGCGATTCATAAGTGACCCCGAAGTGAGAGATTGAATGACGGCCGTGGGCGGCCGGTTCGTGACGTTTCGCGTCCGCGTCCGACTTCCGTTGCGCGCCGGTTACAGGCGTCGCATGGGTGGGGAGGGATGTATGCGGATGCCGCGCGGATGGCCGTGCGGCGGAATCGACGCTAGGCGGCCGCGGCGGCGACGGTCAAACCGACTCGCGATAATCGCCGGGCGGAGCGGACGATTATTTTCCCGCGGTTCGGGGGATTAAGCGCGAAAGCCTTGCGCCGCTTGGTTTGAGCTATTCCCCTGATTTTCAAGGGTAATTGTATTTTTCGGAATAATGTTTCATTATCTATGTTGCGATGCAACATAAATTCGAATGATCCGTCCGCTGACTTTGCCGGGCTGGCATCATGATAATGTGACCGCGATAGAAAATTGAGCCGCTTGGCCGCGGGTCAGGCCTATGCTCGCGACGGCAAGGCGGTGCGGGAAATAAGCGGATTCCGGCACGTCAATAGCCTGATGTGACCGCCGTTACGAGGCTTGTGCGATATGTCCTGGCATTATTCATTGATTATCAGCGACATAACTATTCGCTATGGCCAGGGTATATGGCCGAAATCTGCGCGCCGCCACAATTCGCTGGCCGGCGCATGGCGAAAAAGAAAACCCCGGCCTGAGCCGGGGTTTTCGATAAGGCCGGCGCCCGCCGCAGCGAGCGAGTCGGCCAGGTGGAAAACGGCGCTCGCGGCGGCTTTAGTGCCCGCCGGTACCGCTGTTCCACAAGGCGACGCCTGAAGTGGAGTAGATCACCACATTGCCGTCGTCCTGCACGAGCAACTGCGCGACAGGCTGGCCCCAGGTACCGCTGCTCCAGGTCGGGGTGAAGCCGCCGGTGTAGACGACGAAGTTGCCGTCGCCTTGCAACACCGCCGAACTCGGGCCGATGCCGCCGGTGTTGGACGCCCACAAGGCGCCGCCGGGTGCGTACAGCACCAGATTGCCGTCGGTCTGCATGGCCAGATGGAAGCGGTTGTCGCACGAGTTCAGGCCGGTGCCGTTGTTGAGGCCTTCGCCCGGCAGCAGACGGCCGCAGGCGGTCGGTCCGGGGAAGCTCGGCGGCGGCAATACCCGCGCTACCGCGGCGGCGGCGTTGACGATGCCGGTACCGCAGCCGCCCGGGCACGAGCCGGGCAGGGCACGGGCGGTGGATTTGAGGATCGACTCGATCTCGGCCGGAGTGCGGCTGGCCTTACCGAGAATCAGCGCGGCCACGCCGGCGACGTGCGGCGCCGCCATCGACGTGCCCTGATACCAGGCATAGCCCCCGCCGCCGACCGTGGACAACACGCCTTGGCTGGCGATCGCGGTCTCGCCGCCGGGCGCGGTCACGTCGATGCCGCCACCGTAGTTGGAATACGCGGCGCGGTTGCCGCCGATGTCGTTGGCCGCCACCGCCACCACGTTGGCGCAGTTGGCCGGGCGGAATCCGGACACGTCGGAATTGCTGTTGCCGGCGGCGATCACCACCACCGTGCCGCGCGAGACCGCGCCGTTGATCGCGGTCTGATACACCGGATCGCAGGTGCCGCTGCCGCCCAGGCTGAGGTTGATGACCTTGGCCGGATTGGGATTGCCCGGCGCGCCCGGAACCGAGCCGCCCGAGGCCCAGGTGATGGCGTCGGCGATATCGGAAATGCTGCCGAAGCCGCCGTTTCCGAGCACCCGCAGCGGCGAGACCTTGGATCCGAACGCGACTCCGGCCACGCCGGTGCCGTTATGGGTGACCGCGGCGACGGTACCGGCGACGTGGGTGCCGTGTTGGACGTTGGACGAGTCGGTCGGGTCGCCGTCGCGGCCGTTGCCGTCGCCGGAGCCGCCGTTGCCGGCGCTGGTGGAACTGACGAAATCGTAGCCGCTCACGATGTTGGCGTTGAGATCGGCGTGGCTGAGGATGCCGCTGTCGATCACCGCCACGGTCACGCCACTGCCGTTGGCGTTGTCCCAGGCCGCGGGCAGATTGAGTCCGCCGGTGGCGTTGAAGTAGTGCCATTGCTGCGGGTACAGCGAATCGTTCGGGGTGAACATCGTCCGCGCCAGCGCATCGGCCTGCACCGATTCGACCTGCGGATCGGCGGCCAGCCGGCGGATCAGCGCGGCGGCCTGAACGCTGTCGAGCGGGCGGTCGGCGCCGATCACGTCGAAGCCGATGCCCAGGCGGCGCTGATGACGCAACGCCGGGCCCCGGCCGTTGCGTGTGTCCAGGGCCTGGGCGGCGGCGTCCAGGCCGCGCTGGCGCAGATCGGCGTCGCGCTGCGCGGTGCTGCCGTCTTTGTACTTGACGATGAAACGTTCGAACGTGGTGCCGGGCGAAACGCCGCTGAGGTTGGCGTCGCCGGCGACGGCGGCGAACGGACCCAACAGCGACAACGCCGCCGCGGTGGCCGCGGCGAGCGCAGCCGGACGCGCGGCGCGCGAGCGGCGGAGCAAGGACAAGGTGCCTGACATGGGAGATATCCTTCTCTGAGTGGACAGTACCGGCCCGCGAGGCGCGGGCATCCATTCGAAGGCGGGCAGCGGACGAGTGGGCGATCCTTTGCGCGTCTCGAATCGCGTGGGCGACCAGGTTCCATGTCGCGCGATGGCGGCAGTCTGGGCGGGGCCGCGGGCGAGGGCAGTGATCGCGGTGGCAAGTCGGCGAGAAGGCCGGCGCCGGCCTGTTGTTCAGCGACGGGAGTCCGCTCGCGGGATGCGCGCGGTCGCGTGTCGCCTGTGCGCGTCGGTGGCGACGCGGCGCCGGGCCGATGGGCCGATGGGCCGATCGGTCGATCCGCATAGGCTCGTTCTATACTCGTCGCAGTTTCCGGAGAGATACGCATGAAGCGCTCGCACCCCCTGGATGGCACCGCGATCTTGAACCCGCCGGCGAAGACGGCGGCCCGAGGTTGGCTGATCCGCACGCTCGGCATCGCACTGATCGCCACCGCGGCGCTGGCCGCCGGTTGCAAACGCGACACCACCGGCCAGTTGCCGGTGGTCAGCGGCGAGGCCATCGAGGCCAAGCGCGAGGCAGTCAAGGGCTTCGCCCTGGTCGCGGCCTATCCGGATCAGAAGCGCGGCGACGAACTGGCGATCGCATTGGAATTCAGTCAGCCGCTGGTCGGCACGCAGAGCTTCGACGAGTTGCTCGCGGTCGCCGACAAGAACGGCGCGGCGGTGCAGGGCAGTTGGGTGCTCGACGAGGGCGGCAAGATCCTGCGCTTCCCGCATGTGGAAGCGAGCAAGGACTACACGGTCACGATCAAGCCCGGTTTGACCGCGGCGGCGGGCGATCGCATCGCCCAGGCCATCACCAAGCAGGTCTACACCGGCCCCTTGGAGCCGGTAGTCGGTTTCGCCTCGCAAGGCAGCGTGCTGCCGGCGCGCGACAGCCGCGGCCTGCCGGTGGTGTCGATCAACGTGGCCGAGGTCGACGTCGAGTTCCTGCGGGTCAAGGAAAAGGAACTGCCGAAGTTCTTCGCCGAGTATCAGCGCGGCGGACGCAAGGGCAGTTGGGATCTGGAACGCGATTACGACGACAACCAGCCGCTGTCGAAGCTGGCCGAACCGGTTTACGTCAATCGCTTCGTGCTCGGCGGCAAGCCCAACGAGCGCGTGCTGACCTATCTGCCGCTGCAAGACATCAAGGAACTGCAGGAACCGGGCCTGTACTTCGCGGTGATGAAACGCGCCGGCCAGTTCAAGGACGAGTTCGAGACCGCGTTCTTCACCGTCAGCGATCTGGGCCTGCATGCGCGCGCCTACAAGGACAAGCTGTTCGTGCACGTGGCCTCGCTGGAGAAAGGCGGCGCGGTCGGCGGGGTGGCGCTGAAAGTACTCGACGCCAAGGGCGAGCCGGTGCTCAAGGGCGAGACCGACAGCAACGGCAACGCGATGCTCGGCTACAAGCTCGATGCCGGTCAGGTGTTGATCGCGAGCAAGGGCAGCGATGTGTCGATGCTGCCGTTCAACCAGCCGGCGCTGGATCTGTCCGAATTCGCCGTGGCCGGCCGCGAGCAGGCCTGGTTCGACGTGTTCGCCTGGGCCGGCCGCGATCTGTATCGCCCCGGCGAAACCGTGCGCCTGTCGGCGCTGCTGCGCGATCAGGACGGCAAGCCCATCGACGCCAAGGGCAAGGCCTTGCAGCCGGTGTTCCTGCGCTACGTCCAGCCCGACGGCAAGACCTTCCTGGAAACGCGCCTGCAACCCGACGCGCAAGGTTACGTGCGCCATGCCCAGCTGATTCCCGCCGACGCCGCCACCGGCCGCTGGCGGGTCGAGTTCCGCACCGATCCGGCCAGCAAGGAAGCGGTGCAGGGCATGACTCTGCGGATCGAGGAATTCCTGCCCGAACGACTCAAGCTCGATCTGAGCGCGCCGGCGGTGCTCAAGCCCGGCCAGCCGTTCAAGCTCGGCGTCGACGCGGCGTATCTGTACGGCGCGCCGGCCGCGGGCAATCGCTTCACCGCCAAGATGACGGTCGCGGTCGAGCAGCATCCTTTGGAGCAACTGCCGGGGTATTTCTTCGGCGATCCGACCCTGACCCTGCCCAAGGACGCCAAGGACGTGGTCGACACCACCTTGGACGAGAACGGCAAGCTCAGCCAGGACATCGCGCTGCCCGACGAGGCCAAACCGGTCAGCACCATCGCCGCGATGATCACCGGCAGCGTGTTCGAAACCGGCGGCCGCAGCGTCAATCGCAGCGTCAAGCGGGTGCTGTGGCCGGCCGATGCGCTGGTCGGCGTGCGTCCCTTGTTCGACGACAAGGACGGCGCCGACAGCAACACCAACGCCGGTTTCGAACTCACCCGCGTCGGCAGCGACGGCAAGCCGCGTCCGGGCAATGGCCTGCGCGTGACCTTGGTACGCGAGCACCGCGACTACCACTGGAACTACGGCGACGACGGCGGCTGGGATTACGACTTCACCCGCCGTTTCGAAGACGTGGAAGTGCGCAACGTGGATCTGACCGCGTCGCCGGCCAAGCTCGACTTCCCGGTCGAGTGGGGCGAGTACCGCCTGGACGTCTACGATCCGGCGACCAAGCTCACCAGCCGCTATCCGTTCCGCGCCGGCTGGAGCTGGGACGACCAGAACCGCGGCCTGGACGCGCGCCCGGACAAGGTCAAGCTGGCGTTGGACAAGACTGCTTACAAGGCGGGCGATACGCTGGAGGTTGCGGTGACGCCGCCGCACGAAGGCACCGGCCTGCTGATGGTGGAAAGCGACAAGATGCTGTACGTGCAGGCGATCGAAGCCAAGGCCGGCAGCAAGTTCAAGATTCCGGTCACCGCCGAATGGGAGCGCCACGACGTCTACGTGACCGCACTGGTGTTCCGCGGCGGCAACGCGCCGAGCAAGATCACGCCGGCGCGCGCGGTCGGCGTGGCGCACGTGCCGATGGACCGGCGCGAGCGCAAGGTCGCCGTCGGCATCAACGTGCCCAAGCTGATGAAGCCCGAGCAGGAACTGCCGGTGATTGTCAGCGCGCCGCAACTGGCCGGCAAGGATGCGTACGTCACCGTCTCCGCGGTCGATGTCGGCATTCTCAACATCACCCGTTTCCCGGTGCCGGATGCGGCCGCGCATTTCTTCGCCCAGCGCCGGCTTGGCGTCGATTCTTACGATGTTTACGGGCGGGTGATCGAAAGCTACGAAGGCGACGCCGCCAAGATCCGCTTCGGCGGCGACATGGCGCTGGAAGCCTTGCCGCAGGCTCGGCGTCCGACCGCGCGGGTGCAGACGGTGGATCTGTTCGCAGGGCCGGTGAAGCTCGACGCGCAAGGCATCGCCCGGATCAAGCTGGCGGTGCCGGACTTCAACGGCACCTTGCGGGTGTCGGCGCTGGTCTATTCCGGCGGCAGCTACGGCAACAAGGACGCCGAAACCGTGGTGCGCGCGCCGGTGCTGGCCGAAGCCAGCACGCCGCGGGTGCTGGCGCCGGGCGACAAGAGCAACGTGACCCTGGACGTGCAGAATTTCACCGGCAAGCCGGGCGAGTTCGCGGTCAAGGTCGAGGGCATCGGCCCGCTGTCGCTCAGCGAAGGCGAGCACAAGCTCAGCCTGGGCGTGGAGGCCAAGAAGACCTTGATCTTCCCGATCCTTGCGCGCGAGGGCTATACCACCGCGCAAGTGCGGGTGCGGGTCGAGGGCAACGGCTACAAGGTCGACCGGCGCTACGATCTGCCGGTGCGTCCGGCCTGGCCGTCGGTGCTGCGTTCGCGCACCCGCGTGCTCGATGAGATCGGCGCGATCCAGCTCGGTACCGATTTTGCCGACGGGTTGATGCCGGACTCGGTCAACGCGCGCATGGTGGTCAGCGCGCTGCCGCCGATTCCGTTCGCCAGCGCCTTGCAGGGCGCGCTCGAGTATCCCTACGGCTGCGCCGAGCAGACCACCAGCAAGGGCTATGCCGCGCTGGAACTCGACGAGGCCACCGCCAAGATGCTCGGGGTCAAGGGCATCGACGCCAAGCAGCGGCGCGCGCGCATGGAAGGCGCGTTCGGGCGGCTGGCGGCGATGCAGATCGCCTCGGGCCACTTCTCGATGTGGGGCGACGGCGATTACGTCAATCCGGCGCTGACGCCGTACATCGTCGAGTTCCTGCTGGATGCGCGCGACGGCGGTTTCGCCGTGCCCGAGGCGCTGTTGCAGAAGGCGCTCAAGGTGCTGGGCGAGGACCTGCTCTCGGGCGATGCCTCGTTCTACGGCTACGATCGCCGTGAACATCTCAAGTTCGCCTACCAGGCCCATGCCGGTTACGTGTTGGCGCGGGTCAACCGCGCTCCGCTCGGCACGCTGCGCGCGCTGTACGACAACGATCGCAAGCAGAGCCTGACCGGCCTGCCGCTGGTGCATCTGGGCCTGGCGCTGTCGCTGCAGGGCGACAAGGCGCGCGGCGGCAAGGCGATCAAGGAAGGCTTCGCCCGCGATCCGGCTCAGCGTCCGCCGTACCTGGGCGATTACGGCAGCCGTCTGCGCGACGACGCACTGATGATCGCGCTGGTGCACGAGCACAAGCTGTCGCAGCCCGAGTTTGATGCGCGCACCGTGTCGATGGGCCGCGATCTGGATGCGCGCCGCAACAGCGGCTGGTTGTACTTGAGCACCCAGGAACAGGTGGCGTTGGCACGTCTGGGCAAGGCTTTGATGGCCGATCAGGGCAAGCAGATCTCCGGCCGCTGGACCGTGGCCGGCGCTTCCACCGACGCCGATCCGGCCAAATTGATCGGCCGCGTGTTCGACTACGCCACCCTGGCCTCGGGCGTGAGCTTCGCCCCGAGCGGCCAGCCGCCGCTGTACGCCAGCCTGGAAGTGGCCGGCGTGCCGCGCACCGCGCCGGCCGCCGATGCTTCGCAGATCGAAGTCGGCCGCAAGTACTACACCACGCAAGGCAAGGAGTGGTCCGGCGGCAGCCTGGTCGAAGGCGAGGCGTTGATCGTGCAGGTCGCGATCAAGGCCCACAGCGCGATGCCCGATGCGCTGCTCACCGATCTGTTGCCGGCCGGTCTGGAGATCGAGAACTTCAATCTCGGCGACGCCAAGCAATGGGCCGGCGTGGTGGTGGACGGGATCGAAATATCCGAACGCTCCAGCGCCGCCGACGTCAAGCACGAGGAGTTCCGCGACGACCGTTACATCGCCGCGCTCAAGCTCGACGCCAACCGCACCGCGCGCGTGTTCTACCTGGTGCGCGCGGTGACGCCGGGTACGTACACGGTGCCGCCGTCGTTGGTCGAGGACATGTACCGTCCCGAGATGCGCGGCGTCGGCAAGGCCAGTCCGGCGAGTCTGTCGGTGCGCCAGCCGTGAGTTCGGTGCCCAGGGCGGGAGGCTTCGCGCTTCCCGCCGTGCGCGCGGCATCGCTTACGGCGCTGCTGGCGCTGACGGCGGGCTGCGGCGGTGGCGACGGCACGCAGGCCGCGCAGGGGAACGAGGGCGCCAGCAAGGGCCAAAAAACCGTCGCGGCCGGCAACGCCGCCGACCCGGCGCTGAACTGGGGCGGTACCACGCCGCACGACACGCAGCCGCTGGGTAATGCGCTGCTCGAACAGGCCGATGCGGTCATGCGCAAGGCCGATCCGGCGTTCGACCGGTTCATGGTCGATCACGCCGTCGGCGATCTCGACCGCGACGGCCGCGACGATGTGGTGATCGAGTACGGCATCGGCGAGAAGGGCGCGATGCGCCACGTCGCCAAGCGCGTGCGTGTGCTGTTGGCGCGCGAGAGCGGTCTGCAACTGCAGCCCGATCAGACCGACGCATTTGCCGACTGCCCGCGGGTACGCGAAATCCGCGACGGGCGTCTGTGGGTCGACGGCCTGGAGGCGTGCATGCTGCCGTTCCCGAAGACGTTGGGTTACTACGCCTTCGAATGGGACGGCAAAGGCCTGCGCCGAGTTTCGCAGCAATCGCGCGAGCAGCGCGTGATCGCGCAACTGCTCGCACTGCGCGATGCCTTGCGGGCCGGCCGCGACGATGAAGTTGCACCGCACCTGCGGCCGATCCCTGAGCCTGCCCAAGCGACGGACAAAAACGCGGCGGCGCCCGGGGCCGTCTTCGCCGACCCGGAGCGACGTCGCGCCTTCATCGACACCGTCGGCATGCTCAGCCATCTGGAACTGAGCACGATCGCCGATCGCCGCCGTTTCGCCTCGGTGACCACGCGCGGCGGCGCGGCTCCGGGCGAGCGCGCGTTGCAGATCGATCTGGCGCCCGACGAAGCCATGCCCGAGGTCGCGGGAACCGCTCATACGGTCGACGCGACCGCGACGCTGCAATGGCCGCAGACCGGTGGCGTGGACTATCACATGAGCTTTCGCCTGATCGACGGCGCGCTGTATCTGTCCGATCATGAAGAACACGATTCGAGCGATTGAGCGCCGCGCCGTCAGCCGCGCTGTTGTATCCAGCGCCGCGAACGCCAGGCGTCGCTGACTCGTCACCCGACACAACCGATTCGGCGATCCACCGAATCCAGATTTTTCGCAAGGAGCGAACATGCGCAAGACCCCGATGCTGTCCCCGTTGCTGCTGGTCCTGGCGCTGAGCGCCTGCCAATCCGGCGACCAGTCCGCCCAGCCGCAGCCCGCCGCCGACGCGAGCGCTCCCGCCGCACCGGCCGCGCCGGTCGATCCCAAGCAGACCGCCGAGCGCGCCTTCGCCGAACTGCGCAAGACCGTGCCGGACTTCGAACGTCTGGGCTATTCGCACCTGGTCGGCGACATCGACAAGGACGGTCGGGACGACGTCGCCATCGCATACGGCGAGGGCACGCCCGACGCGACCATGGCCGCGAACATGCGCCTGGCCGTACTGATGACCCGCGCGCAAGGCCCGCAGTTGCTGCCGGCGGTGCAAATGCCGGATTTCTGCGTCAATCTGCGCAAGATCGAGCCGGGTCGTCTGTATATCGACAGCCCGGACATCTGCAGCGCGGCGCGGCCCAAGATCGCCGATTACTACGTTTACCAATGGAACGGCCAGGGCCTGGTCGAGGCCGCGCACGAAACCCGCCAGCAGCGCGTCATGAACGGTTTGCGCACGCTCGCCAAGGCCTTCGCCGATAACGACAAGGCCGGCATCCTGGCTTCGTTGAAGTTCCCGATGGACGCCGGCACGGTGCCGGTCTACGACACCGCGCTGGGCAAGGCCGCCGAAGCCAACGCCGGCAAGATCGACCGCGCGCTGGCCGAGCAACATTTCGCCGATCTGTTTCCGCCCAAGCTGATGACCGATTTCGCCTTGATCCTCTCGCAAGTGCAATCGCTCCAGCCGGCCGCCGGCGAGGACGGTCTGCTCAATGCGGGAACCAAGCGCAAGAAGGGCGACCTCGATGAATGGTTCACCATCACCATCGATCTGGATCCGGAGGAAGACCGCTTCGACGGCAATCAGGAGATCATCGATGCGCGGATCAACCTGGACGGCGGCACCGGCAAGAACATCGAGGTGACCGGCGAATCCCTGGGTGAGGTGCTCGATCGCGAGCAGGCCAGCCAGATGTACCGCAGCATGATGCTGTTCCTGATCGACGGCGAGCTGCGGCTGGTGATCCCCAACGCCGCCGGCTGAGTTTCAGCGGCGGCTTCGGCCACCCACATAGACCACGAGGAACCTGCGACATGGCCGAGCCGACCACGACCCGCCCCGACTTCGCCCGCATCGATGCGCAGCGGTTGCCCGAGCTGTTGCGCGTCATGCCCAAGGCCGAGTTGCACATGCATATCGAAGGTTCGCTGGAGCCGGAGCTGATCTTCGCGCTGGCCCGGCGCAACGGCGTCGATGTGCCGTACGCGGATGTCGAGGAACTGCGCAAGGCCTATGCCTTCACCGATCTGCAGAGTTTCCTCGATATCTATTACGCCGGCGCCAGCGTGCTGTTGCGCGAGCAGGACTTCTACGACATGGCCTGGGCCTACCTGGAGCGCGCCGCGGCCGACAACGTGGTGCACACCGAGATGTTCTTCGATCCGCAGACGCATACCGCGCGCGGCGTGTCGATGCAGACCGTGATCGACGGTCTGCATCGTGCCTGCGTCGATGCCCGGGAGCAGTTGGGCGTAAGCGCGCTGCTGATCCTGTGCTTCTTGCGCCATCTGAGCGAGCGCGAAGCGTTCGAGACCTTGGAGCAGGCCCTGCCGCTGCGCGACAAGTTCATCGGCGTCGGCCTGGATTCCAGCGAGCTGGGGCATCCGCCGGAGAAGTTCGCGCGGGTGTTCGCGCGTTGCCGCGAGCTGGGCCTGCGCCTGGTCGCGCACGCCGGCGAGGAGGGGCCGCCGGCCTATGTGTGGAGCGCGCTCGACGTGCTCAAGGTGGAGCGGATCGATCACGGCGTGCGCAGCGTGCAGGATCCGGAGCTGATGGAGCGGCTTGCGCGCGACCGCATCCCGCTCACCGTCTGCCCGCTGTCGAATCTGAAGCTGTGCGTGTTCGCGCAACTGAGCGAGCACAACCTGGGCGCGCTGCTCGACGCCGGATTGGTCGCCACGGTCAACTCCGACGATCCGGCCTATTTCGGCGGCTACGTCAACCAGAACTTCACCGAAACCTTCGCCGCCATCGGCCTGCAGGCGCAGCACGCCTGGCAATTGGCGGCGAACAGCTTCGAGGGCAGTTTCATCGACGACGTCGCCAAGCGCGCCTATCGCGATCGCCTCGATCAGGTATTCGCGAGCTTCTGAACGCCTCGCCCGGCGGCGCACTCCGCGCAAGCGGGCGCCGCCGCCTCCGCGCTTTTTTCATCGTCCTGCGTCCTTGTCCAAGCCCGCAACCGCCGCCGAATCCCCTCGACCCGCCGGGTCCGCGCGCCTGCGCCGATTCGCGCTGAAATCGCTGCTGGCGCTGCTCACGCTGACGATCGCGGCGATGCTGCTGGATCTGGCCTTTCCGCTGCCGTTGCCCAAGCCGCGCGATGCCGGCGCGGTGGTGGTCGCGCGCGACGGCACGCCGCTGCGCGCGTTCGCCGACCGCGACGGGGTGTGGCGTTATCCGGTGAACGCCGCGCAGGTGTCGCCGTTGTATCTGCAGGCCTTGCTCAACTACGAAGACCGTTGGTTCTGGAAACATCCGGGCATCAATCCGGTGGCGATGCTGCGCGCGGCCGGACAATGGTTGCGCAGCGGCCGGGTGGTCTCGGGCGGTTCGACGCTGACCATGCAGGTCGCGCGCATTCTCGATGCGCGGCCCGGCGAACGCCGGCGCAGCCTGTGGGCCAAGAGCCGACAGATGCTGCGCGCGCTGCAGTTGGAAACGCATCTGTCCAAGACGCAGATTCTCGCGCTGTACCTCAACCGCGCGCCGTTCGGCGGCACCGTCGAGGGCGTGGAAGCCGCCAGTTGGGCGTACTTGGGCAAGCCGTCCTCGCGCTTGTCGCATGCCGAAGCGGCGTTGTTGACCGTGCTGCCGCAATCGCCGAGCCGCCTGCGTCCGGATCGCGAACCCGAGCGCGCGCGCATCGCGCGAGACAAGGTGCTGGCGCGCATGGCTGCGCTGGGCGTGTGGTCGCGCGCGCAAGTCGCCGATGCGCGGGTCGAGCCGGTAGTGGCGCGTTCGCTGCAGCCGCCGCGTTTCGCGCCCTTGCTCGCGCAACGCCTGCGCTTCGCCAACCCCGGCGCGGCGCGGGTGGTGTCGACCATCGATCCGCAACTGCAGCGCACCTTGGAAGACCGCCTCGCCGCGTATTTTTCCAGCTTGCCCGAGCGCACCTCCGCGGCGCTGCTGGTGGTCGACAACACCAGCCTGGAAGCGCGCGCCTATGTCGGTTCGGTGACCTTCGGCGACGCCGCGCGCCTGGGCCATGTCGACATGGTCCAGGCCTGGCGCTCGCCGGGTTCGACCTTGAAGCCCTTCCTGTACGGATTGGCGCTGGACGACGGCCTGATCCATTCCGAAAGCCTGTTCGTCGACGCGCCGCAATCGTTCGGCGGCTATCGGCCGGGTAACTTCGATGCGGCGTTCAACGGCCCGGTCAGCGCGGCGACCGCGTTGCGTCTGTCGCTCAACGTGCCGGCGGTGGATCTGCTCGATCGGGTCGGTGCGGCGCGGTTCTCCGCGCGCCTGGCCCACGCCGGGATCGATCTGCAATGGCCGCGCGGGGCGCAACCCAATCTGTCGATGATCCTCGGCGGCACCGGTGCGCGGCTGGAGGATCTGGTCGGGGCCTATGCCGCGTTCAATCGCGGCGGGATCGCCGGACGCGTGCGTTATCAACAGGGAGAGCAGAAAACTGAGCGTCGGCTGCTGTCGCCGGGCGCGGCCTGGATCGTGCGCGAGATCCTCGAAGCCAACCCGCGTCCCGGCAGCGTCGAACAGACTCTGGATGCGAGCGGCCGCCCGCGCGTGGCCTGGAAGACCGGTACCAGCTATGGGTTTCGCGATGCCTGGGCCTTGGGCAGCACGCGGCGTTATTCGGTCGGCGTCTGGGTCGGTCGGCCCGATGGCACGCCGCTGCCGGGCCAATACGGCGCGGTGACCGCGCTGCCGCTGCTGTTCGAGGTGATCGACAGTCTGCCGCGCGTGCGCGGCGACGCCGTGCCGTTACCGCCGCCGGCCAACGTGCGCCAGATCGAGGTGTGCTGGCCGCTGGGCTTGCCGCCGGATCCGGCCGCGCCGGAGTTGTGTCATCGCCGCTTGCAGGCCTGGACGGTGGACGGATCGGTGCCGCCGACCCTGGCCGAACGCGATGCGCGGCTGTGGAATGCGGGCATCGAGCGTTTCGATGTCGATGCGCGCAGCGGACTGCGTGTGTCGGCCGAATGCGCCAAGCCGCACGAACGCAAGCCCATGCAACTGGCGCGTTGGCCCGCCTTGGCCTCGCCCTGGTTGGCCGCCGACATCCGCAAGGCCGCGCGGCTGCCGCCGCTGTCGCCGGACTGCAGCGAGGACGGCCGCGACGCCAACGAGGAACTGCGCATCGAAGGCATCGACGATCGGGCCACGCTCGCGCGCGCTCCCGGCAGCGCGACGCCGCTGCGTTTGTCGGTGCGCGCCCTCGGCAGTGATGCCCGGGTGCGTTGGCTGCTCGACGGCCGCTTGATCGGCGAATCGCAGGGCAAGGCGCGGCTGGATCACGACTTCGGCGAAGTCGGCGATCACACCCTGACCGCGCTGGCCGACACCGGCGCGTGGTCGCGAGTGCGGTTCAAGGTGCTGCGCTGATCAAACGATTTTCGCGCGGCCTTCGGTTCGCGGCTTGACTCAGCGGCGTTTGCGCCGCTCGTCCAGAGAAACGATTTTGTCGTCGCCGGTTTTGCGCGGCGAGGCGGGCTTTGGCGACGGTGGAGCGGGACGCGCGCGCAGCTTGTCGCGGATGCGTTGCGCCATCCACGGAAAAACCCGCCATGCGGTGCGTCCGTCGAACGGCGAGATCGGCAGCAGATTGACCATCGCGTTCAACAGATTCAACGGCCCCCACACCAATACCACCGTCGCCAAGATCGGGCTCAGTGGGCCGCCGGTACCGGGCGACAGCTTCGACAACGCTACCGCCAGCGCGAACAGCAACGCCTGCGCCGCGACGCCGCCCCACGCCACGGCGATTTCCTGCCCGCGCGTGCCCCCGCCCTGGTACAAGCACCAGCCGTGCATCGGAAAAATCTGCAGCTCGTACACGTGCAGCCCGTTGCGCACCGCGACCCAGGCGTGTCCGGCTTCGTGGGCGAAGATCAACGCAATGTAGGCGGCCAATGCGCTTAGCAGCACCAGAGGATCGCGGCTGAACAACAAGCCCAGCAATACGATCAGCAGCACCGACCAGTGAACCCGGACCGGTGCGCCGAACAGACGGAACAAAGTCGGGTTGCTGCGGTTCGTGGACATGGGCAGGCGATACCAGAGGGCCGGATGGTGATGCGAAGTCGCGCCAGGCAACCGGCAGCGCCGTATCCTAGCGCGAGGCGACGTGCGCCTGCCAACGGCGACCGCACCGTGGCATGGGATCGAAACGAACGACCCCGCGCGAACGCGGGGTCGTCGGTTGCCGGCCACGAATCGCAGCGGCGGCTCGCGATGAAGCGGCTACTTGCCGGTCCAGCCGTCGAGCATGTCCGCCAGTTCGTCGGCGTGCTCTTCTTCCTGCGCCAGGATGTCTTCCATCATGCGCTTGGTGGTGGTGTCCTTGTCGCCGATGTAGTTGATGATTTCGCGATAGCTGTCGATCGCGATGCGCTCGGCGACCAGATCCTCCTTGACCATGTCGCGCAGATCGCTGCCTTCCACATACTCGGCATGCGAGCGCTTGGACAGCACGTCGGGATTGAGATCGGGTTCGCCGCCGAGCTGGACGATGCGTTCGGCGATGCGGTCGGCGTGCGCCTGCTCTTCGTTGGCGTGCTCGAGAAATTCGGATTTGACCGCGTCGGCCATCAGGCCGCTGGCCATGAAATAGTGGCGCTTGTAGCGCAGCACGCAGACGATCTCGGTCGCCAGGGCTTCGTTGAGCAGCTTGACGACGGCTTCGCGATCGGCGGTGTAGCTGCCGGTGATCGCGCCGTCTTCGATGTGCTTGCGGGCGCGCGAGCGGATCGTAGCGATGTCGGTGACGAACGGCGACGACTTGGCGGCGTTCGATTTGCGCGGTTCGATCTTGCTGATGGGCTTGGCAGACATGACGTCTCCTGGCGGGTCGGGGGAAAGACGGTTACCTCGTCTTGCTGGCGGTGAAGGAAACGGGCCCGGCGCGCCGCCGGGCCCGCGTGGGGATCAAACCTGTTCGAGCATGTATTCGGCCGAGGACACGCGGTACTCGCCCGGCGCCTCGACGTGCAACTGCTTGACCACCCCGTCGTCGGCGTACAGGGCGAAGCGCTTGGCGCGCGTGCCCATGCCGTAGGCGCTTGCGTCCAGCTCCAGGCCGAGCGCGCGGGTGAAGTCGCCGTTGCCGTCGGCCAGCATCATCATGCCGTCGGGCACGTGCTGGCTCTGCGCCCAGGCCTGCATCACGAATGGATCGTTGACGGCCAGGCAGGCGACCTCGATGCCCTTGTCGCGGAACTGCTGGAAATGTTCGACGAAACCGGGCAGGTGCTTCTCCGAGCAGGTCGGAGTGAAGGCGCCGGGCACCGCGAACACCACGGCTTTGCGGCCGTCGAACAGCGTGCGGGTGTCGACGGTCTCGATGCCGTTGTTGATGCGCTTGAGCGCGATTTCGGGCAGGCGTTCGCCGACTTGGATGCTCATGGGATTCTCCTGATGTGGGGGCAGTCTAGGCAGCCGGTTCTAAATACCGCGTCAAGGCGACTTGAAATCGCGGGCGCAACCGCCATGCTGTGGGGTTAATGATGCGTCAAGGCAAGGTGAGCGGATAGCGCCGCGCTTGGCGCTTGCGCCGTTGGAGCGATTGATCGATGCAGTTCAAGGACTATTACGAAACCCTGGGCCTGGAGCCCAGCGCGGGCGAGGCCGAGATCAAGACGGCCTATCGCCGTCTGGCGCGTAAGTATCACCCCGACGTCAGCAAGGAGGCCGGCGCGGAGGACAAGTTCAAGGCGGTCAACGAGGCCTATGAGGCGCTGCGCGATCCGGCCAAGCGTGCGGCCTACGATCAGCTGCGCGCGCGCGGCTACCGCCCCGGCGACGAAGTGCAGCCGCCTCCGGGCGGTTTCGGCGGCGGCCCCGGCGGCGGCGTGGATTTCGAGGAAATCTTTGCAGGCGGCGGCGCGGGCGGCGGTTTCAGCGACTTTTTCGAGAACCTGTTCGGCCGCGGCCGTTCGGCCGGAGGATTCGCCGGCAACGCACGTACTGCGCAACCGCCGCGCGGCGACACCCGGGCCAAGCTGGCGATTTCGCTGGAGATGGTTTACGAAGGCGGCAGCGTACGGATCTCGGTCAACAACAAGACCCTGGACGTGCGCGTGCCCAAGGGCATCCGGCCGGGCCAGCTGATCCGCCTGGCCGGGCAGGGCACGCACGGCGATCTGCTGTTGGAAATCGAGTACGCCGCGCATCCGCAATTCGAAGTCGACGGCCGCAACGTCATCCATGTGCTGCCGTTGGCGCCATGGGAAGCCGCGCTGGGCGCCACGATCAGCGTGCCGACCCTGGGCGGGCCGGTGGAGTTGAAGATTCCCAGCGGATCGGAAGCCGGTCGCAAGCTGCGCCTGCGCGGCCGCGGCTTGCCGGGCACGCCGGCGGGCGATCAGATCGTCGAGCTGGAGGTGCTGGCGCCGCGTCCGGAGAACGATGCGCAGCGCGAGGCTTACCAGACCATGCGCGAGGCTTTCGGCGAGGATTGGCGCCGCGCCTGAGCCACGGTCGGATCGCCGCGAACATCTCCCTCTCCCGCTGCGGGAGAGGGCTGGGGTGAGGGCCCGAGCGCCGCAGGCGCGAACGCTGTCGCTTGAATCGCGCCCATATCCCTCGCGCAATCGCGGGCGCTGCGAACTTCGAAGCAGGCAAGGCTCAGCAGCCCCAAACGCGAAATCCCGGCATACGCCGGGATCCGCATTCATCTGATCGGCGGCGCAGCCGCCTGGCGCATTCAGCCGGCCGAGGGCAGCAACTGGCTGATGATTTCCGACAGGTCGGTTTCGCTGAACGGCTTGGTGATGTAAGCCTTCGCGCCCTGACGCATTCCCCACACCCGGTCGGTGTCCTGGTCCTTGGTGGTCACCAGCACGATCGGGATGTGCTTGGTGGTGGCCTCTCGGCAGATCGAGCGGGTGGCCTGGAAACCGTTGAGGTTGGGCATGACCACGTCCATGAGGATCATGTCGGGCAACTCGCGCTTGGCCGCCTCGACGCCCGCGGCGCCGTCCTCCGCGGTCAACGCTTCATGCCCCAATTTCTCGACGATGCGCCGGATGCCCATCAGCTGGGACGGCGAATCGTCGACGATCAAAATACGCGCCATGTGTTTTCCCCAAGGATCTGCGGCCGATTGTAGCGACGCCGCGCGTGGCTGCAATGCCAACTAGATCACGACCAGCGTCCGGCCCAGCGAGCCGCCGGCCAGCATGCCCGGAAACACCTGCGGCAGTTCGCTCAAGGACACCTCGCGGGTGCAGATGCGGTCCAGGTACGCGGGCTTCCAGTCGCCGCCCAGGCGCTGCCAGATGTCCTCGCGGATCGCGCGCGCGGTGCCGGCCGAAGCCACTCCGAGCAGGGAAACGCCGCGAATAATGAAGGGCATTACCGTGGTATCGAGCGCATGGCTGGCGGCCAGACCGGCGGTGGCGACGTTGCCGTAGGGCGCGGTTTGCGCGAGCAGACTGGCGAGCATCGGCCCGCCGACGTTGTCCAGGCCGCCGCCGAAACGTGCCGACTCCATCGGCCGTTGCGTGCTCAGCGCATCGCGTCCCAGCACCTGACGAGCGCCGATGGATTTCAGATAATCGGTCTGCTCGGGTTTCCCGCTGATCGCGTGCGCCTCGAAACCCGCGCGGCTGAAGATGTCCAGCGCCAGCGAGCCGACCCCGCCGGTCGCGCCGGTTACCGCCAGCGGCCCGTGTTCGGGCGTCTGCCGGTTGTCGAGCATGCGATGCAGCGCCAACGCGGCGGTGAAGCCGGCGGTGCCGAGGATCATGCTTTCGCGCAGGCTCAGCCCGGCCGGCAGCGGAATCGCCCATTGCGCCTGCAGTCGCGCGTACTCGCCGTAGCCGCCGTCGCGGGTCTCGCTGAGGCCGCAGCCGGTGACCAGCACCGCATCGCCCTCTTTGAATTTTCCGTCGCTGCTCGCGACTACGTGACCAGCCACATCGATTCCGCCCACCAGCGGGAACTTGCGCAGGATCTTGCCTTCGCCGGTGCCGGCCAGCGCGTCCTTGAAGTTGACCGAGGAGTAGGCGGTCTTGATCACCAACTCGCCGGGCGACAGGTCGTCGATGCCGACGGGCTCGATGCCGCTGCGATGGCCGGCAGAGTCATTGTGGATGCGGAAGGCGTTGAACGCGGTGGTAATAGGCACGATCACGATCACGATGACGATGCTCGGTGGGCCGTAATAATAGCCTTAACAGGCTGTTGAGAAACCCCACTACAGCCATCGTGCGATAGGCCCGACATATGAATAGTCGGTCCAATCCCGATCGTCTCCAACGACAATGCCGCTCTCGCACCGATCTCGCGCTTAGGTTGGCGCCGGCGTCCACCAGCCGCCAATGCCTCCCAGCCGGATCAGGTTATATGCAGCAAAATTCCAAGTCGCCCAAGCGCGGACTTTCGCCAAGCCGACCACCGGAAGCTTGCGCAGATCGCCTACGGTCTTGACCCAGCCGAAGCCTTGTTCAATGCGCTTACGCGCCCGTTGGCTCATCGCATACCCCTTGCCCCGCGCCGTGCGACCATCCACCGCACTGCGTCGCCGCGTGGTGTGACGGGCGATATGCGGCGCGATTCCACGCGTCAGCAATGACGTCACGAACTCACGCGTGTCGTAACCTTTGTCCGCACCCAGACTCGCGCCTGTCCCTATCCCGGCCGCGTCCAACAACGCCAACGCGCCGTCACGCTCGCCGGTTCCGCTGGCGATGCGAACGTCTACGCCTATCAACAAGCCGTTGCGATTCTCCATCAGCACATTGGCCAGATAACCCAGACGGGCTTGCTGGCCTGCGCTCTTGCGGACCAAGCGAGCGTCCGGATCGCTGGTCGAGGCATGCGTGTCGTTGCTGCGCTTTTGTCCACGAAAATCGCCGCCGTCCGCGTCGTCGTCGCCGTCCTTGCGGCGAAAGCTCTTGTGCGAAGCCCACGCTTCCAACAAGGTTCCGTCGACGCAGAAATGTTCGTCGCTTACCAAGTCCTGCAAACGCGCCAGCAAGACGGTGTTCTCAAAGAATCGTTGGGCGATGTGCTCATCGAACAATCGCTCGCGGTTGAACGAAAACGTCGAGTGATCCCAAACCGGGTCGTCGACGTTGAGCCCCACGAACCAGCGAAACAACAGGTTGTAGTTCAACTGCTCCATCAGCAGACGTTCGCTGCGCACGCTGTAGACCACTTGCAGCAGGCAGGCACGCAGCAACCGCTCCGGCGGGATCGAGGGTCGGCCCGTGCTCGAATAGCGCCGAGCCAATTCACTATCCAGTTCGAGCAACAAGGCATCGACCAGCACACGCAGCCTGCGAATCGGATGGGACGCGGGGACCCGGTCCTCTACTGAAACATACGAAAACAGGCCCGATTGCTGAGTGTCACGACTGCGCATGGAAAGGGGACTGATTGGGTGGGGCTATTATTGTCGCCGGTTGCTGTGGTTTCTCAACAGCCTGTTAAAGCGGTTCGCGCCCGGGTCTCCGATTCACCCGACGTTTGCGGAAGCGGCGCGCGTGCGCATCAGGACGGGCTCAGACTTGTTTGCCGGCGGCAGCAGGCCGATCCAAGTCATGCGATCCGCAGGCGTCACGCATTGCAACGCTGACGGCGATTCAGTCGAGTATTTCGATCCGGGTAGCGTAAACTTTACTTCGCCCGTGAGATGCCGGGCAATGCCGCTCATGTACACACTCGCGGCCCAGTGCTCTTCGATTGAGTGAAGTGCGTCGGCGCTTCTCATCGGTTCGACCGGAAAATCGTGGCCCTGTAGGGCGAGACGACAGAACTTGGATAGGCAATATGGAGTTTTCAATGAACCGTGTACGTAAGGATGCTGATCTTGGCTGCTCAGACGGAAAGCAGCTTCTGGCTCAAGCTATTGCCATTATCTGTGGTGGATTACTGCCTGTGGCGCCTGTCTTAGCGCAGACCATTCCCAATGGCGTCACCGTAACGGTGCCCGGGACCTATCCAAGTCCGTGGCAGATGCCCGTTTCCAGCGATCAATGGATCGCTGGGCACTTGATCGTCGAGTCAGGCGGTGTGGTGAACAGCGCCGGCCCATTGCGTATTCATGTAGAACTCTTCAGTCCTCCCCAAGCAAACGCCGGGGTAATTGTGCGTGGAGACGGCGCTGTCTGGAATCACAAAGGCCAGCTTTGCGTGGCTTGTAACAATACGGCTTTCACGTCGCCCCGCGGTTTTGTCCGCGTTGAGAACGGGGGTGTCGTCAATGTCGACGATACCGTCTTTGCGTCCAGGGGCTTTGCTGAAATCGATATAACCGGCAGAGGATCCGTCTGGAATACGAACACACTGCAGTTCTCCATCGGCTATGGTGTATTTACTATATCGGCGGCCATTTTGAAAGTGTCGGACGGAGCCGTTCTCAACTCCTCAGGCTTAGCCGTTGTCGGCGTAACTGGTTCTTCGATTGATGCGAGGCAGAGTAATGGGGCTGTAATCAGGATCGATGGGGAGGGAACGCAATGGAATGCTTCGGGGGGAATGTCTCTCCGTACTTCCACCGAGATGATCATTTCGTCTCAAGGCACAGTCTCCGCGCCTAGCATCGAGATGCTTCCGCGCGGTGTTACCGGTGCTCCAATCCGGGGTTCGTCAATCACGTTCGGGGGTGCCGTCAACGACTCTTCCGGACGTCCGGATTTAGTTCCCGACGCCCCCGTCGCTGCCGGCAGGCTGGATACGGATGTCATCAATATCCGTGGGGCGGGCAGTATCAACTTCAATCACACCGAATCCGATTATCGTTTCAGTACGAAACTCGTAGGCGGCGATGATCCCGCTGCTCCGGGTTTCAGTTTCGTCAATGTATTTGCCGGCACCACTCGCTTGACCGCAGACAACAGCGCTTTCAACGGCCAGGCAAGGGTGTTCGGGGGTAAGTTGCTCGTAGACGGCGTGTTCGGCGGTGGGGCGACGATCAATGCGGGCGGCACGCTGGGCGGTAACGGGCGTTTGAACGGCAATGTGCTTGTCAATTACGGGGGGCGATTGGCGCCGGGTAACTCGATCGGCTCGTTGAGTGTCGGAGGCGACCTGACGTTCGCGCCGGGTTCGATCTACGAAGCCGAAGTGACGCCGCAAGGCGCGAGCGATCGTGTCGTGGTCGGCGGCAAGGCGACGATCAACGGCGGCTCGGTGGTTTCCCTCGGACAGGATTCGGGCTTTCAACCGTTGACCCAATACACGATCCTGACGGCCTCCGGCGGTGTCAGCGGCCGATTCGCCGGCGCGAGCAACAACTACGCGTTCCTGAACCCGTCGCTGGTGTACGAACCGAATGCAGTCAAACTGCAGTTGCTGCGCAACGACGTCAGCTTCGGCTCGATCGGCGCGACGGCCAATCAGCGCGCGGCTGCGGCCGGTGCGGAATCCACCGGCCCGGGCAATCCCGTCTGGAACGCAGTGGCGGTTCTGAGCGCGGAGCAGGCGCGGGCGGCGCTCGATTCGATCTCGGGCGAACTGCATGCGTCGACCCAAACGGCATTGATCGAAGATGCGTTGTCGATCCAGCACGCGGTGCTGGACGGTTACACCGACAGCCAGCAGCGCGGCGATATGCGCGTATGGATCAAGGCGCTGGGCGCACGCGCGCAAACCGATGCGACGCACGAAACCGCCAAGCTCGAGCGCGACAGCAGCGGGCTGTTGTTCGGCGCCGACTGGGCGCTGGGCCAGAACTGGCGTCTGGGTGCGCTGGCTGGCGGCGGCAAGACCCGCAACGACGTCGATGCGCGCGGTTCGCGCAGCGAGAGCGACAACTTGCATTACGGGCTCTATGCCGACGCGGCGTGGGAGAACGGTTGGCGCCTGCGTCTGGGCGGTATCCGTTCGGACTATGACGTCGATACGCGTCGCCGGGCGACGGTCGTAGGATTGGGCAACAGCTTTACCGCCACGACCGATGCGCGTGCGACCCAGTTCTATGGCGAATTGGGTTACGCCTTCAATGCAGGCGCGGTCGAGTTGGAGCCGTTCCTGGGCGCATCGCAGATCAAGCTGAAAACCGATGGTTTCGGCGAGCGTGGCGGTGTCGGCGCGTTGCACAGCGAAGACGTGGACGCAAGCACGCGTTACGCGACGCTGGGTCTGCGTCTGGGCTACGGTTTCGGCGACAGCAGCCGTTGGCGTTTGGGCGGTTCGTTGGCCTGGCGGCGCGCCAGCGGCGATCTGGAGCCGGTCTCGAAGCTGCGTTTCGACGGTGGCCAGTCGTTCCTGGTCGAAGGGGCGCCGATCGCGCGTAACGCGGCGGTGGTGACGGCGGGAGTCAGCGCGCAGCTGAGCGAACGCATCAGCCTGAATCTGTTGTACTTGGGGCAGATCGCTTCGGATGCCGACGATCACGGCGCATCGGCCAAGCTGATCGCGAAGTTCTGATCCAAGACGCGGTAGTCGGTTACCCCTCAACAGGCGATAGGTCATGAGGCCGGCTGGGCATTGGCCCAGCCGACCTCATGAGGTTATGCCTATCGGAGTCAAGCCGGCGAAAGTGGTCGCGGGCTTCTCGTTCATTCACTTCGATGCCGTCGCCGAGATGTAATCGCGCATCGGCCCTTTCGCGCAGCTCCCGGGCAAAGGATTCCGCAGCCTTCGGTCTATTCGTGACTGGTGATGGCGTAACGGCCGTGCCGCCGTCCATCCAGCGACGCGACCCGCACCTCGCCGGTGTCGGCATCCACATGCAACACGCGCGCGACCGGATGGCCGTTTTGATGGATCACATTGCCGGCGATACGGTACCTCGTGCCGGGAGCGTCGGACAATTCGATGAAGTAGTCCTTGCCGATGCGCCAGCCGTCCTGGTGGGCCAGTACTTCGTTGACGAGGTAGGCGCCGTCGGGCGGCGACCAGCGTGCGCGGGCGAGGTAATACGCGGCTTGGAGCTCTGCGCGATAAACCGCGCCGAGCGCCATCGCGGCGAGCAGCAGGGCGATCAGCGCATAGCGTGGTCGGAGCATGCGGTGGAGGGTAGCGTCGGCACGCGGCCGGCGCAACGAGAGACCATCGGGCCGGTGAGTGCGATCAACGCAACGCGTTGCGCCGCTTCTCGTCCATCCACTTCGAAGCCGCCGCGGGCGTGTAGTCGCGCATCCATTCGAGCATCGTCGCGATGTCGTCGCCGTGCCACAGATCCTGGCGCTGGTCGGCGTGCAGGAAGCGTTCTTCGACCATCCGATCGAGCATCGCCATCAGCGGCGAATAGAAGCCGTCGATGTCGAGGAAGGCGCAGGGCTTGTTGCCGATGCCGAGCTGGCGCCAGGTCAGCATCTCGAACATTTCATCCAGGGTGCCGAAGCCGCCGGGCAGGGCGACGAAGCCGTCGGCCAGATCGAACATGCGCGCCTTGCGCTCGTGCATCGAGCCGACGATTTCCAGCTTGCTCAGGCCGCGATGGGCGACTTCCCAGTTGACCAGTTGTTCCGGAATCACGCCGATCGCTTCGCCGCCGGCATCCAGCACCGCATCGGCGACCGTGCCCATCAGGCCGACGTTGCCGCCGCCGTACACCAGGGCGATACCGTCGCGGGCCATGCGCGTGCCGAGCGCGATCGCGCGTTCGGTGTAGATCGGCTTGTTGCCGGAGTTGGAACCGCAATAGACGCAGAGGGTTTTCATGGGCACAGGTTTCTAGATTAGGGAAGCGGGATTCGCGGATCGACTGCTCGCGATAGGGCGGCGGAAAACGCAAAACGCCAGGCAAGGCCTGGCGTCTGCGTGGGATTCGGTTGGGGTCGCTGGCGCAGATCCGCAATACCGAACCCCGGTTTCAATTGGCTTTGTGGATCGCGCGCTTATCGACCGCCATCGCCGCATCGTGGATCGCTTCCGACAAGGTTGGATGCGCGTGGCAGATGCGGGCCAGGTCGTCGGCTGAGCCGTTGAACTCCATGGTCAGCACGCCTTCGTGCACGAGTTCGGACACGCCGACACCGACCAGATGCAGGCCGAGCACGCGGTCGGTCTCGGCATGCGCGATGACCTTGACGAAGCCGGCCGGCTCGCCCATGGCCACCGCACGGCCGATCGCCGCGAACGGGAAGCTGCCGGTCTTGTACGGGATGTTCTCGGCCTTGAGCTGCTGCTCGGTCTTGCCGACCCAGGCGATTTCCGGCTCGGTGTAGATCACCCACGGCACGGTGTCGAGGTTGACGTGACCCGGCAGGCCGGCGATGAGTTCGGCCACCGCGATGCCTTCTTCGAAGCCCTTGTGCGCGAGCATCGGCCCGCGCACGCAGTCGCCGACCGCCCACACGCCGTCGACGCCGGTGTGGCAGTGTTCGTCGACTTCGATCTGGCCGCGTTCGTTGATCTTGACGCCGGTGCCTTCCGCGAGCAGGCCCTTCGAGGCGGCGCGGCGGCCCACGGCCACCAGCAGCTTGTCGACGACCAGTTGCTGATCGGACTTGCCGTCGTTGTAGGTCAGGTGCACGCCGTCCTTCTTGATTTCGGCCTTGCTGACCTTCGCGCCGAGCTTGATCTCCAGGCCCTGCTTCTTGAATTCCTTGGCCGCGGTCTTGGCGACCTCGGCATCGGCGGCGGCGAGGAACTCGGGCAGGGCTTCGAGAATGGTGACTTCCGAACCCAGGCGCTTCCACACGCTGCCCAGTTCCAGGCCGATCACGCCGGCGCCGATCACGCCCAGGCGCTTGGGCACTTCGGTGAAGTCCAGCGCGCCGACGTTGTCGACGATCTTGTCGCCGTCGAACTTGGCGAACGGCAGTTCGATCGAATCCGAACCGGCGGCGATGATGACGTTGGTGCCCTTGAGCTCGACCTCGGAACCGTCGTGCTGCTTGACCTTAACCACGTTGCCCGGATGCAGGGTGCCGAAGCCGTAGTACGGGGTGATCTTGTTCGCCTTGAACAGCATCGCGATGCCGCCGGTGAACTGCTTCACGATCTTGTCCTTGCGGCCGACCATGGTCGCGACGTCGATCTTGGCGTTGTCGGCGCTGATGCCGTGCTCGCCGAACAGATGCTGCAGGTTCCAGAACTGGCGCGAGCTGTCGAGCAGCGCCTTGGACGGGATGCAGCCCACGCGCAGGCAAGTGCCGCCCAGAGCGGGTTTTCCGTCCTTGCCGAGCGCGGCATCGATGCAGGCGGTCTTCAGACCGAGTTGGGCGGCGCGGATGGCGGCGTGATAACCGGCCGGGCCGGCGCCGATGACGACTACGTCGAATTGCTCAGACATCTAAGAATTCCTTTGCCTTGTCCCTTCTCCCGCTGGCGGGAGAAGGTGCCCGAAGGGCGGATGAGGGAGGCGGGGAGGGCGGCGTGGCGGATCGCTGCGGGCCCTCACCCCAACCCCTCTCCCGCTGAGCGGGAGAGGGGCTCGAGCGGTATGAGAGGGGCTTAGTGCATCACATGCCGAGCAGCATGCGATGCGGATTTTCCAACTGGTTCTTGATGTCGACCAGGAACAGCACCGCGTCCTTGCCGTCGATGATTCGGTGGTCGTAGCTCAACGCGATATACATCATCGGCGCGGCCACTACTGCACCATTTTCAACGATCGCGCGTTCCTTGATCGCGTGCATGCCGAGGATCGCCGACTGCGGCGGGTTGACGATCGGGGTCGACATCAGCGAGCCGAAGGTGCCGCCGTTGGTGATGGTGAAGGTGCCGCCCTGCAGGTCTTCCAGCGCCAGCTTGCCGTCGCGGGCCTTCTTGGCGTAATCGCCGATGGCCTTCTCGACGTCGGCGAAGCCCATGCGCTCGACATTGCGCAGCACCGGCGTGACCAGGCCCTTGTCGGTCGACACGGCGATCGAGATGTCGGCATAGCCGTGATAGACGATGTCGTTGCCGTCGACCGAGGCGTTGACCACCGGGTGACGCTGCAGCGCGTTGGCCGCGGCCTTGGCGAAGAAGCTCATGAAGCCCAGCTTGACGCCGTTGGCCTTCTCGAAGGACTCGCCCAGCTCCTTGCGCATGGCCATGACCTTGCCGAGGTTGACTTCGTTGAACGAGGTCAGCATCGCGATCGAATTCTTCGACTGCATCAGGCGCTCGGCGATGCGCGCGCGGATGCGGGTCATCGGCACGCGCTCTTCCGGACGCGCGCCGGCGGCGTTGCCGACGCCGCCGCTCTTGGCGTAATTGACGATGTCTTCCTTGGTCACCGCGCCCTTGCGACCGGTGCCTTCGACCTGCGAAGCGTCGATGCCCTGGGTGTTGGCGGTGAAGCGCGCGCCCGGGGGCAGTTGGTCGTTGCCGGCCGGGGCCTTCGGCGCTTCGGCGGACGCGTTGGCCTTGGGCGTGATTGGCTGGGCGCCGGCGGCCGGCAGCGCTTCGGTCTTGGCCGCGGCCGGTGCGGCTTCGGCGGCCGGTGCGCTCGCAGCGGCGACGGCACCGGCCTCGACGATCGCGATCAGCTGCTGGCTGGTCACGGTCGCGCCTTCCTCGAACTTGATTTCCTTGAGCACGCCGTCGACCGGCGAGGGCACCTCGAGCACGACCTTGTCGGTTTCCAGATCGACCAGGTTCTCGTCGCGCTTGACCGCATCGCCCGGCTTCTTGTGCCACGTGGCGATCGTGGCGTCGGAGACCGACTCGGGAAGGACGGGGACTTTGATCTCGGTGCTCATGGGGCAGGCATCCTGGAGTGCTTGAATGTGGGGTTGTAAGTTGTTTCGGGAGAACAGCGCCTTACTCGGCGCTGGACTCTCCGTGCAGCGAATTGACCAGCGCGTCGGCGACCAACTTGGTCTGCTCGACGACGTGATCGGCCAGATGCCCGGCCGCCGGCGACGGCGAACGCGCGCGTCCGGCGTAGTGCAGGGTCTGCTTCGGCGCCAGGCAGGCGGTCAAGTGGTGACGGATCTGGTACCACGCGCCCTGGTTCTGCGGCTCTTCCTGACACCACACCACGTCCTTGGCCGCGCTGAAGCGCTTGAGTTCGGCGGCCAGGACTTCGCGCGGGAACGGGTAGAGCTGTTCGATGCGGACGATGGCGACGTCTTCCAGACCGTCCTTCTGCGCCTGTTCGAACAGGTCGTAATAGACCTTGCCCGAGCACAGCACTACGCGCTTGACCTTCTTCGGGTTGGCCGCGGCATCGGGAATCAGATGCTGGAATTCGCCGTTGGCCAGATCGTCCAGGGTCGACACCGCCAGCTTGTGGCGCAGCAGCGACTTGGGCGTCATCACCACCAGCGGCTTGCGCGTGCTCATGCACATCTGCCGGCGGATCATGTGGTAGGCCTGGGCCGGCGTGGTCGGCACGCAGACCAGCATGTTCTCCAGCGCGCACAGTTGCAGGAAGCGCTCCAGGCGCGCGGAGCTGTGCTCGGGGCCTTGGCCTTCGTAGCCATGCGGCAGCAGCAGGGTCAGGCCGCACAGACGGCCCCACTTGGCTTCGCCGGAGGACAGGAACTGATCGATCACCACCTGGGCGCCGTTGGCGAAGTCGCCGAACTGCGCTTCCCAGATGTCGAGCGTCTGAGGGTCGGCGGTGGAGTAGCCGTACTCGAACGCCATCACCGCTTCTTCGCTGAGCAAGGAGTCGATGATGGTGACGTCGGAGGGGTTGGTGACCAACTCACGCAGCGGCACGATGTATTCGTCCGTGGTCTGCTCGTGCTGGATCGCGTGGCGGTGGAAGAAGGTGCCGCGGCCGCTGTCCTGACCGACCAGACGCAGCCTGTAGCCTTCGCTGATCAAGGTGGCGTAGGCCAGATTTTCCGCGAAGCCCCAGTCGCCCGGCAATTCGCCGGAGACCATCTTGCGGCGGTCTTCGTAGATCTTGGCCACGCGCGGGTGCAGCTTGACGGTGTCGGCGACGGCGTTGATCTGGGTCGCGAGCGCGTCGAGCTTGGCGCGCGGAAACTTGGTGTCGACCGGATCGCTGATCTTGCCCGACAGGTACTTCGACCAGTCGATGGTGAACTCGTCCGGCTTGACCTCGACTATTTCGGTGGTGACCTCGCCGGCGTCGAGCTTGTCGCGGTACTGGTCGACCAGTGCCTGCGCCTGCTCGGCGGTGATCGCGCCTTCGCCGATCAGTTGCTCGGCGTAGATCTCGCGCGGGGTCTTGTGCTTGCGGATCACCTGGTACATCAGCGGCTGTGTCGCCGCCGGCTCGTCGGCCTCGTTATGGCCGTGGCGGCGGTAGCAGACCAGGTCGACGACCACGTCGCGGCCGAAGCGCTGACGGAAGTCCAGCGCCATCTCTGCGCAGAACGCAACCGCTTCGGGGTGATCGGAGTTCACGTGCAGGATCGGCGCGCCGACCATCTTGGCCACGTCGGTGCAGTACAGCGTGGAACGCGCGTCCTGGCGCTCGCTGGTGGTGAAGCCGACCTGGTTGTTGATGACGATGTGGACCGTGCCGCCGACCGCGAAACCGCGTGCCTGCGACATCTGGAACAGCTCCATGCCCACGCCTTGGCCGGCGAACGCGGCGTCGCCGTGCAGCAGCACCGGCAGCACCTGGGCGCGGCCGTTGTCGCCGCGGCGGGTCTGGCGCGAGCGAACGCTGCCGGCGACCACCGGGTTGACGATTTCCAGGTGCGAGGGATTGAACGCCAGCGCCAGATGCACCGGGCCGCCCGGCGTGGCGACGTCGGCGCTGAAGCCCATGTGGTACTTCACGTCGCCGGTGTGGGCGTGTTCGTCGTGGTCGAACTTGCCTTCGAACTCGTCGAACAGCTTGCGCGGCGACTTGCCGAGGGTGTTGACCAGGACGTTGAGGCGGCCGCGGTGGGCCATGCCGATGACCACGTCCTGCACGCCCTGTTCGCCGGAGCGGCGGATGGTCACGTCCATCAGCGGGATCAGCGCGTCGCCGCCTTCCAGCGAGAAGCGCTTCTGGCCGACGTACTTGGTGCCCAGGTAACGCTCCAGGCCGTCGGCGGCAGTCAGCCGCTCGAGGATGCGCTTCTTGTCTTCGGCGCTGCGGCCGTACTTGCCGGCGGCGGTTTCCAGGCGCTCGTACATCCAGCGGCGCTGTTCGGCGTCGGCGATGTGCATGAACTCGGCGCCGATCGGACCGGTATAGGTCGCCTTGAGCAGGGCGAGCAGCTCGCCGAGCTTCATGCGCTCCTTGCCGGCCACGCCGCCGGTCGAGAACTCGACCGACTGGTCGCTCTCGGACAGGCGGTGGAAGCCCAGCGCCAGGTCAGGCGCGTCGGGTTTTTCCAGCAGGCCGAGCGGATCGATGTTGGCGGCGAGGTGACCGCGCGAGCGGTACGCCGTGATCACCTTGCCGACCGAGCGCTCGCGCTCGTCGCTGCCGGTCGGCGAGGCGCCATTGGCGGCGACTACGCCGCGCGAGGCGGCCTTGCCGGCCTGGGTGATGCTTTCGATCGCGGCCGAATGCGGAATGTCGCCGGCTTCGCGGCCCTTGAAGCCGTCGAAGTAGCTTTTCCACTTGGCCCCGACGCTGTCGGGATCGACCAGGTACTGCTCGTACAGGTCTTCGATGAAGGCGGCGTTGGCGCCGAGTTGCGAGGATTGCGAGAACTGCTTGAGGAGGCTGTCCACGATGGCTATCGGGAAACTCTTGGGGGGCGGAAGTGGCGTCGCGCGCACGCGCAAGGCGGGTGGCGCGGACAAGGCTCGGAATTATAGCGGTAGTGTTAAGCCCAGCGGCATAACTACTTATGTCTAAGCGACCGATTTGCTTCGATTTCGGGCCGGTCGGGGCGGGTGGGCGGGACCGGGAGGCCAAGAGGACCGTTCCGGCAATGCCGTTAAAGTCTTGGGCCAACCCCGCGCGGTTCAAGTCGGCTCCCCCGCGCAGGGCCTGCGAGGCTGGACCGATGGCATCGATCGCGCGATTCATCCCGCGCTCAGGCCGCGGCATCCGCGCCGGTATCGACCCGTCCGCGATCGGCAATCCGTGGCGGCGGTCGTGATTCGGCGGCCCGGTGCGCGGTTGGGCGCGGCGGCGGCCTATGATCGGGTCGGGTCGGGTCGCTGGGGAGAGGATGGATGCGGAGAGTCGGATCGTTTTGGACGGGCGCGGCGTTGTTGATCGCGCTCAATGGTTGTGGGCTGCAACCCGGTGCGGCGCCCGCGCAGGGCGGCGAAGTCCAGCGCGGTTCGGGTTCGCCGGGAAACGGTTTCACCACCCAGGCCGCGGCGACGGCCGCACCCGGTTCCATCGGTGATCCGGCGAGCGCGCCGCCCGCGACCGAGCGGGCTTCGGCCGAAACGGTGCGCGATCGTTACAACGCCCTGTTTCCGGCGTCGTGCCGGGTCGATTCGGTGCGTTTTTCCGAGCGCGGCGCCGTGCTGCGCGGCAAGGCCGAGAGCAACGCCGCCGTCGCCGAAGCCTTGCGCGCGATCGATAACGCGCAGCGCCGGCCTTCGCGCTCGCCCGGCGCGGATTTGCTGCTGATCGAGCGCCAGCCCGACGGGCGGTACGCGTTCGAGATGGTGCTCAACGATCCGGCCGCCTACGCGCGTTAACCACACGGGTTGACGCCGCCGGACTCAGATTCCCAGCGCGCGGTACTCGCTGCACGGCCGACCGCGTTCCCAGACCGGTTCGAAATGCGCGCGCAACTGGCGCGCGCGGGCGCCGCCGTCGAGCCGGGTTTCGCCGTCGAAGCGGTGGCCGAGCGGGCGGAAATACCAGCCGTCGCGGTCGTTGACCAGGTAGGCGGCCGGATGATTGCGGTCGACCGGTTCTTCGATCGCGCGGAATTCGAACGCGCTCGGCAGACGCTGGGCCAAGGCGATCAGCGGCGCCAGCGCGCGCTGCGGCGCGGCTGGGTCCTGCAGCAGGATCTGCGCGATGCCGCCACCGGTGGCGAATCGGCGCAACGCGGCGATCGCGTCGGCACGATCGAGCAACCCGGGGTCGAGCTCGCGGCTGTAGATCGCCAAGCCGTGGCGCGCGCCGGCGACGATGCCGATCAATGCGGCCAGCGCGGCTTCGCGGGTCTCCACCGGATTGGCGGCACCGAGCAGGCGGCGCATGGTCAGGTGGTCGATGCCGGCTTCGACGAAGCGTTCGCCTTCGGGCAGGAAGCCGTTGCGGGCGTAGAAACCGATCGCCGATGCCTGCGCGTGCAACGACAGCTCGCGCCAACCCAGCCGTTGGGCATGCTCGATCAAGGCGGCCAACAGAGCCTCGCCGACGCCGCGGCCGCGCCACTGCGCGAGCACGGCCATGCGGCCGATGCGTCGGTCCGGGGTGAGCCGGGCGGTGCCGATCGGGTTGTCCTGGCGGTCGAAGGCCAGGACGTGCTGGCACAGCGGATCGCGTTCGGCGTCCAACTCCAGTTCGCGCGGGACGTTCTGTTCGTGCACGAACACGGTCTCGCGCACCGCGCGCAATGCCGGTTGCGCCGCGGCATAGTCGGCGACCACCACCACCCGGAAACCGGCGGCCGGGTCGGTCGACGAAGTCGGTGGGGTCGAATCGGCGGTGGTCGGGTCGGTATCCATCGGACGCGAACTCATGGTGGTTGAATCCATCGCAGGGGCGGCCCGGATCGGCCGGGCCGGATCGTTCGGGCGCGGGCGGCGCCGGACTTATTCCTGATCGTCGTCTTCGCCTTCGTCCACGCCCAGGCGGTAATGCCCGCCGGCGATCAGTTCGAGCACGCAGGCGCGCCCGTTTTCCGACAGCGCCGAATACGCCGCCAGATCCAGTTCGGCTGCGGCCGCGATCGTCTGCGCGTCCCGCGCAGGCAGGGCGAATTCCTGTCCGCTGACGTACAGGCGGGCCGCGCCGCCCTTGGCATGCGCGCGGCGCCAGGCCATGCGCGACCACGGATGCCGCCACAGGCTCGCGCTGCGCTGCAGATCCCATTCGATTTCGATCCGCGAACGCGGCGCCTCGCCGCCAGCGGACACCTCGCCGGCGGCGCGATAGACGGTGATGAAGCGGCCGAACCAGTCGCCGAGGCGATCGGGATCGTTCATGCGCAAGGCGTTCAAGGCCTCGACTACGCGGGTCATCGACTCGGCGTCGATTTCGTTCGGATCGCGCGGCGGGGTCAGGTCGGGATCGTGGTAGCGCAGGCTTTCGTCGGCTTCCCCGGCCAGGGTGTCGATGTAGTCGCCCATCAATTCGGCCGCCGAGGGCGCGCGCATGCCGACCGAGAAAGTCAGGCAGGCGTCTTCGGCGACGCCGTGGTGCGGCACGCCGGGCGGCAGATACAACATGTCGCCGGGGCCGAGCACCCAATCGTGGCTGGGCTCGAACTCGCGCAGCAGCTTGAGTTCGGCATCGGGTCGGAAGTCCTGCGGCGCGTCGGCGCGCGCATTGATCTGCCAGCGCCGATGGCCCTGGGCCTGCAGCAGGAATACGTCGTATTGATCGACGTGCGCGCCGACCGAACCGCCCGGCGCGGCGAACGACACCATGATGTCGTCGATGCGCCAGCGCGGCAGGAAATCGAATGCGGGCAGCAGCGCGGCGACGTCGGCGTCCCACTTGTCCACGTCCTGCACGAGCAGGGTCCAGTCCTGGTGCGGCATGCCCGGGAACTCGGATTCTTCGAACGGCCCGTGCCGCACCGAATAACGATCGTTGGCGCGGTCGTGCTGGATCAGCCGCGACAGCGCGCCTTCTTCGCAGGCCAGACCGGCCAGGTCTTCGGGCTGCAGCGGCGATTCCAGACCCGGGAAGGCGTTGCGGATCAGCAGCGGACGCTTTTGCCAGTAATCGCGCAGGAAGGTCTCGGCGGGCATGCCCAGCGGCGGATGCCGACTGGCGTCGACTTCGATCGCCGGAGCGCCTGGAGTTTTCTTGGACGAGGCGGTGGCGGGCTTCTTGGGCATGGTTCGAACACAGTGGCGGGCGCATCGCGCCGATGCGGGCATTGTCGCTCATGCGAGACGGGCGTGTCGGCGCCGGCCAGGACCGCGGCGATGGCCGCCCGGTTCGGATTTATCCAGGACGGCTTTATCCAGAACGGCTGCGGTCGATCGCCGGCGCGCGGCCGCCGTTCAATCCGCGATCTCGTCGTAGCCGCGCCCCAGAAACTGCAGCAGGCACCAGCCATGGCCGAACGGATCGGCGATCTGCACGATCCGGCCCCAGTTGGCGCTGCGGATCTCGCCCTCCTGCCGCGCCCCGGCCTGGAGCGCGCTGGCCAGGGCCGCGTCCAGGTCCTCGACCACCGCATCCACATGCAGCGGCGACCAATGCCGCGCGTAACGCCGCGTATCGGACCCGGCCGCGGCAGAGCCCTCGGGTTTGCGCAACAAATACATCGGCGCCTGTCCGCCGAGCAGTTCGACGACTTCGCCGCCGAGCCGGCGCCCGGCGTGCAGGCCGAAGGCGCGGGTATAGAACCTCAGCGCCGCTTCCAGATCGGGCACATCGATATTGATCAGTTGCTGCATCGCAGTCCTCCGTTCGCGTCGTCGCCGACTGTGCGCGCACAGGCGCCAAGGCCGCGTGGTCGCGGCCGTGCTCGCGGTCCGCTCACGGCGTGGTCGCGCCGCGCTCCTTGGCGATGCGCGCGTCGAGTTTGGCGGTGCCGGTGGCGGCATAGACGCGGCAGGCGCCGGCGTCGACCAACGATTTGCTCGCCTGCGGGCCCAGTCGCGCGAACAGGTCGCTGGCGCTGGGGTGCGGCGTCAACAGAATGTCGCAAGGCAATCGGGCGACCGTGGCCAGGCTCTGGCGGAACGCGGCGATCACGCCCGGGTGGGCGGCCTCGTCGGTGTAGCGGTACTCGTCGTCGGAAAACGGGGTCAGGCTGTCGGCGTAGGCGATCGCGCGGCACACGCCGGCCTGATCGCAAGCGTTCCAGGTCCAACTGGTGCTGCCCGGGGTATGGCCGGGCGTGGCGTGCGGGGTCAGCGCGATCGGGCCCAGGCTCAGCGTTTCGCCGACGGCGATCCGGCGCACCGCGCGCACCGGCTTGAACGGTGGAGTGCTCAGGAACTGCGGATCGCCGCGGTCGCCCTGGCCGCGTTCGAGCGAAACCGCTTCGGCCGGCAGCGCGACCACGGTCGCGCCGCTGTCGCGCTGCAACTGGGCGATGCCGCCAGCGTGGTCGAGGTGTTCGTGCGAACTGAGGATGTACTTGACGTCTTCGACGCGGAAACCCAGCGTGCGAATGTTGGCTTCGATCTGCGTCGCGGCCTTTTCGGTGGCGCCGTCGATCAGCACATGGCCCTGATCGGAGGCGATCAGGATCGAACTGATCCCGCAGGTGCCGACATACCAGGTGTTGCCGTGGATGCGGCGGGGCGGCGAGGGCGTGTCCCAGGTCGGATCGGCCGGACAGACCGTTGCGGCCGTGGCCGGATCCGCCTTTCGATCGGGCTTGGAGACGGACGCGGCGCAGCCGCTGAGTATCAGTGCACCGATCAGACCCATCGCCAAACGCATCATCGCCTCGCTCGCGGAAGTGAAAAACGATTGGACACTATCGGCTATCGCGATGCGTTGCGGAATCGGGTCTGGTGATCGGTACTGCCGATCGGGTCTCGTGTTTCGATTCGCGATGGGCGGGCTTAGCGCGCGCCGAGCGCGTCGGCGAAGGACTGGTAGAACTCGCCCTTGGGATCGCTCTCGTGGTCGATCTCGATCGGATAGGGCGCGGCTTCCTGCGGCATCGTGTTGAGCACGCCGATGAAGGCATTCACGTCGCGGGTATGGAACACGTACTCGCGGTGGTCGGGTTCGGTGAACACGATCGCCAACAGGCTGTGGCCGGCGGCCTCGATGCGCTCGCAGACCCGGTCCTCGAAGCGCTGCATCGCTTCAAGCTCGGCCGGCGAGGCGGTGCCGGTGCCCGGGTCGTCGCGATAGGCCCAGATCAGGTTCAAGCGTTCGGGATAGGTGCGGAAATCGAAACCGCGCTCGATCTGCTTGAGCCGAATCAGGGACAGGCCATCGTCGGCATGCTGCTCGGCGAGGGTCCAGCCGCGGGTGTCTTCCATCGCGATCGCGCTCCGTTCCGGGTCAGATCTCGCGCGCCAGGCGCTCGGCCAAGCCGGTGTAGCTGCCCGGCGTCATCGCCAGCAGACGCTGCTTGTCCTGCGCCGGCAGATCCAGCGAGGCGATGAACTCGCGCATCGAGGCTTCGGTGATGCCCTGACCGCGGGTCAGCGCCTTGAGGTGTTCGTAGGGATTGGGCAGGCCGTGGCGGCGCATCACCGTCTGCACGGCTTCGGCCAGCACTTCCCAGGCCGCGTCCAGATCGGCGGCCAGGCGCTCGGGATTGACGCTGAGCTTGTTCAGCCCGCGCAGCAGCGCGTCGATGCCGATCAGGGCGTGGCCGAACGCGGTGCCCAGCGCGCGCAACACGGTCGAGTCGGTCAGATCGCGCTGCCAGCGGCTGATCGGCAGCTTGGCGGCGAAGTGTTCGAACAAGGCGTTGGCGATGCCGAAGTTGCCCTCGGCGTTTTCGAAATCGATCGGATTGACCTTGTGCGGCATGGTCGAGCTGCCGACTTCGCCGGCCTTCACGGCCTGCTTGAAGTAACCCAGCGAGATGTAGCCCCACACGTCGCGGCACAGATCGATGCAGATCGTGTCGATGCGGCGCTGCGCGTCGCAGACCTCGGCGATGCCGTCGTGCGGCTCGATCTGGGTGGTGTAAGGCTGCCAGTCCAGGCCCAGCGAGGTCACGAAACGCTGGGAGAAGGCGGCCCAATCGATATCGGGATACGAGGCCAGGTGGGCGTTGTAGTTGCCGACCGCGCCGTTGATCTTGCCCGGCATCTGCGCGCCGGCCAGGGTTTCGCCCTGACGCAGCAGGCGCGCGACCACGTTGGCGAGTTCCTTGCCGACCGTGGTCGGCGAGGCGGTCTGGCCGTGGGTGCGCGAGAGCATCGGCAGGCCGGCGTGCTCGTGGGCCATCGCGCGCAGCTTCTGGATCAGTTCGTCGAGCTTGGGCAGCAGCACCTGCTGGCGCGCCTGATTGAGCATCAGCGCGTAGCTGAGGTTGTTGATGTCCTCGCTGGTGCAGGCGAAGTGCACGAATTCCAGGGCCGGGCCCAGCTCGGCATCGTCCTTGAGGCGCTCCTTGATCAGGTATTCCACCGCTTTGACGTCGTGGTTGGTGGTGCGCTCGATTTCCTTGACCCGGGCTGCGTCCGCCAGCGACAGCTCGTCGGCGAGCTTGCGCAGGCGCGCGGCCGCGGCCGCGGAGAACGGCTTGAGTTCGACAATGCCCGGCTCGTCGGCCAGGGCCAGCAGCCATTCCACTTCGACCTTGACCCGGGCCTTGATCAGGCCGAATTCGGAGAAGATCGGTCGCAGCGCATCGACTTTGCCGGCGTAGCGGCCATCGAGCGGGGACAGGGCGAGCAGGGTGGTCTGGGAGTCGGCGGACATGGCACGCGTGGAGAGTAAGCAGTCCGCCATTCTACCCCAGCGCTTGGGTCCTGCCGGGCCCTCACTGTAGGAGCGGCGCAAGCCGCGACTGCGGTCTGACCCGCTTGCGGCGCGAGCATGAGTGGCCGCGGTCGCGGCTCCTACAGAAGCTGCAAACCCTGCCGGATCGGGCGGAAATCCGGACTGCACTCGACGTCCATCGCGCACATCGCGATGATGGCCCTGCCAGCGAAAACGATGCCAGCACGGCGTGAACCCTTGCGATAGCCGGGTTCTCCCCAGACCTAATCGACACGCGGGCGGCATCGATCCGCGGCGTGTCTCCCCCACGACTCAATGGAGTTGGCAATGGCGAGCAAACGCAAGACCCCGGCCCGGACCTCCGGCCAGCCCGCGAAACCGGCGGCCAAACCCGCCGCGGCGGGTTTCCGTCTCGAACACGACAGCATGGGCGAACTCAGCGTTCCCGCCGATGCGCTGTGGGGCGCGCAGACCCAGCGCGCAGTGCAGAATTTCCCCATCTCCGGCCAGCCGATGCCGCGAGAGTTCATTCGCGCCCTGGCCCTGGTCAAGGCCGCCGCGGCGCAGGTCAACGGCGGTTTCGGCCTGCTCGACGCGCCCGCGGCCAAGGCGATCCGCGCCGCCGCGGCCGAAGTCGCCGAGGGCCGCTTCGATGCGCATTTCCCGATCGACGTCTACCAGACCGGCTCGGGCACCTCGAGCAATATGAATGCCAACGAGGTCATCGCCACGCTGGCCTCGCGCACGGGCAAACACAAGATCCATCCCAACGATCACGTCAATCTGGGCCAAAGCTCCAACGACGTGATCCCGACCGCGATCCGGGTGTCGGCGCAGTTGGCGGTGATGGAGTCGCTGCTGCCGGCGCTCAAGCATCTGCGCAAGACCATCGGCAAGCGCGCCAAGGAGCTGGCCAAGGTCACCAAGACCGGGCGCACCCATCTGATGGACGCCATGCCGCTGACCTTCGGGCAGGAATTCGGCGCCTGGGCCGCGCAGTTGGATTCGGCCGAACAGCGCCTGCTCGACAGCCTCAAGCGCCTGCGCCGGCTGCCGATCGGCGGCACCGCGATCGGCACCGGCATCAATGCCGATCCGCGCTTCGGCAAGGCCATGGCCAAGGCCTTGTCCGACGCCACCGGGACGCGTTTCGAATCGGCCGCGGACAAGTTCGAGGGCCTGGCCGCGCAGGACGATGCGGTGGAATTGTCGGGTCAGCTCAACGCCCTGGCGGTGGCGCTGATGAAGATCGCCAACGACCTGCGCTGGATGAATTCCGGTCCGCTGGCCGGGCTGGGCGAAATCGAATTGCCGGCGCTGCAGCCGGGCAGCTCGATCATGCCGGGCAAGGTCAACCCGGTGATTCCCGAAGCCTTGGCGATGGTCTGCGCGCAGGTGATCGGCCACCACGCAGCGATCACCGTGGCCGGGCAAAGCGGCAATTTCCAGCTCAATGTGATGTTGCCGCTGATCGCCTTCGATCTGCTCGACTCGATCCGCCTGCTCGCGCGCGCCATGCCGCTGCTGGCCGACAGCGCGATCGCCGGACTCAAGGTGCGTCAGGCGCATGTGCGCGAAGCGCTCGACCGCAACCCGATCCTGGTGACCGCGCTCAATCCCATCATCGGCTACGAAAAGGCCGCCGCGATCGCCAAGCAAGCCTATAAAGAAGGCCGGCCGGTGTTGGAGGTGGCGGTGGAAACCAGCGGTCTGAGCGAGAAACAACTGCGCCGGCTGCTCGATCCGGCCTCGCTGACCCGCGGCGGCATCCAGTCTGGCGGCGGCAGCGGCGGCGGTTGATCGCGACTCGCGCGGCGGCGGCGCACTAAATGCCGCCGCCGTGTGAGCGCCGCGTATAGGGCGCGTGAAGTAAATGTTCCGGGAATTTAATCTGCGAACACGGTTGGATTCCGTCGGTGGGGCGATTGGATATCCTGCGGGCGACACGAAGGAATAATCGGAGTTATTCGGCGGTAACCACCGCAGCAAACCGGCCCGAGGCGTCGTGGGGATGCGCGCCAGGGCATGAAGCCGGGCGGTTCGCGCCGAAACGACAGGGGTTCAGGCCTTTTTGGGGAATATCCGCGACGGGGCGCTGCGGCCACGATCGCGGCGACAGGCGAGCGAAAGCCCGCATTGGGTAAAGTCGCCGGTCGTGCCCGATGCCGGCGCCCAGGCGTGGCGCCGCCCGCGGTTCGATGACGACATTTCTTCTGCAATACCCGAGACATGAAATTTTTGCTGCACCGGTACGGCGACCAAGGGATCACGGCGCGCCGTAGCGTTTTTCGCCCCGCCGGGCTTCGCGGTCCGGCAGCCACAACCAGAAAGTTTTTTGGAGCCCAGCCATGAAATCCAACCGCTACTTCGTACTCGCCATCGCCCTCGCCACGACGCTTTGCGCCGGTTGCGATCCGCAGTTCATGCGTTTCGACGACAACGCCCGCGCGCAGGCCGCGGCCCAGGCGGCGGCAGCGGCCGATGCGGCGTTGCGCGCTTCGGTGCCGAAGCAGGCGTTGGCCGCGGCCGGGCGCTGATACCCGTTGCCGCGCCGGCGATTGAGTGGCGCGCGGCGACCTGCCGGCTGCGTCCGGCCCGCGACCGCGTGCTTGCGCGGCCGCTGATTACACGCTCGATTCGACGGCGCGGACCGGTTCGCGGCCGCCGCGGTTTCCCGCGCTCCGCGCCAAGCGCCGATGCGCTCGCGTGCGCAACGCATCGATCGGAGCGTTGCATTTGGATTTCAGATAATGCCGGCCGGGGTGTCCGCCGCCGGGACGTTCCCGCGCGGACCGCTCGCGCAGTTCCGGACCGCATCGTGTCTACGCTCCCGGCCACCGCGTCCGGCGCGGCGCGGACGATGACAGCCATCGCGCTTCAAGGCATAGTGCGCACGCGGGCTGGGAGCGCCCGCACGGCACGCCGGCCCATCGGGTCGGCGCAGATATCGGCGATTGCCCAGCCGCTACCCCACGATCAAGGAATCGATATGAACTCTGCCTTTTCCCGGAAGCCCTCGGCGGCTTTCGTCGGCGCTTCATGGACCGCGCTCATGCTCGGCGCACTGGCCTATCTGATCGGCCTGTGGAATGCGCAAATGCAGCTCAACGAAAAGGGCTACTACCTGACCTTGCTGCTGTACGGCCTGTTCGCGGCCGTGTCGGTGCAAAAAGCGGTGCGCGACCGCATGGAAGGCATTCCGGTCACCAACATCTACTACGGCCTGGCCTGGGTGTCGGTGGTCAGCTCGTTGCTGCTGTTGTTCATCGGCCTGTGGAACGCGCAGATCAGTTTCAGCGAGAAGGGCTTCTACGGCATGGCCTATGCGTTGAGTCTGTTCGCGGCGATCGCGGTGCAGAAGAACACCCGCGACAGCGCGACCTCCGGCGACGACATCGAGTAATCCCGCCGCGTGGATCGCGGCCGTCGCCGCGCGGTACGGCGACGGTGGAGGCGTTCGGGCATCGAACTTGGGGTGCCGATCAGCTCGCGCAGTCGGCGCCGGGGTCGGCTTGGATCCGCGAGAACGGCGCGAACGCCGGCAGCGAAGCGCGCAGTTGATCCTGCGCGGCGCGCAGGTTCACCACGTGTCCGCACATTTGCTTGGCCCGCGCCTGCAGCTTGGAGGTCTCGGCTTCGACCTTCTTGCCGATGTCGTCGGTGTTGCCGGTGCGGATGCCCTCCAGCGCCGAACTCACCGCGTGGCCGGCGATCGCCGTGCCGGCCTTGCCCATTTGCGCGCCTTCGCGACCGATCGCCGAGGCTTCCTGGTAATACCGTCGGCTGAAGGCCTGTTGCGCCGGGGTCAGCGCGATCGTCCGGCCGTCGATGCTGAGCGCACCGTCGGCGCGGAATTCGGCTTCGCCGCCGCCATCGCCACGCACCAGGACGCGATCGCCGTCGATCCGCAGGTGATCGATCACCAACACGCGCAGTCCGCTGTCGGAGGATTTGGCGCAACCGGCGGTGGAGGCCAGCAACAGCGCGGCCGCGACCGCGAGCGAAGCCAATGGCGAAAAAGCCTTCATGATCTCGATCCTCGGCGCGGCGCGCCCATGTGGGAACAGTAGGGTGAGGCGGCGTGGCCTGACGCCGCGCTCGCGTTTTGCGCTCAGTCGTCCTGCGGCACGTCGACCCGGCCGGCGACGCCGCGGTGGTGCACCGAGCCGCTGCCGACCCGGGCCACGCGCAGGTTGCCGCGCACATCCTCGACTTCCAGATCGCCCGAGCCGAGCCGTTCGAGTTCGACTGAACCGCCGACGCGACGCAATTCGACATCGCCCGAACCGACCGAGCCGATCTTGACGTCGCGGGCGATGCCGCGCGCCTTCAGATCGCCCGAACCGAGCTTGATCAGTTGCAGCGAACCGACTTCGTCCATATCGATATCGCCCGAACCCACCGAGACGGCGACCAAGCCGCGTACGCGACTGATCTTGATATCGCCGGAATTCACATCCGCGCTCAGCGAGGCGACCTTGTCGACCGAGGCATCGCCGGAGCCGACCTTGAGCTGGACCATCAGGCTGTCCGGCACCGTGGCATGCAACTGCATGTAGCGATGGCCGTTGAAGCCGAGGCTGATCTTGTTGCTGTGCTCGGCGGTGACGATGAGTTTGTCGCCGGCCCGGCGCTGGGTCAGGGTCAACCCGGCCAGGTCGGAGGCGTCGGAGGCGCAGGCGCGGCCTGTGACCTCGCCGGCGCCGCTAGCGCCGCTGGCGCCCCTGACGGCCAGATCGTCGGAGCCGATTTCGAACACCACCGCTTTCACGCCGGTCAGATCCAGGCGCAGATCGCGCGGCTGGGCGTGATCGCAGCGATCGTTGGCCTGGGCGGCCAACGGCAACAGCAGCGCGACGGAGAGGAGGGCGAGGGGCAGGCGCATTGGGCGCTCCGGGGCAGGATGGAACTTGATGGATGCCGATCGGGCGCAAACGGTTGAAGCCGTCGCGCAGCGATACGTCGCGATACGTCCCGCGCCGGCGCCGGGCCGGCGCCGGGCCGGCACGGGACGCGGGTTTCAGCCCTCGTCGCGCCAGCGGCGCAGGCGGATCGCGCCGTAGACCATCGCCGCGCCGATCACCGCGCCGACCCACAGGTCGAGCGTGGTCAGGGCGTGCAGGCTGCTGGTGACGTCGATCGACTGGGTCAGCGCCTGCGGACCGGTCATCGCCGCGTCCTTGGCGCTGGCGGCGACCTGTTCGTTGAGGAACCAGGTGCCCGGCACCACGCTGAGCAGGCCGCGCAAGCCGATCACGTACCAGATCGCGCCGTGCGGGATATCGATGCCCGGCATGATGTCCAGAAAGCTCACGAACACGCAGGCCAGCAGCGGAATCACCACCGCCCAGACGAAGGGCACGCTGCGTACCCAGGCCGAGCACAGCATCAGCCAGCCCACCGTCGGCAGCGCCCACAGCGCATACACCGGGATGGCCAGGACGATCTCGGCGACCAACTGCAGCGGATGGGCCTGGGTGAAGATCGCCGAAGCGCCGTCCACTCCGTTGAGCAGCGCCGCCAGCCAGGCCAGCACCCACATCACCAGCCCGACCCCCAGTCCGATCACCGCGGTCATCACCGGCGCGAGCACCAACGCCCACAACAGCTTGGACAGCACCGCCTGCGCGTCCGATACCGGCAGCGATTTCCAGAACAGGATGCTGCGGTCCTTGCGTTCGTCGTAGATCGAGCCCAGGGCGTAGAAGAACACCACGAACACGTACACCGTGAACACCAGGCCCAGGCCGCCGGCCAGGGCCATGTCGCCGATACCGCCTATCTTCTCGCTGTTGCCCGACAGATCCACGCTGACGCCGTCGGAACTGCGTGCGGCGACGTTGTGGAACAGCACCGAGCCGGCGATCACGCCGATCAACGCGAAGCCGATCGCGATCGCTCCGGCGATCAGCGGCCCCCACAGGAAACCGCCGCGGTGTTCCCAGAACTCGCGCTTGAGCAGCATCTTGAACGTCCGCTGCGGCGGGAACGCGGCCACCGTGCGCGGTGCGGTCGGGGTCATCATTTCGTCTGCGCCGGCGTTCATGCGTAGGTCCCCTTCATGGTTGCGACGAACAGGTCGGCCAGGCCCGGAGTGCGGACTTCGCCGAGGTCTTGCAGTTGCGCGGCGTTGACGCCGTCGAACAGCATCACAGTCTTGCCGAACGGCAGGGCGCGCTCGTCCAACGGGCCCAGGGTGCGGGCGTGGTCGGCCTTCTCGCGATCGACCAGCACCTCGGCGAAACGCTCGCCCAGGCTTTCCATCGGGCAATCGAGCACGATCTTGCCGTCGCGGATGAACATCACGTCGGTGAGGATGTGTTCGATCTCCTCGACTTGATGGGTGGTGATCACGATGGTCTTGTTCTCGTCGAAGTAATCCTCCAGCAGGCGCTGGTAGAACTGCTTGCGATACAGGATGTCCAGGCCCAGGGTCGGTTCGTCGAGCACCAGCAGGCGCGCATCGATGGCCATCACCAGCGCCAGGTGCAACTGCACGATCATGCCCTTGGACATTTCGCGCACTCGCATGCCCGGCTTGAGCTGGGTGCCGTGCAGGAAACGCTCGCACTTGGCGCGGTCGAAGCGCGGATGCACGCCGGCGACGAACTCGATCGCCTCGCGCACCTTGAGCCAGCGTGGCAGCACCGCGACGTCGGCGATGAAGCACACATCGCGCATGAGTTCGTCGCGTTCGCTGCGCGGATCGCGGCCGAGCACCGACAGTTCGCCTTCGAACGCGGTCAGGCCCAGGATCGCCTTGAGCGCGGTGGTCTTGCCGGCGCCGTTGGGGCCGATCAGGCCGACGATGCGGCCGGTGGGGATGTCGAAACTGGTGTCGTCGAGCGCGAGCTTGTTGCGATAGGCCTTGCGCAGGCCGCGCGCGGTGACTACGTGGCCCGGATCGATGTGGATGGCGTTGGTCATGGCGTGCCTGCCTTGTCGTTGCCGGCATCGCTGCGGTTGGCGGCGGCGCCGAGCAGTTCCTGGGTGCTCAGGCCGAGTCGGCCGATGCGTTCTAGCACCAGCGGCCATTCCTCGCGCAGGAAGCGTTCGCGCTCGTTGATGAGCAATTTCCTTGCGGCTTCTTCGGTCACGTACATCCCCAGGCCTCGGCGTTTTTCGACCAACGCCTCGTCGGCCAACTCCTGGTAGGCGCGCGAGACGGTGATGGGATTGAGTTGGTATTCGGCTGCGACCTGCCGCACGGAGGGCAGGGCATCGCCGGGTTTGAGCACGCCGTCGAGCATCATCGCGACGACGCGCTCCTTGAGCTGGCGATAGATCGGAGCGCCGTCGCTCCATTGGATTGCGGTCATGGCTCAGCCCCGCGACAGGAAGGAGAAATAGGGCATGACTAGATTGCTTCGGTTGCGGCGCGAGGCCTTCCCTGTTTTGCGCTTGAGTTCGGCGCGCGCCGACTCCGCGGCGGCGTTGGGTTCGATGGCGTTGGCCATCGCGCTGAGATCGGCCACGTCGCGGACCAGCACGCCGGCGAAGTCCGCCAGTTCGCTGGCGCTGGTGGCGCGTTCGAGTTGGGTCGCGCTGGCCTCGATCCGGCGCGCGGCGCCGCTGAGATCGCCGGAACGGCTGCGGGCGCGTTCGAGGTAATTGTGGTTGAAGCGGATCCGGGCCTTGACCGCGCCCAGGTTGACTTCGATCGGGCGGGTGGCCGGCGCATCGCCGGCGAACTGGGCCAGGCCCTGCGCCGGAGCCGCGACCGGAGCGGGCAGGGGCAGCACGATCACCAGGCCCAGAACCAGGGCGCCGCCGGCAGCCATCAGGCCGGAGATCGAGTTGTGCAGCTTGCGGTTCATGGGGTCATCCTGCTCGTTAGTGGGCCGGTGTTGTATGCAACTATAACACCTAAACACGCCGAGTCAACCGGCTTGGACCCAACTGAAGTCATACTTGGCCCTGTCCCGTCGCATCCCCATTGCCTGCGGTCTGCTGCGGCAATGGCTGCCGGCCCCACCGCCCAACCGAGTCCGACCCATGACTTCGTCCTTGCTCCCGCGTTCGCGCGCCGCCCGCGCCGCCTCCGCCGTGTTGCTGACCCTCGCCCTGGCCACCGGCACCGCCGCAGCGGCCGGTGCCGCCGGCGGCCTGCTCGATCGCAGTTACCGCCCGCTGGCCGGCAAGCAGCCGGTCGATCTGGCCCGCACCTACGGCGGCGACGTGGTGCTGGTGGTCAATACCGCCAGCAAATGCGGTTTCACCCCGCAGTTCGAGGCCCTGGAAGGCCTGCACGCCAAGTACAAGGCCAAGGGATTCGCCGTGCTCGGCTTCCCCTCGGGCGATTTCAAGGCGCAGGAATTCGAGGACGAGAAGCAGATCCAGGAGTTCTGCACGCTGACCTACGGGGTCAAGTTCCCGATGTTCGAGAAAGTGCATGTGGTCGGCGACCAGGCCACGCCGCTGTACAAGGATCTGAGCAAGGCCGCCGGCGAAGCGCCCAAGTGGAACTTCCATAAGTATCTGATCGGCCGCGACGGCAAGTTGATCGCCAGCTACGGCAGCAAGGTCACCCCGAACGACCCCAGCGTGGTCGCGGCGATCGAGCGCGCCCTGGCCGCACCGTCGGCCAAATCGGCGGTCAAGCCCGGTGCCGCCAAGGCTGCGGGCAAGTAAGCGGCGTGCGGAACACAGCCGATCGCGCGCGATTTTGCGCGCGCGGTCAGGTTTCCCGATCGGCGACGCATCCGACCGGCGGAACTTCGGCGCTTGTCCGCCGTCACACTGGAACATTGCCGCATCCGCTCGCGCCCGCGACAATGGTGGGCTGGCGCCGCGCCGCGGCGAATCATTCGTAGTCAGGACAAGCAACCAGGAGCTGGACCCCGATGAAGGCTTTCGTGCGCGGCGCAGCCGTGTTGATCACCACTGCAGCGCTGTACGGCGGCGCCGCTTCTGCTCAGGACAAGACCGTGCTCGCCAACGACCGCGAAAAAATCAGTTACGCCATCGGCCTGGACGTCGCGTCCTCGCTCAAGCCGGTCGGCCCGGACCTGGACACCGCCGCGTTCGAGCGCGCAGTCAAGAACGTGTTCGACGACGGCAAGCCGCTGATCACCCAGGACGAGGCGCGCACCGTCGACACCGCCCTGCGCGCGCGGATCGCCTCGCGCGACGGCAAGCCGGTTGCGGGCGCCGCGCCGGGCGCGCAGCCGCCGGCGGTGGCCAAGGACAAGGTCGGTCTGCTGATCGGCACCTTCATGGTCGGCCCGGCCCTGAAGCAGATCAAGAACGAGATCGAGCTGCCGTTGCTGGTGCAGGCCGTGCGCACCTCGCTGAGCGGCGGCAAGACCCTGCTCGCCGAAGGCGATGCGCGCACCGTGCTGACCAACTTCAGCGAGAAGATGCAGGCCAAGCTCAAGGCCGAGGCCGCCGCGGCCGGCGACAAGAACCTCAACGACGGCAAGGTCTTCCTGGAGAACAACAAGAAGGTCAAGGGCGTGTTCTCGACCGGCTCGGGCCTGCAGTACATGATCCTGCGCCAGGGTTCGGGCGAGCGTCCCAAGCCGACCGACAAGGTCAGCGTGAACTACAAGGGCACGCTGCTCGACGGCAAGACCTTCGACAGCTCCTACGATCGCGGCCAGCCGGCCGAATTCCCGGTCAACGGCGTGATCCAGGGCTGGCAGGAAGGCCTGGCGATGATGCCGGTCGGCAGCAAGTTCAAGTTCTGGATTCCGGCCGAACTGGCTTACGGCGCCAACGGCGCGCCGCCGAGCATCGGTCCGAACGCGACGCTGACCTTCGAGGTCGAGCTGCTCGACATCCTGTGATCCGCGCGACCCGCATCGTCCGATGTGGGCCGTACTCGCGTAGCGTTCAGCGGCCGGCCGGCAGTCCGCGCGGCCGGTCCGGTTTCCCACCTTCCGGTTATTCAGTCTCTTAGGAGTGCAGTTTGATGAAGCCTTTCATGCGTAACACCGCCCTCGCGATCGCCGTGGCCTCGATGGCGCTGTTCGCCGCCGGTTGCAACCAGGCCGGCAAGCCGGCCGACAAGGCCGCCGATACCAAGAGCGGCGAGAAGGCCGATCCCAAGGCCCCCGAAGTCAAGGCGCTGGGCGGTATGAAGACCGAAAAGGAACAGGACAGCTATCTGATCGGCATGGACATGGGCCGTTCGCTGGAACTGCTCAAGGACGATCTGGACCTGGCCGTGCTGCAGAAGTCCATGCAGGCCAACATGAAGGGCGACAAGCCGCTGCTGACCGATGAGGAAGCGCAGCAGATCCGCCAGCGCCTGCAGGAAAAGGTGCGTAACAAGCAGGTCGAGAAGATGGTCGCCATGGCCAAGAAGAACCAGGAAGACGGCGTGAAGTTCCTAGCCGACAACGGCAAGAAGGCCGGCGTGGTGACCACCGCTTCGGGCCTGCAGTACCAGATGGTGACCGAAGGCAAGGGCGCCAAGCCCAAGATCAGCGACACCGTGCGCGTGCATTACAAGGGCACGCTGCTCGACGGCAAGACCTTCGACAGCTCCTACGATCGCAACGAACCGGCGGTGTTCCCGCTCGGCGCGGTGGTCCCGGGCTGGCAGGAAGGCATCGCGCTGATGCCGGTCGGCAGCAAGTTCAAGCTGTGGATCCCGAGCAAGCTGGGTTACGGCGAGCAGGGCACCCCGGGCGGCCCGATCGGCCCGAACGCGACCTTGGTGTTCGACGTCGAGCTGCTCGACATCGTCAAGCCCGACGCGCCGGCCGGCGGCCCGGAATCGGCGGCCATGGGCACCGGCCCCAAGGCGCATTGATCGGTTGATGCATTGATGTGGTAAAGCGGGAATGATGGAGCGGGACTGAAGGGAACGGGGGGAATGTGGGGCGCGGCACGGCTCGTGCGCGATCTTCCATCCCCCCAATTCCCCGCTGTTGATCCGCTCCTCATTCCCGTTTTTTGTTTCATCCAGAAAGAGAACCAACGAATGCGCGTCACCATCTTCGGCACCGGTTACGTGGGTCTGGTTACCGGCACCTGTCTGGCCGATGTCGGGCACGACGTGGTTTGCGTCGATATCGACCTGGCCAAGATCGAAGGCCTGAACCAGGGCGTGATTCCGATCTACGAACCCGGCCTGGAAGCGATGGTCAAGGCCAATCACGCCGCCGGACGCCTGCACTTCACCGCCGACGCGGCCGGAGCGATCGCCCACGGCGATCTGATCTTCATCGCGGTCGGCACGCCGCCCGACGAAGACGGCAGCGCCGACCTGCGTTACGTGCTTGCGGTGGCCTCGACCATCGGCCGGCACATCGAACGTCCGGTGGTGGTGGTCAACAAGTCCACCGTGCCGGTCGGCACCGCCGACAAGGTGCAGGCGACCATCGCCCGCGAACTGGCCGCGCGCGAGATGAACATCACCTTCGATGTCGCCTCCAACCCGGAATTCCTCAAGGAGGGCGACGCGGTCAACGACTGCATGCGCCCGGACCGCATCGTGATCGGCTCGGCCAATCAAGTCGCGGTGGAGAAGCTCAAACGCCTGTATGCGCCGTTCAACCGCAACCACGAGCGCATCGTGGTCATGGACCTGCGCTCGGCGGAACTGACCAAGTACGCGGCCAATGCGATGCTCGCGACCAAGATCAGTTTCATGAACGAGATCGCCAACATCGCCGAGAAAGTCGGCGCCGACATCGAAATGGTCCGGCAGGGCATCGGCTCGGATCCGCGCATCGGCTGGCATTTCATCTACCCCGGCGCCGGTTACGGCGGCTCGTGCTTTCCCAAGGACGTGCAGGCCCTGGCGCGCACCGCGCAGCAGCACGGCTATCAGGCGCGCCTGCTCGATGCGGTGGAGGCGGTCAACGACAGCCAGAAGGGCCATTTGTTCGAATTGATCATTCGTCATTACGGCGCCGACATCGCGGGCAAGACCTTCGCGGTGTGGGGCCTGGCGTTCAAGCCCAACACCGACGACATGCGCGAAGCCTCCAGCCGCAAGCTGCTGGCGCAGTTGTGGGAGGCCGGCGCGCGCGTGCGCGCCTACGATCCCGAGGCCAGCGAGGAAGCCCAGCGCATCTTCGGCGAGCGCGACGATCTGGTGCTGTGCGACTCGGCCCGCGCCGCGTTGGTCGACGCCGACGCGCTGGTGGTGGTGACCGAGTGGAAGCAGTTCCGCAGTCCGGATTTCGTCCGCGTGCGTCAGGCGCTGGCCGACGGTGTGATCTTCGACGGACGCAACCTGTACCATCCCGATGAAGTCGAAGCTGCGGACCTGGCCTATTACGGCATCGGCCGCGGCCGCTCGATCCTGATCGACGGCGACTGAGCCGTCGATTCCACAGTTTCCGCCGCTCCATTCTTCACCAGTGCATGGGTCCATCGTTTTGTCCGATACCGAACTCCAGCAGCGCCTGATCGATCTGGAAACGCGCGTCGCGTTCCAGGAGCACGCATTGAACGAACTCAGCGATGCCCTGGCCGCCGCGCGCAGCGAAGAGGCGCGCAATTCCTTGCTGCTGTTTCGCGCGCTCGACGAGATCAAGCACCTGCGCGCCGCCATGGCGGCCAGCCCGCTGACCGGCGATGCCGACAGCGAACCACCCCCGCCGCATTACTGATTACCGAGCAATGAGCGACACTCTCCGCGACCAATTGCTGGGTCTGGGCTTCAAGCCCGCACCCAAGCCCGAACGTACCGAACGCCGTGCCGACGACCGCCGTGGCGGCCACAACAAGCCCGGTGAAAGCCGCGGCGCCGGCCGCGGCGACGGCAAACCGCAACCGCGCGCTGAAGGCGCCAACCGCGGCGATGCGCGCAAGCCCGGCGAACATCGCCCGGGCCGGGCCGCGCATGCCCGGCCCGGCCAAAAGCCGTCCGACCCGAACCGTTCCGATCAGGTTCGCGCCGATCAAGGCCGCGCCAATCCAGGCCGCACCGATCAAGGCCGCGCCGATCGCGGCGGCAAGCCGGGGCAGGGCCGGCCGGCCCAGTCGGGCAAGCCGCGCACGCGCGAGGACATCGATCTGGCCAAGGCCTATGCGATCCGCGCGCAACGCGAGAAAGACGAACGCATCGCCGCCGAACAGGCCAAGCAGGAAGAGGCGCGCCTGCGCCGCGAGGCGCGCGCCAGGCTCGCCGAACTGCTCAAGGACCAGGGCCTGAACGTCGCCGATGCCGAGATCGCCCGGCATTTTCCCTACGGCGGCAAGATCAAGCGCGTCTACGTGACCGCCGAGCAGCTCAAGCAGCTCAATGCCGGCGAACTCGGCGTGGTCCAGTTGGAAGGCCGCTACGTGCTGGTGACCGCGGCGATGCTGGAGCAGGCCGAAGCGGTGTTCGCGCCCGCGGTGGCGCTCAAGGTCGATCCGAACGCGACCGCCGAGGAAGACCCTTACGCCGATCCGCAATATCAGGTGCCCGACGATCTGGTCTGGTAAGCGTTGAATGGTCGGCGCGCACGCGTGCGTGCCGCCGATCAGGCGCCGACCGCGCGCGCCAACTCGGCCGGTCCGGCGTCCTGCGACAGCCTCGGCGCGATCGCGTCGATCATCGCTTCGATCGCGCGTGCGGTGTCCAGCGGGCGTTCCATCGGGAACAGATGCCCGCCCTCGATCCAGGTCCAGCGCTCGCCGACCAGCCGGCGGGTCGCGGCCGAACCGGCGCTGCGCAGTTCGCGCGAATGGGTACCGGCGAGGAAACCGACCGGCACCCGCAAGCGCGGCGTCAGCCCGCTCAGCGAGGTGGTCGGCAGACTGCGGTAGATCCTGTATTCGATATCGCGGTCGAAGGCCAGTTCGCGCGCGCCGTCGGCGGCCGCGTGCGTGCCGTGTTCGACGTAATCGTCTAGCACCCGCGCATCCCAGCGCGCGAACGTCGGCTTGGCCAGGAAATGCGCGCGCACCGCGGCGCGGTCGGGCCAGTGCTTGCGCCGTTGCAGGGTCGCGCGGGTCGGCATGACCAGATTGTCCAGGCCGGTGCGGCGTCCGATCGAGACCAGATGCGCGCGCCAGCCGGCGATCAACGGCGAGTCGAGCATCACCACCCCGGCCAGGCGCGAAGCGATCGCCGAGTCGGCCAGGCGATGGGCCGCCAACAGGCTCAGATAACCGCCGAGCGAATGGCCGACCAGCCAGATACTGGGTGCGTCGCCGGCGGCGGATTCGACCCGCGCGGCGAGTTCCTCGACCAGATGCGGCCAGTCCAGGGTGACCGGATAACGCGGATCGTGGCCGATCCGTTCCGGCCGTTCGATCCGGAAGCGCGCGGCCAGCGCGTCGAGCATCACCCCGTAGACCGGCGCGGGGAAACCGTTGGCGTGTGAGAACAACAGAAGGTCAGGCATGCGGGCCGTGTCTGGGGAGGGCGGCGGTCGAAAACGGCCGCCGCTCGGGAATCGGCAAAACATACCATTGCGTACTGTCTGGCGATAGGACGCCGGTGCCGGGACCGGACCGATCCCGGGTGTGCCGCTCAGGCGGCGGCGCGGTAACGCGGCGCGGGCAGGGCTTGCATGTAGTGAGGCAGCATCGCCTGGCGCGCTGCCTCGAACGTTTCCCACTGACCGGTGTCGTGCAGCGGCGGGATGGTGATCGTTTCGCGGCGGTCGTAACCGGCCAGTGCGGCATCGACCAGATCGCCGACCTCCATGACCGCCGGCAGTGCGTTGATGTCGCGTTCTGAGCGCTCCCAGATCTCGGTGCGGGTGGCCGCCGGCAGTACCGCCTGCACGTATACGCCCTTGGGGCCGAGTTCGAGCTGCAGGCCTTGGCTCAGGAACAGCACGAAGGCCTTGGTCGCGCCGTACACGGTCATGCCCAGTTCCGGCGCCAGGCCGACCACCGAGCCGATATTGACGATGCTGCCGCCGCCGGACGCGGCCAGACGCGGCGCGACCGCCGAGGCGAGCCGGGCCAGGGCGGTGGTGTTGAGGCCGATCAATTGCGCGACCTGATCCGGGGACTGATCGAGGAAGCCGCCGACCCCGGCGGCGCCGGCGTTGTTGATCAGCACGCCGATCCGGGCGTCCTCGCGCAGGCGGGTTTCGACCCGCGCAAGCGCCGCGGTGTCGGTGAGATCGGTCGGCAGCACGTCCACGGCAACGCCGTAATCGCTGCGCAGACGCGCGGCCAGGGCGTCGAGGCGGGCTTGGTCGCGTGCGACCAGAACCAGATCGTGGCCGCGGCGGGCGAAGCGGTCGGCATAGACGGCGCCGATGCCGGTGGAAGCGCCGGTAATCAGAACGGAAGGAAGGGCGGACATGGCGGTGAACCTCGGGTCGGGGAAGGTAACGAGATATTCATGATGAATATCATGTTTGAGTTATCATGATTGCCATCATGTAAGATGTCAAGCACCCGAAAGGAGGGTTACCCGATGAAAGTCAGCCGCGAGCAGGTCGGCGAAAACCGCCGCCGGATCCTCGACGAGGCCGGCCGGCTGTTCCGCGCGCGTGGTTTCGACGCGGTCACCGTGGCCGAAGTGATGAAGGCCGCCGGGCTGACCCATGGCGCGTTCTACGGCCATTTCCAGTCCAAGGACGATCTGATCGCGCAGACCCTGGCGCACGTGCTCGTCCACACCGGCACCGCCGAGGATCCGGCCGAATTCGTAGACGGCTATTTGTCGTCGGCGCACTGCGAGGATCTGGCCGGCGGCTGTCCGACCGCGGGTCTGGGCGCCGAATCGATCCGTCAGTCGCCGCAGGCGCGGGCGGCGATGACCGCCGGCCTGGGCGAACAACTGCGGCGCATGGCCGCACGCATTCCCGGCAACGACGAAGCGCAGCGGCGACGTCAGGCGATCGGTCAATGGTCGGCGATGGTCGGCGCGGTGATCCTGGCGCGGCTCAGCGACGATCCTGCGTTGTCGCGGGAGATGTTGACTCAGACCCGCGCGTGGATCGCCGACACGCAGAGCGCGACGGCGAGCGTGGACGACGGCGAAGATTGACTCGGCTACGCCGGTGCGGCCGTCGTCGACTCAATAGTGACGCTTGAGCCGTCGTCGACTCAATAGTGACGCTTGATCGGCGCGTTGGCGCGGTCGAAACCACCCGCGACGCATCGATGCAGGCACTTCGCGACCGCGATAGGCGCAGTCGCGGTGGCGGAAGTACGCTTACCGGCGCGGACCGCCGCCCGACGGGCCGGAAGGCTCCTGCGGCTGTTCGAACATCTGCCGCAGCACGCTGACCGAGTTCTGCGACGCGGCAGTTTCGGGCGCGGGCGCGCGGACCGAAGTGGTTTCGGACGAAGGCGCGGTGGCATTACGCGCTGGCGTCCGCGGATCGAAGTGCGCGCGCAGGCTGGTCGGATCGCTTGCGTTGCCCTGAATCGCGAACAGGCCCCCATTGAGGCCGGCCGCGACCGAGTCGATACGATTCAATGGAGGCGTGGCGATGAGCGCGGCATCGGTCAGGCCGGCGGCGCTGCGCGCGCGTTCTGACAGCTGCGCGTGTGCGGTCTGCGACAAGCCTTCCAGATGACCGAGCGCCTGCCGGTACATCGCATGGTTGTCGTGACCCGGATGTGCGTAGGGATGCGCATTACTCGGGTGCGGCGACGCGGAGGACGCGATCGCCGAAGCTTGCGACTGCGACTGTGGGGCCGGCGCGCTGTGCACCGTCGATGCGACGTTGGGCGCCGAGGATGCCTGCGATGCGGCCCTGCGGCCGGCGGCGGCTGGGGTGGCGCCACCGGCGCGGTACCGCGGTTCGCCGGTGCCTGCGCGTGAGCGTTGGGCATCGGCTGCCACGGGCCCTTGTTTTCCAGGCTGCGGGTCTGGGTGATCCATTCTTTCGGCACGCTGGTGAGGAAGGCGACTTCGCCGTCGCCGGCCGGGCTGGAAATTGCGAACAGGCGGGCGGTGTCGATGCTGTCGGTGTCGGTCAACAGCACCGGCTTGGTGGAAGGCACGCCGGTTTTCGGATCGGCGGCCGGATGGGCCTGATCCAGACGGGTGATTTCCAGCGGGGTCGTGGCCAACCGGGTCGCCGCCGTGGTCTGCCACGCATACAAGCGCCCGTTCGGCACTTCGATCCGATACATGTTGCTGCGATTGAGGATTCCGCCCACGCCGATGTCGGGCGACGTCGACACGTGCATGGTGCTGGCGCTGGTCTCGCGACGGAACTCGGCGTACAGCGCCGGCAAACCGACCAGAGTCGGATTGGCCTGAGTGCGTTGGAAGTAACCGACGATGGCGCTGTCGCGCGCGTCCGGTAATTGCAGCGGGGCGTGCGGGTCGATCAGGCTACGCCTGACGAGCTGGCGCGCGGTGTCTTCATCCAGTGGCATCCGCGCCTGGAAACCATCGGTGGCGATGGTCTGCGGCGGGCGGTTGTCGCTGCGATACATATGGAAGGGCATGACGTGAACTCGATTGGAAGGGAGAGGTCTGCTGCATCGATCGCAGCGAGCGAAGCTCGGATCCAATTAGCGTCTTGCGCGACTTTCATATCTATCAGACGAGTATCAGATAGCATCGATCAAGCTGATCGTACTGATAGGCGCTTCGTATTGAGGGGCGGTGCTGCGTCGAGCGCGCCACATCGCCGCAGCGCATTGTCGCCAGATCAATCGAACACTTCGCCGATCCATTCGTGCGAACGGTGGCTCAGCTCGCGCACGCTCGACACACCCAGATCGCGAATGATGCGATGGGTGCGATGCGGCAGCGGCGATTCGTCGATGTCGTGCGGGGCGATGTTCTTGCCCGGAACGCCGGGCAGGAACTCGATATCGGCGGCGTGATAGCAGTGCTGCACCAGCGCCGAGCAATACAGCGCGCCTTCCTTGGCCAACAGATTGCTGCGCTTGCGCAGACGGCGGCTGTGCATGGCCATCAAGGTGCCGACCAGTTCGCTGATCGAATAACTCGACAATCCCGCCAACAGATCCAGCCCGGCGATCTGGACCTTGCGCAGTTGTTCCTCGCTCAGTTCGAAATCCAGGATCGCGATGTTCGGAAACGCCTGCGCATCGTAGTAACGCTCGACCCGGTTCTCCTGCACGCCCAGGCGGATCTGCTTGTAACGCAGGTCCAGGTCGGATTCGATCACCCACCAGTGTCCGTCGATGCGCCGTTCGCTGAACAAGAACGCGTGCGACCACAGGCTGCGATGGCCGTCCACGGTCAGCGGCGATTGCGCCTTGCGGATCAGTTTGTTGATGAAGTCGCGGCCGCCGCACAGGCCGATACGGCCCGGCGCGGCGTGCTTTTCGATGAAGGCGGCGTTGCCGCGCGGGTCGGAGGACTCTTCGTCGGCGATGTCTTCGGGCAGGAGGATTTCGCTCATCCGTGCAGCTCTCGTGCGTACAGCGCCTGGGCAGGTCCACTCGATCTGGAGCGGCCGGGTTGGGCTCGCCGCGGCGAGGCGGCGGGCGAACCGCGCATCGCGAGCCCCGGGGCCCGCGACGCGCTCATTCGGGATCGTAATCCAGATTCGAGGCCAGCCAGCGTTCGGCCTGAATCAGGCTCACGCCCTTGCGGCGGGCATAGTCCTCGACTTGTTCCTTGTTGACCCGGCCGACCACGAAGTACTGGCTACCCGGATGGCTGAAGTAATAGCCCGAGACCGCGGCAGCCGGGTACATGGCGAAGCTTTCGGTGAGTTCCAGGGTGGTGTGGCGGGTCGCGTCGAGCATCCGGAACAGCGTGGCCTTCTCGCTGTGCTCCGGGCAGGCCGGGTAACCCGGGGCCGGACGGATGCCGCGGTAACCTTCGTCGATCAGCGCGTCGTTGTTGAGGGTTTCGTCGCTGCCGTAACCCCAGAATTCCTTGCGCACGCGCTGGTGCAGGCGTTCGGCCAGGGCCTCGGCGAGGCGGTCGGCCAGCGCCTTGACCATGATCGAGTTGTAGTCGTCGTGATCGGCTTCGAAACGCGCCACGTGCGGCTCGATGCCGATGCCGGCGGTGACGGCGAAGCCGCCGATCCAGTCCTGGCGGCCCGAATCCTTCGGCGCGATGAAATCGGCGAGGCAGAAGTCGGGCCGGTCGGCGGGTTTGTCGGCTTGTTGGCGCAGGAAGTGCAGGCGTACCGTTTGGCTCTTTCCCCCGCTTGCGGCGGAAGGCTGGGATGGGGGCGCGCCAGCCGCGATGTCCTGCGAGCCCTCTCCCGCAGGCGGGAGAGGGAGTTCAACCTGGACGTCGACATCGTCGCCGACCGAATTCGCCGGCCACAGGCCGAACACCGCCTTGGCCCGGATCCACTTTCCATCGACCAGTTGCTTGAGCATCTTGCGCGCGTCGCGGTAGAGCTCGCTGGCCTGAGTGCCGACGATTTCGTCGGTGAGGATCGCCGGATAGCGACCGGCCAGTTCCCAGGTATTGAAGAACGGGGTCCAGTCGATGTACTCGACCAGTTCGGCCAGCGCGTAGTCGTCGAACACGTGCAGGCCCGGCTGCAGCGGCGTGGGCGGGACGTAGTCGTTCCAGCCGCCGTCGAAACGCTGGCCGCGCGCCTTTTCCAGCGACACCAGACGCTTGCCGTCGCCGCGGTTCTTGTGACGCTCGCGGATCTCGGCGTAGTCCGAGGCATTGGCCGCGACGAAAGGCTCGCGCAGCTCGATCGAGATCAGCGACTGGGCGACGCCGACCGCGCGCGAGGCGTCCTTGACCCAGATCGTCGGCGCCTTGTAATGCGGGTCGATCTTCAGCGCGGTGTGCGCGCGCGAAGTGGTCGCGCCGCCGATCAGCAGGGGCATGGTGAAGCCCTGGCGCTGCATCTCGCGGGCGACGTGGCTCATTTCTTCCAGCGAAGGCGTGATCAGGCCGGACAGGCCGATCAGGTCGGCGTTCTCGGCGCGGGCGCGGTCCAGGATCGTCTGCGCCGGCACCATCACGCCCAGATCGACCACGTCGAAGTTGTTGCAGGCCAGCACCACGCCGACGATGTTCTTGCCGATGTCGTGCACGTCGCCCTTGACCGTGGCCATGACGATCTTGCCGTTGGACTTGCCGACATCGCCGGTGCGCAGCTTTTCGGCTTCGATGTAGGGCAGCAGATAGGCGACGGCTTTCTTCATCACCCGCGCGGATTTGACCACCTGCGGCAGGAACATCTTGCCGGCGCCGAACAGATCGCCGACCACGTTCATGCCCGACATCAGCGGGCCTTCGATCACGTCCAGCGGACGCGTGGACTCGGCGCGTGCGGCTTCGGTGTCTTCCTCGATCCACTGGTCGATGCCATAGACCAGTGCGTGGCTCAGGCGGTCGCGCACCGGCTTGTCGCGCCAGCGCAGGTCTTCGACTTTCTTCTCGCCTTTCTTGCCCTTGAATCGGTCGGCGATTTCGAGCAGGCGTTCGGTGCCGTCAGCGCGGCGGTTGAGCACCACGTCCTCGACCCGTTCACGCAGGTCCGGGTCCAGATCGTCGTACAGCGGCAGGCCACCGGCGTTGACGATGCCCATGTCCATGCCGGCCTTGATCGCGTAGTACAGGAACACCACGTGGATGGCCTGGCGCACGAGTTCGTTGCCGCGGAACGAGAACGAGACGTTGGATACGCCGCCGGAGATATGGCTGAACGGAAAACGCCGCTTGAGTTCGCGCGCGGCCTCGATGAAATCGACCGCGTAATTGTTGTGTTCCTCGATTCCGGTGGCGATGGCGAACACGTTCGGGTCGAAGATGATGTCTTCCGGCGGAAAGCCGATTTCTTCCGTCAGCAGCTTGTAGGCGCGCGAGCAGATGTCGACCTTGCGATCGATGGTGTCGGCCTGGCCGACCTCGTCGAAAGCCATCACCACCACGGCCGCGCCGTAGCGCCGCACCAGCCGCGCCTGGCGCAGGAACTCGGCTTCGCCTTCCTTCATCGAGATCGAGTTGACGATGCCCTTGCCCTGCAGGCATTTCAGGCCGGCCTCGATCACCGTCCACTTGGAGCTGTCGACCATCACCGGGATGCGGGCGATATCGGGCTCGGCCGCGATCAGGTTGAGGTAGGTGACCATGGCCAGCTCGGAATCGAGCATGCCTTCGTCCATGTTGACGTCGAGCACCTGGGCGCCGTTCTCGACCTGTTGGCGCGCGACGACGATGGCTTCGTCGTAACGGCTTTCCATGATCAGTTTCTTGAACTGCGCGCTGCCGGTGACGTTGGTGCGCTCGCCGACGTTGACGAAGTTGCTTTCCGGCGTGATCTGCAGCGGTTCGAGGCCGCTGAGGCGGGTTTGGCGGGGAAGGGTGGCGGTCATTGCTTCAAGTGGTCTGTATTTGCTTTTTGTTCGTCATTCCCGCGAACGCGGGAATCCAGCGACTTTCGTGCCGATACGATTAAAGACACTGGATTCCCGCGTTCGCGGGAATGACGATAGGAAGGTGGCGACGGCGGAGAGGGAAGCCTCACGCCGCCGCATCGACCAGTTGCAACGGCTGCCGCGGCGCCACGCCCTCGACCACCGCGGCGATCGCGGCGATATGCGCAGGCGTCGTTCCGCAGCAGCCGCCGACCAGATTGAGCAGGCCGGCTCGGGCGAACTCGCCCAGCACCTCGGCCATGTCTTCCGGAGTCTCGTCGTAGCCGCCGAAGGCATTGGGCAGGCCGGCGTTGGGGTGAGTGCTGATATTGGCGTCGGCGATCTGCGCCAGCACGTCGATGTGCACGCGCAGATCCTTGGCGCCGAGTGCGCAGTTCAGGCCGACCGCGATCGGCTGGTTGTGTCGTACCGAATACCAGAACGCCTCCGCGGTCTGTCCCGACAAGGTGCGGCCGGAGGCGTCGGTGATGGTGCCGGAGATCATCACCGGCAAGCGCGCGCCGCGCGCGTCGAAGGCTTCCTCGATCGCGAACAGCGCGGCCTTGGCGTTGAGCGTGTCGAAGATGGTCTCGACCATGATCACGTCGGCGCCGCCGTCGATCAGGCCGTCGGTGGCTTGGCGGTAAGCGATGCGCAACTCGTCGAAGGTGATCGCGCGGTAGCCGGGGCGGTTCACGTCCGGGCTCAGCGAGGCGGTGCGGCTGGTCGGGCCGAGCACGCCGATCACGTAGCGCGGCTTGCTCCGGCCTTGTGCGGCATCGCGCGCTTCGGCTTCGTCGCAGGCCTTGCGCGCCAGGCGCGCGCCTTCCTCGTTGAGTTCGCGCGCCAGATGCTCCAGGCCGTAATCGGTCAGCGAGATGGTGGTCGAGTTGAAGGTATTGGTTTCGATCAGGTCGGCGCCGGCGGCGAGGTACTCGGCGTGGATGCCGCCGATGATGTCGGGCCGGGTCAGGGTCAGCAGGTCGTTATTGCCGCGCTGGTCGTGCGAGCAGCCGCAGCCTTCCCTGTGCGCGTGTTCGCCGCCGTGCTCGTCGCGCGGCGCGTACAGCCGGTCGTAGCCTTGCGCGAAGCGTTCGCCGCGATAGTCGGCTTCCTCCAGCGAATGCTGCTGGATCATCGTGCCCATCGCGCCGTCCATGATCAGGATGCGTTGGGCGAGCCCGTCTTGCAGCGCTTGCGCGCGCTCGGGGTTGATCCACGGTAACTGCTTCATGGTCGGTTCCTCACTTCTTCGCCGGTTTGCGCGCCGGCTCGCCGCCGGGCTTGCGCGCCATCAGCGCGATCACTTCGAAATGCGGCGGGCGGCGTTCGCGGGTCACCGTCTCGCAGCTGACGATGTCGAAGCCGGCCTTGGTCGCGAACTTCTGCAGGTCTTTCTCGGCGAAGCCCAGGTTGACGTGGCCGAAGGCTTCGACCGCGCCGCGATGTTCGTGCTTGGCCAGGCTGGTCAGCAGCAAGCGGCCGCCCGGGCGCAACACCCGCGCGGCCTCGACCACGGCCTGGGCCGGGTGTTCGGCGTAGGTGAGGGCGTGCATCAGCACGACCAGATCGAAGGTTTCGCTGTCGAACGGCAGCGCGTGCATGTCGCCTTCGCGCACTTCCACGTTCTTGAGCTTGCGCAGCCGCTCGGACGCGGCGGCGACGACCTTGGTGCTGGCGTCCAGGCAGATGTAGCGGTGCGAGTGCGGGGCCAGCAGTTCGGCCAGCACGCCGTCGCCGGAGGCGATGTCGAGCACGTCGCCGGGCTGCAGCAAGGGCAACGCCGAACGCGCCAGGGCTTCCCAGGTTCGGCCGGGCGAGTAATGGCGTTCCATGTCGCCGGCCACCGAATCGGCCCAGTTCTGGTCGGAGGCGCGCATCGCCAGCACCGCGGTCACCCGCTCGGCGTCCTGGCGCAGCAGCGGGTCGTCGCTGCCGGTGCTCAGGGTCTGCCACAGCGCCCGCTGGGCCTGGTCGAGCGAGCCGTCATCGAAACGGTAATACGCCGAGACCCCGGCGCGGCGGTCGCGCACCAGCCCGGCCTCCTTGAGCTTGGACAGATGGGTGGACACGCGCGGCTGGGCCAGGCGAGTGATCGCCGAAAGTTCGGCCACGGTCAGCTCCTCGCGCTCGAGCAGGGTCAGCAGACGCACACGGGTGGCGTCGGCGAACACTTTCAAACGGGATGACCAGCCTTCGAGATCCATGGGTTGCCTTGGGATTGGGGATTCGGGATTCGGGATTGGAAAGAGCGAAGGCCGGGAGGCTTGGCCAATCCCGAATCTCTAATCCCTGATCCCGGCTTCCATCAACGTATCGCGATATAGCGATAAGTGTGGTGGCGGCGGGCGTGCAGGTCAAGTCGTGCGGCAATGCAGCACATCCGTTACGGACCGAAAGCGCCCCGGCGTAACGCCAGATCGGGGCAGGCCGATGGGTGGGGTTATTCGGCGCGCGCGGCTACAATTCGCATTCGCGACTCGACGAATGGGTTGCGGGCCTTGAGACGGCCCGGTGATACCGCCTTGGCGCCCCTGTGGCGACGGCGCGGGCCGGACCGTTCAAGACGCAATTACGACCAGCAATCACCACACGAAGAGGTGCCGACGTGGATTTTGGCTTTACCGAAGAGCAGTTGATGATCCAGGACGTGGCGCGCCGTATCGCCCAGGAAGTAATTGCTCCCAGCGCCGAGCACCACGATCACACCGGCGAATTCCCGCTCGCCAACATCCGCACCCTCGGCGAGAACGGCCTGATGGGCATCGAGGTGCCGGCCGAGTACGGCGGCGCGGGCATGGACCCGATCTCCTACGTGCTGGCGATGGTCGAAATCGCCGCCGGCGACGCCGCCCATTCGACCATCGTGTCGGTCAACAATTCGCTGTTCTGCAACGGCATTCTCAAGTTCGGCAGCGAGGCGCAGAAGCAGTTGTACGTGCGCGCGATCGCCGAAGGCCGCGAGATCGGCGCCTTCGCCCTGACCGAGCCGCAGTCCGGTTCCGATGCCACGGCCATGCGCTGCAAGGCGATCAAGCAGGCCGACGGCACGTTCCTGATCAACGGCAAGAAGAGCTGGATTACGTCCGGCCCGGTCGCCAAGTACATCGTGCTGTTCGCGATGACCGACCCGGACAAGGGCGCGCGCGGCATCACCGCGTTCATGATCGACACGGCCAAGCCCGGTTTCCACCGCGGCAAGACCGAGCCCAAGCTCGGCATTCGCGCCTCGGCGACCTGCGAGATCGAATTCGAGGACTACGTCGCCGCCGCAGACGACGTGCTCGGCGACGAGGGTCACGGGTTCAAGATCGCCATGGGTGTGCTCGACGCCGGCCGCATCGGCATCGCTTCGCAGGCCATCGGCATCGCCCGCGCCGCCTATGAAGCGACCCTGGCCTACGTGCGCGAGCGCAAGGCCTTCGGCCAGCCGATCGGCGCGTTCCAGATGACCCAGGCCAAGATCGCCGACATGAAGTGCAAGCTCGACGCGGCTCTGCTGCTGACCTTGCGCGCGGCCTGGCAGAAGGGCCAGACCGAGAAGCACGGCGGCCGTTTCAGCAACGAGGCGGCGATCGCCAAGCTCACCGCGTCGGAAGCGGCGATGTGGATCGCCCATCAGGCTGTGCAGATCCACGGCGGCATGGGCTATTCCAAGGAAATGCCGTTGGAACGGTACTTCCGCGACGCCAAGATCACCGAAATCTACGAAGGCACCAGCGAGATCCAGCGTCTGGTCATCGCCCGCAACGAAACCGGTCTGCGCTGAATCCATCCCGATGAAATATTTCGGCTCGTCCAGCCTCACCGCCTGTCCCAAGGACGGCGGTGTCGGCTTGCGCGCTTCGCAAGACGCCTTCGCATACGGCTCGCGCCTCACCGCGCGCGGCCGCGCCTGGGCGGCGCTCGATTACGGCGCCGCCCAAGCGCCGATACCGCCGTCAAACGTAAACGCTCTGTTCATTGATCTACGATCGAGTCAGAGCCTGGCGCGGTAGTTCGGTTTTCTTCGCCGACATCCGATTTTCAAGCAGACCTCCTGCGCCAGCCTCGTCTCTTGGCCTCATTCCATCCGGATCTCAAACGTTCCCATGAGCAAGAAACCCAAAGCTTCCAAGCCCGAACCGGCCAAACGCGCTGCCGCCAAACCGGCCGCGAAACAGGCATCGGCCAAGCAAGCCCCGGTCAAGAAGACGGCTGCCGCGGCGAGTCCGTCGGCTTCGGTCAAGAAGGCCGCGCCCGCGTCGACCGCCAAGAACCAGTCCGCACCGCCGGTCGATGCGCAGGCGGTGAATCTGGAGCCGATCATCGCGGCGATGCGCAAGCGCCTGCCCAAGGCGCGCCACACCGAGGCCGAGGCCTTCGCCCAGACCTTCTATAAGCGCATGAGCCTGGATGAGCTGCCGCAGCATCAGCCCGACGGTTGGGCGGCGTTGGCGGCGGATTTCCTCGACTATGCGCGCGATCGCAAGCAAGGGTCGGCGCTGGTGCGCCTTTTCAACCCCACGCTGAAGTCTCATGGCTGGGAATCGCCGCACACCGTGCTGCAGATCGCCAACGACGACATGCCGTTCCTGGTCGATTCGGTGACCATGGCGCTGGCCGATCAAGGCATCGGCGTGCACGTGCTCGGCCATCCGGTGGTGACCTTCCAGCGCGACAAGGCCGGCAAGCTGCTGGCGGTCGGGCAGGGCGTGGCCGAATCGCTGATGCACCTGGAAATCGACCGGCAGACCACCGAGTCGGCGGCCAAGATCAAGCAGGCGCTGGAAGTGGTGCTGGCCGACGTGCGCGCGATCGTGCGCGACTGGTCGCAGATGCGCGACAAGATGAATCAGGTCGCCGACGGTCTGAGCGGCGAGATCATGCCGATCAACGAGGAAGGCAAGCGCGAGGCGCAGGCGTTCCTGCATTGGGCCGCGGAGAACCACTTCACCTTCCTGGGTTACCGCGAATACGAGGTGGTCAAGCTCGGCGGGCAGGAGGTACTGCGCGCGATCAAGGACAGCGGCCTGGGCCTGCTGCGCGGCAAGGACACCGGCAAGCCGCGTCCGCTGGCCTCGCTGGCGGCGCATTACATGCCGCAGTCCGGTTCGGTCGACGCGCTGATCCTGACCAAGACCAATGCGCGTTCCACGGTGCACCGTCCCGGCTACATGGACTACATCGGCGTGCTGAGCTTCGACGCCCAGGGCCGACCGACCGCCGAGAAGCGTTTCCTCGGTCTGTACACCTCCAGCGCCTACAACCGCCGTCCGTGGGACATTCCGCTGGTGCGCCAGCGCCACGCCTATGTGATGCAGCAGTCCGGCCTGGCGCCCGACAGCCACAGCGGCAAGGCCCTGCGCCACGTGCTGGAAACCCTGCCGCGCGACGAGCTGTTCCAGTCCAGCGAGGACGAACTGCTCAAGACCACCTCGGGCATCCTCGGCCTGCAGGAGCGCGTGCGCAGCAAGCTGTTCCTGCGTCGCGACCGCTACGGCCGTTACTACTCCGGCCTGGTCTACATCCCGCGCGAGCGCTTCAACACCGACGTGCGCCTGCGCGTGGAAGCGATGCTCAAGGACAAGCTGCACGGCGAGCACATCGACACCACCGTGCACATCGGCGAATCGCCGCTGGCGCAGCTGCATCTGATCGTGCGTCCGAAGTCGGGCGATGGCGCTCAGAACGGCACCCGCGTCATCGACAATGCCGCGATCGAGGCCGAACTGGCCGATATCGTGCGCAACCGCCAGGACGACCTGCGCGAAGCGCTGGTGCGCAACAACGGCGAGCAACAGGGCCTGGCCCTGGCCAATCGCTACGGTCGCGCCTTGCCGCCGGGCTATATCGATGAAGTGTCGGCGGGCGTGGCCGCGCAGGATATCGCGCATCTGGCGGCCTTGAGCGGTCCGGACGATCTGCGCCTGAGCCTGTGCCGCACCCGGCAGGGCGAGGGCGGCCTGCGCTTCAAGTTCTATCGCCAGCTCGACGACATTCCGCTGTCGGACGCGCTGCCGATGATGGAGAACATGGGCCTGAGGGTGATCTCCGAACACCCGTATCGCTTGAATGTCGACAACCAGCCGGTCTACATCCAGGACTTCGAAGTCGAGACCGCCAACAACGACATCGACGTCGACCGCCTCGACGAGAATTTCGAGGAAGCCTTCGCCCAGATCTGGCGCGGCAACGCCGAGAACGACGGCTTCAACCGCCTGATCCTCACCGCCAATCTGTCCTGGCGCCAGGTCGCCATGCTGCGCGCCTACTGCAAGTATCTGCTGCAGGTCGGCGTGCCGTTCTCGCAGAGCTACGTCGAGGAAACCTTCAGCCGCTATCCGCTGCTGGCGCGCCTGCTGGTGGAATTGTTCGAAGCCCGCTTCGACCCGTGCACCGGCAGCGAAAGCAAGGACGAGATCAAGGCCGGCCAGGAGCGCCTGGTCCAGCAGTTCGACACGCTGTCCGGCGGCGATGCCGCGGTCATGGCCGCGCTCAAGCCGGTGATCGAAGCGCGCAACTGCAAGCGCGATCAGCAGGCCCAGGCCACGGTCGAATCGATCAAGGCGCTGCTCGACCGCGTCTCCAGCCTCGATGAGGACCGCATCCTGCGCAGCTTCATCGGCGTGATCAACGCGACCTTGCGCACCAGCTATTACCAGACCACCGCCAACGGGTCCGACCGCGGCTACGTCAGCTACAAGTTCGATTCGGCGCAGGTGCCGGATCTGCCCAAGCCGCGTCCGTACCGCGAAATCTTCGTCTACGGCCCGCGCGTGGAAGGTGTGCACCTGCGCTTCGGTCCGGTCGCGCGCGGCGGTCTGCGCTGGTCCGATCGCCGCGAAGACTTCCGCACCGAGGTGCTGGGCCTGGTCAAGGCGCAGATGGTCAAAAACACCGTGATCGTGCCGGTCGGTTCGAAGGGCGGCTTCTTCGCCAAGCGTTCGCCGGTCGGCGGCGACCGCGACGCGGTGCTGGCCGAGGGCATCGCCTGCTACAAGATGTTCATCAACGGGTTGCTCGATATCACCGACAACATCGTCGATGGGAAAATCGTCGCGCCGAAGAATGTCGTGCGCCACGATAACGACGATCCCTACTTGGTCGTCGCCGCCGACAAGGGCACCGCGACCTTCTCCGACATCGCCAACGGCATCGCCGCCGAGCACAAGTTCTGGCTCGACGACGCCTTCGCCTCGGGCGGTTCGGTCGGTTACGACCACAAGGGCATGGGCATCACCGCCAAGGGCGCGTGGGAGTCGGTCAAGCGCCACTTCCGCAGCATCGGCCGCGACAGCCAGACTCAAGATTTCAGCACGGTCGGCATCGGCGACATGTCCGGCGACGTGTTCGGCAACGGCATGCTGCTGAGCGAGCACATCCGCTTGCTGGCCGCGTTCGACCACCGCCACATCTTCCTGGACCCGAACCCGGACGCGGCCAAGACGTTCAAAGAACGCGACCGCATGTTCAAGCTGCCGCGTTCGAGCTGGGACGACTACAACAAAGCGCTGATCAGCAAGGGCGGCGGCGTGTACCCGCGTTCGGCCAAGTCGATTCCGCTGTCGCCGGAGATCAAGACCGCGCTCGGCATCGAAGGCAACGCCACGGCGATGAGCCCGGTCGAGCTGATGAGCGCGATCCTCAAGGCGCCGGTCGATCTGCTGTGGAACGGCGGCATCGGCACCTACGTCAAGTCCAGCAGCGAGAGCAACAGCGATGTCGGCGATCGCGCCAACAACGCGCTGCGCGTCAACGGCAACGACCTGCGCTGCAAGATGGTCGGCGAGGGCGGCAACCTGGGCCTGACCCAGCTCGGCCGCATCGAGGCCGCCCAGCACGGCGTGCTGCTCAACACCGACTTCATCGACAACTCGGCCGGCGTGGACACCTCGGACCATGAGGTCAACATCAAGATCCTGCTCAACGGTCAGGTCCAGGCGAAGAAGCTCACGCTGCCCGAGCGCAACAAGCTGCTGGCGTCGATGACCGATGAGGTCGCCGACCTGGTGCTCAACGACAACTACCGCCAGAACCAGGCGATCAGCCTGATGGAGCGGATGAGCCTGTCGCGCCTGGGTTCCAAGCAGCATTTCATCCGCACCCTGGAATCGCAGGGCTTGCTCGATCGCCAGATCGAATTCCTGCCCAGCGATGCCGAAATCGCCGAGCGCAAGGCGCGCGGCCAGGGCCTGACTCGTCCTGAACTGTCGGTGCTGTTGTCGTACTCCAAGCTGGTGGCGTTCCAGCAGATGCTGGATTCTGACGTGCCCGAAGACCCGTACCTGTCCAAGGAACTGGTGCGCTACTTCCCGCAGCCGCTGCAGGTCAAGTACGCCAAGGCGATGGAGAACCACCGCCTGAAGCGCGAAATCATCGCCACCGCGGTGACCAACTCGACCATCAACCGGATGGGCGCGACCTTCCTGTTGCGCATGCAGGAAGACAGCGGCCGCACCCCGGGCGAGGTCGCCAAGGCCTTCACCATCACCCGCGAGACCTTGGACGCGCGCGAGTTGTGGACGCAGATCGACGCGCTCGACGGCAAGGTCGCCGAGTCGACCCAGATCGACGCGCTGCAGGTGATCTGGAACCTGCAACGTTCCTTCACCCGTTGGCTGCTGTCTCGTCCGGGTGCGATCCCCGACATCACCACCGCGGTGGAGCGTTATCACGACGGCTTCAAGAACATCCGCGCCGGCCACGGCATTCTCGGCGACGGCGAGCGCCCGGCGCACGATGCCGCGTTCGCCGACTGGAAGGCCAAGGGCGTGCCCGAAGCGCTGGCCGCGCAGCTGGCGGCGTTGCCGTACCTGGAGCCGAGCTGCGACATCATCGAGCTGGCGCGCGAGCGCAAGCTCAAGCCGGTCGATGTGGCCAAGGTCCACTTCCGCCTCGGCGAAGCGTTGCGTCTGCCGTGGCTGCAGGAGCAGATCGACGCGCTGACCGTCGACGGCCGCTGGCATGCGGTCGCGCGCGGCGTGCTGCGCGAGGAACTGTCGACCCAGCAGCGCATTCTGGTCGGCCAGGTGCTCAACATGGCCGGCGCCAACCCCGATGCGAAGGTCCAGCAGTGGCTGAGCCGCGACGACCAGTCGCTGCGCTTCACCCTGACGATGCTGACCGAACTGGCGGCGCAGAAGACGCTCGATTACCCGACCGCTTCGGTCGCGGTGCAGCGTCTGTCGCAGTTGGCCGCGCGCGGCTGAGTACGCTGTAAGCCTTTCCCGCTTGCGGGGGAGGCAACGCGGCGTGCGAGCCATCGGCTCGCGCGTCGCCGGATGCCCGAACGCCATGCGTTCGGGTCTGGGCGGCGGTTGTGAGGGCACGAGGCGGTGCAGTCGCCTCGTTGCTGCATTTCGCGGGCCCGTGTCCGCCTTCGCGGGTGCAGGCCGCGCCCCCGACAAGCGGGAACAAAGGCGATACGAATCGGATTCGCGCGTTGTCGCTCGTCAACCTGATCAAGGATCCAATCGCATGCCGCAATCGGAGAGCTCGAAACTGATCGCGCAGGCCGAGGCCATGGCTCGTCCCTGCCTGGTGCTCAAGCGCGATGGCGACAGCGTCGCCGCGCTGTGGGGCGGGGAGGGCGTGGTCACCGCGCCGGATCCGAACCATCGTCACTGGTTGAGCATCGATTGCCGGTTCCTGCCGGAAGGCTTGGGACCGGATGTCGGCGTGCTCAGCGTGTACACCGACGAAGAGGACGGCGAGTCGGGATTCGCCGTCTACGACCCGCAGGCGGTATTGCCGCACGCCTTGCAGCGGATAGACGGGCAACAAGGCGAGCCGCTGTTCGCGCACCCGGCGCGGTCGCTGCCGCCGCCGGACGCCTTCGAAGACGGCCACGACGATGACGCCTATGTGCGGCACTGGCAGGATCAGTGTCCGATGTACGCCGACGACATCGTCGCCGTGCTCGGCGGCTGGCACTTCCCGTGGCCCGACGGCGATTGGGAATCCAACCGCGAACGCCCGCTGCTGGTCTGGACCCTGGAAGAGAGCGAGCCCTGGGTCGAGGTGTGGGGCGGCGGCGCGGCCTTCCAGGTGACGCAGCGGGTGACCTGATCCGCCTGCGGCGACCGCGGCATCGGGGTCGAGACGCGTCCGTCCGGCCCGATGCGGCAGCTGCTCTTACCCAAGCCGCCATCGCCATCCGACTGCGTAGGAGCGGCGCAAGCCGCGACCGCGACACCGCAATTGCGACGAAGGACACGCCGTAGCCGGCCTATCGCGAGCGCCGCTCGTGCAAACGGCCGCGGATCATCGCCGAATCGGGTGAGCCCTGGTGAATCATTCCGTCGCGGCGACCGGGTTATGCTGAGCGCATCCTTCCGGAGCCGCCGATGACCGCGACGCCACGCATCGCCTTCCTCGCCAGTCATACCGACGACGCCCAACGCGCGCTCGCCACCTTGTCCGCGCAGCACGGCCAGCGCGAACCCGACGACGCCGACGTGCTGGTCGCGCTCGGCGGCGACGGTTTCATGCTGCAGACCCTGCACCGCCACGGCGCGCTCGGCAAACCCGTATACGGGATGAAGCTGGGCACCGTCGGTTTTTTGATGAACCAGTACGCGGACGCCACCGGCGATCTGCTCTCACGCATCGCCAGCGCCGAGCCGGCGGTGTTGCGGCCGCTGGAAATGGTGGCCCAGACCGAATCGGGCGCGACCTTCGGCTCGCTCGCCTACAACGAGGTTTCGCTGCTGCGCCAGACCCGCCAGGCCGCGCACGTTCGCATCGATCTCAACGGCCAGACCCGGTTGGACGAGTTGATCTGCGACGGCGTACTGGTGGCCACTCCGGCCGGCAGCACCGCCTACAACTTCTCCGCGCACGGGCCGATCCTGCCGCTGGGCTCGGCGGTGATCGCGCTGACCCCGATCGCCGCGTTCCGTCCGCGCCGCTGGCGCGGCGCGCTGCTCAAGGCCGACACCGAGGTGCGCTTTCGCGTGCTCGATCCGTACAAGCGGCCGGTCAGCGCGACCGCCGATTCGCATGAAGTACGCGACGTGGTCGAGGTGATGATCCGCGAGTCGCGCGACCGCACGGTCACCTTGCTGTTCGACCCCGAGCACAATCTCGAGGAGCGGATGCTGATCGAGCAGTTCACCAGCGGCTGAGCGCGGCTCAGCCCGTATCGCCGCGCAAGCGGCCGATCAGCTCGATCAAGCGGCCGTCGGCCAGGTTCGGCAGCGCCAGCGCCTGCGCCGGTTCGAACCACTGCAGCCGAACGTGTTCGTCGCCGAGCATGGTCGGCTCGCCTTGCCAGTCGTCGACGCGGTACACGGTCAGGCTCGCATCGGCCCAGGGCAGGGGCTCGCCGAGTTGGCGGTAGACGGTCGCGACGACGCCGGCTTCTTCCTGCAATTCACGCAGCAGCGCCTGGATCAGGGTTTCGCCGACCTCGACATGGCCGCCGAGGATGTCCCAGCAATTCGGCGCCAGGCGCTTGTGCGCGTTGCGCAAGCCCAGCAGCACGCGGCCGTCGCGAACCAACACCGCGCCGACCATGCGCACGCCGGTGTCGTTGGCGGCCACGGCGGAATCGCTGGACCCGATGGGCGAACTCATGCCGCCGCTCCGGCCGCGGCGCGCCCGGCCAGCCGTTGCGTCAGCCGTGCCTGTTCGGCGGCCTGGATCAGATAGTCCACGAACGCCCGGGTCTTGGCCGGCATCAGGCTGCGCCCGGCGTAATACAGATGGATCGAACCCAGATCGGCGTACCACTGCGGCAACAGGCGCACCAGGCGGCCGTCGTCCAGATAAGGCAGCGCGTGCTGCACCGCGACCAGGGCCACCCCAAGGCCGTGCAGCGCCGCGCGGCACATGGCTTCGGGATCGTTGAGCACGATCCGTTCGCGGGTGAGCGCCAGCGCTTCGCGGCCGGCGCCATCGCGCATGCTCCAGTGACGCACCCGGCCGGTGCGCGCCGAACGCATCGCGATGCCCTCGTGCGCGGCCAGATCCTCCGGAGTTTCCGGCAAGGCCCGGCCGTCCAGGTAGGCGGGCGAGGCCACCGCGATCACGTGCAGAGGCGCCAGCGGGCGCGCGACCATCCCGGCGGCCAGTTCGATCCCGCCGCCGATCGCGGCGTCGAAGCCTTCCGCGATCAGATCGACCTGGCGGTTCTCCAGCAGCCAGTCCAGGCGGATATGCGGATAGCGGCGAAGGAACTCGGGCATCAGTGGAAGCACGTAATCCATGCCGAAACCGGGCGACATGCTGATCTTAAGCGTGCCGGCTGGCGCTGCGCGCTCCACCGCGGCCACGCTCAGCGCGCTGTTCAAGGCGTCGACGTGCTCGCGCACCGAATCCAGAAAGCGCTCGCCCGATTCGGTCAGCGTGAGCTTGCGGGTGCTGCGCTGAAACAGGCGCAGACCGAGATTGCGTTCCAGCACCGCGACATTGCGGCTGACCGCGGCCGGGGTCAGGCCGAGTTGGCGCGCGGCGGCGGAAAAACCGCGCAGATCGGCGCTGCGGACGAAGGATTCCAGATTGGCCAGGCTTTCCACGCGCTTGCAGCCTTCAACTGATGCTTGAAATTAATTCTAGCCATTACTGGCTTATCCGGGCGAAGTGCTGCGCGCATAGTTCGCAGCACAACGCCCAGGCCGGCTCGAAACGGCTTTAAGTTAAGGGAAATTTGTTATTATTATCAATAATTTGAAGGATAAACCTCATGAGCATCGGCATCCTGGGTGCTGGTCACATCGGCAGCGCCATCGCCCGCACTCTGGCCCGCGCGGGCATTCCCGCCCAGATCGCCAACCGCCGCCGCCCGCAATCGCTGGCCGGCCTGGTTGCCGAACTGGGGCCGAACATCAGCGCGGCCACGGCCGAACAGGTGGCGCAGGCCGATCTGGTCTTCGTCGCGATCAACTGGAGCAAGTTGCCCCAGGCCCTGGCCGGTCTGGACTGGCGCGGCCGCATCGTGGTCGACGCCAACAACCCGATTGAGGCGCCGCAGTTCAAGCCCTTCGATCTGCACGGCCGCACCTCCAGCGAAGTGTTCGCCGATCTGGTTCCGGGCGCGCGCGTGGTCAAGGCGATGAACCATCTGCTGGCCGAAGTGCTCGGCGACGACCCGCGCGGTAACGGTGGCCAACGCGTGTTGTTCCTGTCCGGCGACGATGCCGCGGCCAAGGCCGAGGTCGCCGCGCTGCTGGAGCGCACGGGTTACTTCGCGATCGATCTGGGCGGTCTGGCCGAAGGCGGCCGTGCGCACCAGTTTCCGGGCGGACCGCTGGCGATCCACCATCTGGTCAAACAGGCCTGAGCGGTGCCGGCCGCAACCGGCGCGGGGTTCAGTCGCGCGCGCGCATCCGCCGCGCGACTTCGCTGATCGCGGCGATGCACAGGGTCAGCGCCGCGGTCGACAACAGCTGCATGCGCGGGCCTTCGGTCATCAGCGCCAGCACGAACACCATCGCCAGGATCGCCAGGCCCAGCCAGGTGACGTACGGGAAGGCCCACATCTTGAACGGCAGCACGACGCCGGCGCGGTCGGCGCGGCGGCGCAGGATCAGTTGCGACACCAGCGACAAGGTCCACACCAAAAGACAGGTCGAACCCACCACGTTGAGCAGCGCCGGCAGTACCTTCTCCGGATACAGCAGCTCCAGGGCGGTGGCGATGAAACCGAACGCCACGCTGGCCAGCACCGCGGCGACCGGCACCCGGCTGCGGCTGAGATGGGCGAGAAAACGCGGCGCTTCGCGGCGCTCGGCGAGCGAATAGATCATCCGCGAGGCGCCGTACAGATTGGCGTTGAGCGCCGACAGCAGGGCGATCACCGCGACCAAGGTGATCGCCGTGCTCGCCCCGGGAATGCGCGCCACGTCCAACACCGCGGCGAACGGCGATTTCAGCGCCTCGCTGGTCCACGGCACCACCGCGATGATCACCGCCAGCGAGCCGATGTAGAACACCAGGATGCGCCAGGCCACGGTGCGGATCGCGCGGGTGATGCTGCGCTCGGGATCCTGGGTTTCGGCCGCGGCGATGGCCACGATCTCGGTGCCGCCGAAGGCGAACACCACCACCAGCAAGGCCGCGCCGACGCCGCCCCAGCCCTTGGGCGCGAAGCCGCCGTGGGCGGTGAAATTGGCCAGGCCCGGCGAAGCCACCTCGGGCAGCAGCCCCAGCAGCAACAGCGCGCCGATGGCGATGAAGGCGAGGATCGCGGCGACCTTGAGGATAGCGAACCAGAATTCGAACTCGCCGAAGTTCTTGACCCCGAGCAGGTTGACGCAGGTGAACACGGACATGAACACCAGCGACATCGCCGCGACCGGCAATTGCGGCCAGATCGTCGCCAGCAGGCCGGCCGCGCCGACCGATTCGGCGGCGATCACGATCACCAACTGCACCCACCACAGCCAGCCCAGGGTCGCGCCGGCGGTCGGGCCCATCGCATCGGCGGCATAGACCGAGAACGCGCCGCTGGTCGGCCGCATCACCGCCATCTCGCCGAGCGCGCGCATCACGATGATCACCAGCACGCCGGCGATCAGATACGACAGCAGCACCGCCGGTCCGGCGGTCTGCACGCCCACGCCGGAGCCGAGGAACAGGCCGGCGCCGATCGCGCTGCCCAGCCCCATCATGACCAACTGGCGCGATTTCAGCGCATGGCCGAGTCTGGAGTCGGCGGCGGGCGAGGCGGAACTGATCGACATAGGGCGGGTCCGGGGCACGGGCGGGTCGGGCGGTGCGGAACGATACCGCGTTGGGACTTGTACCGCTGCTGCCGGGGCTCATCGCGATGCGATGAATTCGCAAAGCGCCTGTAGGAGCTGCGCGAGCTGCGACCGCGAAAGCCGGATAACCGCGCCGGCTCGGACCAGCGTCGTCGTTTCATTGGCGCGGTCGCAGCTCGCGCAGCTCCTACGGGGGCTGCCTGAGCCCAATCGCGATCGGGTGCGTACGGCGCGGTGTTCCGCGGTGCACAATAGCCCCATGCCCGACCGTGATGCCGACCCGTTGATCGTCGCGATTTCATCGCGCACCTTGTTCGACATGGAAGAGAGCCACGCGCTGTTCGAGCGCGAGGGCATCGACGCCTACGCGGCGTTCCAGCGCGAGCGCGAGGACGATCTGTTGCGGCCCGGCATCGCCTTCCCGTTGGTGCGCAAGCTGCTGGCGCTGAACCAGGGCGCGCCGGCGGAAGCACCGCGGGTCGAGGTGATCCTGATCTCGCGCAATTCCGCCGACAGCGGCCTGCGCATTTTCAATTCGATCGCTCATCACGGCCTGTCGATCAAGCGCGCGGCGTTCAGCAACGGCGCGCCGCCGTTTCCCTACATCCGCCCGTTCGGCGCCGATCTGTTCCTGTCGGCCAACGCCCAGGACGTCAGCGCCGCGCTCGCCGCCGGCGTCGCCGCGGCGACGCTGCTACCGGCGCTGCCCAGTTCGAAGCTGGCGCCGCACCTGCGTCCGGACCAATTGCGCATCGCCTTCGACGGCGATGCGGTGATCTTCGACGACGAGGGCGAGCGGGTTTCGCGCGAAGGCGGTCTGGCCGCGTTCGCCGAGCACGAGCGCAGCCATGCCGGCGAGCCGCTCTCGGGCGGGCCGTTCCGCGGCTTCCTCGATGCCTTGCACCGGCTGCAGGCGGCGTTCCCGGTCGGCCAGGACGCGCCGATCCGCACCGCCCTGGTCACCGCGCGTTCGGTACCCGCGCACGAACGAGTAATCCGCACCTTGCGCGAATGGGGCATCCGTCTGGACGAGGCGCTGTTCCTCGGCGGACGCGCGAAGGGCCCGTTCCTGGAAGCGTTCGGCGCCGATATCTTCTTCGACGATTCAGAGCACAACATCCTGTCGGCGCGCGATCACGTCGCGGCCGGGCATGTGCCGCATGGGGTTGCGAACCGCTAGCTGCGTGCATGAGGCGTGACGGTCCATTGTCAGTGCGCTGCATTGCGGTGCGCCGGTATCGCTCTCAGTCGTGCCGGAGATTTTTCTGGAACCAGTGGTGTGCATACGGCTCATCGTTGAACGCCTCGACCTCGACGAACCCCGCCGACTCGTAGAGGTGTCTAGCCTCAGTCAGTGAGCGGTTCGTCTCCAGTCGCAGAATCAGCATCTCCCGCGATGCGGCTTCTGCCGCGAGTCGCTCAAGCAGGCGTCGCCCCAATCCAAGGCCGCGCACGTTCGGAGATACCCACATCCGTTTCACTTCGGCAATCCGTGTGTCCGGGTGAAGCTTCAGCGCCCCACACGCCACCGCAGACCCTTGCAAGTTCGCAATCAGTAGCAGCCCGTTCGGCGAGGTCATCTCTTCATCGCTGGCGGGGATGCTCTGCGCGGGGTCGAAGCCGGTATCGAAGCGGCGACCCAGTTCCTCGAAGTACGACCGCAGGCAATACCGTGCGTCGAGGTCGCGCGGATCGGTGATCTCGATCCGCACCTGGGATGCCAGGATGAGTCTTTCCACGTCGGTCATCGCGGCGACCAGACGATCCCGCTGCGACTGCACCAGTGGTTCCAGGATCGATTCGGCGAGTTCGTCGGATGAGCGGTCCAACACCGCCCGCTCCGCGAGGCCTTTGCGGGTCAGTCGAACCTTTCGTACGCGCCCATCGCCGTCGTCGGGATCGGTGGTCGCCAGCCCGTCCGTCTCCAGCCGGCGCAATTGCCGGCTGAAGTATCCCGAGTCCAGACCCAGCCGGGCGCGCAACAGGCGTACCTCAGCCCCAACCGGCCCGATTTCCCACAGCAGTCGCGACAACCCCAGCGAGCGCCCTCGAGAAAGATAGGCATCGTCCAGCGCTCCGATGCGCTGAGTAATTGCGCGATTGAATCGCCGCACGACATCAATCTGACTGCGTTTCATTCTCTGACTATAGTCAGAGAACTTGGTTTTGAAAAGGGAGGCCTGAATGGGTGCGATGAATCGCGATCCCGGACAACCCGTTCAATCGTCGCCCCACCCACGGTTGCCGCCGAGCTGACTGCGCACTTCTCCGCCCGGGAACTTGCTGCTGTGCACGTTCGCGTACGCATGCCCGCGACGCAGCGCCCGCACCAGTTCCTCGAATTCACCGGCGGCGATGCCTTGGCCGCTGGGTCCGACCACGTCCGCTGCGGTGATGACGCCCTGGATCCGTCCCGGCGATGCCGGACACGCCTGCACGCCAGGCGGCGTCGGCGGACTGGCGAGATTCGAGCACAACCATACGGCGATGCCGCCGTTCACGCTCTTCTGGCCCAGATGGATATGCGCCTGGGTGATATCGCCTTCCAGACTGGAATACGAAAGTTCGTAATGGATCGCGCCGCTGGAACCGATACGGGCGCGGAATCCGCCACTGGCGGCGCTGGATACCAAAGGCACTTCCTGACTGCTTTCCAATACCGCGCGGAACTCGCGGTGATCGGCTTGTGCTGGCGCGAACGGAAGCAACGCGGCCATCGCGAACAGGGCGATGCGTGTCATGTCGTCGTTCTCCTGGTTAAGACCGGGCCGGGGGCCAGATGGGAGCGAGGTGGATGCGAGGGCGCATCCGAGCGGACGCTGCGCTCATTCCCGTTAGCCAGGAGTGAAAAATACGGCCGGCAAAAAATGCGCCAAAAACGCCGCGAAAACGCCGCGAATATGACGATTCCGTCCGGTTTCGAGAGGGCGATTGCGAGCCTGCGCTCGGGGCCGGGTCTTTACCTGGCGCGATCAGGCCGATGCGCGACCACTAGGCCGCGATCTCGGAGCGCCTTGCGCCCGAGCGCGACTAAGGCAGCATCTTCTCCAACGGCAGGCGCACGTCGGTGACGGTCCAGCTCAGCCCGTCGCGGGTGAGCACGAACACCACCGGATCGCCGTCGGCGTTGTTCACCGTGGCGGTGAAACGCGAGGGCGATTCGAAACGGTAGCTCAGCTCCTTCAGCGGTTCGGCTGGCGGTACCTGCGCATAAGCGTCGCGACTGGCGGCGTCGCGGTCGAAGCGCTTGAACAACTTGCGGCCTTCCAGCACCGCGCCGATGCCGACGGGAGTGGCGACCGCGTCGACCGCGGTGCCGGCCACGCCGCTGGCCAGGCTCAGGCCGATTGAGCCGAACAGGCTGGACTGCGCGTCGGGACCCGCGCGACGCACGATGTAGTCGTCGACCTGGGCGCGCAGGCTGAGCCGGATCGCGGCGAAGTCGACATGCTTGGACAGCTCGCCGGTATTGCCTTCCTTGACCGCGGCGCGGATCGCTTGGACGGTCAGGAACGGGCCGGCGGCAATGTAGCCGACCAGCAGCACCACGATCAGAACGGCGGCGGCGATCCATTTCTTCATGGCAGCGATCCAGGGTGTGGACCGTCAGATTAGCTGCGTCGGCTTTACTGCGCTTAAGTCATCCATCCTGCTGCCGCTTGCGGGAGAAGGTGACGGAAGAGGTTGCCCTGCGAAGGCGGGGCCGGGTGAGGAGGAGTGGCGATCTTGGGGTCCCTCACCCCAACCCCTCTCCCGTTTTACGGGAGAGGGGCTTGAAGTGGCCTGATTACGATTCTTACCGAGCCACGCGCGCGACCCGCTGGCGCCGCTCGATCGGCGCCAATCGGGTCTGATCGTTGAGCTCGACATTGCGCAGTTCGTACGGCGCGCCGAAGCCTTTCGGCAGTTGCGAGTGGTCGAATGCGAGCTCGATCCGTCCGGCGCCGCCGTCGATCCACTGGGCGCTGTGCGCGACCGCGATCGGACGCAGTTCGCGCCGGGCGTTGCTCGCGTACAACGTGCCGCGCACCTCGTAACGTCCCGGCGCGGCCGCGCGCAAGGGCAGGCCGAAGCTGAGCTTGCCCGCATCGAAGGCGTAGGCGCCGTCGAGCTTGGCGGTGGGCTGGGCGACCGCGATCGCAGTGCGCGCATCGCGCTGGATCTCGCCGTCGCCGGCGAACACCTGCACCTCCCACAGGCCCGGCGGTTGATCGCCGGCGTCGTGCGGCAACGGCACCGCGGCGCGCAGAAGACCGTCCTTGCCGCGCTTGAGCGTCAGCGGCCAGCTGCGGCCGGAAGGCGCGACCAGCAGCGCGCCGCCATCGGCTTTGAGCGTGGCGTCGCCGCGCTTGAGATCGATCACCACCTCGCGGCTGCCGCCGGCCAGCGCGCGGTCGCGATCGAGCCGCGCGAGCAGACGCACGTCGCTGTGCGGTTCGAACACGTGCACGACGTAGCGGCCGCTGGCCTGGGCGACCTGCACCGCGTAATGGCCCGGCGAGGCATCGGCGGCGAGCTGCACCGCGGCGGTACCGGCGCCGACCGCGAGGCCGGCGGCCTGCAGTTGTTCGGCGCCGGTGCGCTTGGCCGCGCTCACCGTGGCGCCTGCGCGGCTGATGCGCACGGCATCGGCCGCGACGTGGGCCGCGCCGTCGACCGGACTGACCCGGATCAACGCGCCCGGCGCGCTGATGGCGACGTCCAGGCCGCGTTGCAGCGTGGCACCGTCGGTCTCCTGCCAGTATTCGCGGCTTTCCACCGCGGCCGGTACCGCATCGGCGTCGAGCGCCGCATTCGGATCCAGCGCCCAGGAGAAACGCAACGGCGCGCGTTCGCCGGCGGCCGTGGGCGTGGACAGCGCGGTCAGGCGCTGAGGAATCTGATCGGACGCGGCGGCCGGCAACATCGGCGCGTCGGCGGCGGCCGCGTCGCTGAGCGCGGCGAGCAGGGCGAGAGTCAGGATCGTTCGCATGGTCGTCGGCCTCACGGGGTCATGTCGCTGCGCAGGATGGTGTTGAGGTTGAAGCAGGCGCGCCGGCTCTGGTTATGGCTCAGCGGCTCGGCGTCCGCGGTGCGCTGCTTGTCCTGGAACCACACGCTGCCCGCGGCCGATTGGCTGGAGCAGTTGAGGAAACCGTCGGAGCAGCTGTTCAACCAGTTCTGGGTGGTTTCCAGTCCCACGTTCTCGGCGTAGCCGCCGCAGTAGCTGTCGCTGTCGAACGGCGAGGAATCCACGTCGGTGCCGACCACGCTGCGGAACGGCTTGGGCAGCGCCGGGCGTCCGGCGGTGCCGTAGAGATTGTTCGCGTTGTAGGTCGCCATCCAACTGACCTGCTGCATCTTCACCGCGTCGGACTTGTAGCCCAGCAGCCAGCCGACCGCCTGTTCGAAGGCGTTGCCGTTCATCGCCGCATCGGCCAGCGGCGTACCGGCGGAAGAAGGCGCGATGGCGTTGACGCGGACGATCTTGCTGATGATGTTCGGGTAGCGGCTGTCGTAAGTCGGGTTGGACATGATCCAACGCATCACGTTGCCGCCGTTGGAGTGGGTGATCACGATCAACTGGGTGATCTGTCTGGCGTTGATGAAGTCGGTGAGTTGCTGGGCCAGGCAACCGGCGGCGCGACTGTCCCACATGTATTGCTCGAAGTCGCAATTGACGACCGTGTAGTTGGACGGATTGGCCAGGCCGCCGCGCACGCTGTCGACCATCGCCGGCTGCCAGTAGTCCTGATAGGCGTTGGTCTGCTTGCCGGTGCCGTGGACGAAGGCCACGCCGGTGGCGGCGGCGCCGGCGGTCAAGGGCGCCGCGAGCGTCGATGCGGCCACGAGCAGCGCCGCGGCGAGCGATCGCCGCGTGATACGAAGCTGATGCATGTTTTCTCCCCGATGTACCGCGACGCGTTGTCGCGGGCGTCCTGCCCGCCGGCTGCGGTCGATGTGGCCGCGCGTTCCTGCGCGGCGATGCGATCGAGCATACGTAGGCGAATGTCGCTGTCATGCGGCAACGCGCCATCGAATCGAGGAAAAACGTGACCGCTGGTACGAATCGATACGACCGCGCGCACAGATGCGGCAAACGCCAGCGCAAATGGGCGCTTGCCGCCACCGCCTCGCGGCGATCGTCGCAAGGCGCGCGAAGCGCGATCCCGATGTGCGCAGTCGTTCACGCAATTAATCAGAAGCGATGGCATTCGCACGATCGGCGCGGCGCAATCGTGACGGCAGTAGCGTCGTGAGAATCGTGGATCTTTACGCTGATCCTGCGGACGGGCCGGATGCTCGCCGCGGATCGCGCAAGCGCTGCTCTCACAAACAGCGCTATCGCGAGCGAAGCTCCCGCAAGCGGACTTCGCGTATCCGACACCGGCCTGCGTTCGCGCCTCGTCCGCGACGCAGCCGCGCTTTCGCTCCTGGCGAACGCCGGCGTTCTCATCCCGCCTCGCGGGTCAACCAGCCTTGAGAAGGAATCTCGTATGTCTGGCATTACCGCTCGCTCGCTCGTTTCCCGTCGCCGCCTGTTGGCGACCGCTTTGCTCTGCGCTTTATCGGCCGGCGCCGCCGCGCCGGCGCTGGCCGGACGCGCGGATCTGTCCGCGCTGCCGTCGCAGACCGCATTTCAGCAGTTCATCGTCCAGTACAAGGCCGACGCGGCCGAACGCCGCGACGCGGCCGTGCTCAAGCGCGGTCTGGATCGGCTTGGGACCGCGTTGCGCACGCGCGACGGTCGCGCGCTCGCGCTCAAGCACCATCGACGCATGGCGATCGGCTTCGACGTGATCGCGGTCGATCGACCGCTCGATCGCGTCGACGCGGAAGCGTTGATGCGCCGGCTGGCCGCCGATCCGGCGGTGGAATCGGTCGAGGTCGATGCATTGGTGCGCACCGCGCTGACGCCCAACGACCCGATGTACAACGGCGCCAACGACAAGCAATGGCATTACTTCCAACCCGCCGGCGGACTGAATCTGCCGGCGGCTTGGGATCTGGCCAGCGGCAACGGCCAGATCGTCGCGGTGATCGACAGCGGCCGGCTCGCGCATCCGGATCTGGATGCGAACCTGATCGCCGGTTACGACTTCGTCAGCACGCCGGGCTCGGGCCTGGGGCAGTCGGGCGACGGCGACGGCCGCGATCCGGATCCCACCGACGTGTCCAACGTCCAGCACGGCACCCACGTCGCCGGCACCATCGGCGCGGTAACCAACAACGGCGTCGGCGTGGCCGGGGTGGCGTTCAACAGCCGCATCGTGCATGCGCGTGTGCTGGGTAACGGCGGTTACGGCAATATTTCCGATATCGCCGATGCGATCAGCTGGGCCTCCGGCGGCAACGTGCCGGGCGTGCCCGGCATCGCCAATCGAGCGAGCGTGATCAATCTCAGCCTCGGCGGCAGCGGTGGTTGCGGCGCGGCCTACCAGACCGCGATCGACGGCGCGGTGGCGCGCGGCACGACCGTGGTGATCGCCGCCGGCAACAGCAATTCCGACGTCGCCAACTTCACCCCGGCCAATTGCAATCAGGTGATCGCGGTGGCGTCCAACGACATCCACGGCGATCGCGCCTGGTACTCGAACTTCGGTGGCGGCATCGACGTCACCGCGCCGGGCGGCGAAACCTGCGAGCCCAATCCCACCAGCACCGGTTGCGGCAGCGTTTCGCATCCGAAGGAGGGCGTGCTGTCGACCGTCGGCGGCAACGGCTATGCCTATTACCAGGGCACTTCGATGGCCGCGCCGCACGTGGCCGGCGTGGTCGCGCTGATCCGCAGCCGCGCCGCGCGCACGCCGGCGCAGATCGAACAACTGCTCAAATCGACCGCGCGGCCCTTGCCGGGGGTGTGCAGCGGCGGTTGCGGCGCGGGCATCGTCGATGCGACCCAGGCCGCGCGCGCGGTCGCCGGCGCGCCGAACTTGCAGGTGATCGCCAAGCAAGGCGCATCGGGCAAGACCGAAGTGCATCCGCTAAACGGCGCCGACAACTACGCCAGTTTCGCAGCCCATTTGGCCACCGCGCAGGGCGTCACCGGCAGCGATCAGCGCTGGGTGTTCGACCTGGGCGACTACAACGGCGACGGCACCGCCGATCTGTACGCGATCGACCGCATGGGCGGCTCCAACACCACCGAGGTGCACGTGCTCAACGGCGCCGATAACTACCAGACGTATCTGCTGCACAGCACCAGCGGCCTGCATCAGACCGGAGCCGACGGCACCTGGCAGTTCCGCCTGGGCGACTACGATCGCAACGGCAAGCTCGACCTGTACGTGATCCTGCGCCAAGGCGCATCGGGCAAGACCGAAGTGCACGTGCTCAACGGCGCCGACGGGTTCAAAACCTTCCTCGCCCATAACGCCACAGGCCTGGGTCAGACCGGCAGCGGCGGCGATTGGGTGTTCGATGTCGCCGATTACGATCGCGACGGCACGCCGGACTTGTACGCCATCGCCAAGCAGGGCGGCTCGGGCAAGACCGAGGTGCACGTGCTCGGCGGAAACGGCAACTTCCAGAACTTCATCGCGCACATCGCCACCGGCCTGGGCGCGACTGGTTCGGACTACGGTTGGGTGTTCGATCTGGGCGACTACAACGCAGACGGCCGCCTCGATCTGTACGCGATCGCGCGCCAGAACACCGGAACCAACACCACCGAGGCGCATATCCTCGATGGCAACGGCTTCCAGAACTTCCTGCTGCAGACCGGCACCGGCTTGCACGTCACCGGCGCCGGCAACGCTTGGGTGTTCGTGATCGGGCAACGCTGAAAACCGCGGCGGCCGCCCGCTTCAGGGCGGCCGCTGTCTCCGGGAATTCACGCCGCCGTCGACGGCGATACCCGCGCGTATCGATGCGCGGCCATGTGCACGCCCAGGGCCAGCAAGGCGCAGGCCGCGCCGGCCAGAAACGCGTACTTGCCACCGCCGTGCTGCCAGGCGAAGGCAGCCATGCCGGCGCCGAGCACGCCCCCGATGCCGCCGCTGAAGCCGTACAACATGCCCTGCGCCGAAGCCATGTCGCGCCGCGCGGGAAACAGTTCGGCCATGCGCCGCATGCAGCCGGCGTGGAAGGCGGCGAAACTCAGCGAGTGGCCGGTCTGCACCAGCGCCATCCAGACGAAGGAATCGGCGAAGAACGCCACCAGGATCCAGCGCAGCGAGGTGGCGATCAGGCAGGCGGCCATCAGCTTGTGCGCGCCGAAGCGCTGCACCAACCGCGGCGCCTGCCAGAACATCGCGATCTCGCAGATCACGCCGATCGCCCAGAGCACTCCGACCGCGAAACCGTCGTGGCCGTGCGCCTGCAACTGCAGGGTATAGAAGACGTAGAACGGGCCGAAGCCCAGTTGCATCAACATCGCCGTGCACAACAGCCGGCGCGTGCCGGGACGCCGCCACAACTGTTCGCGAGGCGCGCCGGTCTGCTCAGGCGGCGACGGCGGATCGGCGCGGTGCAACCACGCGGCGGCCACGGTCAACAGCAGCCAAGGCAGGGTCAGCCAGACGAAGGCGTCGTTGCCGAGCCGGTCGAGCAGCCAGCCGTAACTCGCGGCGACCACCAGGAAGCCGACCGATCCCCACATGCGGATCTTGCCGTAGTCGTGATTGCGCGTGCCCAGTGCGTTCAAGGTCATCGCCTCGAACTGCGGCATCACCGCGTTGAAGAACAGCGCGAACGCGCCCATCACCACGAATAGCATCGCGCCGCCGTCGAACCAACCGAAGTTGGCGAACGCAAGCGCAGCCACCAGACACCCCGCCACCAGCCAACTCCCCGGCGCCTTACTCCGCGCCACCCCTCTGGCCCAGGTAGGCGGCGCCAGAATCCGCCCTCCGTACCAAAGCGCCAACATCGCTCCGACCGCATAGGCCCCATGCCCGTTGGCGCTGACCCAGCGGCCGATATAGGGCGTGTAGGCGCCGAGCGCGCCGTAATAGCCGAGGTAGAACAGCGCGTAACGGCGGAATTCGGCGGTGGACAAGCGCGAGCTCGGCGGCGAGCGGGACAGGCGCATACGATAGCCGAAGCCGCCCCTGGCCCGTTACGCGTTCGCTCGCATTGCTCCACGGCGATGGGGTACGCTCGATCTGCCGACAATGACGTCGGTATCGATGCAAGGAGACGCAACGATGCGCAACAAGAAGTTGATTGCCGCCCTGGCCCTGAGCCTGTGCGCGATTGCCACCGCTGCCTGGGCGGTACCGCCGGTGTACGTCGGCGAGGTGCACGAGTACTACCAGAATGGTCAGGTGGTCGGCTGGGCCCAGCGCGACTGCAGGGGCCGCCTCACTCAAGGCGGGATCGTGACCGACGAGGTCGGGATCAGTTATCTGGTCTGTCCGAACTGAGCCCAAGAAAGTTTCGACCGCCGCGGGCGCCGTGCGCGCCCGCGGCTTCAAACGTCAGAACTCCAGATCCAACGCCGCGCACAGATAGTCGGTGAACGGCGCCAGCCCGGCCAGATCCTTCTCCAGGGTCTTGAGCAGACGCGGACCGGTCATGGTCTCGTCGTCGATCGCGCGCAGGGCGACGAAGTTCTTGCGCCGCAGATCCTCGGCGAATTCGAACTCGGCCGGGAAGCCGCGCGGGGCGCGGGTGAGCATTTCGCTGTCGTCCAGATCGAAACGCCTGCGGAACTTGGGATCGTGCGCCGCGGCCTTCCAACTGCCGGGATTGTCGAGCACGAAGTGGCGGATCTTGCGCAGCGAATCGGGCTGCGGATGCCACACGCCGGAGGCGATGAAACATTCGCCGCCCTGTAGATGCAGATAGAACGAGGGCGCCTCGATCTGGCGGCTGCGCTCGTGGAACAGGCGCGCGCCCTGCCAATTCTTGTACGGCGTCTTGTCGTTGGCGAACCGGGTGTCGCGGTGGATGCGGAACAACGAGCCGCCGACGTTCTTGGGCTCGCTGCGGTAATGCGGGCTGATTTCCGCGAGCGCCGGCTGCAGGTCGCCGAGCAGTTGCAGGAACGGCCCGCGCACGTGCTCCTCATAGGCGCTCTTGTGCGCATGGAACCATTCGCGGTTGTTGTTGCGCGCCAGCGAGCGCAGGAACTTGAAGCTGGCGTCGGAGAAGTATCGGCTCATGCGGTGGTCTCAAGAACGGGGAGCGCGGAAGCGAACGCGTCGGCGACGCGCCGGCGTGCCGCCGACGTACCGCCGGGACGGCTCGTGCTGATTACGGGGCTGTCCATGGAGATGGCGGCCGTCGGCGCGATTCCAAGCGTTCGCGGATCGATTCGCTCATCGCCGCGTCCTCAGCCTGCAGCGTTCAGATCGCGGTCGATCTCGCCGGCCCAAGCTTCCAGCCGGTCGAGCAGCACTTGCTTGGCGCCGTCTTCGCCGGCCAAGGCACGGGCTTGCTGCAGCTCGGCGCGGAAACGCTCGAAGCTGTATTCGGACAGGCCCGACTCGGTGTACAGACGGCGGCGCCGGTATTCGTTCCAACGCTCGCGTTCGTCAGCGTCCAGGCTGTGCGGCCAGTTGCGTGCGCGGTAACGGAACAGCAATTCGGGCAGGCGCGCATCGCGGAAGTCGAAGCGGGCGCCGGCCAGCGCCTCGGGCGCGGTACTGCGCACGTTGCGGAACAAGCGCTTGTCGCCGTCGCCGATGAAGGCGTCGTAGAGCGAAGCATCGACATCCGACGGCGCGCGGGCCGCGTCGGTGGCGTACACCCGGCGTACTTTCTCGACCAGTTCCTGGCCCGCTTCGCGGATCTGCGCGGCGTGGCGTTCGGTCAGGGCCGGATCGATCTGCAACCGCGCAAAATCGGCCGGACGCAGATGGTTCCAGGCGATCAGGGCCGGGCATCGGTTCAGATGCACTTCCTTGAGCGCGACGCGTTCTTCGCCCTCGGGCAGGTCGGCGGCCGGGGTGTAGAGGCGGTCGGCGATCGCCTCCGGCGCCAGGGTCAGCAGGGCCTGCGGATCCTGGGCCAGATCGAACACCAATACGCGATTGTCGATGCGCGGATGCCGGGCCAGCGGAATCACCGGCGCCGCGCACAGCCGCGCGGCCGGATAACGCTGCGAGACGTGCAGCACCGGCGTCATCGCGATCACGTCGAGCAGGCTCGCGGCGAAACGCTTGTCGCGCAGGCGCAGCGCGTAGTCCCACAACTTGGGCTGGGCCTGCTTGAACTTGCGCGCGATGCCGATCAGGGCGCGCACGTCCGACAACGCCTCGTGCGCGTCGCCTATCCGCACTTCGTTGGCGCTGGCCAGGTGTTCGAGCTTGAACGAAGTCGCCCCGTCCTCGCGCTTGGGCCAGATCACCCCGTCCGGGCGCAGCGCATGCGCCAGCCGCAGCACGTCGAGCAAGTCCCAGCGCGAGTTGCCGCCGCGCCATTCGCGTTCGTAAGGATCGTAGAAATTGCGGAACAGGCCGTGGCGCACGAACTCGTCATCGAAACGCAGCGAGTTGTAACCGACGCTGCAGGTTTCCGGCCGCGCCATTTCCTCGAAGATCAGGGCGAATATCTCCGCCTCGCCGACGCCGTCGCGCAGCGCGTCCTGCGGGGCGATGCCGGTGATCAAGGTGGCCGCGGGCGAGGGCAGCAGGTCGTCGGCGGGTTTGACGAACACGCTGATCGGCGCTTCGATCTCGTTGAGGTCGGCGTCGGTGCGCATCGCCGCGAACTGGGCGATACGGGTCGTGCGCGGATCGGCGCCGAAGGTTTCCAGGTCGTAGAACAGAAAGCTGGCGGGCATGGTCAATCGTCCGCGGGCAGTGGGGTCAGGCGATCGCGCACCGCCGCATCGACCGCGTCCCAATCCAGCGTGTCCAGGCTGGCATGGCCGCGGGTCAGCTCGATCAGCAGTTCGCGCTGGCGCTGGCCGCGTTCGAAGGCGACTTCATAGGGCATGCGGTGAAACGTCACCATCGCGTAGCGCGGCATGAAGCGATCGGGATGGCGTTCGGCCAAGCTACGTTCCAGCGCCCGCTGCAGCAGGTAGTCGTCGTCGTCGACGCGGTCGCGCATTTCCAGATAATTCTCCAGCGCCATCGCCTGGATCGCGCGCGCACTGGGTAAGCGCTGCTTCTGGAAATCGGCGAAGGCGCGGGCGCGGTCGCCGTCGGCGAGCAAGCGCTCGGCCAGGGCGACGCAGTCCTCGAACGCGCAGTTCATGCCCTGGCCGTGGAAAGGCACCATCGCATGCGCGGCATCGCCGAGCAGTACCGCGCGTTCGTCCAGGTGCCAGCGCTCCAGGTACAAGGTCGCCAACAGACCGGTCGGATTGTTTTCGAAGTCGTGCTCCAGTTGCGGGATCAGCGGCAGCGCGTCGGCGAAGTCGCGTTCGAACAGGGCGCGCGCCTGGGCGCCGGTGCGGATGCTGTCGAAGCCGGGGTCGCCCTCGTTGGGCAGGAACAAAGTGACGGTGAAGGTGCGCTCGTCGTTGGGCAGCGCGATGCACATGTAGCGGCCGCGTGGCCAGATGTGCAGGGCGTTGGGTTCGACGCTGAAGCCGCCGTCGGGCGAGGGCGGGATTTCCAGTTCCTTGTAGGAATGGCCCAGAAACTCGGTGCGTTCGCCCAGGTCCGAGGCCCGGTTCATCGCCCTGCGCAAGGCCGAGCCCGCACCGTCGGCGCCGACCAGACTGTCGAAGCCGATCTCGTGCGTGCTCCCGTCGCGATCGTCGCTGAAGCGGGCAATGCGGGCGTCGAAATCGACCGAGTTCAAGCCGCGGTGGAAATGCAGCCGGGCACCGGCTTCCTCGGCGATCTGCAGCAGGATCAGATTGAGCTCGCCGCGGTGTACCGACCAGATGACCTCGCTGTCGTCGCGGCCGTAGCGCTGCAGATCGGTGCGCCCGTCGAGAAAGTGCACCATGCGTCCGCGCATCATCACCGCCTGGGCCATGACCGTCTGGTCCGCGCCGGCCAGCCGCAGCGCATGGCGCCCGCGTTCGGCCAGGGCCAGATTGATCGAGCGGCCGCCGGCGTAACCCTTCAAGCGCGGATCGCCGCGCTTTTCGTACACATCGACCTGCCAGCCTTGGCGGGCGAGCAGGGTGGCCAGCAGCGCACCGGCGAGGCCAGCGCCGATGAGGGTGATGTGGTTGGCCTTTTCGGTGGTGTTCAAGGCGCCGTGTCCGTGGTTTCGATAGGTGAATGAAGCGAAGACTTCGATGGCGGGAATGTGGCGCGCGACTTCGCAACCACAAGGCCGTCATTCCCGCGAAGGCGGGAATCCAGAGACTTCAGCGGGTACTTACGATGTCTGGCCATAAAACCCGCCAATCCGGGTTGGACTCCTCAATCAAGCGAATCTTCCACTCTCGATTCCATTTCTTCAGTCGCTTCTCTCGAAGAATGGCGCTTTCCATTGTTTCATGCATTTCATGCCAAACCAGTCGATTCACGTCGTAGCGTTCGGTAAACCCTTCTGTTACATGTTCTCGATGTTGCCATATCCGTTGCACCAGGTCGGAGGTCACGCCGATGTACAAAGTGCCGTGTCTTGCACTGGCCAGGATGTATACGGCGGGAGACCTGGACACATCGGCCTCACTCTGGATTCCCGCCTTCGCGGGAATGACGGTAGGAGGAGGTGTCGCGTCCGATCGTTAAGAGCATCAACCCGCTCTCCACGCGCCGACTGCCTCAGTAAACCGCAACACATCCGCATGCGTGTTGTACAACGGCGCGGGCGAGATGCGGATCACATCCGGCTCGCGCCAATCGCCGAGCACGCCGTGTTCGGCCAAGTATTCGAACAGCGCGCGGCCCGCGGCGCGTCCGCTCAGGCCGCGGCCGCCGATCACCCGCAGCGACAGCTGGCAACCGCGTTGCGAGGCCTGCGCCGGGGTCACGATGTCGAGGGTGTCGCTCAGACGATCGCGGATCAGGGTTTCCAGGTAACCGGTCAGGCGCTGCGACTTCTCGCGCAAGGCGCGCATGCCGACCCGGTCGAACAGTTCCAGCGAAGCGCGCAGCGGCGCCAGACCCAGGATCGGTGGATTGCTGAGCTGCCAGCCGTCGGCGCCCGCGGTCGGTACGAATTGCGGCCCCATGCGGAAGCGGGTCGAGGTTTCATGCCCCCACCAGCCGGCGAAGCGCGGCCGATCGCTGTGCGCGTGGCGTTCGTGCACGAAGCAGCCGGCGACCGCGCCCGGGCCCGAGTTCAGATATTTGTAGTGGCACCACACCGCGAAATCCACGCCGCTGTCGTGCAGGGCCAGATCCAGATTGCCCGCGCCATGAGCGAGGTCGAAGCCGCATACCGCGCCCTGCGCATGCGTCAGACGCGCGATCTGCGCCAGATCGAAGGCCTGGCCGGTGCGGTACTGCACGCCCGGCCACAGCACCAGCGCCAGGCGCGGGCCGTGCTCGGCGATGGTGCGCTCGATGCTGGCCATCGAGATCAATCCACCCGGCTCGTCGGGCTGCAGTTCGATCAGATCGGTGTCCGGATCGAAACCGTGAAAGGCGATCTGCGAGGCGACGGCATAGCGGTCGGAAGGAAACGAACCGGCTTCGATCAGGATCGCCGAACGCTCGCGGGTCGGGCGATAGAAGCTCACCATCATCAGATGCAGGTTGGCGGTGAGCGAGTTCATCGCCACCACTTCGTGCGGCTGCGCGCCGACCACCCGCGCCAGGGGTTCGCGTACCAGTTCGTGATACGGCAGCCACTGCGCCCGGCCGGTGAAGTGGCCTTCGACCGCCTCCATCGCCCACTTGTCCATGACTTCCTCGACATGCGCGCGCGCGCCGCGCGGTTGCAGGCCGAGCGAGTTGCCGACGAAATAGGCCTGTTCCCGATCGTGGTGGCGCGGAATCAGGAACTCATCGCGCAGCGTCGGCAGCGGATCGGCGGCGTCGAGCGCGGCGGCGTGGGCGGGAGCATGCAGGTCGGTCATGGGATCAGGGCAGGTTCGCTGCGAAGGCGTGCTTGGTGTAGGCGCCGGCGTCGAGTTCGTCGACTTCCACGCACAGTTGCGATTCGGGGTGATGGGCGGGCAGCAGTTCGCGCAATACGCTCAACACGGTATCCGACAAGGCCTTGCGCAACGCCGCGTCGCGCCCGGGCAGGACCTTGAGTTGCGCGTGGACGAAACCGCGCCCGCTCTCGGCGGTGCCGATGCGGTAACGATCCAGGCGCAGCGCGCGGCTCTTGATGTCGGCTTCGTTGAAATGGCCGCTGTCGGCCAGGGCCTGATTGATCCGCGCCAGCGCCCGGTCCGGATCGAAACCCTCGAGATTGGCGGTGTAGTGCAAGATCAGATGCGGCATCGGGGCGTCGTCGATCCGGTGTGCGCTAGATGAAACGCGACTTCGACAGGCCCAGCCATTCCAGCGCGGTGCCGTGATACAGCCGCGCCTGATCTGCTTCGTTCAAGCTCAGCGAAGCGATGCCGGCGCCGGGCGTCTGTTCGCCGAGCGGGAAGGGGTAGTCGGTGCCCAGCATTACCCGCGACACGCTGCAGGTGTCGAGCAGATACTGCAGTGCGCGCGGATCGGCCACCCACGAGTCGAAGTAGAACTGCGACAGGTAATCGCGCGGATTGCGCGGGTTGTCGGTCGCGACCAGGTCCGGGCGCATATTGAAGCCGTGCTCGATCCGGCCGATGGTGTAGGGGAAGCTGCCGCCGCCATGGGCCAGGCAGATCTTGAGCTTGGGCAAGCGCTCCAGCACGCCGCCGAACACCAGACAGCAGGCCGCGCGCGATTGCTCGGCCGGCATGCCGACCAACCACGGCAGCCAGTACTTGGGCATGCTCGGCGTTCCCATCATGTCCCAGGGATGGACCAGGATCGCCGCGCCCAGATCGGCGGCGGCTTCGAAGAACTCGAACAGCTCCGGCGCGTCGAGGTTCCAGTCGTTGACGTGGCTGCCGATCTGGCAGCCCTGCAGGCCGAGCTGGTCCATACAGCGCTCCAACTCCTGCACGGCCAAGCGCGGCGATTGCAGCGGTACCGTGCCCAGGCCGGCGTAATGGCGCGAGTAATCGCGGCAGGCCTGGGCCATGTGATCGTTGAGCGCCTGATGCAGCTCCAATGCCTGATTGGCCTTGGCCCAGTAACTGAACATCACCGGCACGGTGCTGATGACCTGCACTTGCACGCCGAAGCGCGAGTAATCGTCGATGCGTTCCTGCGGATCCCAGGTCTTGGACCAAATCTCGCGAAAGAACTTGCCGTCTTTGTAAATGCGATGGCGCCCGTCGTCGGTGTGATGGATCACCGGAAAGCGATCGTCGCCGAACTTGCGCGCCAGATCGGGCCAGTCGCGCGGCAGGTAATGGGCATGGGTGTCGATCTTGAGCATGCGGGCAGTCTACTTGGACGGTGCCGGCGCCGACGATTCGGCGGCCGGTTCGGCGCAGTCGCGCAGGCAGGCGATGTGGCCGTGCTTCATCACCATACGCATGCCTTGCAGGTACGAAGCGTCGCGTTGCGGATCGCCCGCGACGGCGATCAGATCGGCGCGATAGCCCGTGCGCAGCCGGCCCAGTTCCGCGCCCAGGCCCAACGCATCGGCGTTGCCGACCGTGGCCGCGCGCAGCGCCTGGGGCAGCGGCACGCCGGATTCCGCGTACAGCGCGATCTCGCGCGCGGTCGCGCTCGGCTCGAAGCTGGGGCCGCCGTCGGTGCCCAGCGCCAGCGGCACGCCCGCGCGCCAGGCGCGTCCCGGTCCGGCCTTGGCCGCTTCGGTCCAGCGTCGCAGATCTTCCGGGCCGCGACCGTCGCGGCCGCCGGCGAACATGCTCAACTTCGAGGCCACGTGATCGGCGACGAAGGCGGTCGGCACCAGATACGCCCGATGCTTCTTGAACAAAGCCACGGAGGCGTCGTCGAAATAGGTGCCGTGCTCGATGGTGCGCGCGCCCGAACGCAGCGCCAGGTTGATCGCCGCAGTGCTGTGCGCATGCGCGGCGACCGGCCGTCCGGCCTGGCGCGCGGCGGCGACGGCGCTTTCGACTTCGTCCTCGAACATATCCGGCGCGGCCTGAGGCTGGCCGCCGGCTTCGCGTCCCGAACCGGATACGGTGAGCTTGATCCAGTCCGCGCCGTCCTCGATGTTCTCGCGCACCGCGCGCCGGCACGATTCCGAGCCGTCGCAGGCGGCCGGCGCATAGTCGATCTCGCCAGGGCCGGCGCGTTTGGCGCCATGGCCGCCGCTGCGCGAGACGATCCGTCCGGCGGCGAGGATGCGTGGCCCTTGCAGATCTCCCCGATCGATCGCGTCGCGCACGGCATAAGTGACGCCGCTGTTGTCGCCGACATCGCGCACGGTGGTGATGCCGGCGCGCAACAGGCGCCTGGCGTAGGCCGCGGTCGCCAGCGCCATCCGCGCCGGCGAGGCGAAGGTGACCGGATCGACATCGCTGTCGATGGCCAGGTGCATGTGCACGTCGATCAGGCCCGGCAGCACATGCGCATCGGACAGATCGATCACCCGCGCGCCCGGTTCGATGTTCGGCTCCAGACCGGGCTGGAGCCGGGCCACGCGCCCGTCGCGGATCACCAGGGTGTGCGCGCCCAAAGTCGGCTCGCCGGGTTCTGCGATCAGATGGCCGGCGAGCACCACGGTGGTTTCGGCGACCGGCGCCGGCGGCGCGATCGAGACCGCGTTGGCGTGGACGATGCTCAACGGCAGCGCGGCGACGAGCAAGGCGGGCAGCCGGCGCAGCGCAAACGGCAGAGGTGCCTTCATCGGCGACTCAAGTGTCCGGCATCACATAGCGCGCGGGCGCCGGATTGAGATGACCGCATTGCTGGCAGGTGCGGTGCTCGCGAGACGAATAAAAACGCTCGAACACCGGCGGAAAGTCGGTTTCGATATTGCGCAGGTGGAAATACTCTTCATAGATCTTGTGGTTGCATTGCTCGCAGAACCACAGTAGACCGTCGTCTTCGTGCGGCAGGCGCTTGCGCTCGATCACCAGCCCGATCGAGTCGGGCATGCGCTGCGGCGAGTGCGGCACCCGCGCGGGCAACAGGAAGGTCTCGCCGGCGCGGATCGGAATATCGCGCACCGCGACACTGCCGTCGGAAAGCGTGTCTTGAATGCGCAGCACCATCTCGCCTTCGAGCTGATAGAACCACTCCGGGCCTTCGTCCCAGTGGTAATCGGTGCGCTGATTCGGCCCGCCGACCACCATCACGATGAAATCGCCGACATAGATGACCTTGTTGCCGACCGGCGGCTTGAGCAGATGCCGGTGTTCTTCGATCCATGAGGCGAGGTTGATCGGTCCGGGAAGCATGGCCTTACTCCGCTGCGGCGCCGGATGGGCGCGTGGCTGGCAAATGCGCGACGCATTTGAGTTCGATCGCGATCGGCGTGGGCAGGGCGGTGATGCCTACGGTGGTCCGGCACGGGGCGCGGTCGATATCGGGGAAATACTCTGCCCACACGGCGTTGTAGGCGGTGAAATCGCGGGCCATGTCGGTCAGGTAGACGGTGACGTCGACCAGATCGTCCCAGCCGGCGTCGCTGGCCTGGAGCACCGCGCGCACGTTGGCGAACACCGAACGGCATTGCAGGTCGATGTCGTAGGCGATCAGGCGGCCTTGGGCGTCGTGCACGTTGCCCGGGATCGCGTTGCTGGCTGCGTCGCGCGGACCGATGCCCGACAGGAACAGCAGCTCGCCGACCCGGCGCGCATGCGGATACAGGCCGACCGGTCGCGGTGCGTTGCCGGTGCGCACCGAGTCGCTCATCGCGGCGAACCGCCGTGGGTGGAGTGGACCTTGGCGATCGCGCGGTCGTACGCCGGTTGCAGATTCTCGAACGCGTCCACGTTCATGCCGGTGTCGTGCACGCGGCCGTTGCGCAGGCTGTAGACCCAGCCGTGCACGCTCAGCGGCTGGCCGCGCGACCAGGCGTCGCGGACGATGGTGGTCAGGCAGACGTTCTGCACCTGTTCGATCGCATTGAGTTCGCACAGGCGGTCGTGGCGTTCGCTTTCGTGGGCATGGGCCATGCAGTCGCCGTGCTTGTCGGCGACGTCGCTGACGTGGCGCAGCCAGTTGTCGGCCAGGCCCACGCGCACGCCGTGCAGGGCCGCGTGCACGCCGCCGCAGCCGTAGTGGCCGACCACCAGGATGTGCTTGACCTTGAGCACGTCGACCGCGTACTGGATCACCGACAGGCAATTCAGATCGGTATGCACCACCACGTTGGCGATGTTGCGATGGACGAACACCTCGCCCGGGGCCATGTCGATGATCTGGTTGGCCGGCACCCGCGAGTCCGAGCAGCCGATCCACAGATACTCCGGCGCCTGTTGGTGCGAGAGGCGGTCGAAGAATTCGGGATCCTCGGCATTGACGCGTTTGGACCACTCCCTGTTGCGCTCGAGCAGGTCTTCGAGATTGATATTGGAACTCATGCAGCGGTCATCCCAGGTGGAGGCCGACGTTCTTGGCGTCGGTGAAAAAACGCATCGCCTCGAAACCGCCTTCGCGGCCGAGGCCGGACGCGCCGGTGCCGCCGAACGGCGTGCGCAGGTCGCGTTGCAGCCAGGTGTTGATCCAGACCATGCCGACCTGGAGGCGCGCGGCCAGGCGGTGAGCGCGGTTGAGGTCGCAGGTCCACAGCGAGGCGCACAGACCGTAGTCGCTGGCGTTGGCCAGGCTCAACGCGTGCTCATCGTCGTCGAAGGGTTGCAAGGTCGCGACCGGGCCGAAGATTTCCTCGCGGTTGCTCGCGCAATCCGGGCCCAGCCCTTCGATCAGGGTCGGCGCGACAAACCAGCCGGGCCGGTCGAGCGCGGCGCCGCCGCACAGTATGCGACCGCCTTCATGACGGGCGCGGGCCAGGGCCGCCACGACTTTGTCGAAATGCGCCTGCGAGACCAACGGACCGAGCGAGGTGGTTTCATCCGACGGATCGCCGATCTTGAGCGCGTCGGCGCGTTCGACCAGCGCGTCGCGGACCTCGGCGTAGATCGAACGCTCGATCAGGATGCGCGAGCCGCACAGACAGATCTGCCCGGAGTTCTGGAACGCCGAACGCACCAGCGTGTCGAGATTCGCGCGCCAATCGCTGTCGGCGAAGATCAGGGTCGGATTCTTGCCGCCCAGTTCCAGCGAGACCTTGCGCAACAGCGGCGCGGCGATCGCGGCGATGTGCCGGCCGACCGCGGTGCTGCCGGTGAACGACACCGCGCGCACGGCCGGGTGGCCGACCAGCGGTTCGCCGACCTGCGGGCCCAGTCCCTGAACGATGTTCAGCACCCCGCGCGGGAAACCGATCTGCGCGCACAACTCGCCGAGCATCGCCGCGGTGGCCGGGGTCACTTCGGAGGGCTTGGCGACCACGGTATTGCCCGCGGCCAGCGCCGGCGCGATCTTCCAGGTGAACAGGTACAGCGGCAGGTTCCACGGCGAGATCGCCGCGACCACGCCCAGCGGCGCGCGCAGGGTGTAGTTGAGACCGGCCTGGCCGTGGTGGGATTGGCTGTCGAACTGGGTCGCGGCCTGGGCGTAGAAGCGCAGGTTGGAGACGGCGCGCGGAATCTCGGCGTCACGGGCGAGCCGGATCGGTTTGCCGCCGTCGCGCGATTCGGCCCGGGCGAATTCGTCCAGACGATCTTCCAGGGCCGAAGCCAGGACATCGAGCCAACGCGCGCGTTCGCTGTGGGGCAGGCCGGACCAGGCCGGGAACGCCGCCTGCGCCGCGGCGACCGCGGCTTCGACCTCCTCGGCGCCGCCGGCCGCGACCTGCGCGTACGGCTGCGCATTGGCCGGATCGTGGACATCGAGCCAACGCCCGCTGGCCGCATCGCGCGGCTCGCCGTCGATCCAGTGCCGGAATCTGTGCATGCGCCAAGCTTAACGCGTGGGGGTGACGGCGCCCATAGCGCGGCCTGGCGGCGGTTGGCCCAGCGCGGCGGGATCGAGGCGGATTGCGACCGCGATGGCGATGGGCGGACAGCGATGGGCGACACGGTTCGTTGTGGCGCGGGTTTCGAGGCGAGCTGAGCCGGCTCGGATCGGATCGCGCAAGCGCGAAGGCTCAGGGGCTTAGCCCCGACTCGGGAGTTGGAGGATGGCCGGCTCCGGGTGTCGGGCCTGAAGGCCCTCCCACAAAAGACTTCGGGCTTGCCTGCTTCGCGCCGAAAATGTCCACGTATGGGGCGGGCGGACGACATGGTTGCGAACGGACGAGTCGCAGCGAATGAGCAAGGCCGCCGCTGGCAGTGAATGAGCAGGGCCGCCACGGACGCTGGATGTCCCGCGAATCTCCGAGGTCTTTTGTGGGAGGGGCTTGAGCCCCGACACGTTCGTCTCAGTTCTCCGCGCCGGATCGGAAAACACCGGGCGCCAGGAACGTTCCACGAAAGGCTCGCGGCTCGGACCGTCACGCGAGCGGAGTTTGCCGATCGAGGCCGCAACGATCGTCATAGGTCGAAAGTCATGCCCGATCGATGCGGCGATGCGCGATTCGCGCCGATTGCGCGTCGTCGATCGCGCGAAGCCGGGCGACCACTGCCTCACGGCACTTGACGCGCAACTTCGACGCTGCGCACATTCCGGCGGGGTCACTTTCTTCCATTGCCTGGCGAACGCCGCGCGCGCTCGCGGGCCACAACGGCGGGACCAACACGTGGATAGACGCAACTTCCTGGGCATGTCCGGACTCGGCATCGCCGGACTCATGATTCCCTTCGGCAATCTGATCGCCGCCGAAGACCTGTTGGCGCCGCTGGATGTGGCCAAGAAGAAGGTGTGGGCGGACGCCGCGCTCAACGCGGCGCGAGGCGCCGGCGCGAGCTATTGCGACGTGCGTATCGGCCGTTATCTGCGCCAGTTCGTGATCACGCGCGAAGACAAGGTCCAGAACGTGACCAATGTCGAATCCACCGGCATCGGCATCCGCGTGCTGGTCGACGGCGCCTGGGGCTTCGCCGCGACCAACCAGCTCAACAACGACGCCATCGCCAAGGCCGCGCAGCAGGCCGCCGCGATCGCCCGCGCCAACGCCAAGAGCCAGACCGCCAAGGTGCAACTGGCCAAGGCGCCGGGCGTGGGCGAGATCAGCTGGAAGACGCCGATCCGCAAGAACTCGATGGCCGTGCCGCTCAAGGACAAGGCCGAGCTGCTGCTCGGGGTCAATGCCGCGGCGATCAACGCCGGCGCCAACTTCGTCAACTCGATGCTGTTCCTGGTCAACGAGCAGAAATACTTCGCCTCCACCGACGGCTCCTACATCGATCAGGACGTGCACCGGGTCTGGGCGCCGATGACGATCACCGCGATCGACAAGGCCAGCGGCAAGTTCCGCACCCGCCAGGGCCTGTCCTCGCCGATGGGCATGGGCTTCGAGTATCTCGACGGCGACGCTTCGGGCAAGGTCGTCTCGCCCAACGGCGTGGTGAACTACCACAAGTCCTACGACATGCTCGGCGACGCGGTCGCCGCGGCCAAGCAGGCGCGCGAGAAACTCACCGCGCCCTCGGTCAAGCCGGGCAAGTACGATCTGGTGCTCGACCCCTCGCACACTTGGCTCACCATCCACGAGTCCATCGGCCATCCGCTCGAACTCGACCGCGTGCTGGGCTACGAGGCCAACTACGCCGGCACCAGTTTCGCCACGCTCGACAAGCGCGAATCCGGCTTCAAGTACGGCAGCGACCTGGTCACCGTGTTCGCCGACAAGACCCAGACCGGCAGCCTGGGCGCGGTCGGTTTCGACGACGAGGGAGTCAAGACCAAGCGCTGGGATCTGATCAAGGACGGCATCCTGGTCGATTACCAGACCATCCGCGATCAGGCCCACATCCTGGGCAAGACCGAGTCCGACGGCTGCTGCTACGCCGATTCGTGGTCCTCAGTGCAGTTCCAGCGCATGGCCAACGTCTCGCTGGCGGCCGGCAAGAACAAGCTCAGCGTCGCCGACATGATCAAGGACGTGGAGAACGGCATCTACATCATCGGCGACGGTTCGTTCTCGATCGATCAGCAGCGCTACAACGCCCAGTTCGGCGGCCAGCTGTTCTATGAGATCAAGAACGGCAAGATCACCGGCATGCTCGAGGACGTGGCCTACCAGATCCGCACGCCCGAGTTCTGGAACTCCTGCGTGGCGGTGTGCGACGAGAGCGATTACCGTCTGGGCGGCTCGTTCTTCGACGGCAAGGGGCAACCGGGCCAGGTCTCGGCGGTCTCGCACGGTTCCAGCACGGCGCGGTTCAACGGCGTCAACGTCATCAACACCGCCCGCAAGCTCGGCTGACCGGCACAGGAGAATTCCACATGAGCATTTTCAGCGAAGCCCAATCCAAGACCCTCCTCGACAAGGTCATCGCCCTGTCCAAGGCCGACGAATGCACCGCGGTGTTGACCGGCGCGATCGAAGGCAACGTGCGTTTCGCCCTCAACAACATCTCCACCAGCGGCATCGTCAGCGACGTCAGCCTGGCGGTGCAGGTGGCGTTCGGCAAGCGCGTGGGCACGGCCACCATCAACGAATTCGACGACTCCGCGCTGGAACGGGTGGTGCGCCGGGCCGAAGATCTGGCGCGGCTGGCGCCGGAGAACCCGGAGTTCATCCCGGCCATCGACAAGCAGAACTACACCGCCAGCCCGACCTTCAGCGCGGCCACCGCGGCGATCACGCCCGAGTACCGCGCCAAGGTCGCCGCCGATTCGATCGCCCCTTGCCGCGACAACAAGCTCACCGCCGCCGGCTTCCTCGAGGACGGCCAGAGCTTCGTCGCCTTCGCCAACAGCAAGGGCAACTTCGGTTACCAGACCGCGACCAGCTTCAACTACACCTGTACGGTGCGCACCGACGACGGCCGCGGTTCGGGCTGGGTCGGCCGCAATCTCAAGGATTCCTCCGAATTCAAGGGCGATGCCGACGTGCGCGTGGCGATGCGCAAGGCGACCGAATCGGCCGAGGCCAAGGCGCTGGAACCCGGCAAGTACACGGTGATCCTGGAGCCGCACGCGGCCGCCGGGCTGATCTCGTTCATGATGAATTTCTTCGACGCGCGCCAGGCCGATGAAGGCCGCAGCTTCCTGTCCAAGAAAGGCGGCGGCAACAAGCTCGGCGAACAGGTCTATGACACCCGCGTCAACATCACCGCCGACCCCTGGGATCCGCGCGCGCCGGTGATGCCCTGGGATCAGGAAGGCCTGCCGCGCGAGAAGATGGCGGTGATCGAGAACGGCAAGGTCGCATCCTTGCGCTACTCGCGCTATTGGGCGCAGAAGCAGGGCAAGAAGGCGGTCGGCGCGCCGGGCAATCTGTTGATGGCCGGCGGCGACAAGTCCACCGCCGACCTGATCAAGGGCACCCAGAAGGGCATCCTGGTCACCCGCACCTGGTACATCCGCATGGTCGATCCGCAGACCGTGCTGCTGACCGGTCTGACCCGCGACGGCACCTTCTACATCGAGAACGGGGTCATCAAGCATCCGGTGAAGAATTTCCGCTTCAACGAATCGCCGGTGATCATGCTCAACAACATCGAGGAACTCGGACGTCCGGTGCGCGTGGCCGGCGACGAGTCCGGTTTCGTGATGATGATCCCGCCGATGAAGCTGCGCGATTTCACCTTCACCTCGCTGTCGGACGCGGTCTGACGTTTCCTGGTCGGGCGGCGGATCGACCGGTCCGCCGCCCGCGCGCCCCTTCGACCACGACGAGGCCGATTCACCCGTGCAACGACGCGACTTTCTCAGTTTCACCGGCTTAGGGTTGGCCGGTCTCATGTTGCCCTACGGCCGCAGCATCGCCGCCGAGGCGATGCTGGAACCGGCCGACATCGTCCAGCGCCGCCGCTTGGCCGACATCGCCCTGAGCGCGGCGCGCGAAGGCGGGGCGAGCTATTGCGACGTCCGCATCGGCCGCTACCTGCGGCAATCGGTGATCACCCGCGAGGCGCAGGTGCGCAACATCGTCAACGCCGAATCGGCCGGGGTGGGCATCCGCGTGTTGTGCGAAGGCGCATGGGGTTTCGCCGCCACCGCCAACCCGAACGCCGATACGGTCGCCGCGGCGACCCGCCAGGCCCTGGCCATCGCCCGCGCCAATGCGCGCGTGCAGACCCGCAAGGTCGAGCTGGCGCCGGTAGCTGGCGTGGGCGAGGTGCGTTGGGCCACGCCGGTGCGCAAGAACGCGATGGCGGTGCCGATCAAGGAAAAGGTCGAGCTGCTGCTCGGGATCAACGCGGCCGCGCTCAAGGCCGGCGCGGACTACTTCAATTCGACCCTGTTCGTAGTCAACGAACAAAAGTACTTCGCCTCCACCGACGGCAGCTACATCGATCAGGACGTGCACCGCATCTGGCTGCCGCTGACCGCCACCGCGGTCGACAAGGCCAGCGGCAAGTTCCGCACTCGCGACGGTCTGTCGGCGCCGATGGGCCTGGGCTACGAATACCTGGACGCCGATCCGGCCGGCAAGGTCGTGCTGCCCGGCGGGCTGACCGGCTACGGCCGTTCCTACGATGTGATGGAGGACGCGGTCGCGACCGCGCGCCACGCCCGCGCCAAGCTCAAGGCGCCGTCGGTCAAACCGGGCAAGTACGATCTGGTGCTGGACCCGTCCAACCTGTTTCTGACCATCCACGAGAACGTTGGCCATCCGCTCGAGCTCGATCGCGTGCTCGGCTACGAGGCCAACTACGCCGGCACCAGCTTCGCCACCCTCGACAAGCGCGATCAGGCCTATCGCTACGGCAGCGAACGGGTGAACTTCGTCGCCGACAAGACCCGCCCGGGCAGCCTGGGCGCGGTGGGCTACGACGACGAGGGCGTGAAGACCCGCGAATGGGATCTGATCCGCGACGGCATCCTGGTCGATTACCAGGCCACCCGCGACGAAGCGCATTTGCTCGGCCACAAGCAATCGCACGGCTGCAGCTACGCCGATTCCTGGTCCAGCGTGCAGTTCCAGCGCATGGCCAATGTCTCGCTCAAGCCCGGCAAACAATCGCTGAGCGTGGCCGAGATGATCAAGGACGTCGAGCATGGGCTGTACGTGCACGGACGCGGCTCGTATTCGATCGACCAGCAGCGCTACAACGCCCAGTTCGGCGGGCAGCTGTTCTTCGAGATCAAGAACGGGCAGGTGGCCGGCATGATCGAGGACGCGGCCTATCAAATCCGCACGCCGGAGTTCTGGAACGCCTGCGTGGCGGTGTGCGATGAGCGCGATTTCCGTCTCGGCGGTTCGTTCTTCGACGGCAAGGGCCAGCCGAGCCAGGTGTCGGCGGTCTCGCACGGCTCCAGCACGACCCGCTTCAACGGCATCAACATCATCAACACCGCGCGTGCGCTGTAGGCGATGGCGTTGATGCGACACTCGCTCGGGTCTGTGGGCCGCGCATCGGCGCGGGGCAGAGCGACGTGAACCGCGCGCAGTTCCTGCGCCTGATGCTGGCCGGCGCGGCCGGCGCCTGGCTGTCGCGCACGCCGCTGGCGCACGCCGCGGCCGACTACGACTTCTGGTTCACCCGGTTGAAGTACGACTCCGGCGACTGGGACGTCGACCAGCGCATGCCGGCGAACCTGATCACCTCGCTGATCGATTACACCAATCTGCGGGTGGATCCGAAGGAACACGTGCTGGCGCTGGCCGATCCCAAGATGTTGACCGCGCCGTTCTGTTATCTGGCCGGGCACAAGCTGGTGGAATTCAATCCGGACGAGCGGCGCAATTTCGAGCGTTACGTGCGCAACGGCGGCTTCGTGTTCGTCGACGATTGCAACCACGACATCGACGGCCTGTTCGCCAAGTCCTTCGAAGCGCAGATGGCGAAGATATTCGGGTCCAAGGCGCTCAAGCGCTTGCCGAAGAATCACCCGATCTACCGCAGCTTCTTCGTCTTCGACGGCCCGCCGGCGACCGGATTCGAACTCAACGGCTGGGGCGACGATCTGGTCCACGATTACCTGCAGGGCATCCACATCGACGGCCGGCTCGGCCTGCTGTACAGCAACAAAGACTACGGTTGCGAATGGGACTACGACTGGCGCAACAAGCGGTTTCTGGCCGAGGACAATACGAAGTTCGGGGTCAATATCGTGATGTATGCGTTGAATTCGTGATTAGAGGCTCGGGATTCGGGATTCGGGATTCAGGATTCGAAAACGACGTCGTGCTGTTGCCTCCTTTGTAGAGGGGGCGGCGACCGCGAAGCGGGTGAGGGGGATTTGCTTTTGCTGCCGTTGTTGCAAAAGCAAATCCCCCCTTACCCCCCTTTTTCAAAGGGGGAATAGGTTAGGTGGTTTAGGTCGGGTTTTGGCATCGGGAGTGTTATAGGCATGAGTAATCAACCAACAGGCGCGGCCGTCGAAGCGCAACTGCAAGCGCAACTTGCCCGCCTGGGCGAACTGCGCAGCGCGATCGCCCAGGCGATCGTCGGCCAGGACGAAGTGGTCGAACAACTGCTGATCGGCCTGCTCGCCGGCGGCCACTGCCTGCTCGAAGGCGTACCCGGGCTCGGCAAGACCCTGCTGGTGCGTTCGCTGGGCCAAGCGCTGGAGCTGCAGTTCCGTCGCGTGCAATTCACTCCCGACCTGATGCCCAGCGACATTCTCGGCACCGAATTGCTCGAAGAGGATCATGGCACCGGCCATCGCCATTTCCGCTTCCAGCCCGGGCCGATCTTCACCAACCTGTTGCTCGCCGACGAACTCAACCGCACCCCGCCCAAGACCCAGGCCGCGTTGCTGGAAGCGATGCAGGAACGCACGGTCAGCTACGCCGGCGTGACCCATTCGCTGCCGGCGCCGTTCTTCGTGCTGGCTACCCAGAATCCGCTCGAACAAGCCGGCACCTATCCCTTGCCGGAAGCGCAGTTGGACCGTTTCCTGCTGCATATCCGCGTGGGTTATCCGAGCGAGCGCGAGGAGCACGACATCCTGCTGCAGACGACCGGTTCGCACAGCGCGCAGGTGCCGCGGGTGATGGGCGGCGAGGACGTGCTCGCGCTGCAGGCGCGCGTGCGCGAGGTGCATCTGGGCGAGGATCTGTTGTTGTGGGTGACGCGTCTGGTGCGTGCCAGCCGTCCGGACGAGCGCTCCATTGCCGAGGTGCGGCAATGGGTCAAGTGGGGCGCCGGCCCGCGCGCCGGCCAGTCGCTGGTGCTCGCGGCCAAGGCGCGCGCGTTGCTGCACGGACGTTTCGCCGCAACCCGCGAGGACATCGTCGCCCTGGCCGGGCCGGTGATGCGTCATCGCTTGTTGTTGTCGTTCGCAGCCGAGGCCGAGAACAAAAGCGCCGACGACGTGATCGTCGCCTTGCTGCACGGCGTGCCGTACACCGCTGACTGACGCGATGAGCGCCGCCCCGGGTAAATCGCTTATCGCATTCCCTCCTTTGGAAAAGGGGGGGCAGGAGGGATTTGCTTTTGCAACTACAACAGCAAAAGCAAAAGCAAATCTCCCGCACCCGCTGCGCGGACGCCATCCCCTTTTTCAAAGGGAACCGCCCACGGCGGCGCTGTCTATTGGACTGCATGAACCGGACCTGCGCGGGAGCCGAGCGTGCGGGATTTGATTCCACCCGACGTGCGCGCGCGACTGCGCAATCTGCGTCTGGTCTCCAAGCGCGCCGTCGGCGCGCACGGCATCGGCGTGCACAGCAGCCGCAGCCGCGGCGCCGGGCTGGAATTCGCCCAGTACCGGGCCTACGAACCCGGCGACGAACTGCGCCAGATCGATTGGAAGCTGTACGCGCGTTCGGACCGGTTCTTCGTCCGCGAAGCCGAGCGTGAAAGTCCGCTGGCGGTGTGGCTGCTGCTCGACGCCAGCGCCTCGATGGCCCAGGAAGACGCTGCGCGTCCGGGCTGGTCGCGCCTGGATGCGGGCAAGGCGCTGGTCGCCTGCGTGGCCGAACTGGCGCTGCGTCAGGGCGACCGCTTCGGCCTGATCGCGTTGCGCGGCGACGGCCTGCGCCTGCTCGCGCCCGCGACCGGCGCGCGCCAACGCGATCGCCTGCTGCTGGAACTGCATTCGCTGTCGGCGCACGGCGCCTGGCCGGCCGCACAGCAATTGCGGCCGCTGTGGGAACGGATCGGCGCGGGCGATCTGGTGTTGATGATCGGCGACGGTTTCGACGAGGCTTCGGTCGAGGTCGCCGAACGTCTGGCCTCGGCCCGGCGCGAGGTGCTCAGCCTGCGCATCCTGACCGTCGAAGAACGCGATTTCCCGTTCCGCGGCGGCTACCGTTTCCGCGATCCGGAAACCTTCGAGGAACTGCTCGGCGACGGCGTCGCGCTGCGCGAGGGATTCCTCGAACGCTTCAAGGCCGCGCGCGCGGCCCTGGACGCGCGGCTGGACGCCAGCGGCATCCGCCACGTTGAGTACGTCCTCGACGAAGAACTCGACCTGCCGCTGCGCCGCTTGTTCGGCGCACGCGACGCGGCGGAGCCGTCGTGACCCCGGTGCTGCTGTTGCCGATCGCGCTGGCCGCGCTGGCGGCGCTGATCGTGCCGCTGCTGATCCATCTGGCCCGGCGCAGCGAACAGCGGCCGACCGACTTCGCCGCGCTGCGTTGGCTGCGGCAACGGCCCAAGCCGCGTCATCGCATTCGTTTCGACGAGTGGCCGCTGCTGTTGCTGCGCCTGATCTTGCTGACCTTGCTGGCGCTGCTGCTGGCCCAGCCGGCCTTGTTCGGCGCGCACAGCGCCAAGCCCTGGGCGGTGGTGTGGCCGGGCGCCGATGCGGCGCGGGCGCGCGCGGAACTCGCTGCCGGGCCGGTCGAACTGCGCTGGCTGGCGCCGGGCTTTCCGGCGTTGAGCGAGCCGCCGCCCGCGGCCTCGACCGCGGCCGCCAGTGTGCTGCGCGAGTTGGATGCGAACCTGCCGGCCGGCGTCGCGCTCACGGTGTACCTGCCGTCGAATCTGCACGGCGTCGACGGCGAACGCTTGCGGTTGTCGCGTCCGCTGCAATGGCGGATCAGCGACGTCGCCGCCACGGATGCGGTCGCGTCCGCGCCGCGGCCGGCGCGGGTGTCGCCGCAGATTCGTTACGCGCCCGATCGCGCCGCGGGTCGGGTGTATCTGCAAGCCGCGCTCGCGGCTTGGAGCGGCTCGACCGATGCCGCCGATCCCAATCCGGCGGCGCCGCTGGAACAGGCCTTCGACCGCAAGGCGCGTGCGTTGATCTGGCTGGCGCCCGACGCCGTGCCCGAAAGCGTAAGCGATTGGGTGGAGCAGGGCGGCCGCGTCCTGCTCGACGCCGACAGCCGGTGGCCCGGCCCTGCATTGGTGTTCGACACGCCGCTATGGCGCGACGCCAGCGGCCAGGTCCGGGTGGAAGGCGCGGTGTTCGGCCGCGGCCAAGTGCTGCGCTTCACCGGACCGCTGTCGCCACGGGCCTGGCCGGAGCTGTCGCAGCCCGGTTTCGCGCAACGCTTCGGCCGCTTGTTCGAGCCGCCCGCGCCGGCGCCGGCGCGCGTGCGGGCGCTCGATTACGCGCCGGCCACCGGCGGCCCCGCGTTCTCGCTGCCGCCGTTGGATCTGGCGCCGTGGTTGGCGCTGCTGATCGCGTCGTTGTTCTTGCTCGAGCGTTGGCTCGCCACGCGTTCGCGTCGCGGCGGTGCGCCGTGAGTGCGTCATCGCGGCTGCGGACCTGGCTGCGCGCCGCGCGTTGGCGGCGCGGCGCCGATGCGGCGGCGACTTGGTCGCCGTGGCTGATTCCGATCGCCTGGGGCACGGCGCGCGCTGGCGGAGCGGTGTGGGCTTGGGGCGCGGCGTTGTCGTGTGCGGCGTTGCTCGCCGGTTTCGCTTGGCGTCGCGCGGTCGATTTGGATACGCAATGGTTGATCCGCCGGCTCAACGCGTTGCGGCCCGACATGGACGACAGCGCCGATCTGTTGTTCGCGCGCGGCGACGGCCTCAATGGCCTACAACGCCTGCAACAGGCGCGGCTGCAAGATCGCATTGTGACCGCGCCCGCCGTCGAGCTGCGTCCTTCGTGGTCGCGGCGGCGGATCGCGGTATCGGCCTTATTCGCGGCGCTGGTGTCGACGGCCATTGCGTTGTGGCCGGTATCGCCGCCGCGCGATGCGCTCGATCGGCTCGCACCCGCGCCGTCGATCGCCGCGGCCCCGGGCCAGCCGCGCTTGATCGGGCAGTCGCTGCGCGTGGACCCGCCGGCCTACACCGCGCTCGCGCCACGCATGGAACCCAGCTTGGAAGGCCGCGTCGCCGAAGCCTCGCGGCTGCGCTGGACTCTGCGTTTCCAGCCGCAACCGACGACGGTGACGCTGGTGTTTCACGACGGTCAGCGCCTGCCGCTGCGGCGCGACGCGGAGGATTGGAGCGCGCAGCGCGTGCTGAACAAGTCCGTGCTGTATCGGATCGAGGCCAGCGCAGCGCCGGCGGCGCTGGCGCGCAAGCTGTATCGGATCGACGTGACCGCCGACCGTCCGCCGCAGTTGCGCGTGCTGGAGCCCGAACGCGGCCTGACCCTGTTGACCGCCGGGCAGAAAACCTGGCCGCTGAATTTCGAAGCCAGCGACGACTACGGCCTGGCCACCGCCGCGCGGCTGCGCATCACCCTGGCTCAGGGCAGCGGCGAGAACATCACTTTCCGCGAACAGTTCCTGAGTCTGCGCGGCAGCGGCCCGGCCAAGCTCAAGCGCTACGCGCACCGGCTGGATCTGGCCGCGTTGGGCTTCGCCGTGGGCGACGATCTGATCGTGCAGTTGCAGGTCGAAGACAACCGCGCGCCCAAGCCGCAGAACGCGCTCAGTCCGAGCCTGATCCTGCGTTGGCCGGCCGATCTGGGCAGCCAGGCGACCGGAATCGAGGGCCTGGTCAAGACCACCTTGCCGGCTTATTTCCGCAGTCAACGCCAGATCATCATCGATGCGCAGGCCTTGATCGCGCAGCGGCGCAAGCTCGATGCCGAGCGCTTTATCAAGCGCTCCGACGAGATCGGCGTGGATCAACGCCTGCTGCGGCTGCGCTACGGCCAGTTCCTCGGCGAGGAAGCCGAGGGCGAGCCGAAGCTGCCGACCAGCGACAGCGAGGATGCGCACGACGAAGACCACGACCATGCCGAGGGCGCCGACGCGCCCAAGCAAACCGCGGCGCACGACGATCACGACCACGCGCCGACCGCGGCGCCGGTGTTCGGTCAGGAAGGTTCAGTGCTTGAGCAGTACGGCCACACCCACGATCACGCCGAGGCGGCGACCTTGCTCGATCCGCAGACCCGCCAACTGCTCAAGTCCGCGCTCGATCAGATGTGGCAATCGGAATTGCATCTGCGCCAAGGCCATCCGCAACAGGCCTTGCCGTTCGCCTACAAAGCCTTGGGTTTCATCAAGCAGGTGCAGCAGGCCAGCCGGATCTATCTGGCGCGGGTCGGGCCGGAACTGCCGCCGATCGACGAAAGCCGACGGCTCAGCGGCAAGCGCGAAGGACTGGCGCGGCGCGGCGACGAACTCGACGCGGCGACCGCGGCCGATCCGACATTGGCCGCGCTGTGGCGCGAGCTGGAACCCGGCGCGGGCGCGACGGCCGCCGGCGCGATCGACTACGCCGCACTGGAGCGCTGGCTGCGCGAACACGAGGCGCGCGTGCCCGATCCGCTGGCATTCGCCGCAGCGTTGTCGGCGTTGCGCGAACAACCCGATTGCGCGGCCTGCCGCGCGCAATTGCGCGCTCTGCTGTGGCCGCTGTTGCAGCGACCCGCGGCGACGGTACGTCCGCGCGACGGCGGCGATGCGGTCGACCGTCGCTATTTCGAAGCCTTGCAGCAGGCGCGGCCATGACGATCGAGACGATCATCGCCGCGGTGCTGGCGCTGAGCGCGATCGTCGCGATCGCGCGGCTGTGCCTGCGCCAGTACCGCGCGCAACCGGGGCAAGGCGCGCGCGCGAGGCGCCTGATCTTGTTGCTCGCCGCCCAGCCGTTGGCGGCGGCGCTGCTGTATTTCGCGCTGTTGCCGCCGCGGCTGCCGGGGCAGGCGGGCGCCATGGTCGTCGCCACCGCCGATGCCGGCGCAGCCACCGCGCAGGCCGCGGGCGATGTCCGTATCGCACTGCCTCAGGCGCCGGCCACCGCGATCGGCGAACGCGTTCCTGATCTGGCCACGGCGCTGCGGCGGCATCCGGACACGCAACGTCTGCGCGTGCTCGGCGCGGGCTTGACTGCGCGCGATCGCGATGCGGCGAACGGCCGACAGATCGAGTTCGTGCCCGCGCCGCTGCCGCGTGGATTGACCAGCCTGTGGTCGCCGCAGCGCGTCGCCGAAGGCGAAGACTTCGCGATCGCCGGGCGGGTCGAAGCGATGCCGGGCGGCAGCGTCGAACTGCTTGATCCCGGTCTGCAGCGGGTGGATCGTGCGATACCGCGCGGCGACGGCGGCTTCCTCGTGCACGCGCTGGCGCGCGGCGCCGGCCTGGCGACGTTCAAGCTGCGCCTGCGCGATGCGCGTCAGCGGGTGATCGAAGAGGTCGACGTTCCGGTCGCGATCGCCGCCGTGCCCGCGCCGAAACTGCTGCTGTTGGCCGGCGCGCCCGGCCCGGAACTCAAGTACCTGCGGCGCTGGGCCCTCGACGCCGGTCTGAAACCGCATACCCAGATCAGCGTCGGCGCGGGCCTGCAGTTGGGCGATGCGCCGATCGCCCTTGATGCCGCGAGCTTGTCCGGATTCGATCTGCTGGTGCTCGACGAACGCGCCTGGGAATCGCTGAGCGCTTCGCAACGCGGCGCCGCGGTCGGCGCCGCGCGCGCCGGCCTGGGCGTGTTGTTGCGCGTGTCCGGCCCGCTGTCGCCGGCGTTGCGCGCGCAATGGCGCCAACTGGGTTTCGAAACCGGCGCCGGCAACGAGTCGAACGCGCTGCGATGGCCTGCGGCGGAGATCGACGAAGCGGCCTCGCGCGCGCGCCTGGGGCCGGGCTCGGCCGATGCGCCGAGGCCGCGCGATCAGGCTCCGGCGCAGGCGCCGGCTCTGACACGGCGGGTGTTGGCGCTCGACGGCGCCGATCTGCAGCCGCTCGGCCGCGATGCCGACGGCAAGGCGTTCGCCGCGTGGCGCGCGATCGGGCAGGGGCGCATGGGCGTAACCGGCTTGAGCGACAGTTTCCGTTTGGTGCTGGCCGGCCGCGACGATCTGCATGCGCGACTGTGGAGCGATGCGTTCTCGGTGCTGGCGCGCGCCCGCGCGGGCGAATCCGCACGTGTGGAAGGCGCATCGCGCCAAGGCGAACGGATGCGTCTGTGCGGCTTGAGCGAGTCGGCGCAGGTGCTGCCTCCGCGCGGCCCGGCGGTAGCGCTGCTGATCGACCCTGCAGCGGGCGATGCGCGATGCGCGGGGTTCTGGCCGACCGCGACGGGCTGGCATGCGCTCAGGCAGGGCGAGCGCACGCTGCCGTTCTATGTGCGTGGCCGCGACGAAGCGCCGGGCTTGCGCGCCAGCGAACTGCGCGAGGCCACCGCGGCATTGCGTCTGGCCGCGCTCGGCGCGCAGGGATCGCGCACGAGCGCGCTCGATGCCGGCGGCGCACGCGGCTCGCGCTGGCCCTGGTTTTTCGCCTGGCTGATAGTGAGCGCGGGTTTGTGGTGGCTGGAACGGTCGCGGCGCGGTCGGCGCTAGCGGTGGAATCCCTCGCGCTGATCGAACAGCGTCGGGCCTGAAGGCCCTCCCACAAAAGAATTCGCGATGACGAAAAAAAGCGCAGATGCGCGCACGGATAATGTCCGCGGCCATCCTTATCCACGTCGGGGTTGACGCCGCTCCCACGCCGATGGTCGCGACAATGGAGCTTCCGCGCTGCGCCGCAGACTAATGAAGCCTCTGCGCTGCGCCGGAGACTTTTGTGCGAGGGCCTTCAGGCCCGACGCTGTTCGATCCGATCGCAACACACCTGCCAGAGCACCCGCTCCGGAGAAAAAAGCGTCGGGCCTTGAGGCCCTCCCACAAAAGCAGTGGTGGTTGCGTTAAAGCCTTGCGGCTCTTTCCCCCGGTTGCATTCGCGCCAAGACTTCAGCCCCGACTGTCGAGGCATCCGGTCAGATCGACTGCATCCGCCCGCCGTCCACCGCCAGGCTCACGCCATTGACGTATGCGGCGGCCGGCGAGCACAAGAACGCGATGCAGGCGGCGATTTCGGATGCCTCGGCGAAGCGGTTCGCCGGCACGGTCTTGCGCATCGCCTCGATCACCGACTCCTCGGACTGGCCGCTGTTGCGCGCGCGATCGCCGATGATCTGTTCGATCCGCGCGGTCTTGGTGTAACCGGGCAGCACGTTGTTGACGGTGATGCCGTCGGCGCCGAGTTCGCGCGACAAGGTCTTGGCCCAGCTGGCGACCGCGCCGCGGATGGCGTTGGACACGCCCAGGCCGGCGATGGGTTCTTTGACCGAAGTCGAGATCACGTTGACCACGCGGCCCCACTGCGCCGAACGCATGCCCGGCAGCACCGCGCGCAGCAGGGTCTGGTTGGCGATCAGATGGCGCTCGAACGACTCCAGGTACGCCGTGTTGGTCGCGGTATGCGCCGGACCGCCCGGTGGACCGCCGGTGTTGTTGATCAGGATGTGCACCGGCTTGCCCGCGGCCAGGGCCTGGGCTTGAGCCGACAGCGCCGCGCTGTCGGCGACATCGGCGGCGATCCAGCCGTGCGCCTGGGCGCCGCTGCGAGGTAGGTCCCGGGCGACCGCCGCCAGCGCGTCTGCGCGACGCGCCAGCACGGTGACGTCGCAGCCGAGCAGGGCCAACTCATGCGCGGCCGCGCGGCCGATGCCTTCGGAGGCGCCGCAGACCAGAGCGTGTTTGCCGGTGAGGTTGAGATCCATGCGAGCTCCAGAAACGATGCGGCGTGGCGGCGTGGCGGCGCGATGTGCGATGCGATACGGCGAACGCGGGTGGCGACCGCCGCGAGATTCAGTGCGGCAGCGGCAGCTTTTGCACCATCAAGGCGGCCAGCGCGGCGTCGTCGCCGGCCTGCGGCGGCGTGAGTTCGCTCAGCGCGAAGCCGCGCGTGCGCGCATCGTCTTCGTCCAGCCCTTCGAGCTCGACGAACTCGGCGTCCATCAACGCCGCCCGCGCGGTGTCTTCGCTGTCGTAGGACAGGGTGTTGCCGTCGCTGTCGAAGACCTCGGCGGTGCCGGCCTCGCGGACGCGCAGGCGCGCCCAGATCACGGTGCGGCCGAGCGTGGCCAGCCACCATTGCGCGTAGTCGTTCGTATCGTTCATTGGAGCACCATCGATCAGGACATCTAAAGTCAGGGCAGCAAGGTCAGGACAGCAAGTTGGAAAGCAGCCACAGCAGGCCGGCGCAGGCCAACGAGGCGATCACGACCAGCAGCGACACCCGCGCGGGCGTGGCCAGGCCGTCCAGATTGCGATCGCCGGCAGTGCGATAGCGCTGGCGCAGCAGCCAGTTCCAGGCCGAAGGATGCACGAAGGCGGCCTCGCCGAGTTGTCCGCGCAAGGCCGGATGGCGGTCGCGCAGATGCACCAGGGCCAGCGGCCAGAAAATCGCGAAGGCGCAGAACGCCGAGATCGCGATGCCTACGAAGGTCAGGGCCAGGAACAGGATCACTTGGGTGTTACCTCATTGACCGGTCGACGCGGCGATTGCAATCGAGTACCGCGTTTTTCACGCATGTCGCGTAGTTTCAGGCCGTCATCCCCGCGCATGTGGGGATCCAGAGACTTCAGAATCATGTCGCGATGGAGCCCTGGACCCCCGCCTGCGCGGGATGACGAGCAAAAGCCGACACGCTTCAGGGGCGTATCGCCGCGAGCGTTCGCGAAATCAAAACTCCGCATTACCCGGAGCACGCGGATACGCGATCGCATCGCGGATATTGCTCAGCCCGCACACGTACACCACCAGCCGCTCGAAACCCAGGCCGAAGCCGGCGTGCGGCACCGATCCGTAACGGCGGAAGTCGCGGTACCAGCCGTAGTGCGCCGGGTCAAGGCCGAACTGCGCCATGCGCGCGTCGAGCACGTCCAGGCGCTCCTCGCGTTGGCTGCCGCCGATGATCTCGCCGATGCCGGGCGCCAGCACGTCCATCGCCGCGACGGTCTTGCCGTCGTCGTTCAGGCGCATGTAGAAGGCCTTGAAGTGCTCGGGGTAGTTGGTCACCACCACCGGGCGGCCGACGTGCTGCTCGGTCAGCCAGCGCTCGTGCTCGGTCTGCAGGTCCAGGCCCCATTCGACCGGGAATTCGAACTTCTGCCCCGACTTCTGCAGCAGCGCGATCGCATCGGTGTAGTCGATGCGCTCGAACGGCGAATTGACGAACGCCTCCAGGCGGGTCAGCGCGCTGGGTTCGACGCGTTCGGCGATGAAGGCCAGATCGTCGGCGCGTTCGGCGAGCACCGCGCGGAACAAGTACTTGAGGAAGTCCTCGGCCAGTTGCGCGTTGGCGGCCAGATCGTTGAACGCGACCTCCGGCTCGATCATCCAGAACTCGGCCAGATGGCGGGTGGTGTTGCTGTTCTCGGCGCGGAAGGTCGGGCCGAAGGTGTAGACCTTGCTCAGCGCCAGCGCGTAGGCTTCGGCGTTGAGCTGTCCGGACACGGTCAGGAAGGTTTCCTTGCCGAAGAAGTCGCGCGAGAAATCCACCGCGCCGTCCTTGCCGCGCGGCAGGTTGACCATGTCCAGCGTGGACACGCGGAACATCTGCCCGGCGCCTTCGGCATCGGAAGTGGTGATGATCGGCGTGCTGATCCAGAAATAGCCGTTCTCGTGGAAGAACCGGTGCACGGCCTGGGCCAGCGAGTTGCGGATGCGGGTGACCGCGCCGAACAGATTGGTGCGCGGGCGCAGGTGGGCGAACTCGCGCAGGTACTCCAGCGTGTGCTGCTTGGGCTGCATCGGATAGGTGAGCGGATCCTCGACCCAGCCGACCACTTCCAGCGCGCTGGCCTGGATTTCGAAGCTCTGGCCCTGACCCTGCGAGGCGACCAGGGTGCCGGTGGCGATCACCGAACAGCCGGCGGTGAGGTGCTTCACCTCCTCGTCGTAGTTCGCCAGGGTATTGGGGACCACCACCTGGATCGGCGCGAAGCAGGAGCCGTCGCTGACATTGACGAAGCTCAGACCGGCCTTGGAATCGCGCCGGGTGCGCACCCAGCCGCGTACCGTGACCTCTCCGCCCGCCGGAATCTTGCCCGCGAGTGCCTGTTCGACGCTTACCACCGTCATGTCGTGCCGCCTTAGCGCTATGAAAAGTGAGGGACGGCGATCATAACGGATGGAAACGGCGCAGCGCGCCGGCGCGGCCGCCTTTAGACTGCGTAATGGATCACGGGCGGGGGCGCGGCATGGGCGGTATCGAGGCGAACAAGGCGGGCGAATCGGGGCAGGGCACAGGCCTGCGCAACGGCGCGTCGCGCAGATGGGGCACTGTGGCGCGACGTCTGGGCCTGCGCATCGCGGCGGCGTCGCTGTGCTGCGCGGCGGCCGGTGCCCAGGCGCAGGAACCCTTACCCAAATCGCCCCTATTACCCGAGCCCGCACCGGTGGTGCTGGACGAAGCCCGCGCCGCCCACTTCGCTGGCCTGGCGCTGAGCTGCGTGAGCCGCGAATACCCGAACAAGATCGCCCATCGCCTGGAGGACGCGCAGGACGTGGCCGCGCCGAGCAAGCTGTATCCGGCGTTCTACGGCTGCTACGACTGGCATTCCTCGGTCCACGGGCATTGGTTGCTGGCGCGGTTGACGCAGCGGTTTCCGCAGGCGCCGTTCGCCGCGCAGGCCCGCGCCGCGCTGGCGCGCAACCTCACCGAAGCCAACATCGCCGGCGAGCTGGCGTATCTGCGCCACAGCGACGACGAGAGTTTCGAGCGGCCCTACGGTCTGGCCTGGCTGCTGCAACTGGGCGCGCAGTTGCGCGGCTGGGACGATCCGCAGGCCCGGCAATGGGCGCAGGCCCTGCAACCGCTGGAGCGCGAAGCTTCCGCGCGCCTGCTGCGCTGGCTACCCAAGCTGACCAAGCCGATCCGGGTCGGCGAACACAGCCAGACCGCGTTCGCCTTCGGTCTGGCCCTGGACTGGACCGCGATCAGCGGCGATCAGGCCTTGCGCGATGCGCTGATCGTTCGCTCGCGTTACTACTACCTGGCCGACCGCGATTGCCCGCTGGCCTACGAGCCGTCCGGGCAGGATTTTCTCTCTCCCTGCCTGGCCGAGGCCGATCTGATGCGGCGGGTGCTGGCGCCGCAGGAATTCTCGCGCTGGCTCAAGACCTTCCTGCCGCAGATTCCGCGCCGCGCCCGCGCCGACTGGCTGGTGCCAGGACTGGTGCTGGATCCGGGCGACGGCAAGCTGGCGCATCTGGACGGCCTCAATCTCAGCCGCGCCTGGATGCTCGAAGGCATCACCGGCGGGCTGCCGCCGCGCGACCGTCGCATCGGCGCCCTGCGCGCGGCGGCGGCGCTGCATCGCGAACTGGGCCTGATCGCGGTCGGCGACACCCATTACGCCGGCGCGCATTGGCTGGGCAGTTTCGCGACCTATCTGCTGGCACCGCCGCAGTCCGAGCCGGCCGCCAGCGCTGCGGCGGTGGGCGCGGGCGGGGCGGATTGAGGCGGGGCGGATTGAGGCAGGGCTGATGGGCGCCGCCTGAACGCGCGGCTTAACGGGGAACGGGGCCGGCTTGACGGCGCTGGCTTGAACCGGGCCGGCACGCCGCCATATCCGGTACAGCCCCGCGATGCCGGCCTGATAAGATGCCGCCATCGCTTGATTCAGCCGCCGCCGCCCTGGCCGATACTCGCAGGGCCCGCCGATCGAGCCCTCTTACGAGTACCCCATGTCCGTGACCCTCGCCCCCGCCGCACTCGCCCGAGTCCAGCATTTCCTGACCGAGACGCCGACCGCTCTGGGCCTGCGCTTCGGCGTCACCCGCACCGGCTGCTCGGGCTGGCAGCACACCGCCGATCTGGCCCGGGAGCAGCGCGAAGGCGATACCGTGTTCGAACAGGACGGCGTGCGCATCTTCGTCGACCCGATCAGCCTGCCGCTGGTCGAAGGCACCCGCATCGACTTCCTCAAGCAGGGCCTGGGCGAGATGTTCGTGTTCCAGAACCCCAACGCCACCGCCGAATGCGGCTGCGGCGAAAGCTTCACCACCTCGGCCGACGCGGCCTGATCGCGTGCTCCCTCTCCCGCGGCGCGGGAGAGGGTCGGGGTGAGGGCCTGCACGGCCACGCCGCTCACCAACTTCCGGCATGCGGAACCCCGAACAGCGGCGGCTAGACTCGACCGCTGGCTCCGAGGGAACTCCGACATGCTCCGTCCCGTTGTATTGGCTGCGGCGATCGCCGCCGGCCTGATGCTCGCGCCCGTTTCTTTCGCGGCGCCCGCGCCGGCCTCCAGCGCCGCATCCACGCGCAATCCCACCGCGCAAGCGCTGCATCGTTTGTTCGACGAACAATGGGAGCGCGGTCTGCGCGAGAGCCCGGAGAGCGCCAGTTTCAACGGCGACAAGCGCTATAACGACCGCTGGTCCGACTTCAGCCTCAGCGCGATCCAAGCCCGCGGCGAAGCCGACCGTCAGGCGCTCGGACAACTCAAGAAGATCGATCGCAATGCGCTGTCGGCCGACGACCAGCTCAACTACGACGTGTTCGCCTGGAACCTGGAAAAAGCCATCGAACGGCGCAAGTTCCGCGAATACCTGACTCCGGTCGGCCAGCAGGGCGGGGTGCAGACCGCCGACGGGCTGACCGAGGCGCTGTCGTTCACCCAGGCCAAGGACTACCGCGACTGGCTCGCGCGCATGCGCGCCTTGCCGGCGCTGATCGAGCAGAACCAGGCGCTGATGCACGAAGGCGTCAAGGCCGGCATCACCCCGCCGCGGGTGCTGATGCAACGCGTGCCGGCGCAGATCGCCAAACAGATCGTCGCCGACCCGACCCAGAGCCCGTTCTACAAGCCGTTCACCCGTTTTCCCGACGGGCTGCCGGCGGGCGAGCAGGCGGCGCTGCAGGCCGAAGCGAAGAAAGTGATCGGCGAAATCGTGGTGCCGGCGTACCGCCGCTTCGGCGAATTCTTCGACAAGGAGTATCTGCCCAATACCCGCACCAGCATCGCCGCCAGCGATCTGCCCGACGGCAAGGCGTATTACGACTTCCTCGCCGCCGACTACACCACCACCGATCTGAGCGCCGAGGCGATCCATCAGATCGGCCTGAAGGAAGTCGCGCGCATCCGCGCGCAGATGGAGAAGATCAAGACCGAGGTCGAATACAAGGGCGGCCTGGCCGAGTTCTTCCATTACCTGCGCACCGATCCGAAGTTCTTCCATAAGACTCCCGCGGCGTTGCTGGAGGCGTATCAGGCCGCGGCCAAGCGGATCGATCCGGAACTGGTGAAGATCTCGCGGATCATCCCGCGCCAGCCCTACGGCGTGCGCCCGATTCCCGACAACGTGGCCCCGGATACCACCACCGCCTACTACCTGCCGGGCGCGCTCGACGGCAGCCGCGCCGGCTTCTACTACGTCAATCTGTACAAACCCGAATCGCGCCCGATCTGGGAGATGGTCCCGCTGTCGCTGCACGAGGCAGTGCCGGGTCATCACTTCCAGTTCGCCCGCGGCCTGGAGCTGCCGGACGCGCCGATGTTCCGCCGCACCGGTTATTTCGTCGCCTACGGCGAGGGCTGGGGCCTGTACGCCGAACGCCTGGGCTACGACATGGGGCTGTACGACAACCCCTACGACCGCATGGGCCAGCTGTCCTACGACATGTGGCGCGCGGTGCGGCTGGTGGTCGACACCGGCATGCACGCCAAGGGCTGGAGCCGCGACAAGGCGATCAAGTACTTCATGGACAACGCGCCCAAGACCGAGCAGGACGTGGTCAACGAGATCGACCGCTACATCGGCACCCCCGGCCAGGCGCTGGCGTACAAGATCGGCCAGCTCAAGATCTCCGAGCTGCGCGAACGCGCGAGCCAGGCGCTGGGCAAGGACTTCGATCTGCGCGACTTCAACGACGAGGTGCTGGGCACCGGTTCGGTGCCGTTGAGCGTGCTGGAAAAGCATATCGACGCCTGGATCGCGGCGAAGAAGGCCGGGTAGTCTCTCCAGATGTTGAGATAGGGCGAGGTCTCGGGGTAGGAGCGGCGCGAGCCGCGATCAACCGCAGAGGCCGGATACCACTACATCGACCGAAGTCCTGAGAGTCGGCGGGCTCCATGCCGTGAGCGCTCAGACTGTCCTGGCTCCGGCTACTAACGCTTCCGAACATCACTTCGGTTGATCGCGGCTTGCGCCGCCCCTGCCCAAAGCGGTTGCGCCGCCAGGGGCTTTCCACCTGCCGTCCGCGGATTTGCACCTAAGCCCTTGTCCTGCCATACTTTCTGGCTCCCGCACGGCCTGAGGCCGCGTCGGGACCTTGCTCCACCGGATCCGCAACGGGTCTCGGGGGGCTGAACTGGGTCGCCCTCGGCGATCCCTCATCCACGAGGAATCACACCATGCGTCATTACGAAGTCGTGTTCCTGGTCCATCCGGATCAGAGCGAGCAGGTGCCGGCCATGATCGAGCGCTACAAGTCGCTGATCGAAACCGGTGAAGGCAAAATCCACCGTCTCGAAGACTGGGGCCGCCGTCAGCTGGCCTACCCGATCTCGAACCTGGTCAAGGCCCACTACGTCCTGCTGAACATCGAAGTCACCCAGACCGTGCTCAACGAGCTGGTCGACGGTTTCCGTTTCAACGATGCCGTGCTGCGTCACCTGGTCATGAAGCGCGACGAAGCCGACACCGAGCAGTCCCTGATCATGAAGTTCAAGGACGAGAAGGGCGACAAGCCCGAGCGCGGCGAGCGCCGTCGTCGTGACGACGACAGCGACAATGCTATCGGCACCGCCGACAGCGCCGAAGATAACGCCGAAGCCGCCTGAGGATTGCCCCCATGTCCAAGTTCTTCCGTCGCCGCAAGTTCTGCAAGTTCACCGCCGAGGGCGTCAAAGAGATCGATTACAAGGATCTCAACACCCTGCGCCAGTACCTGACCGAGACCGGCAAGATCGTGCCGAGCCGCGTCACCGGCACCAAGTCCAAGTACCAGCGCCAGCTGGCCACGGCGGTCAAGCGCGCGCGTTTCCTCGCGCTGATCCCGTACACGGACAACCACAACGCTTGATCAAAGTTGTTCGCTTCCACTGGAAGCGAACACTTCCTCCTCCTCTCCCGTTTACGGGGTGAGCGAACGCTGCTTACGAGCCACTGGCTCGTGCGTTCGGGAACGCCAAAACGCTATGCGTTTTGGCAGGGGAGGCCAAGATGATCCAAGCGAGCGTCATCTTCCATAGAAGCCGCCCGCGATCCCCGATCAAGCTAACGTTTTTTCGGACAGCGTCCTTTGCTGCGGACCTACAGGCCCGCTAACGAATACGGAGCAATCCCATGCAACTGATCCTCCTGCAGAAAGTCACCAACCTCGGCAACCTCGGCGACAAGGTCAACGTGAAGCCGGGCTACGGCCGCAACTTCCTGGTCCCGCAGGGCAAGGCCGTGCCGGCCACCGCCACCAACCTGGCCGAGTTCGAAACCCGCCGCGCCGAGTACGAAGCCAAGGCCAAGTCGCAGCTCGACGGCGCCGAAGGCCGCAAGGTCAAGCTGGAGGGCGCCACGGTGACCATCCACGCCAACGCCGCGACCGAAGGCAAGCTGTACGGTTCGGTGACCCCGCGCGACATCGCCGAGGCGCTGACCAAGGCCGGCTACCCGGTCGAGAAGTCGGAAGTCATCATGGGCGAAGGCCCGATCCGCCGCACCGGCGAATACGACGTGCTGGTCCACCTGCACGCCGACGTCGAAATCACCGTCAAGGTCACGGTCGCCGGCGAAGCCGCCTGATCCGAGCCTGATCGCGGTACTTACGAGAGGCGCCGGAAGGCGCCTTTCGTTTTTTGCGGGGTACCTACGCTGTGGTCTCAGGCTGTGAGATCGCGAGCGAGCATTAGATAGTCAAGTTACACACCTGTTATCCACAGGTTTGCCACAAGTCCGCAACAGAGCTATCTGCAACGGTTGCGGACCCATCGCGTCTACGATGCATGCTCGGCACCATTTCGCCGCCTGACGCCGACACAGCGTCAGATCGGAAGATCGGCCGGCACGCCAATGACCAGTTCCGGGCCCTCGCGGGCTCGATCGGCCGCTTTACGGCCGAACCGACGAGGATCGTCTCCCTGATGAGCGCACGTGCCGGCGGATTCCGTGGCGAAAAACGTTTCGAGACCCGCGCCGAACAGCGCATCGACCAGTTGCGCGTACCGCCGCAGTCGATCGAGGCCGAGCAGGCCGTGCTCGGCGGCCTCATGCTGGCGCCGGACGCCTACGATCGCGTCGCCGACCAGATCGTCGAGGAAGACTTCTACCGCCGCGATCACCAGCTGATCTATCGCGCGATTCGCGAGCTGGCCGAGAAAAGCCGCCCCTTCGATGCGGTGACCCTGGGCGAGTGGTTCGAATCGCAAGGCCTGACCGAACAGGTCGCCGGCGGCGCTTATCTGATCGAGCTGGCCACGACCACGCCGTCGGCCGCCAACATCACCGCCTATGCCGAGATCGTTCGCGACAAGGCGGTGATGCGCAAGCTGATCGAGGTCGGCACCGAAATCGTCAACGACGGTTTCCAGCCCGACGGCCGCGACAGCGGCGAGATCCTGGCCAAGGCCGAGCAGCAGGTGTTCGCGATCGCCGAAGCCGGCGCGCGCGGTCGCACCGACTTCACCCCGGTCACCAAGGCGCTGTCGGAAGCCTTCGACATGTTGCAGACCCGCTACGCCAACGGCGGATCGGTCACCGGCATACCGACGGGCTACACCGAATTCGACGAGATGACCGCCGGCCTGCAGAACACCGACCTGCTGATCCTGGCCGCGCGTCCGGCGATGGGCAAGACCGCCTTCGCCCTCAACATCGCCGAGCACGCCGCCTTCCGCACAAAAAAGGCGGTGGCGGTGTTCTCGATGGAAATGTCGGCCAGCCAGCTGGCGCTGCGACTGATCTCCTCGGTCGGCCGCGTCAACGCCCAGCGCCTGCGCTCGGGCCAGTTGGAGGACGAGGATTGGGCGCGCGTCACCGGCGCGATCCGCCAGTTGCGCGAGGTCAAGATCTTCATCGACGACACCCCGGGCCTGTCGCCGGAAGTGCTGCGCGCCAAGTCGCGCCGGCTCAAGCGCGAACACGACCTGGGACTGATCGTGATCGACTACCTGCAGCTGATGTCGGTGCCGGGCAACAACGAAAACCGCGCGACCGAAATCTCCGAAATCTCGCGCTCGCTCAAGCATCTGGCCAAGGAACTCAACCTGCCGGTGATCGCGCTGTCGCAGCTCAACCGTTCGCTGGAACAGCGCGCCGACAAGCGCCCGGTGATGGCCGACTTGCGCGAATCGGGCGCTATCGAGCAGGACGCGGATGTCATCGTGTTCATCTACCGCGACGATTACTACAACAAAGAAACCTCGCCCGACAAAGGCCTGGCCGAAGTCATCATCGGCAAACAGCGTTCCGGCCCGACCGGCTCGCTCAAGCTCAAGTTCTTCGGCGAATACACCCGTTTCGACAACTTGGCGCACGATTCGGTCGGCAGCTTCGAATAAGCGGCACTATCGATAGCCGCCGCGAGATACGGCGGGATCGCCTTGTTTCGCCGGCATCGACCGGGCCGGCTTCAGATGCGTTCCAGAACGAATCGCGATCGTGATCAGCGCGTCTGTATGCCGAGTGTTCTGGCGTTCTCCTCCGACAGCAGAGAGGCAGGCACGCGCAATGCTCGTGCGTCCGCAATGACGGACGCTGAAAGATCGACTCTTCCGGTCGCTTGATACAAGCGTGCCTGAAGAGCCAGTAATCCTGCGCGTCTGGCGTTCGCGTTTGGACTGGATATCTTCAGGGCGGAAAGAGCCTTGGTCAGCTCATCCATGGCGTCGGTCCTGCGTCCGAGAGCGTTCAGCGCCAAAGCACGAAGGTAACGGTTCTCGGCCTCGCCACGCGGGTGCGATTTTCCGGGGCGAGTGAAGGCCGGAAGCGCGCGATCCAGATCGATCAGAGCCGATTGCGGATCGTTGCGTGCCAGATGGATCTCCGCCCTGCCGTGCAGAACTCCTGCGACATAGGCGCTGTCCTGTCCGTATCGTTGGCTGAAGAAGGCGATTGATTCTTCAATCAGAGACAACGCCTCGCCAAGCTTGCCCGTCTCGACCAGGACTCGGCCAAGGTTGGCGCGCGCCAAAGCAAGCCCATCAGTTTGATTGGTCGCGTCGATGTGGCTGGCATAAATGGCGGCCGATTCGCGTGCGTACCTCTCTGCTTCAGGAAAATTCCGCCGCGAAAACTCCAGTCTGCTCAGCACATCGAGCGTGTCGGCGACCTCGTGGTGCTCCGGGCCAAGGACCGTGCGATTTATCGATAAGGCCTCTTGCAGCAGAGATTGCGCCTCTTCGAACCGTTCCTGCTTGATGAGAAAGATAGAAAAATTACTCATCGCTTCGGCAGTATTGTCGTGTGGACCATCGTAAATACTTCGACGTAATGCAATGCCTTCTCGATACAGGTCCTCGGCTTCGACCAGGTCCCCTTCGAGTTCCTTGGCGACAGCGAGGTTGCTGACCGCCTGCGCGAAGTTGTCGTTTCTGATCGAGCCGAGCATGCGCCATCGCGAGACGATGGGCTCGAGTTGCGCAATCCCTTCGTCATATCGACGCGCAACTACGTTCAGCTGGCCCAACATCGAGGAGGCATTCATCGCCTCAAGTGAATCCGGCTCAAAAACGCGCTTCGCCTTGGCGATCATCTCCCTCGCTATCGCCATGGCTTCATCCGTGCTTCCTGCATCAAGGCGGGTTTCGGCGTAAGCGGTCAAACCCTCGATCGCGATCTTGTTCTCTTGCATCCGCATTTGCGGAAGAACGCTTAAAAACAGTTTGTCGGCTTCTGCATTGCGGTTGGTCCGCATCAGCAGAACGCCTTTCTGCACAAAAGGCTCCAGCCATTCAGGCGCAGATTCCGCGAGACCCAGCTTGCGGCCGTTGGCTATCGCTTCGTCGAGCAGAGCTTCTGCCTCGGTGTAATTGCCGAGGGTGATGCTGACCTTGCCCAGGGTGCCTAACAGATCGGTGCGCAAAGCAAGATCGATGCTCGGATTGGCCTTGACTCGCTTTACCGCCTGTCGCACCAGCAGCTCCGGGGTAGGGCGCTGGTCCCGAGGCAGCATGGCCTTGCCCGAATCAAGCAGCTCCACCAGGAAGTCGCGGACTTCACTGGCGCGCTTGGCTTGCCGCTGCGCCACCTGGGTCTGCCAAAGACTCACACCTAGCGCTGCGCAGATCGCAACCACCACCAAAGCCGAGGCCGCTACCCACACGCGATGGCGCGCCACGAACTTTCGCAAGCGATAGCCCGCGCTGGGAGGATGGGCTTGGATCGGCCGACGCTCGCGCCATCGCTTCAGATCGTCTGCGAGCGCTTCGATACTCGCATATCGCCGTTCCGCCTTGTATTTCAGGGCCTTCGCCACGATCGTGTCGAGATCTCCCTGCAGTCGTCGAGACATCTGGCGTCGCTGCGCCTCGGGTTTCGTCGCATCCCGCTTGACTATGCTCGATGGCGAAAGCGCCTCAACCCAAGCACCTGCTTTACCCACCAGCCGCGGCGATTGGCCGCTCAGCATCCGGTAGAGCAGCGCTCCCAACCCATAGACGTCCATTGCGGTGCTGGGCGGCCCCCCGGCGAACTGTTCCGGCGCCGCGTACTCCGGCGTAAGCGCTCGTAATGCGGTGGCTGTTTGTTCGGGGTCAAGCTCGTCGGTGAGTCGGGCAATGCCGAAGTCCAGCAACCGCACATGTCCCTCGCTGTCCACTAATACGTTCGACGGCTTGATATCGCGGTGGATCACCAGGTTGCGATGAGCGTAGGCGAGCGCCTCGGCTACATGCAAGATGAGATCGACGCGCTGCTCCATCGTGAGTTGCCGATGCTGGCACCAATCGTCGATGCGTTCGCCATCCACCAGCGCCATAGCCAGCCATGGCGTGCCGTCATCGGCCAGGCCGGCATCATAGAGCGGGGCGATATAGGGATGGTGCAGGCGCGCGAGCAACTGCTGCTCGCGCAGGAAGCGTTCGCGCCCACCGCTGGCGAGCGCACCCACGGTCAGTATCTTGACCGCTGCATGCTGATCGAGTGGCGCTTGTGTAGATACCGCCCGATATACCACCGCCATGCCGCCGTGGCCGATCTCCTGTTGCAACCGCCAGCGGCCGAAGCAGCGCTCTTTTAATGCATCGGCGCCATACGCCATTGCGTCGACCGCGATCATGCGCTCCAACGGACCTTCATTGCGGGCGTGAGCGACCAGCAAACGCGTCGCCAGAGCGCGCACCTCAGCCGAAGGGTCGCTGTTCGACAAAGCCTCGTCGCGTCGCTCAATTGGAAGCTCCAGCAGCGTGTCAAGCAGCAGCAAGGCCTGCTCCCAGATCGAATCCCTGATTTGCCTTGGCTGATCCACTTTCGACTTCTCCCGTGGATTGAACACCGCAGGTCGCTCAATCCAGTGAGGCCCCGGTTCATGAAGCCGCAAGAGATGCCACGATCCCGGTTCGGAGTCGGCGCGTGCCTATTGCGCCATCAGTTCGTACAAAGCCGCGCGCGCGCTCGCCCATTCACGTTTGAGCGTCCTCACCGATCGACCCAGCAACTGCTCCAGCTCCTCGTACTCCAGGCCGGCGAAGTAACGCAACTCGACCAGTTCCTTGCGCGCTGGATCGATACGGCCAAGCGAATCCAACGCGCTGTTCAGGGCCAGCAGTTCCTCGGACTTCAGTTCCTCGACCAGATCCTCCGGCAGTTCGACCCTGACGGCGCCGCCGCCATGTCGCAGGGCCAGGTTGCGCCGGGCATCGTCGACCAGAATCCAGCGCATCGCCTGCGCCGCAGCGGCAAAGAAGTGCTTGCGGCTTTCAAGCGGCATGGCATCGTCGCCGCTGCATAGTTTGAGATAAGTCTCGTGGACTAGGACCGTTGGCGTCAGCGTCGCCTCCTGCCCGCGCAGCTTGCTGTTTGCCAGCTTGCGCAACTCGGCGTAGAGCAGGGCGAACACGCGCGGCAGACTGTCGACGTCACCAGCCCGAGCCTGCGCCAATAAGTTTGTGACCTCGCTCACCTCCACTTCCGTTTATCGCAGATCTCCTTAAACGATACACGCAATAAGACGCCCGGTTAGGCCAGCTTGGGGAGCGTGGCACTTTTCGTCATCGGCTTGCGAATGTCTTGGTAGTCCCTGTCCTGCGGTTATCGGATGGCGGACTCAGCGTGGGCGAAGGATTGCGATCGCCGGGTTTTAAACATAACTATCGGGGTCATTAATAAGCTTCGGTTCGCGGACTTCGACGGCGATGGTGCCACCGATGTATTCAGCCTGGCGGGCAACCAATGGTCCGTCTCTTGGCGGGGAACGATGCCATGGCTGCGATTGAATCAAATGCTGTCGGACGACTTGAGCTCGTTGCGATTCGGCAACGTCGACGGGCTTGCTGGTGACGACATCGTGTTGGCGAGGCAGACCACTGGAGTTCCCAACCCCTCCGGTACCGTCATGATCAGTCTCGATTTCAGACTCTCGTCGGGTGGCCGCGCTCCAGGCTGGACAGCCATCGAATCCCCATATTGGTATCGGACCAAGAGCATGATGGTGGAGCTGTCGGTCGGCCCGTATTTTCGCGTGCCCATTCTCATGGGGCGGTTCGATACGAGACCTGGCTCCGACGTGTTCATGCTCGATGATGAGCGAAGAGCCAACATCTATTCCCAAGACCGTGGGAGGTTCGTCCCGTACAGCAGCTTCAGGTACTGACTTGCGGCCGTTACTTTCCCGGAGGCGATGGCGATGCATGACACCACCCGGATCGTACAGTCCCACCCAAATCGCTGGCACTTGTGGCCATCAAATCTCGTACTAATCAATAAGTACACCTTGCGCACCGTGAAGTTCAGGAATTGCGCTTCACGGTGCCCCAGTCATCTAACCGCAAGTCGATACCTATGAATACAACGAATCGGACTGACGATAGAACAACTGCAAGCGGCTTCTTACGGCTGCTGGCCCTGCTCTACGGGACGCTCTGCTACGGCTTGTTCTTGGTCGTTTTTCTGTATGCCATCGGTTTCGTTATGGGGAAATTTGTCCCCAAGAACATCGATAGCGGAACGACCGATGATTTCGTCACTGCATTGACGATAGATCTGGCTCTACTGGCCTTATTCGCCGTGCAGCACAGCGGCATGGCGCGCCAGGGTTTCAAGCGCTGGTGGACCCGTATCGTGCCGGCGCCGATTGAGCGCAGCACTTATGTACTGCTATCGAGTGCGGTTCTGGCCTTGCTGTTCTGGCAATGGCGGCCACTGGCGCCGTTGCTGTGGGACGTGCAGGACTACAGCGCGCGCTGCGTTGTGGATGCGCTGGCGGTGTTGGGGTGGCTGTTGGTGCTGAGCAGTACCTTCATCATCAGCCACTTCGACTTGTTCGGCTTGCGCCAGGTCTGGCTGCATGCGCGCAACCGCGCCTATCCGGACACACCCTTCGTGATCCGCGCCTTCTACCGCTTTGTCCGCCATCCGCTCTACTTGGGATTCGCGATTGCATTCTGGGCTGCGCCGACGATGAGCTTGGGACATTTGTTGTTTGCCGTTGGCACTACCAGCTACATCTTGATTGCGATTCGGTTGGAGGAGCGCGACTTGGTTGCGGCCTACGGCGATGACTATCGCGACTATCAGCGGCGCGTTCCCAAGTTGCTGCCGCTGCTGAAACGGCGAGCATAGCCATCTATATCGCGCTGACATGTCTTTGGTTGCCAGTGCGCGACAGAACATATTGATTTCGGCCCCGGGGCCGAAAGAGCCGTGCGCCGTCACATGCGCGCGAATGTTGTCGAGTCAAAAAAATGGAGAGGTTTCATGAAGCCGAAATTTCTATCGCTGGTGCCGTTTGCAGTACTTGCGCTCGGAATGGGCGTGTCGCAACCGAGTCAGGCTGCCGACTGTTCAGATTGCTATCACAACTACGCAATGTGCCTCGCGGACGGTGTGCTTACTCCTACGATGTGTCGAATCAAGTTCAACGGCTGTATTCGTACCTGCGTTCCCGATACGGGCGTATCCGTAAATTCAACGGTTCGTAGCAGGAACGTCGGTCGCGCGGATCTTCCGGGCTCCGCTGGCCCTTGAATCGTCCTGCAAGCCAAGCGCGACGACTGCTGACTGCGACGGACGGCATGCAGTACCTGTGCTTCGGGCGATACACCGCCTTCGCTGTCGGAGCGCTCTGCATGGTCCGAGGAACAACTCGGGCCATGCCGTGCAAACAGCCATGAACCGCATCGAGATGATCTTGATCGGCGTGTTGCTTCATGCTTCCGCAAGCACACCGGTATCGACGACCGCTGCGGCGGCATCGCCGGGGCCGCCGGGCATCGCTGGGGACGGTGTCAAATGCGTTCCAGCACGAACCGGGTCAGCGGATTGGTGGGATCGGCGAGCAACTTGGCGGTCAGCAGCAGCGACATGGTGAGCAGCAGCGGTCGGATTGCCTTGCCGCCGATCCGCAACGCGAGGTGGGCGCCGACTTGCCCTCCGGCGATGCTCGATACGGCCATCAGCAGCCCCACGACCCACAGCACCTTGCCGCCGATGATCAGGATCATCAGCGCGGCGAGATTGCTGGCGAGATTCAGAAATTTGGTGTGGGCCGTGGCGGATACCAGCCCCATGCCGAACAGGGCGACCAGAACGGTAGTCAGGAACGCGCCGGTGCCGGGCCCGAAAAATCCGTCGTAGAAACCGATCGCCGCGACGATGCCGATCAGCGACGCGGGGCCGAGCCAGCTGCGGCGATCCTCTTCGGACGCCTTGGGCGCGAGCATGAAGTAGATCACCATCGCGATCAGCATCAGCGGAATCAGCCCGCGCAGGAAACCCGGGTCGACGCTCTGCAGCGCCCACGCGCCCAGGGCCGAGCCGACGAAGGCGGCCAGGGCCGGCTTCAGGAAACGGCGGAAATCGATCCGCCCCTTGCGCGCGAACGCATACACCGCGCTGGCCGTCCCCAGGCTGCTCTGGAGCTTGTTGGTGGCGATGGCATTGACCGGAGGGATCCCCGCGGCCATCAGCGCCGGAATGGTCAGCAAGCCGCCGCCGCCCGCGAGCGCATCGATTACACCGGCCACGAATGCTATAGCCATGAGCAGCACGATGACATCGACACCGAATTCCATACGCTAACCGATCAGGGCCAGACGGAATTGTCGCACGACCGCGGCGGCGGCCGTCGAATAGGTTCGATCGGCGCCGATGGTGCAGGTGTGGCGGTGGTTCGATCCGCAAGGATGCGCAACGGCGGCGCGGAGCCCGCGTGCGCATCGCGCGGGCGCAACGCGGCACCGTCGAGCGCCCGCCGATCTGGATCGAGTTCGGCAAGAGCCGATACGCAATGGCCGTGTCGTGCGCTCGACGAATCGACGAGGCCGCGATCGTCGGCCGATTTTGTTTTTTTCTGTTCTTTTTCCCAGCTCGATCGCCGCCGTCGATGCACGAAGCGGCATCGCCATCGTCGCGGAATTCACCGGCCCTGCGCCGATGGATGTGCCGAAGCTGTCCACAAACTGTCGCTATCGCCGTGACGACAGTGTTTTTTTGCGACTTTCTTCGCGTTTTCGCGCCCATCCGTGCGCAGGGCCTGTTTAGATTCGTCATGCCACCCGCGCTTGCACAAGACCTTTCGGTTTGGAAACAGCAAGCACATTGCGGCGCGCATGTTCTTGCTATAACCGATACGAGTAGACGAGCGCTGTGCGGCGATGTCGCATCCGTGCCGTTTTGCGCTTCGAACTAAAACTTGAACACTGGATTCGCGAGGATAGGTCTTCCGATGATAGAGCTGATCAAGCAAGTCGACGCCGGTCTGCAAAGCCACGACGAGTTCGGGAATTCGCAACAGATCATCCGGCTCAACACCGAGCGCTATAAGTTCGCCCTGGCGGTGCTAGCGCGCGAGGATGCGCAACTGCAAGGATTATTGCCCGCGGTGGAGCGCCTGGACGAGCGCGTCGCCGACCGACTGTTCGGCGACGTGTTGATGCGGGCCGAACTGGAAGCGGCCATCGAGCGCATGGAGACGGCCGCCGAGACGGCCCGCGACGGCGGACGGCTCGCGTGGTGCCTTGAGCGCAACGTGGCCAGAGTTGCCGAGCCCACGAGTTTGTCCGCGGCGGCGATGGCGCGGGATTTCGTCGTGGGGCCGCAGATCGAGGGCCGGCGGATATGGGTCTGGGACCTGCCCGAGGCGAGCGAACCGGTCGCCGATGCGCTGCGCGAGGCCTTGCGCCTGGGGTTCATGCCCGGCGGTCACTGCGAGGCGAGCCTGATCCGGCCCACGCCGGAATTGGTGGCGCAACTCGACCGCGCCTGCGCCTTGTTGCAGGCGCTGGTGCCGCAGGTCGCGCACAGCGTGTTCCAGCATCTGCATTCGGTCGCGCTCGCCCACATGCGCAACGAGCGGGGGCCGATGCTGACCGCCTCCGGCGGCGATTCCACGCCTTGCATGATCTTCATCGCGCCCGAAGAACTGGCCAATCCTTGGGACACCGCCGTGCACATCATGCACGAGGCGGTGCACCTGAAGCTGTCGGACATGGTCCGCACCAGCGCGGCGGTGATTCACGAAGCCATGGTGACGCTGCCGTGGGGACGGGAGATCTCCATCTCGAACTGTCTGTTCGCGTTCCATGCCTATGTGCATCTGCAGGTGTTCCGCGCCGCGGTCGAGCAGCGTGGCGCGGAATTCCATGACGCATTCGGGGCGCCGCAGACGTACCTGTCGCGCACCCGGCCGCATGCGATGTCGGTGGTCAACACCGCGTCGACCGCGCCGTTCTCGCGCGGTCATGAGCGGATGATCTATCTGGGCGAGCAGTTCCGCACGGCCTGGGCCGGTTATCTCACGCCGTCCGCGCGCAGGATGGTCGAGTGGCTGTGTCAGGCGATCGAGCCCTTGATCGATATGAGCCTGGCCGCGCCGCGCGCGCCGGAGACGGCGCACAGCGAGTCTCAGGCGCGGACCGAGCCCGCCGCATCGGTGCGGTACGCGAAGAATCCCAAGCTGCAACTGCGCCCGGTCCAGGATCGCGGCATCTTGTTCGCGGCCGATACCTCGCTGCCGCAGATCCGCAAACTCAATACGCCCGCGTGGTTGATGTTCGAGCTGTGCGACGGCCGCAGCGAGCGCGATCTGGCCCAGGCCTATGCGCAGATCGCCGGGATCGGCGCGGACAGCGCATGGCGACAGATCGAACCGATGTTGGGGAACCTGGTCGCCAGCGGCCTGGTCCTGCCGATTCGCGAGACCGCGACTTCGCAAGAAGGCAGGGCGGCATGAGCGCTCACACCCAGGTCGTCGACACCGCCGACCGCCTGTTGTCCGCGCACCCAAGTTTTGGCGACTCGCCGCGGATTCTCGCGAAGGTCTATGCACGCTATCGGTTCGGCATGGAACTGTTCGCCGAACGGCTGCCCGCGCTCGCGCCGATCGCCGGACGCATCCAGACGATGTCCGATGCGCAGGTGCGCCGCATTTTCTTCGACCCGCTGGTCCGCCTGGCGGCCGAAGACGCATTCACCGCGCTGGAAGCCGGCGATCTGAGATCGCCGCACCGGCTCGAACATCTGTTGCCAAAGGCGATCGCGGCGCAGCCGCTGGGCTTGTGCGAATCGCATATGGCGGCGCATTGGGAGCTGCGTTCGGACGAGCCGCATTGGATGTGGTCCATCGTCGGCAGCGACGATCGGTATGCGGGCGAGCTGCAGGCCTCGTTCGATCGCATATTCGCCGACAACCCGGCCAATCGCGGCACGCTGCTGAACCCCGATGCGGCCTCGCGCGACAAGGTCCAGGCCGCGATGAGGCTGCTGTCGATGCTGTTGCCCAATTCCGGCACGGCCGCGTTGAGGCATGTGGGCTGCATCGCGCTGCTGGACGCGCAACTGGAAGGCGGTATCGTGCTGTCCGCCGCCGGCGGCGATCTGACTCCGTCGACGGTGTTCATCTCGCTCGAACAACTGGGCAATCCCTGGGACATCGCCGGATGTCTGTTGCACGAGGGTCTGCACATGAAGCTGTTCGACGCGGCGCGTTCGGTGTCGCTGGCCAAGGCGCCGGACCAGACCATCCAGGTGCCTTGGCGCAACGTGCGCTGGTCGATCGTGCGGGCGATCTTCGCTTACCACGTCTATGTGCACCTGTCGCTGTTCAAGGCCGCGGCCTTGGGGGCGCAGCCGCGTTGTTTCGAACTGTTCGGCGATCCGGCGGCCTACGTCATCCGTCCCCATGCCATGTCGGTGGTCAACAACGACACCGCGGCGCAGTTCGGACGCTCCATCGACCGCGCGCGTTACCTCGGGCAAATGCTGGAAACGCAATGGTCGCCGCTGCTGTCGCCGGGCGGAGCGGAATTCGTGCACTGGCTCAGGACCTCGCTCGATCCGGTCGATGAAGCAGTGTTCACCGATGCAGGAGAAGCCTTATGCGCGACGAACTGACGGTACGCAAGGCCAGCGGCCTGCGCGCCAGACCGGTGCCGCAGGCCGATTGCCTGATGGTGTTTTCGCCGCTGTCGGGAAAGATCCATTGGCTGGGTTTGAACACCTGGCTGCTGTTCGAGCTGTGCGATGGCCGCACGATCCACGAGGTGGAGCGGGGCTACGCCGAACTTGCCGGCGAAAAACTGGGCGACGGCGATGCCCATCGTCAGGTGCGGCGAGGCTTGGACTCCTTGCTGAGCAGTCGGCTCATCGAAACGGTTCCTGCCCAAAGCGGGCAGGCGATAACGGAGCAGGGGCGTTAGACCCACACGGATGTGGCAGCACTATCCAGCAGTACTTCCAACACAGAGGAGTAGTTCATGAACAATGAATCGAATTGCCTGGAGACTCTCAAGAGCCTGCTGAGCAATAAGAAGACTCTGGAAGAATCGGAAGTGACCACCGGCTCGGCCGAAGAGCGGCGTTGGTGGCCTCCGTACAGCGTCGCGCCCACACAGGCGACGAGTTCCTAAGCAGCGGGGATCTGCCGCGCTCGGATGCGAGTGCGGCAGGTTTCTTGTGCTGTCCGCCGCCGGTTTGAGCCAGCCGCCGACCATGGGCGAGATATGGCGCCCGATACGCGACGCGAATCGGGCGGTCGTGGTGGTGCGCTGCGCGGCCGAATCGATCGAGTACGCCTGGCTCGACAGCCAGGCCGGCGAGGTCGGCGTCTGCCCGGCCGCCCAGTGGGATGCGCAGTTCGAGATCGTCCTGGAGCAGTCCGATCATGCCCATGCCACGCCGGTGCGCCGGCGCTATCTGATCGACGATCACGCGCCGTGGTTCCGCGGCCGTTCGGTGCTAGAACTCGGCGCGCATACCGGAGGCTTGACCCAATCGATCCTCGACCACGCCGGCGCGGTGACCGTGGTCGAAAACAATCCGCGTTGCACCCGGCATCTGCGCGACAGGTTCGCCGATCGCGTAGAGATCGTTGAAGGCGACATGCACCACGCGTTGTGGGACTTCGCGCCGTGCAGGTTCGAGCTGGTGGTCTGCGCGGGTGTGTTGTACCACTCCGCCCATCCGTTCCTGCTGCTCGAGGCGATGGCCTATCTCAAGCCGCGACGGATCCTGATCGACACCTTGAATCATGGCGTGACCGGGCTGCGCGCGGTCGTGCCGCACATGATCAACAGCTGCAATTACCGGTACAACCAGCGGCCCGATTGCGGGTTATCGGTGGTCGTGGGCGATGGGTTGATCGAACAGGCCCTGGGCCGGCTCGGCTACGCCAAAACCATCGGCATCGACAAGCAATCGGCCCGGATCGATCGCGAACACGACAGCACCTACTTCCAGGAATGGAAGAACAGCTACTCGGCGTGGTTCCACGCGGCCGACACGGAACCGGCCGCAGCCCTGACGGGCTGACCACGCCGCCGATCGCTCAGGCCCAGGCCTGGCGAACCTGCGCGTAGTAGTCGCGAAAGAACGGAACCATCCGGGCGCGATCGCTGGCGACGATGGCCAGCAACTCCGGCGGCAACACGAACTCGTCGTCGCCCAGTTCGTCGTACAGGCCATTGAGCATCTGTTCGTAGAACTTCGGAAAGGCACGGTGCCAACCGACTCTGGGCAAGCGGATGCCGTGCTCGGAGCCCATCGCCAGATAGTGCTTGAGCGCTTCGGCGCGCGCCTGCGCCTGGGTGTAGAGAGCGATCGGCTTGCGCTCGGGCGAGAAGGCTTCCTCGAACAGTCCGGGCCCGCCGCATACGCGATCGGCCATGTGTTGGCCGAGCAGGGGCGACAGGAACAGGCCGTCGCGATAGGTACCGGTCAGCAGCCACAGTCCTTCGACCGAGGTCGGGCCGATCAGCGGACAGGTGTCGATCGCGACCGGCCGGTTGCCCGCCTGCCAAGCCACCAGTTGCGCCGCGCACAAGTCCTGATCGAGCTGATCGAGTGCGCATTCGAGCAGGAAGAACATATCCGCGGGCGAGGTGCGCAGCATCGGCTGAGCGAACAAGGTATTGGTGGCGCCCACGTACAACTGGTTGCCGCCGCGCGGCACCGCGTGCAGCCCGCAGGCGAAGGCGCGGTTGGGCGTGCGCAGGACGTGCGGCGGCGCGGGCGCAATCGTCTCCAGCACCAGCGAGGTGCCGCCGCCTGAGAACAGGCGCGGAATGCGCCGCGCCAACTCCGGCGCCGTATCCAGAATCGTCTGCGTCCACACGCCGGCGGCCAGCACGACTTGCGGCGCCGCCACGACGCGGCCGTCGGCGAGCCGCACGCCCTTGATCCGGCCGCCGTGGATCTCCAGCGCCGTTACCGTGGCATCGAGGAAGCTCAAGCTCGAAGACCGTTCGATCAGCGCGGTCAGCGCCCGCAGCAACTGGGCGGCGTCGATCGAGCCTTCGCCCGGCAACCGCAAGGCGCGCGAAGGGCGGCAGTCCTCGGCCGGATTCAAGCCGGGCACGCGATTGGGATCGAGTTCTTCGAAGGCCGCGCCGTGTTCGCGCAGGGCCTGTTGGATGGCGGCGTAGTTCTCGTCTTCGATCGTGCCGGACTTGGCATTGCTGAACACCACCGTGCCCAGGTTCATCGACACGCGCTCGGCCTGCGGCAGTTCGGCGTTGATGCCTTCCATCCAGGCCGGCCAATGGCCCGCGGCGGCGATGCCCTTGGCCAGTTTGGCCCGGCCCGACGGCGTGCGCAGCAGTTGCGCGGTGACCTCGCCGTAGCAACCCATCATGGCGCCGGCGGCGGCCGAAGCCGCGCCGGTGCGCGCCGCCGGACCGACCACCAGCACACGCAGTCGCGGGTCGCGCAGTTGCAGCGCTCGCGCGGTGGCCATGCCCAGCACACCGTTGCCCACCACCACGACGTCATAGCTCGCCATGATCTCTCCTTCGACTGATCGCTATCGCGCTTGCGCGAGCGCCTTCATCGCAGGCGACGACAGGGTATGCGCGGGGATACGACATCGGTTAACTAACATAGCGCGTGCGTCGGTTCTACAAGACGGCTGTAGGCTTGCGATCCACTGCGCACAACGCGACGGCGCTTCGGACATTTCGTCTTTCGCGCGATTCGCGAAAGCTGTGCGCGGACGCGCGAAGATCGGGCGCAGGGGGTCGGCCGTCGTTCGATGCTGCTTGCGTGCACGATCCACGCGCAACCGATGGCAACCGAATCGGCAAAGCGGGGCGCTCGCTCATCGTCGCGATGTCCCGTTTGCCGGCAGCGAATTTGATCGCCGGGTGCTGCGGCAACCGGGAATCGGCCCGTCGCGGCCGCGCCGGCCGCCGTGCGGCGATGCATCCGGGCTGTCGCGCGGGCGGATTGTTGACCTCGCGCACGCTCTGACGCTTTCGCGGCTGCAACCGGTTTCTCGAATGCGCCCGTTCAGCCAATGCCGGCTAGCCTGCGGACGCGATCCACGCATTCCTCACAGGCTTGACGCCTTGATGACGAGCCGCGGCGCATCGTAGCCCTTGCCCCCCAACTCCATCGGTGAGTTATATGAACTCCAATATCAAATCCATGATCGCCGTCGCGGTGATGTCCTGCGTCATGGTGACCGGCGCGGCGAGCGCGCAGAGCAAGTCGTCCAAGTCCAAGACGCCGCATTGCTACAACGTCGAAGTGCAGCGTCCCAAGCAGGTCAAGGACCAGCACAAGATCGCCGGCACGGCGATCGGCGCGGTGGCCGGCGGTCTGCTCGGCAACCAGGTCGGCGGCGGCAAGGGCAAGAAGCTGGCGACGGCGGCCGGCGCGGTCGGTGGTGCGTTCGCCGGGCGCAAGATCCAGGAACATCAGCAGAACAAGACCGAGACGGTGATCGAGCGCCGCTGCGACTAAGCGGACGCGGGCCCCAGGGTCGCGGCAATAACAGCCGCATCAACCGCGCGTGGGCGACCACGCGCGGTTTTTGTTTGAGGCGCCAGCGTCGGGACTGTGTCGCCGTGGCGCTCCGGCGGGTTCTCGTGGGAGGGGCTGAAGGCCCTCCCACAAAAGATTTCCTTGCCACAGCGCCTGTGCGACTGCGCGGTCGAAGCCCCGCGCCGGCTTTGCCCATCCGGCGTGTTGCGGCGACTTCACACTCGCCTCATAGGCCGGATGGCGCGCTTGGCTAGAATGTGCGCCATGGCACGACCGACCTGCGCAAACATTCATACCGACGCTCTGCGTCATAACCTCGCCCAGGCCCGGGCGCTCGCTCCGCACAGCCGGGTGATGGCGGTGGTCAAGGCCGACGGCTACGGCCACGGGCTCGAACGCGTCGCGCGCGCGCTCGAAGGCGCGGACGCTTTCGGCGTGGCCGCGCTGTCGGACGCCGATCGCCTGCGCTCGGCCGGGCTGTCGCAGCCGATCGTGTTGTTGTCGGGCTTCGATGAGGCCGACGATCTGCCGCAACTGCGCCGGCTCGGCGTGGAGACGGTGGTCCATCACATCAGCCAGATCGAAATGCTGGAGCAGGCCGCGCCGGGCGATCCGATCCGTTGCTGGCTCAAGGTCGACAGCGGCATGCACCGGCTCGGTTTCGCGCCCGAGCAAGTGCGCCAGGCGTATGCGCGCCTGAGCGAAGCGGCCAGCGTCGCCGACGGCATCGTGCTGATGAATCACTTCGCCAGCTCCGACGAGTTCGACGGCAACTCGCCCGGCAGCCGCCAGACCCGCGAGCAGTTGGCCGCCTTCGCCGCCGCGACCGAGGGTCTGCGCGGCGTGCGTTCGCTGTCCAATTCCGCCGCCGTGCTCGGCTGGCCCGATGCCCACGCCGACTGGATTCGTCCGGGAGGCCTGCTGTACGGCATCAGCGCGGTCGAAGGCCGCACCGGCGCCGACTTCGGCCTGCGCCCGGCGATGACGCTGTCCACGCGCCTGATCGCGGTCAACCGCGTGCGCAAGGGCGAACGCATCGGCTACGCCGCGACCTGGGAAGCGCCGCAGGACATGCTGATCGGCGTAGCCGCGATCGGCTACGGCGACGGCTACCCGCGCGCCGCGCCGTCGGGCACGCCGGTGCGCGTGGCCGGACACGACACGCAGGTGATCGGCCGGGTGTCGATGGACCTGATGACCATCGACCTGCGCGGCCTCCCCGCGGCCAAGGTCGGCGACCCGGTCGAGTTGTGGGGACCGGAGCTGCCGGTCGAACGCATCGCCGAGATCAGCGGCACGATCGGTTACGAGCTGACCTGCTCGATCACCCGCCGGGTGCGTTTCGTCGAAAGCTGAGCCACGCGTCCCAGGCTCGCGGCGGCCCGCCCGCGACCGCTCCCTCGGGCCGTCCGTGCGGGCGGCCACGCCGTCCGGAGCGAGAACGCGACCGTTCATTGCGCTCGATGCGCATGGGTACTCGTCCGAAAACCGCCCGCCCGGGGTAGGGGGGGGGCCGCGCGCGGCCGTTTGCTTAAAGGTCGGCCGCCCCTGCGCGGCCGATGGCCGCTCCTGTCGGAGCCCGGTCTGGTCGTTCCAATCTGGGGGATGTGAATGAAGCAGAGCAAGTTGATGCACGCGTTGGGCTTGGGGCTGGCGACGATGATCGCTTCGGCCGCGGTATCGGCGCAGACCGTGCCGGCCGCCAATCCGAACCGGGTCTGGGTCAAGTTCAAGTCCGCTGCCGCCCCGGCCATCGAGGGTGCGAGCGCTCGCAGCGCCGCGGTGTCCGGCGCAAGCCTGGGACAACGGGTCAAGACCCTGCGCGGCCGCCTCGCCAAGCTGCGCAACGGCGGCGAGCCTGTCGTGCATTATCAATTCGACCGCCTCAACGCTGCGGTGATGACGCTGCCCTCGGCCGAAGCGGTGCGCGCCCTGCGCGACAATCCCGAAGTGGAATCGGTCGAGATCGACCAGCCGCGTTACCTGATGGCGCAGAGCGTGCCCTACGGCATCGACAGCGTACAGGCGCGCGATGCGTGGGATGCCGATCGCAACGGCGTACTCGATACCGGCGCCGCCACCGGCGCGGGCATCAAGGTCTGCGTGATCGACTCGGGCATCAACAAGCGCCACGAAGAATTCGCCGGCATCGCCATCACTGGCGCGGTCAGCGGCACCGGTACGGCGGCCGCCTGGGACGTCGACACCTGCGGCCACGGCACCCATGTCGCCGGCACCATCGCCGCGGCCAACAACGGCAGCGGCGTGGTCGGCGTGAGCCCGGGCAAGGTCTCGCTGCACATCGTCAAGATCTTCGGCACCAGCCCGGGTACCAACAACGGCAGCGCTCAGTGCTCGATGAGCTTCACCTCCAATCTGGTCGCCGCGGCCGAAAGCTGCGAAGCGGCCGGCGCCAAGGTCATCAACATGAGCCTGGGCGGCGGCGCCAGTTCCGAATCCGAACGCGCGACCTTCCAGCGTCTGGCCGACAACGGCATTCTCAGCATCGCCGCGGCCGGCAACGACGGCAACACTGTCCAGAGCTATCCGGCCGGTTATCCCAGCGTGGTGTCGGTGGCGGCGGTGGACGCCAACAACGTCAAGGCCGCCTTCTCGCAGTTCACCCCCAAGGTCGAACTGGCGGCGCCGGGCGTGGATACGCTCAGCACCTTGCCCGATCAGAGCGACCCGCTGCTGGTCGGCAATTCCAGCTTCGCCACCGTCTCGGCCGACGGCGGCAAGCGCAGCACCGCCAGCGCGGGTTGGGTCAACGGCGGCTTGTGCCAGACCTCGTCGAGCACCTGGCGCAACAAGATCGTGTTGTGCCAGCGCGGCACCATCAGCTTCTATGAAAAGGCCAACAAGGCGCAGACCGCCCGCGCCTTGGGCGTGGCGATCTACAACAACGTCGGCACCGCGTTCACAGGCATCGCGCTGGTGAATCCGACCACCAACAAAGTGGTCAACAGCACCTTGCCGGTGGTGGGCATCAGCAAGGCCGACGGCGAGGCCATCATCGCCGGTCTGGCCGGGCAGACCATGACCGTGGACGGCACGCCTTCGGCGAGCAACAGCGCCTATGGCCTCAAGAGCGGCACCTCGATGGCCACCCCGCACGTCGCCGGCGCTGCCGCCGTGGTGTGGAGCGCCAAGCCGACCGCGACCGCGCAGCAGGTCCGCGATGCGCTCGATTCGACCGCGCTCGACATCGACGCGGTCGGACGCGACGACAACACCGGCTGGGGCCTGATCCAGATCCCGGCGGCGATCGCCGAGCTGCAGTCGCAGTAAATCGCAAGCGGCCGGTTGCGTGACCGGCCTTGCGAGGGTCTCCCGTCCCTTTCCGTTCGCGGGCAGGGGCGGGAGCCACCGCCGGCGCGGGACGACCCGCCCCGGGCCCCGCGATCGCCGAAGCCGGTACGCCGTCGCGTTCGCCCCATCCACGCACCGCCGGCGAGACGGCATACTTCGGTCCTTCTTCGCTTCGGCCGTCGCGATGCCCGCAACCAACGCACTGGCCTTGGTCTGGTTCCGCAACGACCTGCGCCTGGCCGACAACCCGGCCCTGCGCGCCGCGCTCGACGCCGGCTACACCCCGGTCCCGATCTACATCCATGCACCCGACGAACACGGCGGCTGGCGCCCCGGCGCGGCTTCGGACGCTTGGCGGCACCGCTCGCTGGCCGCGCTCGACGCCGATCTGCGCAAACGCGGTTCGCGCTTGCGGCGCTTTTTCGGCCCCAGTCTGCAGACCCTGCAGTCGCTGGTGCTGGCCACCGACGCCCAGGCGGTGTTCTGGAACCGCCGCTACGAGCCGCAGATCGAGAAGCGCGACACCCGCATCAAGCAGACCCTGCGGCGCATGGGCCTGGAGGTGGAGAGCTTCAACAGCGCGCTGATGTTCGAGCCCTGGACCCTGCGCACCAAGCAGGGCGGGCCGTTCAAAGTGTTCACCCCGTTCTGGCGATCGGCGTTGACCCAGTGGCCGTCGCCGACGCCGTGGCAGCCGCCGGCCTCGCTGCCGGCCCGCCACGAAGGGCCCGACGGCGTGCCGTTGGAAGCGCTCAAGCTGACGCCGTCGCTGGACTGGTCGGACGGCCTCTGGGCGCACTGGACGCCCGGCGAGGCCGGGGCGCACGCCGCGCTTGAAACCTTCATCGAAGGTGCGCTCAACGGCTACGCCGAACAACGCGACCGGCCCGACCGCGCCGGGACTTCGCGACTGTCGCCGCATCTGCACTTCGGCGAGATCGCGCCGTGGCGGGTGGCCGCCTTGTTGCGCGAACAAGGCGATCAACCGCGCGATTTCGAATCGGCCGTCCGCGAACTGGGCTGGCGCGAGTTCGCCCACCACCTGCTGCACCACTTTCCCGACACGCCGGAACAGAACTTCAACCCGCGTTTCGTCGATTTCGATTGGGCCAGGGTGTCGCAGCCCAAGCTCGAGGCGTGGCAGCACGGCCGCACCGGCGTGCCGATCGTCGACGCGGGCATGCGCGAGCTGTGGCACACCGGCTGGATGCACAACCGCGTGCGCATGGTGGTGGCCAGCTATCTCACCAAGCATCTGCGTTACCACTGGCGCCATGGCGCACGCTGGTTCTGGGACACCCTGGTCGATGCCGATCTGGCCAACAACACCCTGGGCTGGCAGTGGGTCGCGGGAACCGGCGCCGACGCAGCGCCGTATTTCCGCGTGTTCAATCCGGTGACCCAGGCCGAGAAGTTCGACCCCGCCGGCGATTACATCGCGCGTTGGGTGCCCGAGTTGGCGGGCTTGCCGGCACCGCTGCGGCACGCGCCCTGGCGCGATCCCCGGTTGTTGCGCAAGCACGCGCCCGACTATCCGCCGCAGCCGCTGGTGGATCTGGGAGCGGGACGCGATGCGGCGTTGCTGGCTTATCGAAGGTTGCGGGAGTAGGGCGCCCGCAACGGGGCACGCAAGCAACCGCAGAGCCGAGCGCGACGAATCATCCATCCATTCCCCGTTCCCACTTCCCCATTCCCCTCTCTTCGCGTTGACCGGCCCGCGGCCGCGTGATTCACTCGACCCACACGCTTGGGAGGGCGCATGGCCAAGGCAGAACCGGGTGCAACACAGCGCAAGCGCGCGCGCCGCGAACCGATGTCGCGGGTCGATACGGCCTGGTTGCGGATGGAGCGTCCGACCAATCCGATGATGATCACCGGCGTGCTGATGTTCGCCGAATCGATGTCGGTCGACGCGCTCAAGCGGGTCATCAAACAACGCTTCCTGGCCTACGGCCGGTTCCGCCAGAAGGCGGTCGACACCGCGGCGGGCGCGTACTGGCAGACCGACGAAGATCTGGATCTGGACTGGCACGTCCAGCACACCGCGTTGCCGGGCCGCGGCGGCAAGCGCGCCCTGGAGCGCCTGGTGAGTCAGCTCGCATCGAGCCCGCTCGATGCGAGCCGGCCGCTGTGGCAATTCCATTTGGTCGAACGCTACAACGGCGGCTCGGCGCTGATCGCGCGCATCCACCACAGCTATGCCGACGGCATCGCCCTGGTCCAGGTGCTGTTGTCGCTGACCGACACCACCGCGCAGCCGGCCAAGGGCAGCGATCTGCCGCATGCCTGGCTCAAGCAGGACGGCGTCGAGGTGGCGCGCCGGGTCGGCGCGGTCGATCGCTACATGAAGCTCGGCAGCCGCGCGATCGAGAAGGGCATGGAGATGTACCGCGATCCGACCCTGGCCGCGATGCTGGCCAAGGAGGGCGGAGAGATCGCGCGCGAACTGCTGCATGCGCTGTCACTGTCGGACGATCCGCCTTCGATGTTGCGCGGCAAACTCGGCGTGTCCAAACGCGTGGCCTGGGCCGAACCGCTGGACCTGGAAGAGGTCAAGGCGGTCGGACGCGCCTGCGACTGTACCGTCAACGACGTGCTGATGGCGACCGCGGCCGGCGCGCTGCGCAGCTACATGATCGAGCGCGGCGACCAGGTCGACGGCCTGACCCTGCGCGCGACCGTGCCGGTCAACCTGCGTCCGCTGGAGCATGCGCGCAAGCTCGGCAACCACTTCGGCCTGGTGTTTCTGGACCTGCCGGTCGGCGAGTCCAACCCGATCCGCCGGGTCGAACGCGTCGCCGAATGCATGAATAATCTTAAAAATTCACGGCAAGCCATTGTTGCATTTGGGCTTTTGGCCGCACTCGGCATGGCGCCCGCGCAGGTGCAAGGACTGGCGCTGGAGTTGTTCAGCCGCAAGGCCACTGCGGTGGCGACCAACGTACCCGGCCCGCAGCAACCGCTGTACCTGGCCGGTTGCCGTCTGGACGAGATGATGTTCTGGGTGCCGCAAACCGGCTCGATCGGCGTGGGCATTTCGATCCTCAGCTACAACGGCCGGGTTCATTTCGGCCTGATCGCCGACGGCAAGCTCATCCCCGATCCGGACGAAGTCATCAGCCGCTTCGGCGGCGAGTTCGACAAACTGCTGTATCTGGCGCTGATGGGCAGTTGGGATGTGACGCTGGATGCCGAAGGGGCGGATGCGTTGATGGCTTGAAAGCTGGGATTGGGGATTCGGACTCGCGATTCGGATACTGGATTGGATTGGATTGGATTCGGGATTCGGGATTCGGGATTCGGGATTCGGGATTCGGGATTCGGGATTCGCATAGAGTGTACTTTCCTACCGTCATTCCCGCGAAGGCGGGAATCCAGGGCCTTTCATGCGAGAACGACTGAAGTCACTGGATTCCCGCCTTCGCGGGAATGACGATAGGAAAATACGCGGGTTGCGAGTCCAAGTTCCGATTCCGATTCCCGGCTTTCCCTCGCCTGAACAGGCGCCGATCCTCATCACTCGCCGCCAACGGCGGCGTGATTAGCTTGTGTGCGCTCCGCCACACAGACGAGGACTCCCCATGAAGACCCAACTCAAACTCGCCCTCGCGGCCGCGGCCATGACCGCGCTGCTCGCCGGTTGCGCCACCGGCGGAGGCGGTTATTACGGTGGCCAGCAACAGCCTTATCCCAACAATCAGTATCCGCAGGGCCAGAACCCGCCGCCGCCGCAGCAAGGCGGCATGAGCCGCACCCAGAAGGGCGCCCTGATCGGCGCGCTGGCCGGCGTGGCGGCCGGTCTGCTGAGCGGCGACGACGCCACCGAACGCCGCCAGCGCGCCTTGATCGGCGCCGGCGTGGGCGGCCTGGCCGGCGGCGCGATCGGCAACTACCAGGACCGCCAGGAACGCGCCTTGCGCGAACGCATGGCCGGCACCGGCGTGGACGTGGTCCGCCAGGGCGACAACATCACCCTCAACATGCCCAGCAACATCACCTTCGCCTTCAACAGCGCCAACCTGGAACCGCAGTTCTATTCGGTGCTCGACAACGTCGCCAGCACGCTGACCGAGTACAACCAGACTATCGTTGAGGTCGCAGGCCACACCGACAGCATCGGTACCGACGCGGTCAATCAGCGTCTGTCCGAACAGCGCGCGGCCAGCGTCGGCAATTACCTGATGACCAAGGGCCTGATGCGCGATCGTTTCATCCTCACCGGCGCCGGCAAAACCCGGCCGATCGCCAGCAACGACACCGACGCCGGGCGCGCGCAGAATCGCCGCGTCGAAATCACTTTGGTGCCGGTGCGTTCCTGACGTTTGCGCTCCGGGCACATCGCTCGAAGCTGGGAACAGGCAGATCAGCGATGGGGCCGCATGCGGCCCCATGGTCATGCCGCATAGTCGTTACCGAATTCGCGCAGTACGCAACTTGATGCCGCGTGCGCAGTCATTGTCGACGGTGGCTGGAGTCGCGAGGAGACGGCACCTTGGTTGTGCGCGGCCGCGACGGTTGAGACCTTAGTAGTGGATGTGCGGCGTCCGCATTGTGATAGTAATGCCCACTAAGGAACCAATGGCGGCTGAGGATTCTGGTATCGATGGCATGAGCCTACGCATCGCTCTCTCCGATGATCATCCGGTGGTGCGCGCCGGCGTGCGCGCTTTGCTCGAATCGGCCTGCGGGCCCAGCGAAGCTTGGCAAGTGGTCGCAGAAGCGGCCAACGGCGACGAGTTGTTGAGCCTGCTGGCGGTCACGCCGGTGGACCTGCTGATCACCGACTTTTCCATGCCCGGCAGCCGTGGCGGCGACGGGCTGACCCTGCTCGGCCAGATCCGGCGGCGGCACCCGCAATTGCCGGTGATCGTGCTGACCATGATCGGCAACGTGCCGGTGTTGCGCGCCATCGTCGACGCCGGGGTCAACGGGCTGCTGGATAAAGCCGCCGCGGCCACCGAACTGCCGCAAGCGGTACGCACGGTCGCCCATGGCCGCACGTATTACGGCGAAGCCCTGCGCGGACTGCTGGATCTGGACGGCCGCCAGGCAGGCGAACGCGGCCAACTCGCGCTGTCGCCTCGCGAAACCGATGTACTGCGTTTGTTCGCCGCCGGCCACAGCGTCTCGCAGATCGCCGCGCAACTGCATCGCAGCAAGCAGACCATCAGCCGGCAGAAGACCGATGCGATGCTCAAGCTCGGCCTCAAGAACGATCTGGAAATCTACGGCTACGCGCGTTCCCAAGGTCTGCTGTCCTGAGCGAGGGGTGAAACGCATGGGCGCCATCGCTCCGGCCGTCGTCGTCTCGTGGCGTTGGGCTTGCGCGCATGCGCGCGAACGACTGATGGGCCTGCGCTGTATCGCCATGGCGACCGCGTTGGCGCTGATGGCGGGCGCGGCAGCGGCCTCGCCGACGCCGCAGGAATCCGATGCCGCGGTGTCCACCGACGCCGAACCGGCGCAGGAAGCCGCGGCGCAAACGCCGTCCCCGGTCGGCGTCGAGGCGGTATCGGCTCCGCCTGAGCCCACCGGTCCGGCTACCGACCCGGCCGCCGCCGTCGCGAGCGGCGTGCCGGCCGCGTCGCCGCGCAGTCGCGACGCTGCGCCCGCGTTGCCCAAGCGGGTGCGCATGGCGGTGCCGGACTGGCAGACCTTGCCGTTCACCGACTACAACGGCGGACAGGCCCGCGGTTTCAGCGTCGAACTGGTCGAACGGATCTTGAAGCGGCGCGGCATCCAACTGCAGTTCGTGCGCACTTCATCGACGGTGGAAACCCTCAAGCTGTTGTGCGAGGGCCGGGTCGATTTGGCCGCGAACTTGCTGCTGACGCCTCAACGCACGCGCTGCTTGGTCTACAGCGATCCGATCCTGCAAATGTCGATGTACGCGGTCAAGCGCAAGGACGATGCGCGCCTGCTCAGCGAGCACAACCTCAAGCGCATGCGTCTGGCGGTGCCGCGCGGAATGATCGAACACATCCGCGACCGCAAGCGTTACCCGCAGGTCGAGCTGATTCCCGTCGACGACAACGTGCAGGCGCTGCGCATGCTCGAACAGGGCCAGGCCGACGTGTTCTTCGAAGCGCCGTACGTGATCGACTGGTACCTGCGCCATGGCGACTATCCGCATCTGGAGATGCTGTCGACCGCGCAACTGCCGCCGACCATGCAGCAGCGCGACATGTTCATGCTCTACGCCGCGCCGCATGCGCAACTGGCGCTGCTGAACTTCATCGATGAGCAGATCAAGCGCGATCCGGCCGTGCTGGCGGAACTGCGCGAACGCTGGCTCGGCACCGACCTGCTCAATCCCCGGCCCGGCAACGAACTGACCGTGGCGCAGCGCGAATGACTGAGCACGCTGCCCAAGTTGCGCATGGCCATGAGCGACAACGCCGCGCCGATGTCCTCGCGCGACGAGGACGGCAGCGCGGTCGGCGTCCTGCCCGATTACGCGCACCTCATCGAAGACCGACTCGGCCTGCAGTTCCAGCCGGTGATCGGCAACGGCTTCAAGGCCATGGCCAGCGCGCTGACCACCGGCGCGGCCGATCTTGCGGTGTTGCCGGTCGGCAGTCTGCCCGGCGCGCACTGGGTTTACAGCCAGCCGGTCGAGCGCATACCGGTGGTGATCGTGACCCGTCACGACGATCGCACCGTGATCGGGCTGGAGGGCCTGGCCGGCAAGCGGGTGTCGGTCACCCATCTGCATCTGACCGGCCGCGCGGCGCTCAAGGTCGCGCCGGACGTCAATCTGGTCGCGGTGAACAGCAACGCCGAGGGTCTAAAGCTGCTGATCGCCGGCAAGGTCGACGCGCATGTGGGCAATCTGGCGATGATCGACCGGGTCATCAACGCGCAGTACAAATCCAACGCCTTGCAGATCGCGCCCGCGGGCTTGGACGAGGAGCTCGCTTTCGTCGCCGACCGGCGCCTGGCCCCGCTGATGGCGACGATCGATCAGCAATTGGCGACCGTGTCGGAAGCCGAACGCCAGCGCATCCACAACCACTGGATCAGCGCCAAATACAACTACGGCGTGGCCTGGAGCAAGGTGATCGCGATCATGGCGGTGGCGCTGCTGGTGATCGGCGCGATCGCCGCCGGTTACCTGCGCCTGCGCCAGGAATCGCGCCGTCGCGAAGCGGCCGACAGCAAGTTGCGCGAAGTCGCCGGCAACCTGCCCGGGGTGGTGTTCAAGGCCCAGCGCGGCGCCGACGGCCAAGTCCGGTTTCCGTATCTGACCGGGCGGCCGGAGTTGCTGTTCGGTATCGGTGCCGAACGCATCGTCGGCGATGCGATGGCGCTGTTCTCGCGCATCCATCGCGACGATCGCGCCGGCGTGGTCGAAGCCATCTCGAAGGCCGCGCGTTCGGAGAGCGAGATCAATGCCGACTTCCGCGTGTCCAGCGACGACGGCGGCGAGCGCTGGGTCAGAGTCAACGCGCTGCCGCGTCAGCCGCAAGCCGGCGAGAATCAGGACGACGCCGGCTATACCGGCTACTTCGTCGATGTGACCCACGCCCACGCCCAGGCCGCGGCGCTGGAAACGGCCAAGGAGCAGGCCGAGACGGCGACCCGGGCCAAGTCGAGCTTCCTGGCCAGCATGAGTCACGAGATCCGCACGCCGATGGGCGGCATGGTCGGCATGCTGGAACTGCTCGGCCAGTCGCCGTTGGACGACGATCAATACGTGCTGCTCGGCCATGTGCGGGATTCCGCGCGGGCGTTGCAGAATATCCTCGACGACATTCTCGACGTGTCCAAGATCGAAGCCGGCCATCTGCGCATCGAGCACGCGCGGTTGCAACCGCGCGTGCTCGCCGACGCGGTGGCCATGCACGCGGCGACGATCTGCCGCAAGAAAGCGCTGCGCCTGGACGTGCGCGTGGATGCGGCGGTGGATCGCTTCTACTTGGGCGACGCGATGCGGTTGCGGCAAGTGCTATTGAACCTGCTCGGCAACGCGGTCAAATTCACAGAAAGCGGCGGCGTGTGGCTCGATCTCAGGCTCGAACCCGGGCCGGCCGGCACAGACCCGGCCGGCACAGACGAGGAGACGGCATGGTTGAGCATCGAAGCCGGCGACACCGGTATCGGGATGTCGCCCGAGCAGGTCGCGCGGGTGTTCGAGCCGTTCCATCAGGCCGACGACACCACCTCGCACCGGTTCGGCGGAACCGGCTTGGGGCTGTCGATCTGCCGCAGCCTGGTCGAATTGATGGGCGGCACGATCCGCATCGACAGCGCCGTGGGCGAGGGGACCCGGGTGGTGGCGACCATGCCACTGGGCCGCACCGATGCGCCGAGCGTGGAAATCGCGGGACTGCGCGTGGCGATCGATTTCAGCGACGAGCGCCGCGCCGATGCGTTGCGCCAGTTGCTGCTGGCGATGGGCCATTCGGTCGGACGCTCGGAAGCGGCCGATCTGCGCTTCGCCGACGGCGATGTCGCCGATACGGTGCGGGTGGTGCGCATGCCCGGCACAGCCGAAGCCGCCGACTACGTCATCGACGCCAATCCGCTGTTGCATCTGCATGTGCTGCGCGCCTGCGCCTGGGCGCGCGATCCGACCGGCGAGAGTCGGGCGGGCGGCCGCCGCGATCCGCTGCGGCCGCCGCCGGTGTCGAGCGACGCGCGGATCCTGGTGGTGGAAGACAATACGGTCAATCGCGAACTGATCCATCGGCAATTGCGGCAACTCGGTTATGCCTGCGATCTGTGTAACGACGGCCGCTCGGCGCTGGTGGCGCTCGAACACGGCCGCTACGATCTGTTGCTGACCGACTGCCAGATGCCGTTGATGGACGGCTATACCCTGGCTCGCGAGATTCGCGCGGACAAACGCAAGTTCGGCCAGACGCGGCTTCCGATCGTCGCGATCACCGCCAGCGCGCTGCCGGAGCAGGTCGATCTGTGTCTGGCCGCCGGGATGGACGCTTATCTGATCAAGCCGGTGCAGTTGTCCGAGCTCGACGAGACGCTCAAGCACTGGCTGCCCGGGCGGGTAACCGCGATCGAGGATGCGACCGAAGCGCCGGCGATCGACGAGCCCGGCGCAATTCCGCAGGCCTTGCGCGCGGTGTTGCCGTTATTGCTCAGCGAACTGCCGAACGATCGCGAGCGCCTGGCTCAGACGCTCGCCTCCGGCAGTGGCGCCGCGGTCGCCGCCGCGGTGCATCGCGCGGTCGGCAGCGTGGCTTTGTACGACGCCGCCATCGCCCAGTCCGGCCAGCAGTTGGAAGCGCGGCTGCTGAGCCAGCCGCTGAGCGAACTGCAGGCGCAGGTCGCGGCGTTCGACGCGCAGTTGCAGGCCTTGCAAGAACGCCTGCAGCGGGCCTTGCAAGCGCGTTGATTCGCCGGCGGCTCGGTTCCGGGTTTGCGCCGCGCGGGGTCCGGGCGGGCGCTAGCGGCGCAAGCGTTTGAACGAGAACAAACGCGTCAGCGGATGCTTGCGCCGCTCGATCCGCGCGCGCAGCAATCCGGCGCCGATCATGCTGTAGGTGATGCCGTTGCCGCCGTAGGCCATAGCGAATTGCACGCGTGGCCCGTACTGCGGATGCGGCCCGAACCAGGGCAGGCCGTCGGCGGTTTCGGCGAAAGTGCCGGCCCAGGCGAAGGCCGGCTGCAAGCGCAGGCGCGCGATGCGACGGGCAACTTGTTCGGTCAGCTTGCGCGCGCGCGATTCGACCCGACGGTCGCGGCGGGCCGGGATATCGATCGCATCGTCGCAGCCGCCGACCACCAGGCGGCCGTCGCCGGTACTGCGCAGATACAGATACGGACGCGCCGACTCCCAGACCATGGTTTCGCGCAGCGCCTGCAATTCCTCCGCCGGCAATGGATCGGTCACGAACGCATAGCTGCTGCGATTGCGCGCCAGGCGCCGGTCGATCCAGCGCTGTCCGGCGTAGCCCGCGGCGATCACCGCATGGTCGGCGCGCACGCGCACGCCTTCGCTGCTGCGCAGTTCGACCGAGCGCGTGGTGGTGGTCATCGACTCGATCCGGCTGCGATCGAACACCTGCGCGCCGCGCCGGCGCAAGCGCGCCAGCAGGCGCGAGGTCATGCGGTACGGGTCGACCGAGGCCGCGCATTCGCTGAGGATCGCGCCGGGCGCGCGCAGGCCGTATTCGTCGGCCAGTGTCGCCGCATCCAGCCAGCGCAGACGCAGGCCGTGACGGGCGCGCAGCGCGGCTTCCTCGCGCAGCACCGGCACGTGAGCCGGCTTGCTGGCGTAGTACAGACTGGATTGATCGCGAAAATCCACGTCGCGCAAATCGCGCGCGACCGCGCGCAGATCGCCGATCGCCTCGGCGCAGGCGCAGTACGCCATCGCCGCGGGACGTTCGCCGTACTGCCGGCTCAGGTCCAGCAGATGGGTATCGATTTCGTATTGCAGCAGGGCGGTGCTGGCGGCGGTGCTGCCCCAGCCGATGTCGCGTTGTTCGATCACCGCCACATCCAGACCGTGCGCGGCCAGTTCGTCGGCGATCAGCGCGCCGCTGATGCCGCCGCCGACGACCGCGACCTCGCAGCGCAGATCGCGCTCCAGTCGCGGGAACGCATGCATCAGGCCGTTGCGGATCGCCCAATAGGGATAGCCGCTTTTCAGATCCACGCGGGACGGGGCAAAGTGCGCATGCGCCTAGCAGAACCGGCGCGGCGTCGTCGTGGAGTGATTGCGCGGCCGGCCGCGAGGCACGGACGCGGCCGCGCTCGGATCAGTGGCGGACTTCGCTGACGTCCTGAACCACGTTGAGCCCGGGCAACGGATCGATCGCCAGTTCTTTTTCCAGTTCCTGCTGGAACTGCTCGAAGCTCAGCCCGCGCTCGGCGACTTCGGTCTGCGCCGCGCTGCGCAGGGCACTGGAACAGCCCAGGCTGACCTCGCGGCCCTCGCGGCGGTGCAGGGTGGCGGCGCGTTCGAGCAGCGCCAGCACCCGCGCCGCGCTTTCCGAACCGCCGACGATGCGCCCGCCCAGGCCCAGGGTCCACTCGCCCTCGCGACGCACGATTCCGCCCAGCAGGCGGCCGTGCGCGTCGCGCAGCTCGGCATGGGGCTCGATCCGGGTGCCTCCCGGCAGCGGCGCGTTGCGGGCCTTGGCCAGCTTGCGTTTCTTGGCGTCGCGGCGGGCCTTGGAATTGATCGACATGGTGCTTCCTCGGCTGTGCCGGAACGTTTTCGGGGCCATCATAGCGTGTCGGCCGTTGCGGCCAAACCCACGCCGGCGTTCATGCCGGGGCGACCGAATCGCGCCTGGTGATCGGCCCGGTAATCGACCCCGAAATGAGGCCGGGTTCTCGGGCCGGGGCCGGGCCGCGCGGTCGTCTGGGCGGGTCAGTGGCGGTGCTCGTGCCCTGCGTGCTCGGCTTGCGGTGGTGGCGACGCGGCTTGGTCGTGAGCATGCGCATGCGGCGGCGATGCGGCGTGCGAGGGGTCGCCCTGAGCCGATGGCGGGCTGGGATGGGCGTCGGTCGCGGCCGGATCGGGTGCCGGGGCCGGCATCGGCGAATGATCCTCTTCGCCATCGCTATGGGTTTCGCCGCCGCCGTGCGAATGGCCGCCGCTGCGCGCGACCAGATCGCGGTATCGGGCCGCGTCCAGGCTCGGCAATTTGCCCACGAATGCGACCAGATCCCACAAATGCGCATCGCCCATGCTCGGCCCCCAGGCCGGCATGCCCGAGGCCTTGATCCCGTGCTTGATCGTCCAGAATGCCTGCGCCGCTTCGACCGTGTGCTTGGAAAGATCGGGCGGCGCGGGGTAGAGACCGCGCGACAGCTCGGTCTGCGTCATGCCGGGCGCGAGATGGCAGCCCGCGCACATGGCCTGGTAGTTGCCCGCGCCATTGCGGATGCGCCGTTCGTCCTCGAGTGCGGGCACCTCGATCGCGTCCGCGCGCACCGCGACCGAGCGCTCGCGCGCGAATTCGAGCAAGGCATACACCGGCCGGGTATGCGGTGCATCGGCGCCGACGTCGTACGCGCCCCACCACAGCGCGCCCGCGCCCAGGGCGAACGCCGCCAGCGTCGCGGCGGCGAGCCGCAACGTATTGCATTTCATGTTGTTCATGGCTACCTCTGAGGATCGATCAGAACCACACGCGTACACCGGCGACCCAGCGGGTATCGTCGATACCCTCGCCTTCGTCGCGGCGATAGTCCGCCGTGCCGCCGAACGCGCGCTCGCGGCTGATGCCGAGGTAGGGCGCGAACCGGCGGGTGATTTCGTAACGCAGGCGCAGGCCCGCCTCGAGCGTGCTCAGTCCCGAACCGACGCCGCGCCGCGGGTCCTGTTTGCCCGACACTTCGACTTCGATCAGCGGCTGCAGGATCAGGCGGTTGGTCAACAGCAGTTCGTACTCGGCTTCGAAGTTCAGCGCGCTGCGTCCGGACGGGCCGACATAGGCGGTCGCGGCGACTTCGAACTTGTACGGCGACATGCCCTGCACGCCGATCGCGGCCCAGGTTTGCGAACGCCGCGGGCGGAAATCGTGCTTGGCGCCGACCACCAGATCCCACCACGGCGAGATCGCGCGGCCGTACAAAGCCTCCAGATCGGCCGACTCGGTGCGTCCGCGTTCGCGTTCGCCTTCGCTGCGCAGCCACAGCCGGTCGGTGTCGTTGCCGATCCAGGCCTGGCCTTCCCAGGCCTGAGCGCCGCCGTGCTCGGCTTCGACCGCTTCCAGGCGATTGAACAAGACGTAGTGGTTGAGCTCGGACGCGTGCTGCATGTGGTGCGACAGCGGCGGAAACGCCGCGGCGCGATCGGCTTGGGTCGGCGCCGGGATCGGTTCGCGCGGCGCGGTCGGCGCCTGCGATTGCGCTTCCGGCGGGTGAACCATCTTCGAATGATCGACCGTCGCCGGCGGCGCCGAAGGGCCCATGTTCGAATGATCCATCTTCGAATGGTCCATGCCCGAGTGGTCCATGTTCGCATCGGCCTGCGTCGCCGGACCCGAATCGCTCATGTCCGAGTGATCCATTTTCGAATGATCGACGGCTGCCGCCGATTGCGAGGTTTGCGCCGCCGCCTCATGCGCGCGGTGATCGTGGCTCTGCGCCTGTGCGGCGCCGCTCAGCAACAGGCCCAACGCGAGCGTGGAGCGGGGGAGGTTGGACAGGGTCTTCATTCCTCCACCCTCACTTCGCGCATCATGCCGGCTTCCATGTGGTAGAGCAGATGGCAGTGATAGGCCCAGCGCCCCAGAGCGTCGGCGCGCACGCGATAGCTGCGTCGGGTTCCCGGCGGCATGTCGATGGTGTGCTTGCGCACCTGGAACTCGCCTTGTTCGTTCTCCAGATCGCTCCACAGGCCGTGCAGGTGGATGGGATGGGTCATCATCGTGTCGTTGACCAGCACGATGCGCAGGCGTTCGCCGTAGGTCAGCCGAATCGGCTCGGCGCCCATGAACTTCTGGCCGTCGAAGGACCAGGCGAATTTCTCCATGTGGCCGGTCAGGTGCAGTTCGATCTCGCGGCCGGGTTCGCGTCCGTCCGGATCGTCGAACAAGCTGCGCAGGTCGGCGTAGGTCAGCACCTTGCGGCCGTTGTCGCGCAGGCCGATGCCCGGGTCGTCGAGCCTGGCCGAGGTGGCCATCGCGCGCATGTCGATCAGGCGCGGATCGCCGGTCGCCGGTGTTTTCGCCAACGCCGAATGATCCATGCCGGCCATCGCGCCGGCCGGTGCCTGCGCGGAATGATCCATGCCGCCCATGTTCGCGCCGCAACCGCCTTCCATGCCCTTCATGCCTTGCATCTTCGACATGTCGTGACCGGCCTGGTCCATGCCGCCGTGGCCCATGTCGTCCATGGTCAGCAGCGGCCGCGGATCGTTGCGCGGCACCTCGGCCTGCAAGCCTTCGCGCACCGCCAGGGTGCCGCGCACATAACCGGTACGGGCGTTGTCCTGGGCGAAGACGGTGTAGGCGTCCTGGCCGGAGGGTTCGACCAGCACGTCGAAGGTTTCGGCCACCGCGATGCGGAACTCGTCGACGCTGACCGGATGGATGTACTGGCCGTCGGCGGCGACCACGGTCATCTTCAGACCAGGAATGCGCACATCGAAATACGTCATCGCCGAGCCGTTGATGAAACGCAGCAACACCTTTTCGCCCGGCCGGAACAGGCCGGTCCAGTTGGCCGCGGGCGTGGCGCCGTTGAGCAGATAGGTGTAGGTGTGCGCGTTGACGTCGGACAGATCGGTCGGGGTCATGCGCATCCGCCCCCATTCGCCGCGGTCGCGCAGGGCCCGCGCCAGGCCGTCTTCGCGCGCATCGCGCAGGAAATCGCCGACCGTGCGCTTGTAGTAGTTGTCGTAGCTCGACATCTTCTTGAGCCGGCGGAACAGCGCGGCCGGATCGACGTCGGTCCAGTCCGACAACAGCATCACGTGTTCGCGATCGTAGTGGAATGGCGCGGGCTCGCGCGGGTCGATCACGATCGCGCCGTACAGACCGGCCTGCTCCTGGAACAGCGAATGGCTGTGATACCAGTAGGTGCCCGACTGGCCCACGCGGAAGCGATAGAGGTAGCTCTCGCCCGGGCGGATGCCGTCGAAGCTCAGTCCGGGCACGCCGTCCATGTTGGCCGGCAGGATCAGCCCGTGCCAATGGATCGAGCTCATGCCCTCGCGCAGGCGATTGGCCACGCGCAGGGTCACCGTGTCGCCTTCGCGCCAACGCAGGACCGGCGCAGGCAGGCTGCCGTTGACCGTGATCGAGGGCCGCACGCGGCCGGTGAAGTTGGCCAGGGTCTGCCCGATCGACAGGTCGAACTCGGTGCCGCTGAGAACTTGCGGGGCTTGGGCCATGGCCGGCGCGGCGTGCGCGCCGCGCCACAGACCGCTGCCGGCGATGGCGCCGCCGGCGGCGAGGCCGGCGACGAAACGGCGACGGCCGGCATCGGCCGGCGCGCCGTCGTTGGAAACATATCGGTTCATCAGAATCTTCCAGTGGGAAGAGTCGCGATCAATCTCGCGATGCGCGCAAGCCAGGAGTGAGCCACGAAAAAAGTCTGCGCTTGCGCGTACGAACGGTGGATCGGCACGAGGCATCGACGATGCGCGCGCGAACGACCGCATGCCGGGGACGGCCCGGCGGCGAGAATCAGGCGATCGGAGGCCTTAACGGCAGACTCGACACGCCCTTGGGCGCATCGGCCTGGCGCGGCGATGCCAGCGCGGCGTGGTGCAGCGGCGGCGGCATCGGCAGATCGATACGCACGATCGCCATCGCCTGCAGACAATCGCATTGGCAACGGAACTTGCCGCAGCAGTCTTCGTCGTGCCCGGCCGGAGCGGGCTGAGGCGCAGGATCGGCCGCGGCGGGGTGGGCCATAGCCATGTCGACGCCGTCGTGACAATCCGATTCCATCGCCATGTCCGATGGTCCGGCCTGCGGCGCCACCACGGCGGCAGCCTTGGCCATGAACATCGCGTGCCCGCCGCCAACCGACATCGCCGCCGACGCGTAGCCGTTCAGGCTCAGCGCGACGATCAGCAGCAAGCGCAGCAGTAGCGAGGAATAGGTCATGGGGCGCCGGTTCGGATACGGCAAGAATGGTGTACGGACGCGACAGTTTCAAGCATTCGCGCGCGCCCAAGGTTAAGCATGCGTGAGTCGCGAACGCGGACACGGACACGGTGGGAAGGTTGCCGGCTATGGCGCATCGCTGCGGCCTGCTTCTACTCGACCTGCTTCTATTCGGCAAGATCGCCGTATTCGGTGTAGATCACCCGTTGCACCTGCAGGTCGCCGACGCGATCGCCGACACGCAGCGCGCCGCCGGGCGAAGCCGTCGGCGTTTCGATCGACAGCGGCTGGTTCTCCGGCGCAGGCGGCGATCCGGCCGCAGGCGAGACTTGAACGAGCTGATCCATATCCGGCGGCCCTTCGATCCGATGCGCGAGGAAGCGTTCGCTGGCGCGACCGAAACCGATCCACTGCGCCGGTTGCGCCGCGCGGCCGGGTTCGAAGCGGCGGAAATGAACGAGCCGGCGCACGCCGACTTCGAAGTCCTTGGCGATCAGCACCCCGCCGCGTTCGAAGTGGCCGCGATACAGGTCGGCCTTGAAACGGCCGTCGGGTCGGATCGTCTCCGCCAGCACCCATTGCCCGGTAGGCGCCAGGGTGTAGTACTCGCGCGGATGTTCGGCGGCGTCGGCGCGATAGCTGCGCAACACCTCGTCGGGCAGTTGCGCTTCGAAGATCAGCTGATAGTTGTGCGGACGATGCAACATAGGCAGGTGCGACAAGTACACCGCATCGAGTCCGGCCACCAGCATGCCGTGGGTATTGGGCTTGTCGGCGAACTCCTCGGGCGCGGCGATGCGGGCGAAGGCGAAATCCTCGCCGGCCTGCTCGTGCACGAAATCGCCGAGATTCTCGGCCGCGCTGGTCCACTGCGCCAACTGTTTCGCGCTCAACGCAAGGCCATGTTCTTCGGGCTGGAAAGCGCTGCCGAGCGAATACAACCGACCCGGCGTGGCGCTCATCTCGATATGCGCTCCGAGCACGTTGTCGATCCGCTGCGTTCCTGCGAACTTGGCCAGGCGCCGCGCACTGGCGCGGTAGGCGCGCCAATCGCGCACGGTGAGCAGCCCCGGATAGAGGCTGTCGCCGCTGAGCAGGGTCGCGGTGTCCGCGTCGTAGATCGCGATATGCGCGGTTTCGTGCCCGGGCAGCGGCAACACGGTCAGCGGCCGATGGCCGAGGTCGAACCGTGCCTGGCCCTCGGGCCAGCGATCCAGGCCGAAAAACGCGGCGACTTCGGGCGCTTGCGCGCCGACGATGCGGGTGTCGGCGCGATCGCGGAACTGCGCGTCGCCGTGGACGTGGTCGCGATGTCCATGGCTGTGCGCGACCACCAGCGGCAGCGCAGCCAGTCCGCGCTCGCTTTGCCATTGCGCGAGCAGGCGATCGACCGTCGCCCGCAGCGGCAGTTCGACGCCGTTCGCCGGCTCGGCGCCGGTATCGAGCAACAAGGCGCGCTCGTCGCCGGCCAACAGATAGATGAACGGCGCTTCGAAATTGCTCGCCTTGGACTGGCGCAGCACCCAAAAGCCCGGCGCGGCTTGTTGCACCTGCAAAGGCGGTTCGCCGCCGGCGCCGTGGATCCAGCGCTGCGGCAGATCCAACCTCGACGCAGGCGCGTCCGCGCAAAGCAGCGCCATGATCGGGAGCAGAAGACGCGGCAGCCAACGGTCGAAACGCAGATTCATGTAAGGGCAGGGCGGACGGCGGAGGCGCGATTATCCGTCACCGACGCGGTTTGCGCGCCGGTTGCGGCTGTTCGAAAGCCTTGCTGTCGTGCAACACGGCCACGGCCCAGGTGTGCGCGTACTACCAACCCGCCCACAACCCGAATGTGAAATCGGCCCGGTAAAAGGAAAACCAGGAAAAACAGCCGTTGACAGCGCTGTCATACGAACCCAGTTTCGGCCGCGAATCTGCGGCGCGGCGACAGTGCGGCCGCGACGGGCAGGTTCGTCCCTATCCAGCCGGAGCCGTTCCCATGAACTTCCAGCACGTCTTCGCTGCCGCGCTGCTCGCGGCCGGCGGCCTGTTCGTCCCGCACGATGCCAGCGCCCAGACCCTGGTCTGGGAAGACAACTTCAACGGCCCGTCGATCGACGGCGAGAAATGGATCTACGACGTCGGCGACGGCTGCCAGATCGGCATCTGCGGCTGGGGCAACAGCGAGCTGCAGTACTACACCAGCCGCCCGGAGAACGCGCGGATCGAGAACGGCCGCCTGGTCATCGAAGCGCGGCGCGAGAACTTCGGCAGCCGCGCCTTCACCTCGGCGCGCCTGAAGACCGAAGGCCGGATGCACTTCAAGTACGGCACGCTGGAAGCGCGGATCAAGGTTTCGGACCTGCGCAACGGCCTGTGGCCGGCGTATTGGATGCTGGGCACGATGGGCAACTGGCCGGCGCGCGGCGAGATCGATCTGATGGAGATGGGCTCGGCCGCGGCGATCGCCGCCGGCGCGACCAATCGCCGCGCGGGCGCGGCGGTACACTGGGACTACAACGGTTCGCAGGCCGATTACGGTCTCGACCACAACAGCCCGTTCGATCTCAACAACGATTTCCACACCTACCGCATGACCTGGGACCCGCAGTTCATCCGCGTGTCGATCGACGGCCAGCAATTCTTCGAGTTCGCCATCTCCAACATCGAAGGCGCCTCCCTGCACGAGTTCCACCACCAGTACTACTTGCTGCTCAATCTCGCCGTCGGCGGCAGTTACACCGGCGTGATGTCGAACGAGGCGATCAGCGCGCCGCTGCCGGGACGGATGGAGATCGACTACATCCGCCTGTACCAGAATCCGGGCAGCGAGCTGTACACCGGCGCCAATCCGCCCACCGGCAAGTTCGGCGTCTTCACCGAACGCAGCGACATGAACGCTCGGCTGAACTACAACGGCGACGCCAACCTGTGGCTGTGGAACAACCTCACCGCGATCTCGGCGCCGGCTTACGAAGGCAGCCAGTCGATGGCCTATCGCGCCAACGCCGGCGCCTGGTACGGCCTGGGCGTGGCGCTGAACGCGCACAAGAACATGAGCCGCTTCGGCAACGGCCGACTCAAGTTCCATATGCGCACCACCACTCCGTCGACCTTCAAGATCGGCATCAGCACCTCTTTCGGCGACAGTTGGATCGATTTCGTCAACGGCGGCCAGCAATACGGGCTGGTGCGCGATGGGCAGTGGCGCGAGGTCAGCATTCCGTTCAGCGCCTTCCACGATCTGGATCTGCACGCGGTGAAGCAGATGTTCATGGTGGTGTCCGATCCGCCGGCATCGAATGTCGATGTGTTGATCGACAACGTGTACTACCAGGATTTTTGATCCGACAGTACGGCACCGATGCCGTGATGCGCGTCTCAGCCGCTCGTGCCGTGGCTGTGACGCGCATCGCGATGAAGCGCTTGATTACCGCGCGCGGGTTGGGCTAATCGCGAGCGCGCCATCACATTCGAACGGCGTGCTGCGCCGCAACACCTTGCCGATATCGCAGGCTTGGCGTAATTTAGATGGCCACGGACGCCGCGATTACGCCACGTCCGTTCGGCCAGCCGGCGTTCGCGCCCGCAAGCTCCATCATTCATAAGAGCTTGCAGGTGACCCTTGAACGCATTCCCACGCGCGGCTTGCGCGCAGCTTCGTGCCCGATCGTTCGCCGTCGCGCGGCTCGATCGCGCAGCTTCGTCCGTTGTCCTCGCCGCGCCTGCGCTTGTGGGAGCGCAGCGATGATCGGCGAAGCGCAAGCGGCGTACGCATCGGTCGACACTGCGCCTGCTTTGCAGTCGCTGCCGGGAATGTCGACGACTTCGTTGCTGTCGGGTTATCACCCGCGCGACTCGCTGTTCTCTTCGGCCAACCATCAACTGCATACGCGCGGCGTGCTGCACTGGCTCGCCGATCCGATCCAGGCCGATCTGGCCGGCGCGGCCGAACGCATGCTTACGCAGAACGCCCTGGAAATCGGCCGTTTGCCGCTGTTGGGCGCGGTCCCGTTCGAGCCAGACCAGCCTTCGCGCTTGTGGATGCCCGCGCAGGCGGCGTTCGCGGCCGGGCGCGCGCGCCACCGCGGCGCGATGCTCAGCGGCCTGAGCCATGAGCCGCGCGCCTTGCCGCAGATCGAGCCGGTGCCGGCGGCGGCGCAGTTCAAGCGCAACGTCGAGAGATCGCTGGATCGCATACACGACGGCGATCTGAGCAAGGTGGTGATGTCGCGCAGTCTGCGCATCGCCACGCGGGTGGATGTGACCCAACTGCTGGGGCAATTGCTCGCACGCGCGCCGGCGGCCTACACCTTCGCGATGGATCTGGCCGGCGCCGGCGGTCCGCCGGCCTGCCTGATCGGTTCCAGCCCGGAGCTGCTGCTTTCCAAGCGCGGCGCGCGCATCGTCTCCAATCCCCTGGCCGGTTCGATCCCGCGTTCGCCCGATCCGGAAGAAGATCAGCGGCGCGCGCGCGACTTGCTCGAATCGGCCAAGGATCTGCACGAACACGCCCTGGTGATCGACGCCGTCGCCGCGGCCTTGCGTCCGTATTGCAAGCAGCTGCACGTGCCCGCGTCGCCGTCGCTGGTGGTCACCCCGACCATGTGGCACCTGTCGACGCGGGTGGACGGGGTATTGCACGATCCGGCCACCAGCTCGCTGCGACTGGCGCTGGCCCTGCATCCCACTCCCGCGGTTTGCGGCTATCCGACCGAACCGGCGCGGCGGGCGATCCGCGAACTGGAAGGCTACGATCGCGGCCTGTTCACCGGATTGGTCGGCTGGTGCGACGGCGAAGGCGACGGCGAATGGGCGGTGACCATCCGCTGCGCGCTGATCGAGGAAGACAGCGCGACCGTGTTCGCCGGCGCGGGCATCGTCGCGGGCTCGCAACCGGACGCCGAACTGGCCGAAACCAGCGCCAAGCTTGGGACCATGCTCGGCGCGATGGGGCTGGCGCATGCGCTCGACGCCGGCGCGGCGGAGGGCAGGGCATGAACGCCGCGCTGTCGATTGCGCAGTCGTCGGACTTCACCGCCTGGCCCGACGCGCTGGCCACGCATTACCGCGAGCGCGGTTATTGGGCCGGTATCGGCCTGTACGCCGATCTGGCGCGCAGCGCGGCCGAGCATGCCGATCGAATCGCCATCGTCTGCGGCGAACGCCGCTGGAGTTACGCCCATTTCGACGAGCGGGTGCGGCGGTTCGCCTCGGGACTGATCCGGCTCGGCATCGGCCCGCGCGATACGGTGCTGCTGCAATTGCCCAACATCGGCGAGTTCTATGTCGCCTGTCAGGCCCTGTTCCGGATCGGCGCTCTGCCGGTGTTCGCCTTGCCGGCGCATCGCCGCGCCGAGATCGGCTATTTCGTCGAGCATGCGCAGATCCGCGCCTGCGTGATCGCCGACCGCGAGGCCGGCTTCGACTATCGCGAGCTGATCCGCGAGATCCGCGGCGCGCATGCCTGCCTGCGCGAGGTGATCGTGGTCGGCGAGGCGCAGGAGTTCGTCGGCTTCGACAGCTTGCTCAACGACAGCTTGCTCGACGAGCCGTGCCAGTCGCCCGCACCCGACGCCGGCGACGTCGCGTTCCTGCAGCTGTCCGGTGGCAGCACCGGCGTGCCCAAGCTGATTCCGCGCACCCACGACGATTATCTGTACAGCGTTCGCGCCAGCGCCCGAATCTGCGGGCTCAGCGAGCGCACCGTGTACCTGTGCGCCTTGCCGGCCGCGCACAATTTTCCGATGAGCTCGCCCGGCGCGCTGGGCGTGTTCCATGCCGGCGGCTGCGTGGTGCTGGCGCGTCAGGCCGATCCGGAATCGTGCTTTGCGCTGATCCAGCGCGAGCGGGTCACCCTGACCGCGCTGGTGCCGTCGCTGGCGCTGGCTTGGTTGGAATCGCGCGTGCGCGGCCGCTACGACCTGAGCAGTCTGGACTGCGTGCAGATCGGCGGCGCGCATCTGGCCGGCGATGTCGCGCGGCGGGTGCCGGATGCGTTCGGTTGCCGTCTGCAGCAGGTGTTCGGCATGGCCGAAGGCCTGGTCAACTACACCCGCGAGGACGATCCGCCCGAACTCGCGCTCGCCACCCAGGGCCGGCCGATCAGCGAAGACGACGAGATCCGCATCGTCGACGACGAGGATCGCGAGGTCGCCGAGGGCGAGGTCGGCCATCTGCTGACGCGCGGTCCGTACACCATCCGCGGTTACTTCCGCGCCGATGCGCACAATGCCCGCGCGTTCACCCGCGACGGCTTCTATCGCACCGGCGACCGCGTGCGCCGTTTGCCCAGCGGGCATCTGATCGTCGAAGGCCGGGCCAAGGATCAGATCAACCGCGGCGGCGAGAAAATCGCCGCCGAAGAGATCGAGGGCTATCTACTGGCCCATCCGGCGGTGTTCGACGCCGCGCTGGTGGCGATGCCGGACCGTTGGCTGGGCGAGAAGTCCTGCGCGTTCGTGGTACCGCGCAACGACACCCACGGCGTGCCGGTGGTGACGGTGCGCGAACTGGCGGCGTTCCTGCGCGAACGCGGCATCGCCGCCTACAAGATTCCCGACCGGATCGAGTTTCTCAACGCCTTGCCGCGCACCGCGGTCGACAAGATCGACAAGAAGGCCTTGCGCGCGCGTTTCGCCGCGCCCGCCGCCTCGGTTCAGAACGTCTCGGCTCAGAGCGTGTCCTCCCAAAACGTCCCGCCCCAGATCGCGCCGTCCGGCGCTCCGGCCCCCTTCGCAGAAGCAACGTCATGACCATTCCCACCATCGCCTCTTATTCCATGCCCGATGCGGCGCAACTGCCGGCCAACCGGGTCGACTGGCGTCCGGATCCGGCCCGCGCGGTACTGCTGATCCACGACATGCAGGATTACTTCCTCGCGTTCTACGACCGCGAGCAGGCGCCGGTGCCGCAACTGTTGGCAAACATCAGCGCCTTGCGCGAGGCCTGCGACGACGCCGGCGTGCCGGTGGTCTACACCGCCCAGCCGACCGAGCAGAGTCCGCTGCAGCGCGGCCTGTTGCAGCCCTGGTGGGGGGCCGGCATCACCGCCAAGCCCGAGTTGGCGCCGGTGGCCGCAGAGATCGCGCCGCGGCCGCAGGACACGGTGCTGACCAAGTGGCGCTACAGCGCCTTCGTCTCCAGCAATCTGCGCGAACGCATGCGCGCGCAGGGCCGCGACCAACTGATCGTCTGCGGCATCTACGCCCACATCGGCTGCATGATGACCGTCGCCGATGCGTTCATGCACGACATCCAGCCGTTCCTGATCGCCGATGCGGTCGCCGACTTCTCGGCCGATGAACACGCGATGGCGCTGCACTATGTCTCGCGCCGTTGCGGCGTGGTGATCGATCGTGCCGCCTGCATCCAGGCGCTGAGCGAAGGCCTGGGCCTGCCGGCGAGCCTGATCGCCTTGCGCACCGAGCTGGCGTTGATCACAGAGCGGCCGCTGGACGAGATCGCGGCCGAGGACAATCCGTTCGAGGCCGGGCTGGATTCGATCCGGCTGATGACCTTGCTGGAACGCTGGTCCGGCCGCGGCGAGCGCATCGGTCTGGTCGAACTGGCCGAGCGCGGCAGCGTGGCGCAATGGTGGGAACTGATTCAATCGCGGCGGGCCGCATGATGCGCGAGGAGCATCCGGCGCTGCCGTTGACCGGCCCGCAATTGGGCATGTGGGCCGGGCAGCAACTCGATCCGCACAGCCCTTCGTTCTGGACCGGCGAGGCGATCGAACTCGATGGGCCGCTCGACGCGGCGGCGCTCGAAGCCTCGATCCGCGAGGCGCTGGGCGCCTGCGACGCGCTGCACATGCGTTATGCCGATCAAGGCGAGGGCGTCCGGCAACGGCTGCGGGAACGGCGCAACGTGCTGATCTCGCGCGAAGACTACGCCGACTGTTCCGATCCCTGGGCCAGCGCTTGGCAATGGATGCGCGAGGATCTGCTGCGCAACGCCGATCTGGGGCAACGGCCGTTGTTCGCCACCGCGTTGATCCGGATCGCCGAGCAGCGCCACCTGTGGTATCTGCGCGCGCACCATATCGCCCTGGACGGCTTCGGTTATCTGTTGTTGATCCATCGCGTCGCCGAACTGTACTCGGCGCGGATCGCCGGCCGCGAGCCGCCGCCGGCGCGCGACTGGTCGCTGGCGCCGGTGATCGCCGAGGAAACGGTCTATCGCCAGTCGCCCGCATGTCTGGACAGCCGTCGGTTCTGGACGCAGCATCTCGCCGGCGCGGGCGAACCGGTCACTTTAGGGCCCAAATGCGCCCCGGCCGACAGCTCGCACTCGCAGCGCAGCCTGTTGCCGCCGGCGGACTACGCGCAATGGCAGGGTGCGGCGCGGCGGGTCGGCGTGGATTGGTCGGCATGGCTGATCGCGGCGATCTTCGCCTGGATGCGCGTGCGCAGCGGCGAGTTCGAACTCAGTATCGGCCTGCTGGTGATGAACCGGCTCGGCTCGGTCGCGCTCGGCGTGCCGTGCATGGCGATGAACGTGGTGCCGCTGCGTCTGCGCGTACCGCCCGAGCAGAGCTTCGACGCGCTGGCCCGCGCGGTCGCCGCGCAACTGCGCGAGTTGCGCCCGCATCAGCGCTACAACTACGAGTGGCTGCGCAACGATCTCGGCCTGGGCGACAGCCACGCGCAGTTGTACGGGCCGGTGGTCAACATCATGCCGTTCGATCGCGGTTTCGTGTTCGAAGGGCTGCGCAGCCGCGCGCATCCGGTCTCGGTGGGTTCGGTCGAGGATCTGGACATCACCGTGTCGCCGTTGGCCGAAGGCCTGCGTTTCGATATCGAAGCCAACCCCGACGCATACCCCGCGCCGGTATTGGCCGCGCATCAGGCGGCCTTGCTGCGGCTGATCGCCACGGTCGCCGCCGAGCCTTCGATCGCGCTGCATGAACTGGCCCGCCGCGACGCGGCCGGACACGAGCGCGCGGCGGCATGAGCGCACGGCCGCGGGCGCGTCTGCTGCGGGTGCTGCGCATCGCCGAGCGCACGCCGCGGATGCGCCGGATCACTTTGGGCGGCGCCGACCTGGCCGGTTTTCCGGCCGGCAGCGAAGGCGCGCACATCAAGCTGCTGTTTCCATCGCTCGCCGGCGAAGCGCCGGTGTTACCGGTGCTCGGCGAACACGGCCCGATCTGGCCCGAGGGCGCGGTGCGGCCGGTGGTGCGCACCTACAGTGTCGCGCGCATCGATACGCGAGCCAACGAACTCGACGTCGACATCGTCCTGCACGGCGACGACGGTCCGGCCTCGCGCTGGGCCGCGACCGCGCGCAACGGCGATCCCTTGGGCGTGGCCGGACCGGGCGGTCCGGAACTGTCGCGCGCCGACGCCGATCGTCATGTATTGATCGGCGATCCCAGCAGCTACGCGCTGTTGTGCGCGGTGATCGCGCGGGCGCCGCACCACGCCCGCATCGACGCGCTGCTGGAAGTGCCCGATGCCGATGAGATCCAACCGTTGCCGCCGCATCCGCGGCTGACGATCCGCTGGGTGTCGCGCGACGGCGCGCCGGCCGGTCCGAGCCTGCGCCTGCTCGAGGCGGTGCGCGCCTTGGCGTGGCCGCCGGGCGATCGGGTATCGGTGACCTTGGCCGGCGAAAGCGCCCAGGTCGTGGCGATCCGCGACTTCCTCAGCCGCGAACGCGGCGTGTCCAAGCCGATGATGTACGCGGTGCCGTACTGGAAGGATCGCTGGGACGAGGAGCGCTATCACGAGGAACGCCACCGGATCATGGACGAGTTCAACGAGGCGCAGGCGTGAGCGCGGCGATCGGGGCAGGGGAGTTCGGGGAACGGATCGCGCTGGTGACCGGCGCGGCGCAGGGGATCGGCGCGGCGGTCGCGATGCAGTTGGCGCGGGCGGGGGCCGCGCTGGCGTTGATCGATCGCGACGCCGACGGGCTGGCGGCGGTCGCCGAGGCGTTGCGCGCGAAGGGGACTCGCGTGCTGACGACGGCGGTGGACCTGGCCGATGCCGCCGCGGTCGAAGCCGCCGTCGGCGGGATCGAGGACCGGTTCGGGCCGATCGATCATCTGGCCCATGTCGCCGGCATCCTGCGCGTGGGCGAGGCGATCGATCTGGATCTGGAGGACTGGGACGCCTGCATGGCGGTCAATGCGCGCGGCGCGTTCGCGGTCACCCGGGCGGTGGCGCGGAGGATGAAGCCGCGCGGCCGCGGCAGCATCGTCGCGGTCGGGTCCAACGCGGCCGCCGCGCCGCGGATCGGCATGTCGGCCTATGCCGCGTCCAAGGCCGCGCTCACCCAGTACCTGCGCTGCCTGGCGCTGGAACTGGCGCCGCACGGCATCCGTTGCAACATCGTCTCGCCCGGTTCCACCGACACCGCGATGCAACGTGCCTTCGCCGCCGACGAAACCGCCCGCGAGCAGATCCTGCGCGGCTCCCGCGAACGCTTCCGGCTGGGCGTGCCGCTGGGCCGGATCGCCGATCCGGACGATATCGCCGAGGCGATCTGCTTCCTGTTGTCCGATCGCGCGCGTCATATCACCTTGCACGATCTGCGCGTGGACGGCGGGGCGACCCTGGACGCCTGACGGCCCGATGAGCGCGAGCATCGCGGCCAAGCCGATGCGGCCCCGGCGCAGCGCCGCAGCCCACGGACAAAAACGCGCCGGCCGGAATCCGGCCAGCGCGAAGGAAGAAACCAGATCGGTGCAAACCCGGGCGCAAGGATCGGCCCCGGGCAAAAAAAGGACTTACGGCAGAATGATGCCGCGATCGTCGTTCTCGCCGACCACGCCGCTGCTTTCGCCGTTGTTGCTCCATACGATGTACAGGTACTTGCGCTCGCCCGGCGCCGGGTCGCCGTAGTCGCCGTTGTTGGCCAAGAACTCGCGCTGCTTGTTGGCGTACTGCTGGCTGACCTTGCTGGTGACGTCGTTGGTCGAGTTCCAGACGCCGTAGCCGGCATAAGTGATGGTCGTCATGTCGAAATCCTCGCGATGGGTGAGACGACGGTCGCTCGCGCGTCCTTGCATTCGGCAACGGCTGGCGAGCCACGCGCCGGTGTCGTCCTGACCGGCGGCTGCGGACAGCATCCACAGCTCCGGCTGCTTCAACCTTCCGGAAACCTTACGGTCGCCGTGGCGAGCGCCAGAACAGGGGATGCTCACGCAACTTCACCGGGCGCGGCCGTATTTGCCATCCGAATCTGGCGATGCGCCGCTGCGAAGAGTCGCAAACTGACGGACGCGATACGGCTAAGATGCCACGCCCCTGCCCTGAATCGGCCCCGCTACCGCGACACGATGTCGTCGGCCGCTCGGCGCGTGTACAGGGGTTAACGCTCCAACTCATCCACGACCCATCATGGAGGTGGTCGAATGAAGTCATTGCATCTGGCAACGCTGGTCGCAGCGTTGGGCCTATCCGGTTTCGCCGCGGCATATTTCGTCGGCGACGGCACCCCGGCCCCACAGGGCTCCCCCGAAAGCGCCGGTAAAGTCGCCTTGGCCAAGCCTGCCGCCACGGCGAGCGACAGCTCGACCGCCCGGCAGATTCTGTTCGTCGAACCGGGCAGCTTTTCGCTGACGTCCGAGCAAGGCGAGCAGGTCGACAAGAGTCTCAAGGCGAGCTACCTGGGCCGCGGCGGTTTCATTTTCGCCGAGCCCGACAACGCGACCTTCGTGGCGCATCCGAGCATCACCTGGCTCGGTCGCACCGGTTATCGGATCGACCTGCGCACCTCGCCAGGCCTGGCCGCAGGCACCTATAGCGGCTTCATCGACGTGCGAGTCTGCCGCGAGTCGCCCTGCGTCAACATCATCCCCGGCGCGCAGGCGTTGGTGGCCTATGAGGTGATCGTCAAGTCCGACGGCAGCGAATGGGTCAATACCGGCGAATGGCGCACCTTCCAGCGCAACGCCGCCCACGACGGCTACATCCCGGTCAAGCTCAAGCCCGAGCGCTTCGCCTACAAGTGGGAATGGAAGCGCACCACCGGCACCAGCGCCGATCGCAACTTCATCAACTCGGTGGCGACCGAAGACGGTCAGGTGTTCGTGTCCGAGGACATCTCCGCCACGCCCTGGCTGTATGCGCTCAACGAGGCCGACGGCAGCGAGCGATGGAAGCAGCAGTTCAGCCTGGAGAAGCGGCCGGCGCTCAATCCGCCCGCGACCGCCGGCGGCAAAGTGTTCTTGACCACCACGGGATCAACCAGCACCTATCTGTGGGGCTTCAAGGCCACCGACGGCGCACCGCTGATGCAAAGCGCTTTCTCCGTGCAATGGGACAATCAGTTGGCGCCGACCGTGCATAAGGATCTGGTCTACATCAACGGCGGTTATTACGGCGGCACGGTGCTGGCCTACGACATCAACGACGGCATCCTCAAGTGGTCGCAGAACAGCGGCGGCGACGACGACATGGCCACCCCGGCGGTCGACGACAACAACGTCTACCACTACGACGGCATCGGCCTGAAGGTCTACAACGCCGCCACCGGCGCCAACGTGGCCAACATCAACGATCCGTACACACCGGAGCAGGGCTACTCGTACCATTCCTCGCCGATGCTCGGCTCGGCCGACAACGTGATCGCTTTCAGCGGCGGCTCGTTCAGCGGTCTGGGCGCATCCAGCGCGGAGCAGTACGGCAGCCGTCCGTTGGTCAACTATTCGGTGACCGGTTACAACACCCGTTGGCGCAGCGCGAAGAAATACCTGACCCAGCCGGCGACGGCGGGTGGGGTGATCTACGCCGGCTCCAACAATCCCAAGTCGTTCGACGCGATCGACGAAGCCACGGGGCAGGTGTTGTGGTCGTGGGTGCCGGGCCCTGAGGACATCGAGTTCCACCGCAATGTCGTGGTGACCAAGAACCTGGCGTTCGTCAGCACCAACCGCGCCGTCTACGCGATCGATCTGGCGACCCACCAGCCGGTGTGGTCGTATCCGGCGCCGGGCATGCTGGCGGTCTCCGGCAACGGCATGCTGTACATCGTCGAAGGCGCGCGCACCACCACCGGGCGCTTGATCGCGATCACCCTGAAGTAAACCGATAGTCCCCAACGCGCCGGAGCATCGGTGCGTTGGGGCGATGCACGAACCGCGGCTGCTTCGGCAGTCGCGGTTTTTTTATGAACGCAATCGGTCGGCACGCGATAGGCACGGATGCAAAAGCGCGGCCTCGTGCTGTCGTGCAACACCGCTTTATCCGATAACGGCGCGTATTACCAACCAGCCCACATCGGGAATGTGAAACCGACCGCAAACGGCAAACCTCATGAAAACACCGATTGACAGCGCTGTCATGCGAATCCAGCCTCGGCCGCGAACCTGGCGCGCGTCGGACCTGCGACGTCGGCGTACAGGCACGTTCCCACGCAAAGCCGGACCGGATCGATCAGCGTCTTTCACGTTTTTCACGAGGGCAAGACATCATGAAACGACTAATGCGAAGCTTGATTTTCTTTCTCGCTTGCGGCTTCGCCGGCGGCGCCTGGGCGCAGAGCTGGCAATTGGTATGGCAGGACGAGTTCAACGGATCGATCGGGCCGTCCTGGGTGTTTGAGACCGGTAACGGCAGCAGCGGCTGGGGCAATAACGAGTTGCAGTATTACCGGCGCGAAAACGCCGGCATCGAGAACAACGCACTGGTCATCACCGCCAGGCGCCAGGATTTCGGCGGGTATCGCTACACCTCCGCGCGGATGAAGACGCAGGGCGTGCGTACCTTCAAGTACGGCAAGATCGAAGCGCGGATGAGACTGCCCTCGTTCATGGGCGCGTGGCCGGCGTTCTGGATGCTCGGCGCCAACATGCCGCAAGTGGGCTGGCCCGATTCGGGCGAAATCGACGTGATGGAGCACATCAACAACGAGAGCCGCACCTACGGCACCATCCATTGGCGCGACCACAACGGCAACTACGCGCAGTACGGCGGCAACACCACGCTCAACGTCGCCGACTGGCATGTCTACGCCATCGAATGGGACGCCAACGCGATCCGCTGGTATGTGGACGGCAACAAGTTCCACGAAGCCAACATCCAGAACGGCATCAACGGAACCCACGAGTTCCACAACGATTTCTTTCTTCTGTTGAACTTCGCCATCGGCGGCAACTGGCCGGGCTTCAACATCGACGAAAGCAAGCTGCCGGCGAAGATGCACGTGGACTACGTGCGCGTGTATCGCCGCTGATAGCCGAACCACGACTGCGACAGCGCGACGCCGGCCGACGGCGGCGGCGCGTCGTCGCAGCGTACCGGCGCCGGGTCGCCGGGCCGGCACATCCTCAAAGAGGGTGGCAATCGAGTGGCCAGCTCTCAAAGATGAAGGCGTGAGCGACGACCGCCCATCGAACGGCAGATCCGCGGCATGAGAGCCGATAAGAACGCCACGTTTCCAGGGCTGCGAGCCCCTCGCGGAAATCCATCGCTGTGCGTCCGCGCGCACCGTCGCGGTATCCGCGTGACCTGCGCCATGAAGCCTTTCTGAGACCGCAGGTTCAGTCTCGACACGCGGGTGTGCGCCTCATGGTTATCCATGATCGGTGTCACCGATGGCGCGCGGGGATGCGTGTAAAAAGCAGCCGTTCTCGATCCGTCGATCGGTCGAACGAGCCTCTCCGTCTCGACGTCCGGATCGCTCCAGAAGCGAAGGATCACGACTCGACCAACGAGCGGTGCGTTCGATTGCGCGCACTGCTCTGAGCGGATCGCTCGATCACGTCCCGTGCTTTGCGACGATCAAGGAGGATGGCGATGTTCATGAAAACCGACGGCGGGCGGCTCTGGGGCCGCTGGCTGCTGCGACGTGCCGCGTATCCGCTGATCCTGGCGGCCGTACTGGTCACGGTGGTGCTGGGACTGCGCCTGCAGTGGAATCCCGGAGGCACGAGCTTCATGTTCCTGATCGGGACGATGCTGTATTTCGGAATACTGGAGCGTTTCATACCCTACGACGTCGACTGGCATCCCACGCGCCAGGAGTGGGGGCAGTACGGAATCTATTTCCTGCTGACGGTCCTCGGCGGCGCGCTCGCGGCGGGTTTCGTCGCGGCCGCGGCCACCGCGGTGGCGCCGTCGCAGTCGAGCCTGCCGATGTGGGCGGAGATTCCGCTGGCGCTGCTGCTCAGTTCGCTCGTCGGTTACGGCATGCATCGCCTCAGTCATCACAATCGGTGGCTGTGGCGCGTGCACGGCATCCATCACACGCCGAACAAGGTCAACGTCGGCAACAACGGCGTCAATCACGTCTTCGACGTCGCTCTGGATCAGTTCGCCGTGCAGTTCTCATTGGCGCTCGCCGGATTTTCCGAGGCGTCGGTGTTCGCCATCGGCATCTTCGTGCTGGCCCAGGGCTACATCGCCCACGCCAATATCGACGTGCACCTGGGCTGGCTCAACTACATCGTGGTCGGGCCGGAGCAGCATCGTCTGCACCACAGCACCGACCCGAGCGAAGCGGGGCACTTCGGCGCGGAACTGTCGCTCTGGGATCACGTGTTCGGCAGCTACACCTGGCGTCCGGGGCGCCAGCCGCGCAGCGTGGGATTGATCGACCCGGGCTCGTTTCCGCAAACGCGCTCGATCCTCTCCAGCGTCCTGCACCCGCTGCGCCGTCGTGAGCGATACGACACGCAGCCTGCGACGGACGTTTCGCTAGCTCACAGTCAGACAACGCCAGACAAGGACGCTCGCTCATGACTAACTCAAACACTACGGTCCTCGCCGACCAGCACGAACACCCGCACCCGCACGCCGGCCGCAGTTCCTCCAGGGCAGGGCAGCGCGACGAGGGCCGCCTGGTTCGTATCGCGGCGAGCGGCGGTTTTCCGCGCGCGCTCGCGGTCGCGGCGCGGCTCGGCCTGGCCGATCTCACCGCGACTCAGGCCCGTTCCCCCGCGGAGCTTGCGGCGCACACCGGGACCGATCCCGAAGCGCTGGCTCTGCTGCTGCGCACCTTGGCCCTGATCGAAGTGTTCAACGTCGATGCGGACGGCCACTTCCGTCTCGGCGAGGACTTCGCGCAACTGCGCTCCGATCATTCCCAGTCGCTGCGCAATTTCTGCATCCTGCTGGCGGAGACCTACGACGACGCGTTCGGCGGACTGCTGACCACCGTGCGCACGGGAAAGTCGGGATTCCAGTCGATGTTCGGCGCTTCGCTCTACGAGTATCTCGCCGGCCATCCCGAAGCGGAGGCGATCTTCGACAACGCCATGGCCGAACTGGCCAGGCCGGACGCCGCGGCCCTGGCCGAGCATTACGACTTCGCCGAGGTCGCTTCGGTGGTCGATATCGGCGGAGGCGGCGGCGCGTTTCTGCGCGGAATCCTCGCCGCTCATCCGCATCTGCGCGGAATCTGCCTCGACCGGCCCAGCGTGTGCGCCCGCGCTCAAGCCGCGCAACGCGCCGATGCCGGCGACGAACTCGCCGATCGCCTCACGTTCCAGCCCGCGGACATCTTTCGCGAAATTCCCGAAGGCGGCGATCGCTACCTGGTGAAGAACGTGTTGTACGACTGGTCGTTCGACAATTGCCTGAGGCTGCTGGTCGCCGCGCGGACCGCGATGCTGGCAACGATCGACGCCCGCGCATCCGGTCCGGAGTCCTCGCGCCTGCTGATCGTCGAGCCCTTGTTCGAGCGCGAATCCGACGCCGCCCGCGCTCTGTTCCAGATGGTGATCTGCGAGGACGGCACGCGCGGCTTCAACGAAGCGCACTTGCGCAAGCTGACCGAGGCGGCCGGACTGAAAGTGCTCAGTGTCGAGCGCTTGCCCGGCGGCCACACGGTGTTCGAATGCGCGCCTTGAATCAGGACCTGCAAGGACATCGCCGGATGACGGGGTTGCCAGCCCCTTTCGGGCCCGGCCAGCGCGCTTAAACGAATATTAATAAGCCCCGGTCACACTGCAGTCTCATCGCGACAGGCCAGGGCATGGACCGGACACAGGCAGGACGGGTCGATTTTCACGCTCATCGCTCGGCCCATGGCTGCAGCGGGTCCCACCTGCGCGCGGCGCGGTGGGGCTTGGCCGGGGCTGGGGCCTGAGATGGATCCGCTCGGCACGCTGATCGCCTGGGTCGCCGAGTACGGCGTCGTCGGCCTGATCCTCATCGCGGCCAGCGAACGATTCGTTCCGGTGTTGCCGTCGTATGGCGTGCTGGTGGCCATCGGCATCGCGGCCGCCGGCGGTCCGTGGTCGGTCGCCGGCGCGGTCGCGGCGACCGCGATCGGCGGGGTGGCGGGTTCTCTCGTGCTTTACGGCGTCGCGCTTACCGTGTCCGAGCACCGAAGCCGCTGGTTGTTGGCCGGTGCCGGACGGATGGTCGGAATGTCCGCGATACGGATGCAGGGTGTGACCCAGGCGTTTTGCGTCAATCAGCGCACGCTCGCGTTCGGCTTGCAGCTCGTTCCGACGGTACGGCTGGTGTCGCCCATGATCGCCGGTTTGTTCCGCGCCGACGCCAGGACGTTCACCATGGCCACCTTGTCGGGAATCGCGATCTGGAACGGATTGTTCATCGGTATCGGCTATATCGCCGCGACGGTGGCGCCGGGCACGAACGCCTCGACGCTGGCGCTGCAGGTGCTGGCCGCGCTGATCGTCGCCGAAGTGACGCTGGCCCTGCTGTGGCGCAGGCTCCGGCGCGCCGTGCCCGACGGCATCGTTCAATGACCAAGACGCCGCTGTAAGCAACCCTCGGTAGTTTGGCTTTTGATCGAAGACTGATCGGTGGTCCGGTGAGGGCGCGTCATCCTCGCGCGTCGTCGCCGCCGTCGACCAGTTGTTGCAGCAACGGCGCGAGGATCGAAGTCAAAGTATCGGGATCGGCCTCAGCCAGCGCGGGCAGGGCGATCATTTGCCGCATCACTTGCACGCCCGCGACCAGGGCCAGCATCAGCGCGGCGCGCTGCGGCGCGAAGTCGCCCTTCAACGCGGCGGTAAGCAGCGCCTGATAGTGCTGATCGATCTGCTCGCGGCCGATCTGCGCGGCGCGTTCGCTGGAGGCCGAGCGCAGCATGATCTCGAAGCCTTCCAGCGGTGTCGCGCCGGCTTGGGTGATCTCGATCAGCTTGGCCGCCATATCGCGGCCCAGGGTCGGCGAGCGCAGCGTGTCGCCGGTCAACACCGTGGGCCGGGACATCGCATCGGCGATCACTTCGGCGAACAAGCGCTCCTTGGTGCCGAAGTAGCGGTTCACCAGCATGGCGGTGACGCCCGCGCCGGCGGCGATGTCGCGCACCCCGGCGCCGTCATAACCGGCCTGGGCGAAGGCCCGCCGGGCCGAAGCGAAGATGGCCTCGCGGGTGGCGGCGGCGTTGCGGCGCCTCGGCGGCGTTTGGTCGGACATATCGGTTCAGTCTCGTTAATTTTACAGGTGTAGACATGCGACTTGAACGGCGTTAGTCTACGCCTGTAGATTTAATTCGGCAACGTCCCCAGGGCGTCGCCGCCCGACGATCCTCCGGAGCTCCGGCCGTGACGACTGCTTCCGCCAACGCCTCAGATTTCGCTCGTTTCTTCTGCTCGTGGATCGCCGCGCCGCGCCGGGTGGCCGCGATCGCCCCGTCGGGCCAGGCCCTGGCGCGGCTGATCACCCGGGAGGTGAGGCCCTCGCAGGGCCCGGTGCTGGAACTGGGTGCCGGGACCGGCGTGTTCACCCGGGCCTTGCTGGGGCAGGGAGTTCGCGAGGCCGACCTGACCTTGATCGAAGCCGGCGTAGCGTTCGCGCAGGACCTCCGCCAACGCTTTCCGCAAGCACGGGTGTTGTGCATGGACGCATCGCGTTTGGCCCGATCCGATTTATATGCCGACACGAAACTCGGCGCAGTCGTCAGCGGATTGCCCCTGCTGTCGATGCCGCGGCGACGGGTGATGGAAATACTGTCGGGAGCCTTCGCTTACCTGGGGCCCGCTGGAAGCTTTTATCAGTTCACTTATTTTCCCGGCTGTCCGGTGCCGCGCCCATTGCTGGACCGTCTGGGGCTCAAAGCCGTCCGCATCGGCGGCACGTTTCGCAATCTGCCGCCGGCCGCGGTCTACCGCATCAGCCGGCGCCGGCCCTTCGGCGCCGCGCGCGCATCGCAGATCCGTAGTCCTGCCAGCCATCGGCGCGCCGCAAGCGGTCAGGAGTTCTTATGAGTGAGATCGTTCTGGTTACCGGCGGCACGGGTTTCGTCGCCGGCTGGTGCATCGTCGAACTGTTGCGGCGCGGTTATGAAGTGCGCACGACGGTGCGCAATCTCGCCAAAGAACCGGCCTTGCGCGAAGCGATCGGCTCGGCGATCGAGGCGGGCGACCGATTGACCTGCTTCGCCGCCGACCTGACTCGGGACGAAGGCTGGGACGCGGCGATGGCCGGTTGCGACTACGTCCTGCACGTCGCTTCGCCGCTCGGTTTCGACGCGGGAGCGGGCGAGGGCGAGTTGTCGATCCCGGCCCGCGACGGAACGCTGCGGGTGTTGCGCGCCGCCGTGGACGCCGCAGTCAAGCGAGTGGTGATGACCTCGGCCGCGGCCGTGGCCACGCCGCCGCTGCGCGATGGCGACACGCTCAGCGACGAGACGGTCTGGTTCGATCCGGCCGAAGCCGTCGATGGCTATCGCCAGTCCAAGCGTCTGGCCGAACGCGCCGCGTGGGACTTCATGCACCACTGCTCGGGGCCGATGACGCTCGCCACCATCCTGCCGGGCGCGGTGTTCGGCCCGGTGCTCAGCCGCGACAATCTGGGCTCGGCGCAGATCATCGATCGGCTGATGCAGGGCAAGATGCCGGCCACCCCGCGACTGGGCTTCGAGGTGGTGGACGTGCGCGATCTGGCCGATATCCATATTCGCGCCATGTCCTCGCCGCGAGCGGCCAATCAGCGGTTTCTCGCCGTCGGCGAGTTCTTGTGGATGAGCGAGATCGCCCAGGTTCTGCGCAGCCGGCTCGGTCCGGCGGCGAACAAGGTGCCGCGGCGCACGTTGCCCGACTTCGTGTTCCGGCTGATGGCGCGCCTGGATCCCTCGCTGCGCGCGATGACGCCGCGCCTGGGCCGGAAGATCCTCCACACCTCGGCCAAGGCCAAAGAGTCGCTGGGTTGGCAGTCGCGATCGACCGCCAGCACCTTGGTCGATTGCGCCAACAGCCTGCGCGCCAGGATGCCCGCATGAAATTTCTGCTCACCGGCGCCACCGGTTTCGCCGGCGGCGAAGTGCTTCGTCAGGCCTTGAACGATCCGCGGATCGCGCGGGTGACCGTGCTCGGCCGACGGCCCGCGCGTGGCCTGGCAAACCGCGGCGCAAAGTCCGCTCTCCACGACCAAGTCCGGCGATCCGGGCGCGCGCGTCCAGATCGCCGCATGCGGGGCTTGAACCGGCGTGGCCCGCGGTGGCTCGTGCGCGCTGCAATGCACAGAGCGCATCCGGTGGGCCGGCTCAGGCGTCAGAGTCCGACCAGGGCAGGGCGCTTGCAGATGCGATACACCGAAGCAGGCGGCAGGTTGAGCAGCGTGCCGCCGATGCGCTGGGCCTTGAGGCCGAGCCGGTCGAGAATGCGTTGCGGGACGGGACAACTCGGTCCGTAAGTGAACTGATAGAAGGCCCCGCCCGGGCGCAGTCCGCCGAACGTCCCGCGCAGGATCGCCATTACCTTCCTGGGCTTCATCGACAGCAGCGGCAGTCCGCTGACGACGCCGCCGATGCCGCCGTCCTCGTGCAGGCCCAGCGACGCCAACCGCGCCGCATCCATGTGGCGCACGCGCGCGGCTGGAAACCGGCGCTTCAGCAGACCGGCGAAATCGACGCTGTGTTCGATCAAGGTGAGATCGCGCTCGCGCACGCCACGCGCCAACAGCGCGCGGGTGAAAGCGCCGGTGCCCGGGCCCAGTTCGAGCACAGGCCCGCTGTCGGCGGAGATTTCGCCGGTCATCAGTCGGGCCAGGGCCGTGCTCGACGGCGCGATGGCGGCGACCTGCAATGGGTTGGACACCCAGGCGCGGAAAAAAGACAGGGTATCGGTCGAGTTCATAAGTCACCTTCCACGGCATGGAAATCCGCGCGCACGCCGGTGAGTTCTTCCGAGACCCGCCACAAGCGTTCGGCCAGTGCTTCATCGCGCGCCGCATCCGCCGGCTGCACCCGGGTGGGATGGCCTTTCTTTTCCTTCGGACCGTCGGGGCCGAAGAATTCTCCGCCGCGCACGTCCGGCGCCGTGGCCGCATACAGTTGCGGCAGTACGCCCATCTCGGCCGGCTGGGCGAAAAAGCGGTTGCCGATGTGCATGAACAGTTTGAGCACGCCGCTCGGCCCGCTCATCTGCAGGTTGGTGGCGGCGTAGCCCGGATGCGCCAGCAGGCTTTTCACCGGCGATCGGGCCGCCCTGAGCCGGCGGTCGAGTTCCAACGCGAACAGCGTGTTAGCGAATTTGGATTGGGCGTAGTAGTCGATGCGACCGTACTTGCCGCTGCCGGTGAGATCGTCGAAATGGATCCGGCCGCGCTTGTGCAGATCGGAGCTGAGGGTGACGACGCGGCTGTCGTCGCCTTTGAGCAACAACGGCAACAGCCGGCAGGTAAGAACGAAGTGGGCCAGATGATTGACGCCGAACTGCAGCTCGTGGCCCTGCCGGGTCAAGGAACGCGGCGGCATCATGATGCCGGCGTTGTTGACGATCACATCCAGGCGAGGGTTTTCGCGCAGCAGTTGATCGGCGAAGGCCTTGACCTCTTCGAGGTCGGCCAGATCGAGCCGGCGCAGATCGGCGCTGCCCTTGGGACGCGAGGCCATGATCGCGGCCTGCGCGCGGCGTCCTTTCTCCAGATCGCGCGCGGTCATGATGACCTGCGCGCCGTGCCTGGCCAGATTCAGGCTGGTCAGGTAGCCCAGTCCGCTGTTGGCGCCGGTCACCAGGACGGTGCGTCCGCTCTGGTCGGGGATGTCGCGCTGGGTCCATGCGTGCGCGGCCGTGAGAGCCATCGAGGTGTTGTGGTGCTTGAGTATCGCGTTCATGTCGCTTCCTCATCTGAACAGTGTTAACATGCACACTAGCGCCTAATTTGAACACTGTCAAGATGACTCAAGCCAAGCCCAATCGCCGCAAAACCAGCCCGGTCGAGCGTTACCACCACGGCGACCTGAAAACCGCCCTGATTGAGGCCGCCGACCGGATCCTCGCCGAGCACGGCGTCGCGGGGTTCAGCCTGCGCGAAGCGGCCCGGCGCGCGGGCGTGTCGCCAGCCGCGCCGGCCCACCATTTCGGCAGCGCCGCCGGCCTGCTTTCTGAGGTGGCGATCCTCGGCTTCGAGGAATTGGCCCATTGCCTGGACGTCGATCCCGCCGCCGGCACGCCGACGCAACGCATGCGGATGCAGGGCGTCGGCTATGTCCGTTTCGCGCTGACGTATCCGGGCCGCTTCCATCTGATGTTCCGTCACGACCTGCTGAGCCCGGATCACGCCGCCTTGCAGGCCGCGGGCGACCGAACCTTGATGCAGCTCGAACAGACCATCCGGGCGATGCGCTCGCTGCCGCCGCAACAACCGCTGGACGCGTCGGCTCGCGCCGAACTGCTGGCGGCGTGGTCGATGGTGCACGGCTTCGCCCACCTCGCGCTCGACGGCAAGCTCGCCCAGTTGCATGCCGACGCGCCGTCCAGCGACCTGCTCAGCGAGGTGCTGCCGAAGATGCTGGAGAATCGCTGGCCCGACGCTTGAGCGGTCGCATCGGGACGCGTTGGTTCTCTTGCGCGATGCGCGTCGCGCGCAGGTCCGCAGGTATTGCGGGCATGACCCGCTTAGGGAATGGCCGCTTACCTGGTTTCAGTCACCCGTTCCCACTATGAGGAGCTTGGTGTTGCCGTCGTTGAGGTTTCGCCGTGGGCGCTTCAAGGCTGGAAGGAAACGATTTTGGGAAATTCCGCCACAAGGTGATCGATGAAAGCGCGAACCGCGGGCAGCAGGCCGTGACGGTCAGGGATCAGGGCGGTAAAGGTCGAGTCGCCGGCTCGCCAGTCCGGTAGCACGCGCGTCATTTCGCCGGCTCGGACTTCGTCGCGACAGGTGTATCCGGGCAGCGCAACGATGCCGAAACCATCGAGCGCGGCCTGCTTGAGGGAAATAATATCGTCGCTGATCAAGCGAGGCGTAAGCGGAAGGATCAACTCTTCCCGCGCCCCGCGTACCGGACGACTCAGATGCCATGCCGGCGCGACACCGCTGCGCATCATGAACAATGATGGATGCTTGGCGAGATCCTTCGGCGCCGTTGGCGCGCCGGCACGTCGCAGGTAGTCCGTTCCGGCGAACAGAAACCATGGCGCGGGCGCGAGCGTGCGTTGAACCAGGCTGGAATCGGGCAATGGGGCGGAGTGAGCGCGAATGGCGACGTCGAAGTTCTCGCCGACCAAATCGACGCTCCGATCGACAGCATGCTCGACCAGATTGACTTTCGGGTACTTCGCCAGGAAATCGCTGACCATCTTGCGCATCGCGAACTGTGCGGTGATCACGCCGGTGGTGAAGCGGACCGTGCCGGAAGGCTCAGACAGCCGTTGACGGATGACGCTTTCGGCTTGCTCGGCGCGTTGCAGCATTCCGACTGCGTGCTGGTAGAACTCCTCGCCGGCGTCGGTCATGCCGAATCGACGCGAGGTTCGATTCAGCAAACGAACCCCCAGATCGCTCTCCAGTCGCTGTATTCGCCCGCTGAGCGTGGATTTTGGAACGCGCAACATCCGTCCGGCGGACGTGAACCCGCCGCGATCGACGACCTGGACGTAGTAGTAGAAGTCGTTCAAGTCCAGCATGGCGCTCCCATCGTTTGATTTTCAGGACGATGTTTCTGATTTTCGCGATCGTCCGAAAGATGATGCGCTCCCGGCGTTCCGGTCAAGAGGCCGCGACGGTCGCGCAAGGCGCGGCTTTGCACTGTTCGGCCAGCGCTCGCTGGCGCTCGGGCGCGCGCGACAGTCGATAAATCAAGGCGATGCGCGCCATTCGCGCGTCCCGACCGATATTCGCCGCGAAAGGTGTTTTCCGTATCGGCAAGCACGGTGTCCGGCCGCGATGCCCATCGTTCGGATATCCGGACGCTAAGTCCGCAATTGGCCGGCTTATGCAACGACGGTCCACGACCTAGATTGAATCGCGTCGCGACGAAGCTCGCGGCCCCCATACCCGACTCAGGAGTCGAAATCATGTCCTCTATCACTGGTTTAAAAACAGCGTTGACGCTTTCGCTTGGCTTGGCACTGGCTGTGTTCCACCCGGCCGCCGGCGCAAAGCAACTGGTCGAACTTAGCGACTATCAGAAGCAATGGGGTTTCTCGCCCTTGGTCGTAACCAAGGGTGGGGAGATCATATGGCTAGGTGGTCACACCACCACGACCGATGAAAACGGCAAGGACATCTCGTACGACTTCAAGGCGCAGGTGCGCCAGATCTTCAAGAACATCGATACCGATCTGCGCCGGGTCGGAGGCAGCGTTTCGGATCTAGTCTCGATCACCGTATACGTCAACGATCCGCGTATGAATCAGGCCGAGGCGGAAGTCATCAAGGAGGTGTTCAAGGACGGCCCGTATCCCGGTTCGTCGCTGCTGACCATCTCCAACTTCGCCCGGCCCGGGATCGTCGTCGAAGTCCAGGGCATCGCGGTCATCAAGGACGAACTCCATCGCCCGCCGGCGAAGTGAGAGGACTCTCGGTGCAGCGGGAACGCCCGAATCCGCCTGCCGCCTCGTCTGATTTGCGCAGTTGACCGCAGACCGGGCAAGCGTCGGAAAACAGGCGATTGCAGTGAATCCTCATCGGGGTATGCGGTGACGGGGGCGAGGCCACTCGCCCCCGATGGGATACCCAAGTCAGTCCATCAGAACTTCGCCCGCAGGTTGAACAACACCCGCCGCGGCTCGCCCCAGTAGCCAGCATTGAAATAACCGACGTTGCGGTAGTACGCCTTGTCGAACACGTTGGTCACCGTCACGCCCAGACTGATGCGGTCGTTGACGGCGTAGCGGCCCATCAGATCGGCCAGGACATAGCCGCCCTGGGTCACCCGGCCCGGCGCGGTGATCGGGGTTGCGTTGGGATTGAACCTGCCGGTGGGAATGGATTGGTTCTGGTAGACCTCGCTCTGCCAGCTGAAGCCGCCGCCGAGCGTCCACTTGCCGAACCGGTAGGTGGTGTTGAAGCGCGCCAGATGCATCGGGCTGACGGTGAACACGCGCGCGCCGCTCTGGTCGCGGCTGTAAGCATAGGTGTAGCCGCCGGTCATGCTCCAGTCGCGGGTGATCGAACCGGACACCTCGAACTCGCCGCCCCAGGTCCTCACGCCGGACACCGTGCGGTAAGCAGAGCTGCCGTCGGGCAGCGAGTTCGGCGGGACTTCGGGATCGAGCTCGGCGACGTTGTCCTGCTGCATGTGGAAGCCGTTGAGCGAGGCGTACAGAAGACCGTCGAAGAACTCGCCTTTCAATCCGTACTCGTAGTTGGCGCCGATCAGCGGATCGATCTGCAGGTTGTCGCGGTCGCGGCGGCTTTGCGGCGTGAACACGTCGGAATAGCTGACGAATGCGGAGATCTGGTCGGTGAGATCCTGGATCGCGCCGAAGTAGGGGGTGAGCCGGCTTTCGGACAAAGCATTGCTGCGCCCGGTGAAATTTCCGCCGATGTTGAAGTTGTCGGTCGCGGTTTCCCAGTCGGTATATCGCGCGCCGGCGATGACCTTCAGCCGGTCGGTGGGATTGAACCGCGCGGCGAGGTAATAGCCGGTTTCGGTGGTGTTGGCGATGTTGCTGGGGATGCCGTAGTTGCGCGTGGTGGGCCGCCCGATATTGCCGTCCCAGTCGAAGATGCTCGGGAACGAAGGCGCGGTGGTGCTGGTGCTGTAGGGGCGGCTGGTGATCGCGGTGCGGATCGTGGACAGATCGCGGTCGTAGCGGTTGGCGCCGATCATCAACTCGTGCTCGCGGCCGAACAGGCGGAACGGGCCGGAAGCGTAGAGATCGAACGAGTTCTCGCGCGTTTCCGATACCGAGTAGGTATCCACGATGGGCAGCCCGAGTCCGGTCGTCGGGTTGGCGAAGCTCGCGCTGTTGGAACCGGCCAACAGCAGACTGTCGGTGTCGGTCTTGCGGTGGTTGTAGGCCGCGCGGCCGGTCCAGCCGCCGGGCAGTTGCTGTTCGATCACGGCGAACAGATTGGTGCTTTCGCGATCCCAGCGGTTCCAGCGCGCCGCCGCGCTGTAGGAACGCGACATGCGCGCGGGCGTGCCGTCGTTGAAGAACAGCGGCGATGCGCTCCAGGCGCCGCCGTCGGAACTCGTCTTCAGATAGTCGATGCCCGCGCGCACGCGCGTGCTGTCGGTCAGATCGACCTCGATCACGCCGTAGGCGCTGGGCGAGGTGTCGTGCTGGAAGCGCACGAACGATTCGCGATCGGTATAAGCGCCGACGAAGCGGCCGCGGACGCGATCGCCCGATGTCAGCGGTCCGGAGACGTCCACTTCGGCGCGCCGGTAATCCCATGAGCCGGCGCTGAGGCTGGTGCTGGCGCGGAAATCCGCGGTCGGCCGCTTACGCACCATGTTGACGGTCGCCGAGGGATTGCCGGCGCCGGTCACCAGGCCGGTCGCGCCGCGCACCACTTCGATGCGCTCGTAGATCGAGGTATCGCTGAGGATCGAGTTGCCGCCGGAGCCGGTGTTGTAGTTGGTCGGCACGCCGTCGAACATGAAATTGTTGATCGGGAAGCCGCGCGCATTGAACAGCGTGCGATTGCTGTCGTAGGACTGGATGGTCACGCCCGGCGTCTGCTGCAGCACCTCGGAGATGGTGATGAGGTTGAAGTCCTCGATCCGCTGGCGGGTGAAGACGGTCAGCGACTGCGGGGTTTCGCGCAGGGTCAGGGGAAGCTTGGTGGCGGTATTGGTGCCGCGCACCTGGTAGCCCTCGGTGCGGGTGGTGACCAGCACCTTGTCGAGCGTCGTCGCCTGATCGTCGGCCGCGTCGCCGCCGCTCGCGGGCGGCTCGGTCCGCGGCCCGTTGTGCTGCAGGTTCTGCTGCGCGAAGGCACAGGGCGTCAGGACGATGGACAGGGCCAGCGCAAGCGCCGTCGTCGTGATGCGCGGGGCCGGCGCAAGCGTCGGGTGGGAGCGGGGTCGCAGCGCAATCAAGGGCATGGATCGGACTTCTTGGAGGACGGATGAGGGCCAGGACGGCGCGAAGGGGCATAGCGCAGCGTCAGCAGAACGACGGCCGCGCCGGCGCTGAGCGCGCCGAACCAGCCGACCGCGCCTTGCGCCGGTCCCCAGGCCGCGATGCAGGGCAGCAGCGCGCTGGCGAGCGCCAGCGCGCCCGCGGCACGAAGCGCGGTGCGCAAGCGCGGACGCAGCGGCCGCGTGGTCAGCACGGAGCGATGCCGATCCATCGCCGAGGCGAGCGCGGCGAATCCCGCCACGCACAGCAATAGCGCCAGCACGATCACGTTGCGGGCCCGGCGGCGGGAGTGGAGGAGGGCGCGACGGCCCGACGCGCGCGATCGCGTGCGGGCGCGCGCGCCGGCGCATGTCGGTGCACCGCCCGGGCCGTCAACGCGAGCGCGATGGCGATGGCCGACAGCCCAAGGTCCATGCCGGCCAACGCGGCATCGCCCGCGGCCAGGCTGTCGAACAGGCCATGGCGGGTCAGCGCGATGTTGAAGATCGGCAGGCCCGCGCTCAGCACCGCGGCGGCGGCCAACAGCTCGACCCAGGCCCGCCGCGGCCGGCGCAGGCCGCTCCACAGCAGGCAGCCGGCCCAGACCAGAAAGAACGAGTGGATTTCCCAGTCCGCGCGCGATTCCAGGCCGAGCGGCAACAAGCGGTTGGCCCACAGATAGCCGGCCATCGCCATCGGCAGTCCCGCGATGAACGCGATGTTGAGCGTTTCGACCAGCCGAAATCCGAAGTGCGGCCGCTGCGGATCGGCCAGCCGAGCGCGCCGCTTCACCGTCCACAGCACCAGGCCGCTGGCGACCATCAAGGTACCGGCGAGGCTGGACAGGAAGTACAGCCAGCGCATGGTGAGCGGGGCGAACCGCGCGGTGTGCAGGCCGATCATGGCGCCGCGGGTGTCGCTGGCCGCATTCGGCGACGGCGTACGCCAGGTCGTATCGCCCGAGACGCCGTCGAACTCGATCGCGCCGCCATCGACGATGCGGCCGGAGGTGGCGCGGGTGATCAGCACCCGTGCATTGCGGTCGCCGGGATGGGCGATGCGGATCGACTCGATCGCGCCGCCGCCCCAATCCTGCTCGGCGCGCCGCACCAACGGGCCGATGGCCGCCAGCGGCGCGGCCACGCCGGACGCGGCGAGCTCGGGCGGCCGCGGGAACAGCTCGGCGTTCATCGCGTCGCGGCTGGCGTAGTTCGCGGTCGCGCCGAACGGCATGTACAGCGTCATCAAGGTGATCAGCCCGGTGTAGGTGATCATCAGATGGAACGGCAGCGACAGCACCGCCAAAGCGTTGTGGCCGTCCAGCCAACTGCGCTGGCCCTTGCCGCGGCGGAAGGTGAAGAAGTCCGCGAAGATTTTCTTGTGAGTGATCACGCCGCTGACGATCGCCACCAGCATGAACATCGCGCAGAAGCCGGCGATCCAGCGTCCCCACAGCCTGGGCACGTAATGCAGATCGAAGTGCAGGCGATAGAAGAAGTCGCCGCCCTTGCTGTCGCGACCCTCGACCGGCTCGCCGCCGCGGCTGAGCACCGCGCGATCGGCCGGTTTGGCGCGCCCGCCGTCGTGTTGCCACGACACCTGGATGCCGGCCTGGCGTTCGCCGGGCAGTCCGATCGTCCAGCCCTGCACCGCGCCCGCGCGTTGCCGCAGGAACTCGATGGCCTGCGCGGCCTGCACAGCGGCGGCGTCGGTGGATGCAGCGACTTCGGGGGTCGCCCAGCGGGTGATTTCCTCCCGCCAATAGCTCGCCGTACCGGTCAGGAACATCGCGTACAACACCCAGCCCACCAGCAAGCCGGACCAGGTATGCAGCGTGGCCTGGGATTGGCGGAAGCCGCCGCTCATGCGACCGCCCGCAGCGAGTCGACCGCGACGATCCCGGCCGCGCACAGGCCGCCCAATACCACCATCCACACGGTGGCGCGCAGCGCACTGCGGGCGGCGAAGATGCCGACGACGCAAGTCGCGCAGACCGCGAACGACAGCATCGTGGCGGTCAACGAGGCCGACAGCGCGCCGCCCGGCAGCAGCCGGGCCAGCATTCCCGTCGTCACCGCGGCCAGCGCGTAGCTGCCGGGAATCGCCAGGACGACACGCCAGGCGGTGTCGGCCGCCGCGCGAAAACGCTGCATGTGGCTGTCGGGAGGCGAGGCCGAGAGGCCTTTCCTGGAGGATTGAGCGGGCATAAGCGGGGACGGATGGCGCACAAACGGAGTGCGCGGGTCGTCATACATTCAACCAAATGATAATTATTCGCAACAAGTGTGAGCGGCTTCGCGGTTCATCGAGCCGCTTGGGACCGGCGGCAGCGACCGGCGGATCGGGACCCAGCCGTGGTGATGCGCGGGGCCGGCGCAGGCGTCGGGTGGGAGCCGGGCCGGAGCGCCATGCGGCCGTATCCGCCGGCGCCACCCGTGCCTGAAGTGCTTCCGTCCGCTCGCTTTGCCCGGCCGGGCCGGTGCTAGGGTGTGCCCGTGCCGGGTCGGTGTCGTCGCTCAGGTCCGGGGCAGGGGCAGCGAGCGTCGCCGACCGGTGCAAGCCCCATGACATCTCCTCATTGTTTTTTCGCCGCGCTGGCCTGCGCGGCCGCGCTGATATGCGCAAGTTCCGCCCAGCCCGCGCGGGCGCAAAGCGCTGCGCCGGAAGGCGGGCTCGACCGCGGCTTCGGTGTCGACGGCCGGTTCGTCGACGATTACCCGGGCTCCTACTTCCAGTCCAGCGCCATCGCCGTCCAGCGCGACGGCAAGATCCTCGTGGTGTCCAATGCCGGCGGTTGGCCTCGGCCGAGGTGTCGTCTGTTGCGCTTGCTGCCGGACGGCGGGCTCGATCCCGCTTTCGGCGACGGCGGCGCGACCTGGGTCGGCGACGAGAGCGGGGTCGTATGCCATTCGCTGGCGGTGCGCGCGGACGGCAAGATCGTGATAGCGGGCTACGCGACCAATACGTTCATGACCTTCCGACATCTGGCCGACGGTTCGCTCGACAAAGGCTTCGGCGACGGCGGCGTCGCCCGCGCCGATTTCACCGACCTGGGTTTTCCCGAAACCATCGCCTGGGACATGGCGGTGCAGCGCGACGGCAAGATCGTCGTAGTGGGCGGCGCGGAAGATCCGCGCGTATCGCCCAAGCGTTCGCGCTTCGCCGTAGTGCGCTTGGGCGAAGACGGTCGGCTGGATCCGGACTTCGGCGACGGCGGCCGCGTGCTGACCTCGTTCGCTGACTACTCCGAACGCGCCGCCGCGGCTTACAGCGTGGCGGTGCAAGCCGACGGACGCATCGTCGTGGTCGGATCGCTGGCGGCCACCCAAGCCACCGCGTTGGCGCGCTACCTGCCCGATGGACGCCTGGACCCGAGCTTCGGCCAGGGCGGCCGCACCGCGTCCTACGGCAATCGCGGCGGCCACATGCTGGCGATACAAGCCGACGGCGGCTTATTGACGATGCACTCGATGATGGGCGGCGACGGCCACACGGCGATCGAACGCCATCTTGCCGACGGCAGCGCCGATGCGTCGTACCAGAAGACCCCCATTCTCGGCCTGACCACCGGGCTGAAACTGCAGGCCGACGGGCGCTTGCTGGTGGTCGGACAGTCGAGTGCCCCGGGCCGGAGCAAACCCTTCCTCATCCGTCTGAACCAGGACGGCACGCGCGACACCAGTTTCGAGATGGAGCCGTTTAGCTTCGTCGCCGACGGCGCGGATTTCTTCTATGGAGTCGGGCTGCAACCCGGCGGCAAGATTCTGGTGTTGGCGTTTTCGCAAGCCCGTACCGGCGGCGGTCATACCGTGATGGGCCTGGCGCGATTGCGCGCGACCACGCATTGCATCGCCGATGCGCTCGATCCCGACCGCTACCTGGGCTTCAGCCCCGACGGTTGGTTCGCCACCGCCGGGCGCGACCGCAAAGGACCCAACTTCGGCGCGCTCGGCCGCGGCCGAACGACCTCGTTGCCGGCAGCGGGGCTGCATCTGTTCCAAGCCCGCGATGTCGCCGGCGTAAGCGCCGATGCGGCGGTGTTCGCCACCGAGCCCGGACGCGGATGGGGATTGGGCCGGGTCCGCGCGAGCGCGCCGGCCGACGCGCGGTTCGCGATCCTCGATCCGCGCCTGGACGATTCGGCCTGCGGCATCGGCCGGCGTTGATTCGCCGGCGACGCAGTTGCCGATCGATTCGAAGCCGAGGCCGCGGCGAACAGTTTTCGCTGTGGTTTTTCATCGATTGGCGAGCCGCTCCGGCATGGAGCGGCTCGCCGACCCGATCGATGCTCAGTCGGGCATAAGCGATATCAGCGCCGGATCAGTTGATGCCATTGATGAACTGCGCGCCGGTATTGTTCGGATCGAGCCAGTTGCTCAAACGGGTAGCCGCGGTGCCGCCACCGGTCCAAGAGGTGAACACGCGGCCGTATTGATCGCTGCGATTGGTGCCGGTGGCGCTGCAGCTCGACGGACCGCCATGCAACTGACCGATTACGCGTCTATCCGGGCTGTACAAGGGCGAGCCCGACGACCCCGGTTCGGTCACGCCGCCGCTGGGTTGCCACTGCACATTGAGGTGAGTGGTGCCGGCGCCGCCGCCCCAAGCCACGAACGAAGTCGAGCTGGTGGACAGACTGATGCGCTTCTCGGCGACATTCGGATGATGGATGCCGATGGCGCTCGGGAAGTTCTGGTTGCGGCGGTCCCAACCGGCCCAGAACAGACTGAAGGCGGGATTGGCCGCGGTCCGCAGTTCCAACAAGGTGAAGTCGGAATTGGCCGAGGTGGCGCGCAGCGTCGAGCCCGACTGGTTCTGGCTCAGCGATCCGTTGCCGTTGGCGCCGCTGGCCGGCGTGTTGGGCGCGCGGCAGGTCGAGTTCTGGTAATTCCAGTACACCACGATGCTGTTGGCGTTCGCCGCCGTAGTCATGCCGCAGTGATGCGCGGTAAGAAAATACATCTTCTTATTGTTGGCGGTGTTGTTGACCAGCGAACCGGTGCAGGCCAACGAACCGTTCTTCGAATACGCCGCCACCGAGCGGATGATGTCGCGGCGGCCGTTGCCGTCGGGACAGACCACATCGACATTGCACGCGCCCGACACGCCTTTCTCGCCGCTGGCTTCGGCCAGGCGACGTGCGAGCGGGCCGAAACCGACGTAGTCGTGATTGACCTTGCTCAAGCGCAGCTTCAACTGGCCGGCGCTTGCGCGCGGCACCACCACCTCGATCACCGCTTCCTGGCCCGGGACGATCGCCGTCCACAGTTGACCCAGCTCATTGTTGTCGCTGTCGTTGTACTCGCGGATCAGATCGCGGTCGCCGCCCTTGGCCTGGGTCGCCGGATAGATGAGCATGCGGCCGCCAGCCGGCATCTGGTACTGAGTGAAGCCGAAATTCAGCGACATCGCCTTGTCCGAGCGGATGCGCTGACGCCACACCACATGCTCGGCGTCGAGATCCTCCCACACGCCCGAATTCAACGGGGTCATATCCACCGTCATCGGGAACGCGAAGCGCGGAATATCGCCGCGCTTGTCGCGCTGACGGTCTTCGGCCTTCAACTTTTCGACATTGACCGCGGGCATGGTACGCAGCGCGACCTTGTCGACGGAGGAAACGTTCGGATGATCGAACGCCGCCGGAAGCGTGGCCGGGGCGGCGATCGCGGCGCCGATCGAAAGCGATAACAAAGCTAAGGAACCGTACAGTCGTTTCATGGGTCTTTCCTTCCTAGAGAGATTAGGCCTTGTCCGCGACGCGGGCACACGCATCCGGCAAGCCAAGCCGTATGGGTGGCGAGGCCGGCGATGGGAATCGGCAATTGAAAGACGGTTGCGGAAGCACTCGACTACGCGAGGCGCCGATCGACGGCCGCCTCGGACGTGACCCGGCTTGGCGGCCACAGCGCACCGTATGCCTGCCTCGCACTGCACAACAACGCAAAAAAACGTCGCGCGCACGCGGCTTCCGGACTCGCATCACGCAAGCGGAAAATAAGATCGTTCAGGTATCTACACGCTGTGCGGCATCAGTCGGGCGCCTGACTTTTCCGGCGAAGACCGGCGCCGACGTCGGCGCCGCGAACGCATCATCGTTCAATCAGGCAAACTCCCAGCCGTGGGAAGGCTCTGACTTGACGGGGCAGGGTGGTCTACCCATGCGGCCACGGCATCCTGCCGGCCTCGGCTTTCGTTCTCGACGGGCGTTGGGCCCGGGCGTCAGGTCACTGGAGAATAATTATGAAGACAACGGATCAGCCCACCCGAGTGTTCGCCTTCATCGAACTGGCCATCGCGGCTTTTTTGGCGGTTCTTTGCATCAACTACTTCATACAGGTCTATTTCCTGCTTCCTTCCGACAAGCATGGGCTGGAGACCAAAGGCTGGCTCACCATCGGACTCGTCGTGCTTTCCCCACTTTGCGTAGCGCTTGCGATCGCCGGCTTCACCTTGCTGCGCCCGATACCTTGGCGATGGGGGTTCCAGTTGCTGCCATTGGGTGTCGTCGCCTGGCTACTCTCCTATCTGGCATGAGTGCCGCTGCTCGGATCGCCGCAAGGCCAGGCAACGGAAATCCATCCGCAAGAACATGAGCCGCTACGTGATTACGACCGACCGGCAACGGCGTCCAGGCTCTTGCGAGCGCGTTTCAGCGCGGTATGGGCACTGTCGTTCTCGTCCAGGTCATCCGCTCCTGCGGCTTCGGCGGCCTGAATCATCGCCTTCAAGGCCGTGGCGAATGCGGTGTCGTCGCCTTTGATCTCTCCGGCGGCCCACGCCGCATCGTAACGGACCCATACGGCCGGATCGCTCATCCCTTCGACGATGCGTCGGTCGAGCGTTTGCGGATCGAAATCCCGGCCGCCTTGGCCCATGAAGCGCAATGCAGTATGGGCGACGCGGCGAACGAACGCGTTGTCATCGTCGAAGAACTGCTCCATGGCGGCGAGAGCCTCGCCCCGGTCCTCGTGATCGGCCAGGCGACGGGCGAGCGAGAATATCTGCGCCGGCATGGCGACGCTCTGCTGTCCGAGCGCGAATGCATCGTCCATGATGCTGACGATGCCCGAAGACAGCGCATGGGCGGTTTCCGATTCATCGTCGCCGACGCCTGTCTCGCTCGCGTGTATGGCGGTTCCCGCCGCCAAGCCGAGAACCAACAAACCGCCTGCAAGCATCAGGTCGAACCCGTCAAGACGCTCGGCGAGGCCGTGATTGCCCGCGATCGCGCCGATGCCCAGGCCCATGAGGTAGAAAATGCCCACCAGCACGGCTTGGATGGGAAGCGTGAGCAGCAGCGCCTTGATAACGCCAGCCGTCCCCTGGCTGCTGGCGAGCAGCTTCCATTGCTTGATTTTTCCGCTCACGTAGAGGGCCGTGAAACTGAGGGTAAGCGGCGCGACGATCCAGGGAGAACGATAAAGAACGCCGGCGTAAATCGGTATGCCGACGACCATTAGCGCGACGATGATACGCAAAGCGTTTCTCATGATGTCTCCGATGCTCCATCGCCATGGTGGAGCCAAGATGGAAGTGGATGCCTGCGGCCTGGATACTGGAAGTATGCTGCCTTATGGGCGGAAAGTGCAGCGACGGGTACTCGTGAATGTTTCGCCGGGAAACCATCGATCGAGGTCAAGACGGTTTCTGCCTTGACAGGTCGCGGCGCGGGTGCCGAACATCCGCATTACAACCCGAACAAGGGTTCTGCTGGACTTTGGGTCGCGGACCATGGACATGAGAGCAATAAAGCCAAGCGACACTCGCCTGCTGACCGACCAGGATGTCGAATACGCTTACTTCAAATGCTGCGGAGATGAAGACCTGGTCTTTCTGCGGTGCTCATCGTGCGGCCATATCTGGGTCGATTGCTACGAGTGCGACACGTGGTATCCAGATCTGAACGATCCGACAAACATGAGCGGCGCTTTCATCTCAAGCACCGATCAACGACCGGGGTGCCCGCACTGCCAAAAACCATTCGACGACCGGTGCTATTTGAAGAATGAGTTAGTCGACAAGTATCTTCCCACGGCGGAACAAGTGATCGAGGCCGGCTTCGGACGGTTCCTGGCTCCCCGTCTGAGGGCAAAACATGGCGTTCTCCAGAGCCCGCCGTAAGGATCCGCCGACCTTCTGATCGCCGGTTGCCGCCCTGGCAGGCAGCAATTGTCTTGGACCCAGGCAAGTCAGGTAAAAAATTTGATCTTGTCGCGATAGCTGCGCGACAGCTTCAGCTCTTGTCCTGAATCGAGCAATAGAAAGTATTCGCCATTGACGTGGGGTCGCATCTCCTTGACGCGCTCCAGGTTGACGATGGTGGATCGGTGGATGCGCGCAAATTTCTGCGGGTCGAGACGACGCTCGAGTTGCTGCATCGTGCCGCGCAGGACATGGGTTTCATCGCCCGCGTGGATGCACATGTAATCGCCGGCGGCATCGATCCAGCGAATCGAGTCGACGTCGATGCGCAGCACGCGATGGCCGTCCTTGATCGTCAACCTGCAGTCGGCGCGTGGACCCTCATCGCCAAGCAACGCGTCGATTTCCGATCGACGTCCTCCAGGCAGGGTCGCAATGAACTTGAGCAGGCGCTCGTAGTGATCCTCGGTCTTTCGCGCCGCCAAACGTGCACGCGTGCGATCGACGGACTCGTCCAGGCGCGCGTCGTCGACGGGCTTGAGAAGGTAGTCGAGCGCGCTCGCGGCAAACGCGGCGGTCGCATAGTGATCGTAGGCCGTGACGAAAACAGTCAGCGGAACCTGTGTCGCCGGCAGCATGCGCAACAGCCCGAAACCGTCGATCCCTGGCATTTGCACGTCGAGAAACATCAAGTCGGGACGCAAGGCGGAAATGGCGTGGAAGGCTTGGCGACCGTTGCCGGCTTCACCGACGATCTCGATATCGGCATGACGAGCCAGCCGCAGTTCCAGGCCTCTGCGGGCCAACGGTTCGTCGTCCACGATGAGCGTTCGGATAGTCTTCATTTCACGCGTCCTAGGCGGCTGTGAACGGAAGACGAAGATGCACATCAGCGCCACCAGACACGCGGTTGCGGATCTCCAGATGTTGGCGCTCGCCATACAGCACGCGCAACCTCTCGCGCGTGTTGGCCAGGCCGACACGTGGATGGCCGTTCGCTGTCAGATCGGCTTCTACCAAGCCGGGGCCGTCGTCATGGAGATGCAAGTCGAGCATGTCGCCGTCCAGACGCGCGATGAGCTCGATGCGTCCGCCTTCCTCGCGTTTGGAAACCGCGTGCTTGATCGCGTTCTCGATCAGCGGTTGCAGGATCAGGCCGGGCACCAGCGCTTCACGGACAGCGGGTTCGATATCGACAGACATATGCAGGCGCTCGCCGAAGCGTACCTGTTCGATGCCGAGGTAAAGATTGAGCGCGTCGATCTCCTGCATGAGCGTGACGTGCTGCTCCGGATCGGAGTCGAGAGAATGGCGCAGAAATGCCGAAAGGCTTACGACCATCCGGTATGCCGTATCGCGTTTGTCGTCGAGCACCAGGGTGGAAATCGCATTGAGCGTATTGAACAGGAAATGCGGATTGAGCTGATACCGAAGCATCTTGATTTGCGCCAGGTGCGCGGCGTTCTGCGAGCGCAACGCGGCCTCTTTCTGCTGCTGAAGCTGCAGCGCGAACTTGATTCCGAAATAGAGCCCGCTCCACGACAAAAGAATGTAGAGCGTCGAGGTGAAGTACCACAGGTAACCGAAAACATTACGGATTTCGCAGTCGTCGCAGTAGCCAAACGCGATCGTCACGTAAAGCTTCATCTGCAAGAGCGTGGCAAGCACCAGCAGGCCGATCGCGACCGCCGCCATCTGCGGCACGGGCAATCCCCACAAGCGCCGATAGCCCAGACGCAACAAGCTGGTGACGACGAAGCCGCAGGCGGTCACGGACAGCGAGGCGGACACATACGACAACGGTTTCCCGTCGCCCATCGCCGCGGTGAAATGGAGGATGAAATAGCCGAGCCAGCCGACGGTCTGCAATGGCCAGAACAATCGCTTCGAGGCTTCCGTGCTCGAACCGGGCAAGACTGGGGCACTCATGCGGAGATTCTCCATGACAGGCACCCACTATGGATGACTCCTTGCCCGGTGTGAAGAACGACGGGGCAGGGCGTTCAACGCCTCGTCGCGTGCCGGCAACGCTTCATCGCACGACATGAAGACTTTCGCTTTGCAGCCATGCTTAATACGAGGATAGATACGACCCGGCGATTGAGAGAATTATGTTGACATTTTCCTTGGTTCTTGCAGCGGCAGGCACGGCAGCTCCCGGCCCGGCGAATGTCGATCCGTCGACCATCGCCGCTATCGAAGCCACCTGCTTCGATTATGTGGACGGTCAGTTGGAGGCCGATCCGGATCGCGTCGCGCGCGCATTGCATCCCGACCTCGCCAAGCGCGCGGTGATAGGGGATACGCCTTACGAACGGCTTGGCTTGCGGCGCATGTCGAAGGAAGAACTGGTGGGACTGACCAGGAAAGGGGCCTTGAAGACGCCCAAGGAGCAGTGGGACCGCAGCTGCCGCGTGCTCGATGTCATCGGCAATGCGGCGTCGGTACGGCTGGAAACCCAATGGTTCGTCGACTATTTCCACATGGGGAAATTCGAAGACAGATGGATCATCGTCAATGCGCTGTGGTACAGCAAGCCCAAGTGATCCCAGCGCCATTCGATAAGTCGCCTGTCGCCGAGTCCCTATGGGGTATGCAATGAGAAGTACGGAACTGATGGCGCTTTGCTTGCTGGCGTCGGCCTGCGCGCCGATGGATCATGCCGAGTCTTCGAATGCGTCGGCCCGATCGCCAGCACTTCCGCACGCACACGATTCCGGCGCTGTCGCCGAGCGGCAGTTGCCATTGCCGCAGGCCGATGTCGCCCGCCTGGTCGGTGCAGATTGGTTGTCGGGTACTCGCAACGACTACAACCTCAGCACGGATACCGCGCAGAACTTCATGGTGTTCGCGCGTTCGGCGTCGAACTTCAAGGACAGCCGAATCTGGTTCGCACGCAGGGACGGTAGCGGCTGGGGCGAGGCGGCCGAGGTGCCGTTTTCCGATCCGCGCTACCGCGATTCCGATCCTTGGTTGACGCCGGACGGCCAACTGCTCTATTTCGTTTCCAACCGCTCGATCGGCGGTGAGTCGCCGAATACCAGCCTGGATATCTGGCGCGTCGCGCTGGAGAACGGTAGTTTCGGCGTGCCCGAGCACCTTGAAGCGGTTGCCAGTGAGGGCGAGGAGCTCGGTCCCGAATTGCACGATGGTTGGCTTTACTTCAACAGCTCGCGCAAGGGCGGGCCAGCGAAGTTGGCGATTTATCGGGCACGCATGAATGCCAGCGGCTTCGACGCGCCGCAGCCACTGGCAGCGCCGTTCAACGAAGGCGCGGTTCAAGGCGACTTCACCCTCTCGTCGAATGGCCGTCTGGCCGTGTTCTGGAGTCGGCGCGACGACTCCACGGATCCGGATCTGTTCGCCGCCTGTCGAACGAATGAGGGTTGGTCTGCGGCAGTGCGCTTGCCGCCGCCGATCAATGCACCCGGCATGGATTTCACTCCGTCGTTTTCCGCCGACGGCAAGGAACTACGGTTTGCCAGTATGCGCACGTCGGCGAACCCGGGCGATCCCGCCGATGTGTTGAACGGACAGGCCAACCTCTATGTGGTCCAGACGGCCGTGGCGATTCAGGCGACTCGACTGGCACTGCGGGCGACCGTCGGAGAACCCAATCCCGAAGGCTGCGACTCGTCGCGCGCGCAAGCGCCTGGTTAGTGCGGTCGAGAGCGTAGCCGCCATGCGCCACGCCGAACGAAGGCAAGTTGTCGGTTCTTCACCGGGAGCCCGGTGCCGCCGCCTCGATTGCCGGCAGACGGATCGTCGCCCTGAGGCCTCCGCCTGTGCGGTTCTCCAAAATGACGTCGCCCCCGTGGCTGCGGGCGATGGTGCGCGCGATGGCCAATCCCAGGCCGGCGCCTCCGGTCTCGCGGCTGCGCGAAGCCTCCAGGCGAATGAACGGCATGAATACCCGTTCCATGTCGTCATCGGGAATGCCCGGCCCATCGTCCTCGACCACGATGCGCACCCCGTCCACGCCGGCCGTCACCCGGATGCGCGCCCGGCCGCCGTAACGGATGGCGTTCTCTACCAGGTTGCCGATGGCGCGCCTGAGCGCGGAGGGGCGACATCGATACGGCACACGCTCGGTTTCTTCGAAGACGACCTCGCGCCCGAGCTCGGTCAAGTCGTGGCAGATGCTTTCGGCCAGCGCGGCGACATCGACCAGTCGCGCGGTTTCTCCCGTCGCTTGTTCGCTGGCGAAACTGAGCGTCGATTCGATCATGCTCTGCATGTCGTCCAGGGTCGCCAGAAATCGGCCGCGTTCGTCGGGATCCTCGATGAATTCCGCACGAAGCCTCAGCGAGGTGACAGGCGTTCTGAGGTCGTGGCCGATCGCCGCGAGCATCACCGTCCTGTCGGACAGGAAACGCTGAAGCCGGTCCTGCATGACATTGAATGCCGCGGTCATGCGGCGGATATCTTCCGGCCCTTCCTCCGGCAAGCAGTCCACCGTTTCGCCGCGCCCCAACGCTTCCGCGGCGGCCGAGAGCCTGCGCACGGGGCGCGCGATGCGGTGGCCGATCGACAAAGCTATCGCTGAGAGCAAGGCCGCGGTAAGGGAGATCGCAAGCAAAGACTGCGATTTCCAGATCTGTCCGTAACGAGGTTTCGAGAACGCGCCTCGAAGCCATTGTCCTTGCGATGTCGGAACGACAACTCCGGTGCCGAAGCGCGAATCGACTTGGATCGCTCGCGTGCTCGGGGGCAATCCCCAGTCGCCCGGAGGCGGCGGGTGCCAACCGCTGGCCGGCTCCCAATGGGATTCGATGCTTCGGCCGCGCGATCCGGACGATGCGTTTGCCCGGTTTGGCAAAGCGCTTTCGTCGCTGAGGCGCGCCAGCGCCTCGCGCCTGAACTCGGACGCGTCGGTCGGCTGTTTGTCGCTCAACCAGAAGCGAATGTTCGCCGAAGCCATCCCTTCCACGATCTCCCGATGATCGACGGAAGGTGTCGTATCGAGCAATCGGGCGACGGACGCCGTCCTCATCAGAAATTCGTCGCGTTCGGCGATGCGAATGGCGCGGATGCGTTCATCGGCCGATATGACGAAACCGGCGATCTGCGCCGCGGCCAGGGTCGGCAGCAAGAGGGCGACCAGTTGGCCGGCAAGACTTCTTGGCCATATCCGCATCACACCGCCTCCACGTCGGCGGCGAAGGAATATCCGCCGCCATAATGCGTCCTGATCAATTTCGGATTGCGGGGGTCGACTTCGATCTTCCGGCGCAAGCGGCTGACCAGATTGTCGATGGCGCGATCGAAAACTTCGGCGGTGTCTTTTCCCGCGGTCAGGTCCAAAAGTTGATCTCGGGTCAGTACATGACGGGGACTCTCGATCAGGACCGAAAGCAGGCGAAACTCGGCGGTGCTGAGCGGCACCGCCACGTTGTCCTTGCCGATGAGCTCGCGACGTCCCACATCGAAGGTCCAGCGATCGAACTTGAATTGCCTGGCGCGCGGAACGTAACGGCTGGGCGATGCGCCGCCGGCCCGGCGCAGGACCGCACGGATGCGGGCAAGCAGCTCCCGAGGATTGAAGGGCTTGGGCAGGTAGTCGTCGGCGCCCAGCTCGAGCCCGGCGATCCGGTCGACGTCTTCGGTCAACGCGGTCAGAAGAATGATCGGTATCTCGCCCGAAGCGCGCAGTCTCCTGCACAGGGACAGGCCATCCTCTCCCGGCATCATGATGTCCAGGACGATCAAGTCGGGCGTGGCTTGAAGCATCAAACGTTCCAGGGACACCGCGCTGTCGGCCTCGCTGACGCGATAACCCTGCTCGCGCAGGTACCGGCAGACCAACTGCCTGATATCGCGATGGTCATCGACGACGGCAATGTGAGGCTGTCGCTCCATGGCAGGCTCTATAGCACAGCGCATCATCGGCCGCGATCGTCCCGCGTCACGTCGCGGTCAATCCGGACAGATGGCCCCGCTGGCCACCCAGTCGCGCACCAGCCGGCCGAAATCCGCATGCGATATCGGTGGCATCGAGCGAAGCTTTCCCGACAGATCCACCCCAGGATTCCAGGCCCAGGCAACGAGCGGATCGGTCGCCAGATGCTCGATGAGGCGTTCATGGGTCATGCCGCCGCGCTTCGGATCGGTCAACGACCGACATATCTCACCGGCGCTCAGCCCCTCCCAACCCATGCGTAGCGGAGCGAGATGCCAAACGGCGTTGCCCGGCACGCCGGAGGCCGAATTGGTCCGTTGATGGCAGGTCGTGCATTGAAGCGCCGGCGTGCCCGAATCGTGCGGGCCTCGCTTCACCTGCATGATGTGCGGGTGACCGTCGTCGCCCTGGCGGGGAAAATCCGTGACGGTGTGACAGTTCATGCAACGCGGGTGCTGGAGAACGGTCGCGATGCGCGCGTAATGAGCCAACGAAATCCGGCGTTCGTCCGTGGCCAGCGCGGCTCTGCGCGCATTCGCTGCCGAGGCCAGGAGCGCGGCACTGGCCATCGTCCCGAACACCATGGACATCGTCCCGAGCACCATGACGGCAGCTATCGCAAACGTCAGTTTCTTGCCGTCCGGACTCATGGCGGCGCCCCCAGATCGTACAGCGACAACGGGAGGCGCCGGATGCGTCTGCCGGTGGCCGCATGGATCGCGTTGACGAGCGCGGGAGCCGTCGGGGGCAGGGCGGTTTCGCCGACGCCACCCCATTGCTCGCCATACCTTCCCATGCTGGGCAGCAGGTGCACTTCGATCTTCGGCATTTCATTCATCCGAAGAAACGGATAGTCGTGGAAATTGCGTTGTTCAACCCGGCCGTCGCGGACCGTGATCCGGCCCATCAGCGCCGCGGCAAGACCTTGCACGATCCCTCCCTCCATCTGCGCGGTGGTGATATCCGGATTGACGATGAAGTTCGGGTCGACCACGCAGACCACACGATGGATTTTCAGCCCGCGCCTGCTCACCGAGACCTCGACTACCTGGGCGCACCAGGAGTAGTCGCCCTCGACGATCGCGATCCCTTGATGGCGACCGGCCGTTCGCCGGCCCCATCCGGCGCGTTCGGCGCAGGCGTTGAGGACGCGAAGCGCTCGCGGGTTGTCGTGCATGAGTTCGCGCCTGAATTCGAGCGGATCCTTGCCGCTGGCTTGGGCCATCTCGTCGACGAACGCTTCGCGAAAGAAGCCGTTCTGCGAAAGGTTGACTCCGCGCCAGAATCCCACCGGAACCACCGTGTCCCGCCTGGCGCAGGCGACCTCGTAGGCGGGGCAGGGGTAGGGGAAATTCTCCTCGGAAAAACCATCCATGAGCGCGTAATCGACGCCGTCGCGCAGCCACTCCGGCGCCAGGACCGCCGCGATCGACGAGCCGGCGAGACGTACTTGCCAGGCGATCAGTTTTCCGTAGGCATCGAAACCCGCGGTGTGGCGCGCAACGATCATCGGTCGGTAGTAGTCGTGCGTCATGTCTTCCTCGCGCGACCAGGTCATCTTGACGGGCGCGTCGACCTGACGCGCTATTTGCACCGACATCCGCGCCCAATCCTGCGAACGTCCGCGGCGTCCGAATCCGCCACCGAGATGGAGCTTGTGCACGTACACTTGCGAAGGGGCCAGGCCCAGGGTCGCGGCCACCACCGCGGTGGTGCCTTCGCCGTTCTGGGTCGGTGCCCATACCTCCGCGCGCCCGCCGCTGACCCGCGCCGTACAGGTTTGAGGCTCCATGGTCGCGTGCGCCAGATGCGGAACCTCGTACTCCGATTCGAGCAGCCTCGCGGCTCCGAGCAGCGCCGATTCGACATCTCCGACGCGACGACCGACCGCGACATCGGCGGCGTCGAGTCCGGCGCGGAACGTATCGCGCATCGCATCGGTATTGGTCCCGATCGCAGCCGTCTCGTTCCATTCCACCTCAAGCCGGTCCAAGCCTTTCTTTGCCTGCCACCAACTGCGCGCTACCACCGCAACCGCTGTTTCGCCCACCGGTACGACATGAGTCACGCCGGGCATGTCCAGGACCGGCGCGGCATCGAAACGGACGAGTTTGCCGCCATGCGCGGGGCAGGCGGCGACGGCGGCATGCAGCATCCCCGGCAGGTCGACATCGCTGGCGTAGATCGTGCCGCCGGTCACCTTGGGCTTTGCGTCATGGCGACGGACCGTGGTGCCGATCAGCCGCCACTGGTCGGGCGTTTTAAGCGCGACCGCGGCGGGCACGGGGCGTTGCGACGCGGCCGAGGCGATCTTGCCGAAGCGGACGGATCGACCGCTCGATGGGTGACGGACGCTGCCTGCGCGAGCGACACATTCTTCCATCGGCACCTGCCACTGTTCCGCAGCCTCCGCGATCAGCATCGAGCGCGCTTGCGCGCCCGCCCGCCGCAGATAGAGGTGGCTGTCTCGAACGGAAATGCTGGTCGAGGTCACCATGTTGCCGAAGGGTCTGCCCGTCGTCACATTTCGATGCGTATCGGCGTACTCGGCCCGCACCCTGGACCAGTCGCATTCGAGCTCTTCGGCCACCAGCATCGGCAAGGCCGTGAAAATGCCTTGCCCCATGTCCGAACGCGCGACGCGGATAATCGTGGTGTCGTCGGGTTGAATGGCCACCCATACCGTGACTTCCGGCGTTGTCTCGCTTTGAGTCCCGGCCCAGGCCAACATCGGTTTGCGCAAGAGCACCATGCCGCCCGCAACGGCGCTCGCTCCGAACAGGAAGGTGCGGCGCGACATCATCATCGCGGCGTTTCCCGACCCGGCCCGAACGCCGCCAACTTGATCGCCTGGCGAACGCGCTGGTAGGTACCGCAACGACACAGATTGCCCGACATCGCTTCGTCGATGTCGCGATCCGAAGGTTTCGGAATGACGCTAAGCAGCGCCGCCGCTTGCATGATCTGCCCGGATTGGCAGTAGCCGCACTGCGCCACATCGACTTCCAACCAGGCAGCCTGGAGAGGATGCAGGGCGCCATTGCCCAGGCCTTCGATCGTCGTGATGGCCTGTCCTTCGACCTCGTTTACAGGCACGACGCAAGCGCGCCGGGCTTGCCCGTCCACATGCACGGTGCAGCAGCCGCACAGAGCGGCGCCGCAGCCGTAGCGCGTGCCGAACAGCTTGAGGTGATCGCGCAGAACCCAGAGCAGCGGCGTGTCCGGTTCGACATCCAGCGCGTGCGCTTGCCCATTGATCACGAGCCTGATCATCTGCCTACCCTCAGTTGAACCATCGTCGATGGCGACATTTCGAACGCGTCCGGAGCATGCGCCGGAACCGAATTCAGGGCAGGGCGGGTGAGGCTTACGACAAGCCGTACCAATCACGTGTTGACTGGCTGGCGTCTCTCATTCCGGCCCTGTGTCGCAGAGTATTCGCGGGCAGGGACGCGAAATATGTCAGGATTGTCGCGACTGGAGGGGGCGCCTTGCTGCGGTGGCGGCACGGCCTCTGATCAAGAGTGCAGTTACGGAAATGGGGATCTGGTGCTTTATCCATAGCTGAGCCGACATTGCGCCGACATTGCACCGACATTGCACCGACATCGTCGATCCACATTGAGGCCAACGCCTCAGTCCGACTGCTAGTCGGCGGGCACTTGCCCAGTGAGATCGCCGATGAAGTTCTTTCAATCCGTTTTACTCGCCGCGATGGTTCTGGCGGCCACTGCCTGTGCCGGTAAGCCCGCGAACTTGCGGACGTCTGCCTCCACTGCGGCGGAACGCGTGGCAGATGAAGCCGCCCGCCAGCAGGTCTCGTTGTCGTCCACCGCGAACGAATCACCCTCCTCCGGGGAGGGCGCGACAGTCGCGCTGGCCGCGCCGACGACCAACGAAGACGCAGACGTCGCCGGCGCGGATCGAACGCAGATCGCTGACGGCGACGATGCTCTCGATGCGTCCTTGCCGATGCCGCCTGCCTCAGAGGATTCGGCCGAGGTGGAAGACGTCGCCGCAACGCTCTATGCACGCGCTGCGGTGCGGGATCCATGGGAGCGCTACAACCGGCGGATCCATCGTTTCAACAACGTGGTCGACAAGCATGTACTGCGTCCGCTCGCAGTCGGTTACATCAAAGTGGTTCCACCGCCCGTGCGTTCTGGCGTTTCCAGGTTCTTCGGAAATCTGGGCGAGCCCGCCAACGCGATCAACCAGGCATTGCAGGGCGATCCGCTACTCGCGCTTAAATCTCTGGGCCGATTCGCCGTCAATACGACGCTGGGCATCGGCGGGGTACTGGATCCCGCCGCACGGATGGGGCTGGCCGGTCGCGACGGCGAGGACCTGGGGCAGACGCTGGCCGTCTGGGGATGGCGCAACTCACGTTACTTGGTCATGCCGTTCCTGGGCCCGCGCACAGTGCGCGATTCGATCGCAATCGTCGGCGACCAACGGCTCGCGCCCATCGGCTACCTCAACGACAGCGGCACCGCGAGTGCGCTGCAATTGCTGGAGATCGTCGACGGCCGGACGCAGCTCATGTCCATCGATCGAATGAGGCAGGACGCCTATGACGACTACACGTTCGTGCGTGATGCATGGACGCAGCGCAGGAACCACCAGATCGACAAGGGCGATCGGGGCGATTGAGCCCTCCAGTGCACCGTCCCGTGTCGACTCCCTGCGTAATCGGAGTCGATCTTGATTGGCTCGGGATGAGGTAGGTGAACAAATCCGCGGCTTCGCGCCACCACGACATTTGCGCGACACCCGTCTTTCATCATGGCCAAAGCGTTCCCCCGACATGGAAGGACCAGCGCCGACGGCGCGGATAACGATGCGACAGATAAAAGCCGGTTCCAGAATGAAGTTCGCCGAAATCGCAATCACGGGCGCTGCCGTCCTGGTCCTGGCCGCAGTCGTGACTTTCCTGAAGTCGCGGGACGAGCAAGGCAGTTCGCAGGCCTCTGCGCCGGCGCCGGTCATGTCCGTGCTGGTGACACGCGCGCGCGCGTCGGAACTGCCGATTCGCGTCCCGGCTTCGGGCAGTATTGCCGCGTGGCAAGAAGCGATCGTCGGCAACGAAAGCAACGGGCTGCGGTTGACGGAAGTCAGAGTCAACATCGGCGACACCGTCCGCAGCGGCGACGTATTGGCGTTGCTCAACGCCGACGTGGTCGAAGCCGAGTTGGCGGAGGCGCGCGCGGCGGTGGCGCAGGTCGAAGCGGAGTCGATCGAGGCTACGGCGAACTCCGCTCGTGCCAAGGCGCTGGAAGGTTCCGGAGCCATGTCCGCGCAACAGATCGCCCAGTACTTCGCCGCCGCACAAACCGCGCACGCACGCCTGCAAGCGGCCCGAGCAGCGGAGAAACGCAATCGCGTACGCCTGGCCCAGGCGCGAGTGCTCGCGCCGAGCGACGGCGTAGTCACTTCGCGCACCGCGACCGTCGGTGCGGTGGTGCCGGCCGGAGAGGAGTTATTCCGTGTAATCAAGGACGGGCGGCTTGAATGGCGTGCCGCCGTGTCCACCGCGGACCTGGATAAGCTGCGCCCCGGGCAGGCGGTGGAACTCGTCATTCCCGGACGCCCGCCGATTCGCGGCGAGTTGCGGGCGCTTGCCCCTACCATCAGCACCGACACCCGCAGCGGTCTGGCCTACGTCGATCTTCCGCGCGACAGCACGATCCGCGCCGGCGCTTTTGCCAGCGGCCACATCGAAGTGGGGCAGGGGCGCGCCCTGACCCTGCCGCAGAGTGCGGTGCTGCTGCGCGACGGATTCAACTACGTCCTGCAGGTCGGAGCGAGCGCGAAGGTATCGAAGAGGAAAGTCAGCGTCGGCCGGCGCGCCGGCGATCGGATCGAGATCGTCGCCGGCTTGTCCGAGAGCGAGGAGGTGATCGCTTCAGGGGTCGGATTCCTCAGCGACGGAGATATGGTCAAGGTCGTCGGTCGGTTCGGGGGCGATGACGCAACCACCCGCGCGGCCACCGCCGGTCCCGGGCGCGCGTTCGCTATTCCGGCGTGGAGCGGACCGTGAGCTTCAATGTTTCGGCCTGGTCGATTCGCAATCCGGTAGCGACCACGCTGTTGTTCGTCCTGCTGACGCTGGCCGGCTGGGCCGGCTTCGCGGCGATGAAGGTCCAGGATTTTCCCGACCTCGACTTTCCCATCGTCACCGTCACCGCCGCGCTGCCGGGCGCATCGCCGTCGCAGTTGGAGAGCGATGTGGTGCGCAAGATCGAGGACGCGCTGGCCAAGCTTCCGGGCATCAAGCACATCAAGACTTCGCTGACCGATGGGATCGCCACGATCAACGCCGAGTTCGATATCGGAAAGCCCGTGCAGGAGGCGGTGGACGACGTACGCAGCGCCGTCTCCAGCACACGCGCGAACCTGCCGGCGGACCTGCAGGATCCCATCATCAAGAAGGTGGAAGTGGCCGATTCGCCGGTGTTGATCTACGCGCTGTCCTCGAGCGCGCTGGATGAGGAGGCGCTGTCCTGGTTTGTCGACGGAAAAGTCGCCAAGCGACTGTTGGCCGTGCCGGGCGTCGGCGCGGTATCGCGCGTAGGCGGCGCCGAACGGGAAATACGCGTCGAGCTGGATCCGCAACGGCTGCTGGCCTTGAACACCACGGCAGCCGACGTCTCCCGTCAACTGCGCGAATTACAACAAGAAGCATCAGGCGGCCGGGTCGATCTCGGCGGCGCCGAGCAATCCATCCGCACCATCGCGACCGTGGCCTCAGCGGGCGAAATCGCCGCACTCGACATCGCCCTCGGCGACGGCCGCCGGATCCGCCTCGACCAGATTGCCGCCGTATCCGATACCACCTCCGATCCGCGCTCGGCGGCCCGGTTCGACGGCAAGCCCGTGGTGGCGTTCGAAGTCGTCCGAGCGCGCGCCGCCGGCGAGCTCGATGTCGCACAGGGCGCACGCGCTGCGATCGAGGAACTGCGAGCCGCGCATCCCGACGTGCGCTTCGTGGAGACGGTCAACTACGTCGATCCGATCGTGGATAACTACGCCGGGTCGATGATGTTGCTCTACGAAGGCGCCGCGCTGGCGGTTCTGGTGGTGTTCTTCTTCCTGCGCGACTGGCGGGCGACCTTGATCGCGGCGGTGGCGCTGCCCCTGTCCGCGATTCCGACGTTCGCGGTGATGCACCTGATCGGCTTCAGCCTCAACACGGTGTCGCTGCTGTCGTTGTCGCTCGTGATCGGCGTGCTGGTCGACGACGCGATCGTCGAGATTGAGAACATCGAGCGCCACTTGCTGATGGGAAAAACCCCCATGCGTGCCGCCAGCGAAGCCGCCGATGAGATCGGCATGGCGGTCATCGCCACCACGTTTACCCTGGTGGCGGTTTTCCTGCCGACTTCGTCGATGGGCGGCGTGGTCGGAAAATACTTCGTCCAGTTCGGATGGACCGCGGCGGTGGCCGTGTTCTTCTCCCTGGTGGTTGCGCGCATGCTGACGCCGACCATGGCGGCGTATCTGCTCAAAGCCGCGCACCGGCGGCAGCGTCTGCCTCGGTGGGTCCTGGTCTATCTGCAATGGGCGCGTGCCTGCCTGCGACGCCGCACACTCACCCTCGCATCGGCAGCGCTGCTGATCGGTGCGGGCCTGGCGATCGCGCTCGGGCTGCCAGGCGAATTCATGCCAGCCGACGACAGCGACCAGACCCAAATCACAGTGACTTTGCTACCAGGATGCACTCTGCGCGACACCCTGGCCGCGGCTGAGCACGCCCGCCGCACGATAGCCGCCCATCCCCAGGTCCGTTCCGTTTACACCGCGATCGGCAGCGGCGGCGGCGACGCTGGCGCGGGGCCGGACGCGCCCGCTGCCGCGACGGTCACCACCGCGGTGCTGACCGCCAACCTGATGCCGCGCGCAGAACGGCGCGGCACGACGCGGCAGGCGATCGAAAGCGACCTGCGCGACGCGCTGCGGCGGCTGCCTGGCGTGCGCATCAGCGTCGGAGCGGGCGGCGGCGCCGAAGGCTATGAATTGGCGCTGGCCTCGGAGGACGGGCAACGACTGGCACAACATGCCGCCGTGGTCGAGCGCGAACTCAGAAGCTTGCCGGGCGTTGGATCGGTGGTTTCTTCCGCGAGCCTGGTCCGGCCGGAACTGGTCGTCCGCCCGGATTTCGCGCGCGCGGCAGACCTCGGCGTGAGCTCGGCGGCGATCGCCGAAACGCTTCGGGTCGCGACCCTCGGCGATTACAGCCAGGACGTTGCGAAACTCAATCTCAGCGAGCGCCAAGTGCCGGTGGTGGTGAGGCTGGCCGATCGCGGTCGCAACGATCTGGACGTACTGCGTCGCTTGCCGGTTCCTGGCGCGCGCGGTGCGGTGCCTCTGGAGAGCGTTGCAGACCTGCAGATCCTCGACGGTCCGTCCGAACTCACCCGCCTGGACCGGATGCGCAATGTCAATTTCAAGGTCGAACTCAACGGGCTCCCGCTGGGTGAGATCGAACGTGCAGCCACCGCGCTGCCCAGTCTGCGCAGTCTGCCGGGGGACATCACGTTGAGCGCCACCGGAGACGCCGAGGCGATGGCGGAGCTGGCCTCCGGCTTCGCCATGGCGATGCTCGCAGGGATCGCGTGCATCTATACGGTCCTGGTCCTGCTGCTCAAGGATTTCGCCCAACCGCTGACCGTGCTCACCGCGCTAGTGCTGTCCGCCCCTGGTGCGTTCCTGGCCCTGCTCGCGACCGGTTTCGGACTGTCCATGCCATCAATGATCGGCCTGATCATGCTGATGGGGATCACCACCAAGAACTCGATCCTGCTGGTCGACTACATCATCATCGCGCGCCGCGATCATGGGCTGAACCGACACCGTGCCATTGTCGATGCGTGTCGCAAACGCGCACGGCCGATCGTAATGACCACGGTCGCGATGGGCGCGGGCATGTTGCCGATCGCGTTGGGCATGGGCGCCGATCCGAGCTTCCGCGCGCCGATGGCGATCGTGGTGATCGGCGGCCTCATCACCTCCACCGTGCTGTGCCTGCTGGTCGTGCCGGTGGTCTACAGCTGCGTCGACGACGCGGCTGTATTCGTCAAACGCGGCTTCCGGAAGCCTGCGCTCGCAAGCGCGCCGGGGCCGTTCGTAGCATCGGCCTGAGCGGCCGGAACCCGTGGGTACCGGTGCCATTACTTCACTTCAGACCGGGCGGGGCGAATCCGAATTTCGTTCGCGTCCATGCGGCGATGTTCTCGATGCTGCCCGTTGGCGCGGAACTGAGCCTGCATTCCGATCTGAGCGCTCGACCTACGTGCTGCTTAAGATGGTATTGAACTGGATCGCGGCGGGACTCGCATTTTCATTCGTTTACGCCATGCTAGGGTGGGCCGAGCGCGTCGGCAGCGCGGTCCTGGCCTAGTCTGGAGTTCTCGCGCCGCCTGGCCCGATTCGGCACGAGCGACGCGGTGATGAGCCTTGGGCGGCGGCGGGTTCGGCAACAACGAGGGGCGCATGAACAAGGAATCTCTGTCGATCCTGATCATCGAGGACAACGCGCAGTTGGCTGCCAATCTCTATGATTACCTGGAAGCCTGCGGCCATCAGCTCGACGCCGCGCCGGACGGCCAATCCGGCTTGCACCTGGCCACGTCGAAGGATTACGACGCCATCGTGCTCGACTGGAACCTGCCGCGGCTCGATGGTCTGACGGTACTGCGCAGACTCAGGGGCGAGGCCAAGAAAAAGGTGCCCGTGATCATGCTGACGGCGCGCGATCAGCTGGCCGATAAGATCGACGGCTTCGAGGCCGGCCTGGACGATTATCTGGTCAAGCCGGTGGCCCTGCCCGAGATCGAGGTGCGTCTGCGCTCGCTGGTGTCGCGTCGCCGGCAGTCCGCGGCGCCCGAGGACGCGCTCTTCGTCGGCGATCTTCGCTTCAATCTGGCCACGATGGAGGCGTATCGCGGCGAGCGGCGGATCCCGCTGTCCCGCACCGGACGCCGTCTGCTCGAACTGCTGATGCGGGAGAGCCCGAACATGGTTCCACGGGCGCGGCTGGAACGCGAAGCCTGGGGCGACAGTCCGCCCGGGACCGATCTGTTGCGATCGCACATGCACGTGTTGCGCAAGGCGATCCAGCTCGATTCGGAGAAGGCCTTGTTGCACACGGTGCCCGGATCCGGCTACAGGCTCCACGAGTGAATACGTCCACGCCATCGACGGGAAGGCCGCGCAGTGTGCACCTGTGGATCAGTGCGACCTTCATCCTGTTCGGTGTGGTCATGCTGGTGGCCTTGTCGATCCAGGCCTACAACAGCCAGCTTCTGCTCGAGCACAAGAGCTGGACGGATATCCTGCGCTCGCTCTCGGCGGATTATGCAGCGCGCGTGCGGAGCGGGCAGGGGGCATCGCTTCCGAGCACGGGTTTGGTCAGGGCCTGGTACGTCGAGGGCAAGCACGTCGAGGGCAGGCGCAACGCGGCCCTGGCGCCCGATTATTTGATCGATCTGCCGCCTGGATACTATTCGACCGAAGGCGAAGATATCGATGTCGATACCGACGCTCGCTTTCATTTGTTGATCGAAGACCTCCCGCCGGGGCGGCTCATCACCCAGATCGATATCACCGCGCTGGAGGAACAACAGAACCACGATGCCATCGTAAGCGGCGTTTGGGCGATCGCATTGCTCGCGCTCATAGGCGGCTCGATCGCCTGGCTGCACGCCAATCTGGTGCGTCCGGTGCGGGATTTGGCCGACCGCATGCGATCGATGGATCCCGGCGCGGTCGGTGGCAGGCTTCCGACGACCTACCGCCACGAAGAAATTCAGATCATCGCCCAAGCGAGCAATGCGCACCTGGAACGGGTCGAGCGGTTCATCGAACGCGAACGCAGCCTGCTCGATCAGGCCAGCCACGAGTTCCGCACGCCGATAGCGGTCATCTCCGGCGCTATCGACGTGCTCAAACAGATTTCGCTGCCGGACGCTTCGAAGCCCGCGTTGACGCGGATCGAGCACGCGGTGGAAAACCTGTCGGAAACGATGGTCGCGCTGCTGTATCTGGCCCGCGAGCCGGACCCAGGCGTCGACGCGGTCGAGGTCACCGTGTTGCACGAGCTGTTGCCGCGACTGGTCCAGGATCACGAACACCTGTTGCGCGGAAAAGCGGCGCAACTGCGACTCGGCGAGCTGGAACCTACCATCATCGCCGCGCCCGATGCGATGGTGCGCATCGCCGTCAGCAATCTGGTCCGCAACGCCATCGAGAACACCGAAGCGGGCTACGTCGAGATCGCCTTGCACAAGGGCATGGTGTCGGTCGCCGACTCAGGGAGCGGCTTCGACCCGGTCGAAGCCGCGCGGCGATATCGCGACAACCTGCGCCATGCCGTACCTGTACGCGGCCAGGGGCTCGGCCTGTTCCTGATCGGCCGCATCTGCGATCGCTTCGGCTGGAAGCTGGTGATCGAGACGACCGCAAGCGGCGGCACGCGCGCCAAACTCGACGTGAACGCCAGCGTCATCGCGCTCTGAGCCGGGCCGCGCCGCCGCCGCGCCGCACGCTCGTCCAACGCTGCCTCCGCCCCGCGCAATACAGCGGCCGTTAAGGCCGGAGCAGACGGTCGCGACATTTCGGCGACATCGCCGATTCAACCTGACGCGGTCGTTCGCATCCACGCACCGGCACGGCGCGGCGGACTCGCGAACGCCGCACTCCATTACTCGAGAAGGTCAGTCTTCCCATGAAGAAACTACTGTGGCCCGTGCTGCTGCTCGGCATGTCGTTGGACGCGTCGGCGCAAACGGGAGAACCGGACGATGCCTGGGACCCAAAGCCGCCCCGCTGGAGCGTAGGGCTGGCAGCGGCGATCGCCGACAGTCCGTATGCAGGGGAGGGGACTCGTATCATGCCGATTCCGATGGTGAGCTACCAGGGCGAACGATTCTCCTTCCGCGGGCTCACCGCCAACTGGCGGATATGGGGCAACGATTCGTTCGAATTGTCGGCCTTGAGCAAGTTCCGTTTCGACGGATTCAAGGTGGACGACCTCGGCAAGCGCGAACTCGCCAGGAATGGCATCGATTACCGTCTGATCGAAGATCGCGACAAAGGCTTCGATCTCGGGCTCGCAATGAAGTGGAACGGCCGCGTCGGCGAGATCGAAGCCGAGTTGCTCGCCGACGCCACCGACACCAGCGGCGGGCAGGAGATCAACCTGCAGTACGGTTACCCGATCCAGATCGGCAAGGGCATGCTGACGCCAAACATCGGGGTCACCTGGATGTCCAAGGACATGGCCAACTACTACTACGGCACGCTCGACAAAGAGGTCGCTCGCGGCGTCGTCGATTACAAACCTGGAGCGGTCACGATTCCGCATGCAGGCGTCGGCTATTTCCGACCGATCGGCGAGAAGTGGACGGTCATGGGCTTTCTCAAATACAGCCGCTTGCCAGACGCCATCCAGCACAGTCCGTTCATCGAACCCGATACCGACAGCTCGGTGTCGATGTTGATCGGATTCTCGCGGGGATTCTGAAAACGCCTCTTGGTAACATAATACATATTATGCGAACTCAAAGCCCAAGCACGCCTGCCGTGTAAGCACCCCCAAACGGAAGATATTTCCAACGTCGCCGTGGGCTTTCCGGGAAGCCCGGCTCTCTTGCGGCCTTGGCATTCGGGCCTGCGCTGATCTGCTCAAGGTCAGTGAGCGCACCGTTCGCAATTGGGAGTCTGGCGAAGCCCGCATTCCGTATGCCGCCTACAAGCTCATGAAGCTTTCTCGCGGCGGTCAGGTTTTGGGGCCTGAGTGGCACGGCTATCGGGTCTGGCGTGACCTGCTGATCACCCCGGAGGGCCACCGCTTCCATGCCTCGGAACTGGCTTGGTGGTCGCTGACCATTCGGCGAGCAAAGGCGTTCTCCGACGTTCTGAGGGACTTGCACGACGCACGCGACCGCTTGCGCGGAGCGTTTGAGCGAGAGCGTGAGCGAGCGCGTGCGATCGCCGCTGAGGGACAAAACGACCTGGTGCCTGCCCACGCTGGATGGACGGCCAGCACCCCGGCTGGCTGGGCGAGCGCCGCAGGCGCGAGCCTTGGGCTTGTCTCTTCTACAACAAGTCGTACGCCAAACAGTAAAAGCCTTGGTACATATGCGTTTCAGGCCCTTGCGCATGGCCCTATAATGGGGCCACAATGGGGCCATGAAGTCGCCCAAGACCCCAGCCAGCAAGTTCAATCTTCGGCTTCCGCCCGAGATTCGGGAGGCGGCCGAGGCGCAGGCGGACTCGATGGGGATGAGTCTCAACGCCTACTGCATCCAGGCCTTGCAGAACTTCATCCCGTACACAGCCAAGCGACCGCGGTTGCCTGCAAGACCAACAAGTCACACGCCCGCAGCCAGATCAACAACGCCAACGGCCCGCAAGATCACTGCGCCGACCTGGGCCAAGGTCGGCCGCAACGATCCATGTCCTTGTGGCAGCGGCCGGAAGGCCAAGCATTGCCATCCAGAGGCCTGCTGATTCCGGAGGCTTCGCCATGAGCCTGACGCTTACGTTTCGGGCTTCCGGCGAGGAAGTCATTGTTTTAAAGGCGCTGGTTGATGCCTACGAACGCGTTCTGCATGGGATCGACTCAGATCTGATTCTCGCCGCTGCTGACGACGCCGATAGCCTTCGCATCCTGTCGGATATCACTGACTACGCTGCGACGCGCAGAGCGCAGCTCGCGCGGCGCTGGCGGAAAGCGGTTCGCCGTATGAACCGCGAGCACCGCGCCGATTCTCTCGCTTCATTGGGGGTGTTGGGGGCATCGCCCCCAACGACTATGGCGCATGGATGCGCCGCTCTGCCTTCAGCGGTCGGAACCGCGCTTTCGTCCCCTGCCCTGGCCAGCGAACAGCGCGAGAAATCCCAAGGCGACATAACCACTAATGCGAACCCGTTTTTTTGCGATCCGAAGGTGCAGAGATTGCAGAGCGGCGGAGACGTTACGACTAGCGATTTTGGAGGTGGCCAGTGAGCACCGTAACTCGACCTACACATTATGCGAAGTAGTGTATCGTCGCGTCTGGTGCGTTTCCTGCGTGTTTTCATGGGCTTACTCATACAGACAGGAGGTCACCGTAGCCACTTGTTCGTCGTAGAGAAATTCCCCCAGTCTCCGTAGAAATACTGCGCACATGTAGCTACTTGTCTGCTGTCGCTTTTGACTTAAAGCCTAGCTCCAGGTGGTTCTTCGGCGTCAACCGCAAATCTTGCACATTTAAAACCAGGCAACTTCCGGCCGGCCGCCCGGCTGCTGGATTAAGCGCAGCCACTGTCGGGTCTGAGCCTGGAAGGTTTGCGCGCCTGCTTCAGGCTTCAACCCAACGTACGCCCTTGCCTTCATCGACTTGATCCAATTCTATGACCGTCCCTGCTAAGGGAAAACATCGGCCAGACCAGTCGATCACTACGCCGATCGGAGCCGCGTTCCGATGCTTCGCTTCCCGTGCTGGCAGTGATCGCACTGCCGGCGCGGTAACTTCTTGACCCGGGCCGTCGTTCGACGACGGCAGGAACTCAAAAGGCATAACGGAAACCCACCCCCACAGTTCGTCCGCGCGCCGGCGCACCGGTGATCACGTCAGGGCGCGAGTAGTTCAAGTACATGTCGTAGCGTTCGTCGAGCAGATTGTCGGCCCAGGCGTAGAACTCGACGTTGCCCGTTTCCAGGCCCACGCGCAAATCCACTTTTTCGTAGCCGGCCAGATTCAGATGATTCTGCGCATCGATCGGTCGTGCGCCGATGTTGCGGTAGGCCAGGCGTGCATTGAAAGTAGGCGTGGCCAGGCCCCAGAACGGCTGCAGTTCGCGACGATAGGACACAGTCGCGCTGCCGCTCCAGTGCGGCACGTCCGGCGTTCGATTGCCAGCGGCGACATCGCCACCGGACACGCCTAGCGCCGAACTGGTGATCTTGGCATCGTTGTAGCTGAGCCCGCCCGACAACGACAGACCGTACTGGAAGCGCCAGCTGCCTTCGAATTCGGCACCGCGACTGCGGGTGTCGGCATTGATCGCGCTGACGGCCATGGTGTTGAAGTCGTAGCCGAGCAGATGATCGTCGCGAACCTTGTTCTCATACACCGCGCCGCTGAGCTGCAGGCGCCGATCGGCGGACTCGTGCTTGAAGCCCAACTCCGCGGTGTTCACCGTCGCGGCCTTGTACGGAATGCTGTCGACCACTTGCGTGGTGTAGTCGTTGAATCCGCGCGGTTTGTAGCCGCGGGCGAGAACCGCGTACAGGTTGGTGGTCGGTGTGACCTCGTAAGACAACGCCACCCGGCCGGTCGCGAAATCCTCGCTGAGCTTGCGGGCATCGCTGACGCTCGCTCCGCGCGCGAGGTACAAGCCCTTGTAGTCCTTGTTCTCCCACGAATAACGCAAGCCAGCGGTCAACTTGAGCTTGTCGGCCAAGGGCACGGTGGTTTCACCGTAGATACCATAACTGTCGGTAGTGAAATCGCGCAGTTGCTGGTCGCCGGTGCTCAAGTACAGCGAATCGAAACTGCGTTCGGACTTGGTCAGATTCAGTCCGGCGACCCAGAACACGCGCGCACTCGGCAACGAGGACCAACGCAGGTCTTGGCTGTTGACCTGTTCGTTCGAAGTATCGGGAACCAGGTACTCCATCGGCATGCCGTACAAAGCCTGGGTGAGGCGGCGGTCGTAGCCCTTGGTGCCGCGGAAATCGGCGACGGTGCGCGCGGTGATCGAGGTGATGCGGCTGTTGTCGAGATCGTGATTGATCTCCACCGAGTAGCGCTGAACTTTCTTGCGATTTCCGTCGAACACGCCCGGAGCGAAATCCAGGCTCGGCGCATCGCCGAACGGACGCAACAGCTCCAACCAAGCCTTGTGCTTCATCTCCTGCATCTCGGCGATGAACAGCGCGCTGGTCGCGCCCGAGCTCCATAGCAAACTGCCGCGCACCGCTTGTTCGGTCGGTTCGATCATCGGCTTGCCGTCGTTGGCGTTGTCGATCCAACTCTCCGAACCGGCGTTGCGCACCGCGATGCGGCCGGACCATTGTTCCGACAGCGCGCCGCCGACCGCGGCTTCTTCCAGGTGCTGGCCTTCCTCACCCGCTTCCAGGCGTACATAGCCTTCGCGTTCGCGGGTCGGACGGCGCGTGGTGACGTTGATCGCGCCAGCCTCGCTGTTGCGACCGAACAAGGTGCCTTGCGGTCCCTTCAACACTTCGATCCGATCCACGTCGAACGTCGCCAGCGAAGCATGTCGCGCCGACATCGCCACGCCATCGATGCTCATCACCACCGAGCCGTCGTCCATGCTGACCTGATTGAGCGAACCCACACCGCGCACGCGCACGTTGGCATCGTTGGCGCTGCCGTAGGTATTGATCTCCACGCCCGGCGAGTTGCGCAGCACGTCCTGAACATCGAGCAGGCGGCCGGCTTCGACGTCGGCACCGCGCGTCACGCTGAGCCCGAATGGAATGTCCTTGGGACTTTCCTGGCCCAAACGCGCGGTGACCGTTACGGTCGCCAGGTCGGTGGCGTCGGCCGCTGCATCGGTGTCGGCGTCCGGCGCCGCGATCGCCGCGCACGGCAGCAAGGCCATAGCGACAGCGAGGGCCAGCGCATCGGCGCGGCTCCCTGCGACGAGCAGACGGGCGGCATCTATCGGGTACGACATGTTGAATCCTTGAAGAAGAAAAGTAGGAGATCGAAGGTGGGAGGCGATCGCGCCACGAACCGCGCTTGATGGCGGGTCGCGGCGCGTCATGGGCCGGATCAATGCACGGCCGCGGCTACGGGTTGCAACAGGGCTTGTTGCGGTGCCCGTTGGTAGGAAGGCCAGGTGTCGAGCAGCAAACCCTCGCTGTCGAGCGGATAGCGCGGATACGCGGCCGGTTCGGCTTGGACAACGGCCACGCCAGCGCGGCGGACGAGAAGTCGGTAACGCGATTGCGTGCCCTCCATCGGCAACCAACCACCGTCGCGCCATTGCCATCGGCTGCCTTCGATGCGGATGCCGGTGGCATCGGCCTTGCGGGACAACTGCGAGGCCAGCGGTACGCCGAGCAGCCCGGCCGCGCGTTCTTCCCCGGCCAGTTGGTTCAGCGCGGCAGGCAATTGCGTCGAGGCGGCGAGTGCGCGGGTCAGCGCCTCGAAATCCTGCGGCCGTTGCTGCGCTGCCCATTCCAATGTCGCCAGCGGTGCGTAGTGCATCGCCCATCCCGAAGCTGGCGCTTGCGCCACCGGGCCGACGGGAACCTCACTGGCGGCGAGCGTCCGCGCGGTGGTGTCGGATTCACGGATCAAGACCTGATCGAGCGCGGCCAGCCCGTCCTCGTCGCCGACGCAGAGCAGTCCCAGCGCACCAGCGACACCTTCCTGCAACCACACCGCGCCCTCGCCTTCGCGCAGATCGGATGCGGACACCAGTTGTTGACGCGCCAATGCGGTGGCGATGCGTGCGCGGCGCATCGAGCGTCCGACGCCGGTGTCGGCCACATCCCAACTCGGCTCCTCCGGCAGCACCAAGATGCGATCGAGCAGACGCGGCTCAGCCAATCCGCGCGGCCATTGCGCCACTTCATCGACCTCCCCTACCCGCCCCAGACGCCGCCGTACACAGGTCTGCATCGCCTGAACATCCGCGCCGATCGCATGCGCGGCGTCGTCACGGCTGCGGTCGTGGACGATGCGCAGGTCTCCGACACGAGTAGTCGAAGAGTTCGCCGACCATTGCTCCGCGAACGCCAGCGGGCCGTTCGATCGACCTTGCGCGCGGTCCGTTTTTTCGCCGGCGATGCGCAGCGACCAGCTCCATTCTCCGCGCGGCGCAATCGCGTCGGCGGCGACCGCGACCGACGACGCCGGCAACGCAAACGAAGCCTTCAAGCCGTGGCGCGTGCGGTCGGCGGGCGCACGCAATACGCGTTGCGGATCCAACCCCAATCGCGGTGCCGCATCCTGCGCACGCAACCACACACCGGCACGACTGAGCCAAGGCGTTTCGCCTTCCGATTGCCAGATCGGAGGCTTCACCGTCCAACGTAAATCCACCGTACAACCTTCGCTGGAAACGGCACAGTCACCCAGCGACAACGCCAAATGGTCGTAGCGGGTATCGGCTTTCACCATGCGGCCGCCGACCAGCGCCCGCTCCAGAACGAAGCCACTCGGCAACTCCGCATGCAGGACGCCGCCGACGGCGCGCACTCCGCGCAAAGTCCATTCACCGTGCAGGCTGGCGGTGTGCGGATCCGCCTGCAGACGTAAGGCGCCGCCAGCGACCGAGTAAGCACCGGCGCTGGCCAGCCACGACTGCTCCCACGCGGCGTTTTCGCGTTGGGTTTCGGCCAAGGGGTGATAACCGCCGCGCTCCACCAACTGCCCATGCAGCAATGCGCCGAACCCCAGCATCGCCGCGATCGCAAGACACGCCAACGCGCCGATCGGACCGCGCAGGCGCGCGCGCGCTTGCGCCATGCCACGATGCAGGCGACTGTCGACGCCGCGCGGCAGTACCAGTGCCGCCGCTGCGATCAGCACGCCGCCCCCGGCGAGCTTGTACGCGTCCAGCGACGACACGTACGGCCACCACGGCGTCCAGCCGCTCAAGGTGGACAGATTCATATGCGCCGGAATGCCGAATTCGTACAGCGGATAGTCGACCAAACCGAGTTCATGATTGAGCACGAAAAAGAACGTCAGCAGCATCGACGCGGTGTAGGCGACGCCGGCGCGTCGGCATAGGGCGTGAACCAGGAAAACCAGCAAAGCCAGTTCGATCAACGGCGGCGCCATCACCAGGGTCTGGTACAGCAAGGGATCGCCCAGACTGAGCGCCGCCGGCGCCGCCAATGCAGTCACGATCAAGCTTGAAATGCCGGGCAGCAACGCTAAAGCGAATGCCGTCGCGATCGCTGTAAGCGCACGCGCGAACGGACGCAGCCACACCGGCGCCGGCGTCGCGTCGAACATGCCGTCGAAGCCCTCGACCTGATCGCGGCGCGAAACCCAGCCGACCAGTGCGGCGACGATGAAAGCGATGACCAGGAACACCGCGCTTCTGAGCAAGGGCAGCAGCATGTCCGGACGCGGCACCATCGGGCCTTCGGCATGCCAGACCCCATGCACGAACGCGCTGAGCACGCCCATCGCCAGCAGCACCGCAACGCCGATCCACCAGCCGCGGCTGCGTGCGATCTGCCCTAGTTGCCATTGCGTTTCCAAGCGCAACGCGGACCACCAGCGCGGTGTGTCGATCACGCCAAGCAGACGCTCGGATTTGGGCGCGACCTGCGCGTTCACGCGCGCGGATTTTCCGGCGCGACCGCGCGCCGGTCGCTCCAGCACGAGCGACTCACGCTGAATATTGCGCAAGGCCCAATACAACACCAGCAACGGCAGTCCACCCCACAGCGCACGGTTGAGCAGGAATTCCGGCGTCAGCGGCAACAGCGCGCTGGTCTTCTGCAGCGGCGTCCAGGTTTCGATCTGAGTCTGCGCGTAGGTGAACAACGATGGATCCAACGCCGCCGCCAGGATCGGGTTGATGTGGCCGCCCTTGAGCACCACCACGGCGAACATCCACAACAGCATCAACAGCGCCGACAAACCGAATGCGCCCGCGACGCTGCGAGTGCGCAGCGTCGCGAGGTAGTACAAGGCGCCGATGCCGGTGCCGGCCGGAATCAGCAGCCAGATCCAGGCGAACAGCAACGCCCGCCACGGCGGCGCGGTGATCGAACCCGCCGGCACCATCCCGAGCCATCCCAACAGAGGCGTGGCGATAAAACCGACGATCAAGGCGCCGGCCAGTAACGCCCCGACCAGGGACGCGCCGATGAAACGCCCCCACAACAGCGCAGGCAGCGAATTCGGCATCGACAGCACGATCTCGTGCAGACTGACCTGGCGATCGCGCAGCAGCGGTTGAGCGAACACCCAGGCCCAGGCGAAGAACAGGAAGAACATGCAACCGGTCGACATCAGGTAGACCAGGCTCGGGGCGTTGCGCGGAATGTCCGCCGCGCCCATCTTCTGCACGTAGTCGGCGTTGGTCAGCGACATCAGCAGATAGCCGGCCAAGCCGAGGAACACCAACCCGACGATGCCGCTGCGCAAACCCGCGCGCAGTTCCGCGCGCGCCTCGTGCGCCAGCAAAGCGAGTGCGTTCATGCCGCCTCCGCCAGACCCGCCTGGGCCAACGCCACGTAGTAGACGTCTTCCAGACGCGGCGCATGCGGCGCGAAACCCGCCCCGGGAGCGATCGGCGCATGCACGATCACCCGCGAACCCTCGGGACTGGCGGCGACGTGCAAGTGCTCGGGCAAACGTTCGCCGCGCGGAATCACGCACTCCCACAAGCGCCCTTGATAGGGTTGAGTGAGTTCGGTCGGCGTGCCTTCGACGAGAATCTTGCCTCCGGCAAGGATCGCCAAACGGTGGCAGAGATTCTCCACGTCTTCGACGATGTGGGTCGATAGCAACACGATCGATTCGGCGGCGACGTCGGCGAGCACGCGATGGAAACGATTGCGTTCGGCCGGATCCAGCCCCGCGGTGGGCTCGTCGACGATCAACAGGCGCGGCGCGCCGACCAAGGCCAGAGCGATGCCGAAACGACGCAACATGCCGCCGGAATACGTCGCCACCGCTCGATCGGCGACCTGGGTCAGGTTGACCTTCTCCAGCAGCGTGCCGACTTCCTCGCCGCGTTGCCGCGCGTCGGTGCGGCCTTTGAGCCAAGCGAAACGATCGAGCAAGCTGCGCGCCGACATGCCGGGATAAGCGCCGATCTGCTGCGGCAGATAGCCGAGCCGGCGGCGCTGATAGTCGGGATCGGCGAGGACATCGACTCCGTCCAGACGGATCTTGCCGCCATCGGGCGACTGCAACGTCGCCAGCGTTCGCATCAGGCTGCTCTTGCCCGCTCCGTTCGGGCCGAGCAATCCGTACATGCCCGGCGGCACGTGCAGATTCACGCCGTTCAAGGCGCGCACGCCGTTGCGGTAAGTCTTGGTGAGGTCTTCGATCAGCAGGCCGTTCTCGTGGGTCATGCGCGTTCCGTGGCGTTCGCAGAGAGGCCGGCGTAACAGGACACGCTGACGCAGCGCAGCGCGTTCGTTGCCGGCGATGGATGGAATTCCCGTCGTCGGCGCTGAGCGTTTTTGCTCAATCCGGCGACTTGAGGATGTTGATTGCGCTCGCAGTACCCGCTTTTCCGTCGCGACGATCGCGATCGGGGCGGGCCGTGCTGGCTGTGAAAGCGTTCGCGATTGCCGGCGAATCCTTGCGGCGTATTGCTCCCCTGCCTCGCGCGATGTGACCGACTCGTGCGGTCAATCGTGGCGACAGTGTGCCCGGCGTGGCGATCTAATTAAATACTAATGATTATCATTTGCAAAAGAAAAACTCCCATGGCATTGTGAGGTCACGACAATTGTGCATAATGTTATAACATAACAAAACTGCGACAAGTTGCTCGTTTTGTCAACGCGATCCATCCCACGCCACGGGCTACACATGGACGAACAACACACCCCCCAGTTGCGCGATCAGCTCGCGGAACTGCTAGATCTGTCCGCCTGCGATATTGCGAACGACCGCAATCTCATTGAACTGGGCATGGACTCCATCACGATGATGCGGCTGGCCGGCCGATGGCGGCGCCAGGGCATCCCGGTCAGCTTCGCCGAGCTTGCCGCGCAGCCCAGCCTCGCCGCGTGGCAGGCGCTGATTGCTCGTCCGAGTACGAATCCCGCCTCGAAGCCAGCCGCGGGCCCTGCCCCACCGGCCGCTCCGGCAGCGATTGATTTCGACGAATACGCTCCGTTCGACCTGGCGTTGATGCAGCACGCCTACTGGGTCGGACGGGCCCAAGATCAACAATTGGGCGGCGTCGCGGCGCACTTCTACAACGAATTCGACGGCGCCGGCATCGAGCCGGCACGCATCGAACGCGCCATCGTTCGCCTGATCGAACGCCACCCCATGCTGCGTGTGCGTGTGCTCGAAGACGGTCGTCAGCAAGTGCTGGCACGCAGCGCATGGCCCGGACTGCGCGTGCACGACCTGCGCGACTTGCCGACCGATGCCGCCGAGCTCGCGCTGGAACAAACCCGCGCCTCGCTATCGCACCGGCATCTGGACGTCGGCCTCGGAGAAGTCTTCGACATCCAGTTGTCGCTGTTGCCCGATGCGTTGCGTGCAGGCGGCACGCGCCTGCACGTGAATCTGGACATGATCGCCGCCGATGCGCTGAGCCTGCGCGTGCTGCTGGGCGATCTGGCTCGTTTGTACGCGCAGCCCGACGCGGAGCCGGCACCGGTCGACTACAGCTACGCACGCTATCTGGCCGATCGCGAAACCGCATTGCGCTCGCCCGAACGCGCCGCCGCACTGACCGCCGACCGCGAATACTGGCGCGGGCGCCTCGCGCAACTTCCGGCCGCGCCGCAACTTCCGGCGGCCGCGCACGATGCGGTGCTCGGCGCAACGCGGGTGCTGCGCCGCCATCGCTGGCTCGCGCCGCAGCGCATGCGCGCGTTCGAAGCGCGCGCGCGTCGTCACGGCCTCACTCCGGCGATGGCGCTGGCCGCAGTATTCGCCGAAACGCTGGGCGCGTGGAGCGCAGAACCGCGTTTCTTGCTGAATCTGCCGGTATTCGATCGCGAACCGCTGCACAGCGATGTCGGCTCGCTGGTCGGCGACTTCACTTCTTCACTGTTGCTCAGTTGGGACGGCGCTCTGCCCGGCAGCTTCGCCGAACGCGCCATCGCCCTGCAGGAACGCTTCCATGCCGATGTGCGGCATATCGGCTGCTCGGGCGTGGAGGTGCTGCGTGAACTGTCGCGTTCACGCGGCGAACAGGTGCTGGCGCCGGTCGTCTATACCAGCGCGCTCGGCCTGGGCGAGTTGTTCCCGCCGCAGGTCAAGCGCGAGTTCGGTCAAGCCGCGTGGATCATCTCGCAAGGTCCGCAAGTGTGGCTGGACGCGCAAGTCACCGAGCTGGACGACGGCCTGCTGATCAATATCGACGCACGCGAGGATGCGTTCGCGCCGGGCGTGCTCGATGCGATGTTCGAAGCCTACGGCAATCTGCTCGATCGCCTGACCGACGATGAAAACGCCTGGCTCGCACCTCCGCAAGCGCTGTTGCCGGCCGCGCAAACCGCGGTGCGCGAGGCCGCCAACGACAGCGACGCGCCGCGTTCGCGGCGACGCCTGCACGACGGTTTCTTCGAATACGCGCAGCGCGATCCCGATCGCGTCGCCCTGTTGTGGGGCGAGGACGGCACGATGCGCTACGGCGAGTTGCGCGAACGCGCGCTCGCTCTCGCCGGCTGGTTGCACGGCCGCGGGATCGTGGCCGGAGATACGGTCGCGATCAATCTGGCCAAGGGACCGGAACAGGCGATCGCCGCGCTCGGCGTACTTGCAGCCGGAGCGGTGTATCTGCCGATCGGCATCGACCAACCGCCGTTGCGCAGACAGCGCATCTGCGACGCGGCCAAGGTGGCTTGCATCATCGATGCCCTGCCTTCGCCCGATGCCAACACGGCCTTGTCCGCTCCGCTGCCCGGCGTGGATACCGATCTCGCCTACGTTCTCTACACCTCGGGTTCGACTGGCGAACCCAAGGGCGTGGAGATCGAACACGGCGCGGCGATGAACACCATCGACGATCTCAACCGCCGCCTTGGCTTGAACGTGATCGATCGGACGCTGGCACTGTCGGCGCTGGAATTCGATCTGTCGGTTTACGACCTGTTCGCGCCTTTGTCGGTCGGCGGCGCGGTGATTTGCATCCGCGAACACGAACGCCGCGATGCCGCCGCCTGGGTCGCCTTGGCGCAACGACATCAAGCGACCATTCTCAATTGCGTACCGGCGCTGTTGGACATGACCCTGAGCGCGGCGGTCGACTGCGCGCCCGCATCGAGTCTGCGCGCGGTGCTGCTCGGCGGCGACTGGGTCACCCTGGATTTGCCGCCCCGACTCAAACGTTGGGCGCCGTCGTGCCGCTTCATCGCGCTCGGCGGCACCACCGAAACCGCGATCCACTCGACCTTCTGCGAAGTCGAGCAATTGCCCGCGCACTGGAAATCCGTGCCATACGCCAAGCCGCTGGGTAATGTGCGTTTGCGCGTGGTCGATGCGCTCGGCCGCGATTGCCCGGACTACGTCGAAGGCGAATTGTGGATCGGCGGCGACGGCGTCGCCCGCGGCTATCGCGGCGATCCGCAACGCAGCGCGCAGAAATTCCTCCACCGCGACGGCGTGCGCTGGTACCGCACCGGCGATCGCGCCCGTTATTGGGCCGATGGCGATGTCGAGTTCCTCGGGCGCGCCGACTTCCAGGTCAAGCTGCGCGGTCATCGTATCGAACTGGGCGAGATCGAAGCCGCGCTCGGCGCGAGTCCGCAGATCGCGCAGGCGGTAGCGGTAGTCGGCGAACGCGGTTTGACCGCTGTCGTCGTAGCCCGCGAAGGCGCGTTCGACGAATCGATCGACCTGCGCCAGCCGCCGCCGCAATGGGCGCCGCTGCGCGAATTCCTGGCCGAACGTCTGCCGCCGGCGATGTTGCCGGAGCGTTTGTGGCTGCGTCCGGCCTTGCCGCTGACCGCCAACGGCAAGATCGACCGCCCTGCCCTGCGCAAAGCCGTGGATGCATTGACGCCCGATACCTGCGTCTCGATCAGCGCGCCGCAAGGCGAGATCGAACAACGTGTCGCCCAGGCCTGGTCGTCGTTGTTGGGCGTGGCCGAAGTCGGTCGCGAACACAGCTTCTTCGCCTTGGGCGGCGACTCGCTGTCGGCGACGCGCCTGGTGCGAGCGCTGAAGGCCGATGGCTTGACCGGAGTGAGTTTGGGCGAATTGTTCGCGCACCCCGTGTTGGCCGAGTTCTCCGCGACCCTGCGCCTGGGCGAGACCCGCGAAACCGCGCCGACCGTTATCGCCGACCTGGCTAATCGCTACGCGCCGTTCGAGCCAACCGAAGTGCAACGAGCTTATTGGCTGGGTCGCGACGAGGGCTTCGTCCTGGGCGGCGTCGGCTGCCATTTCTACCGCGAGTACGATGCGGACGATCTGGATCTTCCGCGCCTGCAAAATGCGCTCAATCGTCTGATTACGCGCCACGACATGCTGCGCGCCGTATTCGATGCGCAAGGCCGGCAACGCGTGCTCGAACAGGTGCCTCAGTACGCCATCGAATGCATCGACGGCGGCGCCGATCCGCTCGTGGCCGAAGCTCAGCTGCGCGCGCAATGCGCGCACCGCGTATTCGATCCAACCCAGTGGCCCTTGTTCTGCGTGCGCGCGGTGCGTTCGGGCCGGCGTACCCGGCTCGCGGTGGGCCTGGACAATCTGATCCTGGACGCGCTGAGCATTCTGCGCTTCTACACCGAGCTGGCTGAGCTTTACGACGCGCCCGACGAAGATACGCCGGCACCGGCCTTGAGCTTCCGCGATTACCTGCACAGTTGCGCGCCCGATGCCGCGGAGACCACGGCGGCGCGTAGCTACTGGGACGAAGTGCTGCCGCAATTGCCGCCGGCGCCGCAATTGCCGCTCGCGCAAGACCCGGCGCAGATTCGTCCGCCGCGTTTCCTGCGACACGACGGCGCGGTCGACGCGCCGCGTTGGCAAGCCATTCTCGAACGCGCCGCTGCGCACGGCCTGACCGCATCCGGGGTTCTTCTCGGCGCGTTCGCGGAAGTGCTGAGTCAATGGAGCGCGCAACCGGAACTCTCGCTCAATCTGACCTTGTTCGATCGCAAGGACGTGCATCCCGAAATCCATCGGGTCATGGGCGATTTCACCTCGCTGACCTTGGTCGGCTACCGCCCTGAGGCCGGCGACAGTTGGATGCTGCGCGCACGGCGGGTTCAGAGCGAACTCGGTCGCGCGCTGGATCATCGCGCATTGTCCAGCATCGACCTGATCCGCGATCTCGGCCGCTTGCACGGCCAAAACGAGGTCGGCATGCCGGTAGTGTTCACGAGCGCCTTGGGCGTTCCTGGCGGCACGCGTGCGGCCGAGCACGGACCGTTTAGCCGTCAGGTGTGGGGGCTCACGCAGACGCCGCAGGTCTGGCTCGATCATCAAGTGGTCGAGGCCGATGGCGGTATCGCACTCAACTGGGATGTGGTGGAAGGTCTGTTCCCCGATAGCCTGATCGAAACCATGTTCGCCGCGTACCTGCGCTTGCTCGACTGGTTGGCCGTGGCCGATTGGTCGCTGCCCGCACCGGTGCTGCAACCGGAACAACAATTGGCATTGCGCGCGTCGATCCATCATCAGACCGATGCCGATGTTTCCGCGCATGTCGATGCGACCTTGCGCGAATCGTTCTTCCGTATCGCCAGCGAATCACCACAACGCGTCGCGCTGCGCTGGGGCGCGGATGCGTCCATGAGCTATGGCGATCTGGCCGAGCGCGCACTGCGGGTGGCCGCGGCCTTGCGCGCCGACGGCGCGCAAGCCGGCGACATCGTCGCGGTCAGTCTGCGCAAAGGCCCGGAGCAGATCGCCGCGGTGCTCGGTGTGCTCGCCGCGGGCGCGGCGTATCTGCCGCTCGGGGTGGATCAACCGCCGGCGCGGCGCGAACGCATTCTCAGTCAAGCCCGCGTGCTTCGCGTCATCGCCGAACCCGACGCAGACGATGATGCTGGGCGTCGCGTGCATACCTTCCAACAGACCCAGCAACACCCGCCCTTGCCGGCGTCGTTGCCGGCTTCGCCGCAGGACACCGCGTATCTGATTTTCACCTCCGGCTCGACCGGCGAACCCAAGGGCGTGGAGATCACCCACGCCGCGGCCTGGAACACCATCGCCGACATCAACCGGCGTTTCGATGTCGTCGTCGACGATCGGATCATGGCGATATCGGCCCTGGATTTCGATCTGTCGGTGTACGACCTGTTCGGTGCGCTCTCGGCTGGCGCATCGATGGTGCTGATCGAAGAAGACGCGCGGCGCGATGCGCGGCGTTGGCACGAACTGGCTTGCGCGCATCGGGCGACGGTGTGGAACAGCGTGCCGGCCCTGCTCGACATGCTGCTCACCGTCGGCTCTAAGCAACAGCCGCCTGGCGCGCTGCGCCTGGCGTTGTTGTCGGGCGACTGGATTGGCCTGGATCTTCCGGGCCGGCTTGCCGAACAACTCCCGCACTGCCGCTGCATTGCGCTCGGCGGCGCCACCGAAGCATCGATCTGGTCGAACTTCCACGAAGTGCTTGCGATCGATCCGGCGTGGCGTTCGATTCCCTACGGACGCCCGTTGTCGCGACAACGCTTCCGGGTGGTGGACGCGTTCGGCCGCGACTGCCCGGACTGGGTCGCGGGCGAGCTATGGATCGGCGGCGCTGGCGTGGCGCGCGGCTACTACGGAGCGCCAGAACAGAGCGCGCGCCAGTTCGTCGAACACGCCGGCGAGCGCTGGTACCGCACCGGCGATCTGGGCCGATATTGGCCCGACGGCACGCTCGAATTCCTCGGCCGTCGCGATCACCAGGTCAAGATTCGCGGCCATCGCATCGAGCTGGGCGAAATCGAAAGCGCGCTGTCGGCCGAAGCCGGCGTGACCCAGGCGGTCGCGCTGGTGGTGGTCGCAGCCGGCGCGCGCCGTCTGGCCGCGGCGGTGGTCGCCGCGAACGACTTCGACGCCGACGCCTTGCAAGCGCGCCTCGCCGCGACCCTGCCCGCGCACATGTGGCCCGAACGCGTGCACATGCTGGCACAGTTGCCGCTGAGCGGTAACGGCAAGGTCGACCGCGCCGCGATAACCCTCGCGCTCGAACACGATTGGCGCGACGAACGCGGATCGGCGCAACCGCCGCAGGACGAATGGGAGCGCGCGGTCGCCAGCGATTGGTCGGCGTTGCTCGATATCCACGTCGACGATCGCGAGGCCGGTTTCTTCGCCCTCGGCGGCGACAGCCTGCGTGCCACTCGCTATATCGAACACGTGCGGCAACGCCACGGCGTGGATCTTCCCTTGCGGCGTCTGTTCGCCGCGCCACGGCTGCGCGAGGTCGCCGCCGCGCTACGGCAGGCACACGAAGCCGTTCAATCGCTGGAAGAAGGCGTGCTGTGAAACCGCCCGCTGTCGTTTCCTGAGGCCGTCATTTTCTAAGCTCGCCGCCGCGCGCTTGTGCCCCCACTGCTCAACAACACAGGATCGTGCAACCCATGCCTGCCGCCAAGATCATCAGCGAGCTCAACGCCCTCGGCGTCGAGTTATGGGCCGACGCTGGCCAATTGCGTTTCCGCGCGCCCAAGGACCTGCTCACCGACGACCATAAGAACCTGCTGCGCGAGCACAAAGCACAGATCGTCGATCTGCTCAGCCGCGAACGCATCGTCGAAGTCAGCGCCGACCCGGCGCAGCGCCACGCGCCGTTCCCGCTCACCGACGTGCAGACGGCGTATCTGCTGGGCCGCCAGGATTCCTTCGGCTACGGCGGCGTGGCCTGCCACGGCTATCTGGAACTGACCTATCCTCAGCTCGACGCTCAGGCGCTGCAGGCGGCGTGGAATACGCTGATCCAGCGCCACGACATGCTGCGCGCGGTAGTCGAACGCGACGGCTACCAGCGCGTGTTGGAACAGGTGCCGACCTTCAAGGTGATCAGCGCGGATCTGCGTTCAACCAATCCGGTTGCACTGGAACAAGCGCTCGCCGAGACCCGCGCGCAAATGGATCACCGTCTCTACGACACCACCGTTTGGCCACTGTTCGAGTTGCGCCATACCCGCACCGACGCGGGCGATATCGTGCATTTCTCGATGGATGCCTTGATCGCCGACTGGGCCAGCGCCGGCGTTTTGTTCGACGAACTCGATGCAGTGTTGGCTGGACGCGCCGAAGAACTGCCGGTCTTGCAGATCGGCTTCCGCGACTATCTGTTGGCCGAACGCGGTCTGCGCGATGGCGCGCGTTATCAGCGCGATCGCCGATACTGGCTCGAACGCGTCGACGATTTGCCGTTGGCGCCCGAGTTGCCGGCCGCGCCGATCGCCAGCGCGGCGACGCTGGTACGTTTCCGCCGTCATGCCTTGCGCCTGCCGGAAACGCAGTGGAGTCGCTTGCGCGACCGCGCCGCCGCGCACGGGCTGACGCCGTCGGTGGCGGTGCTCACCGCATACGCGCAAGTGCTGCAACGCTGGAGCCGCAGCGCCCGCTTCAGCCTCAATCTCACCTTGCTCAATCGCCTGCCGCTACACCCGCAAGTGGATCGCCTCATCGGCGACTTCACTTCGGTCGGCCTGCTCGCGGTCGAACCGCTCGCGCACGGCGGCTTTGCCGCACAGGCCGAACATCTGGGCCGGCAGTTGTTCGCCGATCTCGATCATCGGCTGTTCTCCGGGGTGGAAGTGGTGCGCGAATTGGCGCGCCGCCGCGGCCGCGAGGCGGCGTTGATGCCGGTAGTGTTCACCAGCGCGATCGGCCTGCGCGGCGTGGGCGCGCGGCAGGCGCCGCTCAGCGGTCGCCGCGCCGGCGTCGGTGTGACGCAGACGCCGCAAGTGACCTTGGACTGTCAGGCAATGGACGACGCGGAGGGTCTGACGGTGAGCTTGGACGTGCGCCAAGGCGTGTTCCCCGAGGGTCTGATCGAAGACATGTTCGAAGCTTTCGGTGCATTGCTGGGCCAGCTCGCCGATGGCGATATGGCCTGGGCCGCGAGCGATCCGATCGCTTTACCGGCCTGGCAGCAGCGCGAACGCGAACTAGCTAACGCCACCGCCGCGTTGCTGCCCGACGGGCTGCTGCACGCGCAGGTGTTCGCCCAGGCCGCGCGTACGCCCGATGCCTTGGCGGTGATCGATCGCGACGGTGCTATCACCTATCGCGAACTAGCGTTGCGCGCGGCAGGTGTCGCGCAGGCGCTGCGAGAGCGCGACTGCGCTGCCGGCGACCGGGTCGCGATCGTGCTCGATAAAAGCGCGGAGCAAGTCGTGGCGGTACTCGGCGCACTGTTGGCTGGCGCCGCGTATTTGCCGCTGGACCCGCACCAACCGGCACTGCGCCGCGACAAGATCCTGGGCAATGCCGAGGTGCGTCATCTGCTGAGCCGACGCGAGCTGATAGACGGCGCGCAGTGGCCCGAATCGCTGCAAGCGCTGGCGCTCGACGAGATCAGCGCGGCGGAAACACTGCCGACACCGCCGCAGGGCGATGCGGACGCACTCGCCTATGTGATCTACACCTCCGGTTCCAGCGGCGAACCCAAGGGCGTGATGATCAGCCACCGCGCCGCACTCAACACCATCGCCGACGTCAACCAGCGCTTCGGCATCGGTGCCGGCGATCGCGGTCTCGGCTTGGCCCAGCTCGGTTTCGATCTGTCGGTGTACGACATCTTCGGCCTGCTCGGCTGCGGCGCGAGTCTGGTTCTGCCCGATCCGGCGCGCGGCGCCGATCCCTCGCATTGGGCCGCGATGATCGCCGAACACGACATCAGTCTGTGGAACTCAGTGCCGGCGCAGTTGCAGATGCTCGCGCACTATCTCGACACCGCGCCGATCGCCCTGCCGAGTTTGCGACTGGCGCTGTTGTCTGGCGATTGGATCGCGGTAACGTTGCCGGCGCAGATCGGCCATCATCTGCCGCAGTTGTCGCTGATCGCACTCGGCGGCGCTACAGAAGCGGCGATCTGGTCGAACTATCACCGCATCGAGCGCGTCGATCCGTCGTGGTCGAGCATTCCTTACGGATTGCCGCTGGCCAATCAAGGTTTCCGCGTTCTCGATGGCGCATTGCGCGACGCACCCGTATGGGCGGCCGGCGACCTCTACATCACCGGCGCCGGTCTGGCCCAGGGCTATCTCGGCGACCCGGCGCTCAGCGCGGAGCGCTTCTTCGCTCATCCCCGCGACGGTCAGCGCTTGTATCGCACTGGCGACCTCGGCCGCTATTTGCCCGGCGGCGAGATCGAATTTCTCGGCCGCGAGGATGGCCAGGTCAAGATTCGCGGCCATCGCATTGAGTTAGGCGAAATCGAAGCGGCCTTGCTCGCGCATCCGGCGGTCGCCGCGGCCGCGGTGGTGGTGTCCGGGCGCGATGCGGGCGATCGCGCCCTGATCGGCTTCGTCGAAACCGCGCGTCGCGAAGCGCCGGGCGAGGCTGAAACCCATGAACATCACGCCCGCCTGCTCGACAGTGCGCGTCGGTATGCCGATCGCCAGGCTGGCAATTTTCAGCCCGATGCAGTGGCCGCGCATGTGCGCGACCTGCACGCGGCGTCGCTGGCCTCGATGCTGCATGCGTTGATCCAACGCGGTGCGTTGAGTTCGGAGCAGGTGCATTACGGCGCCGAGAAGATCCTGCTCGATGCCCGCGTGCACGAACGTCATCGCTGGTTGGTCCGCGGTTGGCTGGATCTGCTGCATGCGGCCGGATGGCTCGCTCGCGACGAGCACGGCGAGTACCGTCGTTTGCGCAGTATCGACACTGCCGCCGTCGACGCGGCCTGGGCAGCGGTCGAAGTCCGCGTAGCCGAAGGATTGTGCGGAGACGAGTTCATCCGCTATCACCGCGAACACGTGCAGCGTCTCGACGAGTTGCTGGAAGACCGGCAGAACCCGTTCGAACTGCTGTTCCCGCAGGGCAAGCTCGACACCGCGCTGGCGCTGTATCGCGACGATCCGATCGCGCGTTTCAACAATCACGCCGCGGCCGCGCTGATCCAGCGGCTGGCCAGCTCGCGCGAAGACGGCGCGCCGCTGCGTGTGCTCGAACTCGGCGCCGGCACCGGCGCCACCACGACCGCGGTCGCACCGCTGCTCGACGGTTTGGACGTGGACTATCTGTTCACCGACATGACCGCGTTCTTCCTGCCCGAAGCACGTCAGCGTTTCTCTGCGTACCCGTGGATGCGCTTCGGCCTGCTCGACCTCAATCGCGATTACCGCGCCCAGGGACTGCGCCCGAACGGCGCCGACGTAGTGCTGTGCGCGGGCATGCTCAACAGCGTCGCCGATCTCAACCAAGCGCTTAGCGCCGCGGTCGAACTGCTGGCACCGGACGGCTGGCTGGTGTTCACCGAGCCGACCGCCGATCACCCGCATATTCTGCTGACTCAGGGCTTCATGATGAGTCCGAGCGGCGGCGATCGCGAACACGGCCGCAGTCCATTCCTGTCGCATCAAGCCTGGGCCGAGCGTGTGCGCGCGCACGGCGGCGAACTGGCGTGGAGCCTGCCCGATGACGGACACGCGCTGGCCTCCAGCGCCATGCATGTGTTCGCGGCGCGCTTCAAACGCGAACGCGCGGCGCTGAACGCGACCGAGTTGGAAGCGTTCCTGGCCCGGCGTCTGCCGGCGCAGATGCTGCCTGCGCAATTGCAGATCCTCGATCGCCTGCCCTTGACCGCAAACGGCAAGATCGATCGAAAGACTCTGGGCAACTGGCGTATTTCCGCTGCGGTCGACGGCGATCACGGCGCGGACGGCAACGAGGCCGACGAACTCGAACAGCGCCTCGGGCAGTTGTGGTCGCAGGCACTGGGCATCGCGCGGATCGGCCGCGAAGAGAACTTCTACGATCGTGGCGCCGATTCGCTGATCGTGGCGCGGGTCGCCGGACGGATGCGCGAAGAATTGCCGGAAGCCGCCGATCAGGCCTACGACACTTTGCTGCGACAGATGCTCAACGAACCGACCGTAGCGGCGCTGGCGCGTTTGTTACGGCGCGAGTCGGCCGAGGTATCGACGACCACGTCGTCCGACGCCACGACCGCCACCGCCCCGCCGCAGCGACGCGAGGGCAGCAACTCGCTGCTGGTGCCGTTCGGCGGCGGAAATGAAGGACCGGTGAGGGTGATGTTCCATGCCGCGCTCGGCACCCTGGATTACTTCCAGCATCTGGGCAAAGCGCTGGCGGCGCAGCAATTGGGGCCGGTGATCGGCGTGGCCGTGGCCGACACCGAACACTACCTGGCGATCGAACCGCGACAATTGATCGAACGCGTCGCCGACGACTACGCACAACGCCTGATCGACGAGGGCTATACGCGATTCCAGTTGATCGGCTATTGCCTCGGCGGCCTGCTCGCCACCGAAGTCGCACGGCGCCTGCTCGAACGCGGCCTGGACGTGGTCGATCTATCGTTGGTCGACAGCATTCCGATGTTCATCGAGACCGACGAGGAACTGGCGTTCGAAGCGATCTTCGTTCCCAACCTCAACCTCGATCCGGTCAAGGCGGTATTCGGCGAAGAGATCAGCGACATCGACGTCTATCGCGCCATCGAACGGTTGATGGGCGAGCACGATCGCCGCGTGCCGGCCGGAGCGATGGCGGCCTTGAACGGCGACGCCGGACTGGAAGCGCTGGCCGCGGCGGTGCGCCGTCGCAACACGCTGACGCAGGAACAGCGCTTGGCCGAATACGCCAACGCCGCCGCTTCGCAGGCCGGCGTGCCGGTAAGCGCGGAACTGGTTCCGGCCTTGTTCCGAGTCTGTCGCCACAGCATGCGCGCGGCGCGTTTCGATCCGCCGCCGTATCTGGGCGATATGACTTATCTGCGTTGCCTGGAGCAGCAGTCCTTCGGCATCACCGGCGGTGTCGGCCATCTCGCCGCGCCGTTCTGGGAAAACACCTGCCTCGGCGAGTTCCGTCTGATCGACGTGCCCGGCAATCACTTCAGCGTGGTCGAACCGCCGCATGTGGCGGTGACCACGGCGCATCTGCTCGATGCGCTGCGGAGGCGCCTGTGAGCGAAGCAAGCGATTCAGCCGTCTCCTCTAAGGCTGCTTCCTCGGCGGACGCATTAGCGCGCTTGCGCCGGCCAGTGGCTCCGTTGTCGCGGGCCGGCATGTTGCTCGGCGGCATCGGCGCTCTGACCGCGCTGGTGCCGTACGTGGGCTTGACCGAACTGGCGCGGGCGCTGTTGGTGCCGCGCATCGACACCGCTCATGTCATCGCGGTCGCGGTGACGATCGTCGCCGGTCTCTGCATCGGCTGGCTGTGCACCGGGTTGGCGTTGTGGTTGACCCATATCGCTGATCACCGGTTGCAGGCGTCATTACGGCGAGCCATGGTCGCGAAGTTGGGCGCAGTGCCGCTGGGCTGGTATTCGGACAAAACCTCGGGCCAGGTGCGCAAGGCAGTCGAAGACGATTTGCACGCCCTGCACCATCTGACCGCGCATCACGATGTCGAATGGGTCGGCGCGATCGTGCTGCCGCTGGCCGGTATCGCGTATCTGATCTGGCTGGATTGGCGGCTGGCGCTGCTGGCGGTGGCGACTCTGCCGATCTACATGGGCGCCTACGCCTGGATGATGCGCGGTTTCGCCGTTCAAATGGTTCAACTTGACGCCAGCTTCGCCAAGGTCAGCGCGGCGATCGTCGAATTCGTACACGGCATCGCGGTGGTCAAGGCCTTCGGCCAAACCGGCCGCGCGCATCGCGCTTACCGCGGCGCGGTCAACGAGTTCAGCGAACGGTATGCCGGTTGGGTGCGACCGCTAATGCGATTGGAAGCGTTCACGTCGATGGCACTGTCGGTACCGGTGATCCTGCTGGTGAGCCTGAGCGCAGGCAGTTGGATGATCCGGCGCGGCTGGATCGCGCCGCTGGATCTGTTCGCCGAGGTGCTGATCGCAGTGGCGATTCCGCAAACCTTGCTTGCGCTCAATCAGAGCATGACCGCGCAGCGCTTGGCCGTGGCGGCCGCGCAGCGCATCGACGGCCTGCTCGCGACCGATCCGCTGCCGCAGCCGGCGCAACCGCGCACGCCGCAGGACGCGCGGATCGAATTCGATGGAGTGAGCTTCGGCTACGACCAGGCACATCCGGTGCTCGATCGAATCGCGCTGGAATGCCGGCCCGGCACCATCACCGCTCTGGTCGGCGCATCGGGCGCGGGCAAGTCGACCTTGGCCAAACTGGTGCCGCGGTTCTACGACGTCAGCGCGGGCGCGGTCCGCATCGGCGGCGTCGACGTGCGCGAGATCGCGCCGCGCGAGCTGTATAGGCATGTCGGTTTCGTGCTGCAAGACGTGCAACTGCTGCACGGCAGCGTCGCCGACAATCTGCGCCTGGGCCGTCCCGATGCCAGCGTCGATGCGATGATCGCCGCGGCCCGCGCCGCGCGCATCCACGAACGAATCATGGCCCTGCCGCGCGGTTTCGACGCGGTCATCGGCGAAGATGCGGTGTTCTCCGGCGGCGAAGCGCAACGCTTGTCGATCGCGCGCGCGTTGCTGGCCGATGCGCCGATCCTGATTCTCGACGAAGCCACCGCTCATGCCGATCCCGAAGCGGAAGCGCATATCCAGGACGCGCTGTCGGCCCTGGCGCGCGGCCGCACCGTGCTGGTGATCGCGCACCGGCTGGCGAGCATCGCCGGCGCCGACCGCATCGTGGTGATGGACCGCGGCCGCATCGTCGAAAGCGGCACGCAAGCGAGTCTACTCGCCGCCAACGGCGTGTACGCGCGGATGTGGCGTTACGCAAACGGCGATGCCAGCGACGACGCCGCGATCGAGTCGACGTCGGTTGACGGCGCAGCGCTTGGTTCGTCTCTCTCTACAGCCGGAGGAATCGCCTGATGCTATCGCGGCTGAAAAAGATTCTCGGGCCCGAGCACAACCGCGCACTGCACGGTTACCTGGCCTGGTTGCTCGCCTACTGCATCTTGGAAGGGCTCAGTGTGGTGTTGCTGGTTCCAGTGCTGCGGGCATTGCTGAGCGGTGAGATGGCCGTGGCAGCGCAGTGGCTCATGGTCATGGCGGCCATGATCGTACTCACCTGCTTCGCCCGCTATCGCCAGACCATGTTGAGCTTCGGCCTGGCGTTGACCGTGCTGACCACCTTGCATGAACGGCTCGGCGATCATCTGGCGCGCTTACCGCTGGGTTGGTTCGGTTCGGAAAAAGTAGGACGTCTTTCGCGCAGCGCCACCGGCGGCACGATGATGGTCACGAACGTGTTCGCGCATTTGCTCGGCCCAGTGGTCGGCGGTGTGCTGACGCCGGCGACCATCGCCGTGGCGATGGTGGTGCTGGACTGGCGATTGGGCCTGACCGCATTGTTGTCCGCTCCATTGATCTACCTCGCTCATCGCGGATCCACGCATTGGATCGGCCGCAGCGAAGAACGAGTCGACGCGGCCGGCGCTCTGGCCAGCAGCCGCGTGGTCGAGTTCGCGCGCAATCAACCGACCTTGCGCGCCTTCGGCCGCACCAGCGAAGGCTATGCGCCGTTGGAAGCCGCGATCCAGGAGCAAAAGCAGGCCGGCGGATCGATGCTCGCGCAGACGTTTCCGCGCTTGTTCGCCGGCGGCTTGTCGGTGCAGCTGGCGTTCGCCGCGCTGGTCGCGGTGGGCGTGATGCTGGCGCTGCAAGGCCGAATCGCGGCGGCCGAACTGGTGGCCTTGCTGGCCCTGGCCGCGCGCTTCGTCGGCCCCTTGGCCGAAGCCGCTGCGCGCAGCGGTCTGTTGCGCATCGCCGACAACGATCTGCGCCGGATCGCGTCGGTCTTCGACGAAGCGCCGTTGCCGGAACCCGCGCACCCGCAAGCGCCGAGCGAACCCGGTGCGATCGAGTTCGACCGCGTCGATTTCGCCTATCGCAGCGGCGAATCGGTACTGCGCGAACTGTCGTTGCGGATACCGCCGCGCAGCATGACCGCGATCGTCGGCGCTTCGGGTTCGGGCAAGACCACCTTGACCCGCCTGCTGATGCGTTTCTTCGATGTCGACGTGGGCCAGGTGCGGGTCGGCGGCAGCGACGTGCGCGCGCAGACCAGCGCCGGATTGATGGCGCAATTGTCGGCGGTGATGCAGGACGTGTATCTGTTCGACGATACCTTGCAGGCGAACATCCGCGTGGGTCGCCCCGACGCCAGCGACGATGAAGTCGCGGAAGCGGCGCGCTTGGCCGGCGTGGACGAAATCGTCGCGCGTCTGCCGCAAGGCTGGCAGACCCGGGTCGGCGAAGGCGGCACGGCCTTGTCGGGCGGCGAACGCCAACGCGTGTCGGTGGCGCGCGCCCTGCTCAAGAACGCGCCGATCGTGCTGCTCGATGAGGCCACGGCTGCGTTGGATCCGGAGAACGAACGTTACGTGCAGAACGCCATCGCCCGGCTCAAGCGCGATGCGACCTTGTTGGTGATCGCGCATCAACTGCCGACGGTGATGGCGGCCGATCAGATTCTGGTATTGGAGAACGGCGCGGTTGCCGAGGCTGGGACTCACACCGAGTTGCTCGCCCGCGGCGGCCGTTATGCCGCGTTCTGGCATGAACGCCGGCGTGCGCGCGGCTGGCGCCTGGGCGCGGAGGCGAGCGCATGAGCAGCCAGTGCGATCTGGCCGTGCTTGGCGGCTATGGCGATGTCGGCTTTGAGGCCTCGCGCGCCTGGTTGCGGTTGCGCGCATTGGCCGGTATGGATGCGCGCCTGCGCATCGGTGGCCGCGATCTGCACGCGGCTCGGGAAAGCGTCGAACGGCTTCGTGCCATCGCGACCGACTCCGGGCGCGCTGCGCGAACGATCACGATCGAGGCAATGGCAGTGGATCTGTTCGACGCCGAGTCCTTGCGCGCCTTCGTCACCGGCAGTCGCGCCGTGCTCAACTGCGCCGGGCCTTCGCACCGGATCGGCGATCGGGTCGCACGCACAGCGCGTGAAGCCAACGCAGACTATATCGACGCGGCCGGCGACGATGCCTTGCACGCCCTGCTCGATCCCGCCGATTACCAGCGTTCGGGCCGCCGCGCCCTGCTCTCAGCCGGCATGCAACCAGGACTGAGCGCGCTGCTGCCGCGCTGGTTGGCCAGCTATCTCACGCGGCCGCTGCGCCTTACCAGCTATCTCGGGCTCAACGACCGTTTCACCGCTGTCGCCGCCGACGATTATCTGCACGGCGCCGCCGACGGCAGCAGCGAACCGCTCGCGGCTTGGCGCGATCACGGCCGTCGCGCCGGTGCATCGCGGCGACAGCGCGACACGACGCTGCCGTTCTTCAACGGACCGGTCACTGTGCTGCCATATCTCAATCGCGAAGGCGAGCGTCTGGCGCGCGCCCTGGATTTGCGCGACGGCGATTGGCATAGCGCGATCGAAGGCCGTCACGTGCTGGCCGCATTCGATCGCGCGCATGCGCTGCCGCGCGAAGATGCGATCGCCTTGTTGCGACACGCCAGCGCATTGGATCTGGCCGGTCGCCGGCCGCAAGCGACCTTGCTGTGCCAGCTCGATGGCGAACACAGCAGCGTGTCGGCGTTGCTGCGCGCGCCCGGCAACGCCGCGCTCAGCGGCGGCTTCGCCGCAGTCGCGGTGCAGGCCGCGTTGAACGAAAGCATCGCGCCCGGCCGTTACTACGCGGCAATGACGATGGATCCGGCGAGCAGCCTGCAGGCCTTGCGCGACTGCGGTGCGGTGGACGTGCTCAATCGTTTCGATGCCCCGATTCCGACCGAAGTGCTGACCGAAGAAGGTGCGCTGTGAGCGCGACGCGTTCGCTGTTGTTATGCGGCGACGGGTTCGGTGAGGCGCAGTTCGCTGCTCTGTCGTCGCAGCGCATGCGACTGCGTGTCGTTGCGCGGAAGATGCATGACTGCAACTCCGCCGATGTTGCGGTGCAGCCCACCGATCCTTCGTTGTCGACCGATTCGGTGCACGGTTCCGAGACCACCGACGCGGTCTGGATCGGCGCTGACTGCGTCGACGCCGGGACGCTGGTTCTGAATGCTCTGCGGCAAGGCCGCGCGGTGCTGTGCGATGCCGGGCTGACTCAACAAGAGTTGGCCGAATGCGTACGCGTGGCGCGCGGCGGCCGCGCGCCATTGCGATTCGGCGGCGCTGTGACGCGTCTGCCGGCGGTGCGTCGCATGAGCGCCTGTGTGCGCTTGCTGCGTCCGCGCCTGCGCGCGATCCAGGCCGAATGCGACCGGTCGCGTTTGCCCGTGCTGATGGACGTGCTCGGCTCAGCCCTGGGCACGCTGCGGCCGTGGCGCTTTCGTGTGGCCACCGATGACGACGGCATCCGGTGGATTCATGGCGAACTCGCCGGAGTCCCTCTGCGCTTGCATGTGCGCGATGCGGTTTCGCATCTGCGCTTGACCTTGGACAGTCTCGATGGAGAACTGCGCTTGATCGACGCTCACGGACCGCTGCGTTGGACCCCACGCGACGCGGGATCGCCACTCGACCTCGGCGATCCCACTCATGCCGATCCGCTGGCCGAATGGGCCGAAGCGATCGGCTCGGATCTGCATGAACTCCTGGCCGTGCTCGACAGTTCCGGTGCGCCCTTGCCCAGCGATCTCGCCCAACGATTGGCGTTGGCGCAGTTGCTGCAAGAACTGCAGGCCTTGCTCGGCGATAGCAATACGAGCGTCGTAACAGCCGACGCCGGCGATCCCGTCGATGCCGCCCAGTTGCAGACTGCCGCGCTCGCGGCAGGGAACGACGACGAACTGCGCGAACGCGGCGAAATCGTTCATTCCGATAGCGTTCACGCCGCCGGCCTGAAGGCCTTGCACGCTCGCCTTCCCGGCAGAGCGGCGGCATTAGACGGGTGCGCGGCGCTGTTGCGCGAGCTCGAAGCGATCAGCCTGGCCGCGCAGGCCCGTGTGTTGTACGACAGCGGCGCGCTGCGCGAGGGCGAAGAGCGCGATGCAGCGACGCTGATCAAAGCCACTTCGACCGCGCCGCGCCATGCCTGGCTGCTGCGCCGCTGGTTGGCCGCGCTGACCGAAACCGGGGCCTTGCAGCAGCGTGGCGAGACCTATCGCTGGCTACGGCGCCCGCCCGCCGTCGCGCCCGCGACAATCGCACCGATGCTCGGCGAGGTCTACGCGCAACTCGGTTTCCCGCTGGCGATGACGCACTTCCATAACGCTGCATTGGCGCGCTTGGAAACGCTGCTGCGCGATGATCTGCAAGTGCAGGAGCTGTTGTTCGCGCAGGCCGACCCCATCGCCGCCCTCGCCGCTTATCAGGACAATCCGTTCACCGCCTACGCCAACGCCGCCGCGGCCGAACTGTTGCGCCAGTGCCCGGCGCGAGGCGCCGCGTTGCGGGTGATCGAACTCGGCGGCGGGCCCGGCATGAGCACCGACGCGGCATTGACCGCGTTGGCTGGCCGCGACATCGACTATTTGTTCAGCGACGTCTCGCGCATGTTCACCCTCGCCGCGCAGCAGCGATACGCCGGCCGCGGCGATCTGCGCTACGGCCTGCTCGACCTCGACGCCGACTTCGCCGCGCAAGGCATCGCGCCGCGCTCGGCCGATGTGGTGCTGGCCGGCAACGTGCTGCACAACGCGGCCGATATCGGCCGCAGCCTGCGCCGTATCCGCCGCAGTCTGGCGCCGGGCGGCTGGCTGGTGTTCACCGAATCGCTGGCCGACAACCGCGCGGTGCTCACCTCGATGCAGTTTTTGCTTTCACCAGCGGACGGCGCCGAATTGCCGGGTACTAGCGACGTCCGCGCCGCCAGCGGCACGGTGTTCCTGGACACTCCCGGCTGGCACGAGGCACTAATCGCCGCCGGTTTCCGACCGCGCCTGCGACTGCCCGCCGATCCGCAATCGCCGATGGCCGCCGCCGGCCAATCCCTGTTCTTCGCGACCGCCTGCCTATGACTACCCTGGCTGAAACCACGAATCCCGCTACCGCGATCCTCAGTGAGCTTGAGCGCCTGGATCGGCAGCCCGCACTGATCGATGGCGACCGTCGCTGGAGCGGCGCGCAAGTGCTGGAAGCGGGTGCCAGCGCTGCCGGATGGCTGTCTGCACGCGGTGTGGGCGTGGGTAGCGTGCTTCGCTGGAACGCCGACGACTGTGCTTCTGCATTGTTCGCACGATTGGCGGCGCTACGTCTGGGTGCGGTCTGGTCGCAACGCGACGACGAAGCGATCACCCTGCATATCGACGCTGCCGATACGCTTGCGATGCTCCAGCACGCGCCTTTCACCGACATCGATAGCGACGTAGATGGCGAAGAGGATGGCGCCGAATCCGTTGCGCTACCGAGTGCGCCATTCGACGGCCGCCCCGAGCGAGTCGCAGTGCTACTGCCCTTGATCGGTCGTGGCGGTGACATCGCACTTGCAGCATGGCAGATCGGGGCTTGCGTCCATATCGCCGCGCAGACATCGACAGCCAAGACGCTGACGTGGCTGGAACGCAGCGGCGCCGACCATGTCGCCGCACCCGCTGCGGTATGGGGCGCATTGCTCGCGCATCCGGCTTTGGCTCTGAGCGATCTAAGCCGGTTGCGCCGATGCTTGTGCGAGAACCCCAGCGCGGAGGAACGCGAACAGTTACGCAAGCAGTTGGGTTGCGAACTCGTGGCCTTGGCTGAAACTTCTATGGGCGCAGAGCATATCGCGCAAATCACCGAGGCCTTGCGCGCACATGCGCACCTCGCCGACGCAGCCGCAGTCGTCTGCGCGGACGCAACGACGGTTGCCTACGTCGTCCCCGGCCCGCGTGAATCCACAGCAGCCGTACCGCCTACCGACTTACAAGAACAATCCGCCATCGCGGTAGATACCGCCTTGGCCGGCACCGATGCCGCCGGTGCCGTCGCCGCCACCGAAGCGCTCAGCCGCACCGCTTTGTATTCGATGCTCGGCGCGCTGCAACGCTGCGGTCTGTTCGCGGACACCCAACAAACCCACGACGCCAAAACGGTGCTCAGCCGCGCCCGCGTCGCCAGCGCTCATCGACGCCTGATACGACGCTGGCTCAAGGTACTGCACGAACAAGGCTTGTTGCATTGCGACGACGGCCACTACCGATTGGCCGATAGCGCCCCCGATTGCAGCGATACGGCGATGCGCGCGGCTTGGGACAGCGTCGAACGCGATTGGCGCGCCAACGCCGAGGCCAGCGGCACCATCGACTATGCGCGCCGCAACGCCGAACGACTGCCGCAATTGATCGCCGGCGAACTCAATGCGGTGCACTTGCTGTTTCCCGAAGGCCGCTCCGATCTGGCCCGTGCTTTGTACCGCGAAAGCATCGCGGCGCGTTATCAGCACAAATCGGTCGCCGCGCTGGTCACCATGCTCGCCCGCCGCAGCGAGCGGCCGTTGCGCCTGCTGGAAGTGGGCGCCGGCACCGGCGCGACCAGCGAAACCGTGCTGCCGGCGCTACGCGATTTGCCGGTCGATTATCTCTACACCGACGTCTCACGCTACTTCATCGAACAAGCGGCGACCCGTCTGCACGACTACCCGCGCCTGCGCTTCGGCCTGTACGACATCGACCGGCCCGGCCGCGAACAAGGTTATGCATCCAATCGCTTCGACGTGATCGTCGCCGGCGGCGTACTCAACGCCGCGCGCAATACCGATGCTTCGCTGCGCTGGCTCGGCGAACTGCTGCGGCCGGGCGGTTGGTTGCTGCTGACCGAACCGACCGTGGAAGAATTCTGGGTCATGGCCTCGCAAGCTTTGATGCTCGTCGATGCCGACGACGATCGCGCCGACAGTCAGGCCACCTTCTTGTCCTGGACGCAGTGGCGGCAGGCGTTGGATCAGGCCGGGTTCGAACGCAAGGTGGATCTGCCGCCGCCGGGCCACGCGCTGGAGCGTCTGGGCCATCGCGTGTTCGCCGCGCAAGCGAAAACCGATCGCCATGCGCCCGACGAAGCGCGCTTGCGCGCTGAGCTTGGCGCCCTCGGCCAGGCTCTGTCGCGCATCGATGCAATCGATGCCCTGCCGCTGCGCGCCGATGGCGCACCCGATACCGACCTGTTGCGCCGCTGGGCCGAGCAGCCCGCAGCGGCGGCTCTCTCCCCCAGCGATCTGCGAGGCCCGCAATGACTCCCGACACCGTCCCGCTCGCGTATCCGTTCAACGGTTTCACCGACCTCGGCCTCGCCGACGCCTATGCGCAGGCGCAAGCGCGCCCAGGTCTGACCCGCATCCGTCTGCCGTTCGGCGAGCCGGCCTGGCTGGCCACCCGCTATGAGGAAGTGCGTCTGGTGCTGTCGGACAAACGCTTCAGCCGCAGCGAAGCCACCCGACGCGAGCAGGTGCCGCGCGCTTTCGCCCGCGTCGCCGGCGGCATCGTGATGATGGACGCGCCCGAACTCACTCGCATCCGCAAGCTGGCGATGCAGGCGTTCACTCACCGCCGGGTCGAACAGCTTCGGCCGCACGTGCGCGAGCTTTCGCATCGTCTGATCGATCAGATGATCGAAACGGGCGGTCCGGCCGACTTGGTCGCCGACTACGCCATGCCGATTCCGATTTCGGTGATCTGCGAATTGCTCGGCGTGCCGATGCAGGACCAGGACCGTTTCCGCGTCTGGAACGACTCGCTGCTGTCCACCGACGCCAGCGCGGCCGAACAGATCCAGCGCCATCTCGGCGAGCTGGCGCAATACATCCTGCAACTGATCGCGTCGCGCCGGGCGCAACCGCGCGACGATCTGATGAGCGCGCTGCTGGAGGCGCACGATCAGGGCGACCGGCTTAGCGAGCCGGAAATGATCTCGCTGTGCATCGCCATCTTGGTCGCCGGTTACGAGGGCACCTCCTCGCAGATTCCCAATTTCGTCCACACCCTGCTGGCCCAGCCGCAGGCCTGGCAGCGCTTGCAGCGCGAGCCCGAGCGAATCGACGCGGCGATCGAAGAACTGCTGCGCTTCGTGCCCTTGGCCTCGGCGGCGATGTTCGTTCACTACGCGACCGAGGACGTGCAGGTCGGCGACACCCTGGTGCGCCAGGGCGAGCCAGTGTTCGCTTCGATCGGCGCGGCCAACCGCGATCCCGAGCGCTATCCGCTGCCGGACGAACTCGACTTCGATCGCGATGCGCGCGCCCATTTCGCCTTCGGCTGCGGCATGCACGCCTGCATCGGCGCGTCTCTGGCGCGAGTGGAACTGCAGGAGTCGATGCGCGCCCTGCTAGAGCGCCTGCCCGAGTTGCGTCAGGCCGGTCCGGTGAGCTGGAAAACCCAGAGCTTCTTCCGCGGCTTGCTGACGATGCCGGTGCTGTGGTGAGCGCGCCGCGCCCCTTGAACGTGGTCGTCGCCGGCACCGGATTCGGACGCGTCTATCTGACCGCGTTGGCCGCGGCGCCAGCGCAGTTCCGATTGAGTGGTGTGCTCGCCCACGGCAGCGATTACTCGCGCCGCTGCGCGCAAGAGTACGGCGCACCGCTGTATACCGATCCAGTGCAGGTGCCCGACGACACCGACATCGTCTGCGTGGTGGTGCGTTCCGGCGCGACCGGCGGTAACGGCTCGCAACTAGCGCAAAGTTTCTTGCGCCGCGGCATGCATGTGCTGCAGGAACATCCGGTCCACCACAGCGAGATCGCCGCCTGCCTGCAAGCGGCACGCGACGGCGACGCGGCGTATGCGGTCAATACCCTGCATCCGAATCTCGCGCCGGTCCGGCGATTCCTGGCGGTGGCGGACTATCTGCGCGCGCGTCAGCGTTTGCATTACATCGATGCCGCCAGCAACAGCCAGATGATTTACCCGTTGCTGGATCTGATCGGTCGCGCCGCCGGCGGCATGCGGCCGTGGTCGTTCGGCGAGCCGCTGGCCGACAGTGCGGCGCATCCGTTTCGCAGCCTGCACGGCAGCCTCAACGGCGTTCCGCTGAGCTTGCGCGTGCAGAACCAAGTGCATCCCGACGATCCTGACAACCACTCGCTGTTGCTCGGCCAAGTCGCGCTGGGCTGCGAAGCCGGCGTGCTGATCCTGCCCGACCTGCACGGCCCGGTGCTGTGGAATGCGCGTCTGCACTCACCGCGCGATGACGGCGGCCGCCTGCTGATGCGCGGCCCGGGCAGCGAACGCCTCGCAGTGAGCAGCACCAGCGTGCTCGGCGATACCGACAGCGGCGACTACCACCAAGTGTTCGAACAGATCTGGCCCGGTGCGGTGACCTACGCCTTGCACGAATTGCGCCGCGATATCGCCGATCCGGCTCGTCGCCGCCGCGCCGGCCAATGGGCGCTGAGCGTGTCGCAAGCCTGGCGCGATCTGACCGGGCGCATCGGCCTGCCGGAATTGATTCGCCCGGACGAACCGCAGGCGTTGCCGATAGACGAACTGGTCGCCGCCGCGCGCAGCGCCGACGGCGACGGCGGATTCGACCTCGCCACCGGGCCCTCGCGCGTCGCGGCGGCCTTCTCCCCCACTCTCGTGGAGACCTGTTGATGGCCCCGACCTGCAGCCACGTCCTGCTCTGGGTGCGCGATCTGCATCAAGCGGTGCAGGACTATCGCCGCCTCGGCTTTCAAGTGGATTACGCCACCGATCCCGCACGCGCGCAGCATGCCCACATCTGGTTCGCGCACGGACCGATCATCGAACTGTTGACCACGCCGCGCAGCGCAGCGTTTTTCAAATGGCCGCTGGAACTCGCGTTCGGGCGCGGATCGGGCGTGCGCATGCTGCGTTGGCCGGCCGGCGGCGAAGGCTTTTGCGACGTCGCCGTGCGCATCGAACAGCCCGATCTGCGGCCCGCGCTGGATGCGCTACGCGCCGACGGCGTCGCGGTCGGACGCGCGGTGCGCTGGAAGCGGACTCGTCCCGACGGCGACAAAACCACGTTCCAGTTCGCTTATCCGCGCAACGATCGTCTGCCGTTCCTGGTCTCGCCCTACGACCCGCCGCAGTATCCGCCGCACAGCGCTCATGCCAACGGCGCCACCGCGCTGAGCCGCGTGCATTTGGGCGTACGCGCCGAAGATGAAGTCGCTTTGCGCCGTTTGATCGGCGCCGACCCGCACTTCGCCGTGCAACGCGCCGCGGTCACCGGCGTGATCGCGGTCGAGCTACGCGGCCTGCGCTCGCGCTGCGATCCGGCCATGACCCACGGCGGCGACATCCGCCCAGAAGCCGCCACCGACATCGCGGCGTGAACCCTCGAACCTATTTTCCATCGCCATTGCGAGGACATCATGTTGAAAGGTTGTGAGCCCTGGCCCGAGGATCTGGCCCAGCGCTATCGCGAACGCGGTTATTGGCAAGGCCGCACGCTCGGTGAGCTGTTGCGTGCGCAGGCCGAACGCAATCCGCAACGGATCGCGGTGATCGATGGCGAGCGGCGCTGGACCTACGGCGAACTCGATAGCCGCGCCGATCGCCTCGCCGCCGGCCTGCATCGGCTCGGCCTGCGCGCCGGCGAGCGGGTGCTGGTGCAATTGCCCAACATCGCCGAATTCGCCTCGCTATTTTTTGCTTTGCAGCGGATCGGCGCGATACCGGTGTTGGCCCTGCCGGCCCATCGCGAAATCGAAATCGGGCATCTGGCCGAGTTATCGCAGGCCAGCGTTTACGTCATCGCCGACAACCACCACGGCTACGATTATCGCGAACTGGCGCGCGCACTGCGACCGCGCGCACCAGCGCTGCAGCACGTGCTCGTGGTCGGCGAGGCAGAGGAATTCGTCGCTCTCGACACGCTGGACGCGGGACCGATCGAACTGCCCGCGCCTGCCGCGGACGAAGTCGCGGTGCTGCTGCTGTCGGGAGGCACCACGGGTCTGCCCAAGTTGATCCCGCGCACGCACGACGATTACCACTACAACGCCCGCGCCAGCGCCGAAATCGCCGGACTCAACGCCGACAGCCGCTATCTGATTGTGTTGCCGGTGGCGCACAACTTTCCGCTGGCCTGCCCGGGCCTGCTCGGCACGCTGCATGCCGGAGGCACGGCAGTCTTTTGCGCCAATCCCGATCCGGACCATACGCTTGAGATGATCGAACGCGAACGCATCACCATCACGGCGCTGATTCCGCCGCTGGCGCTGCTATGGCTGGAAGCGCGCGAGTGGAACGACGCCGATCTGAGCAGTCTGCAGTGGCTGCAGGTCGGTGGCGCCCGGCTCAAGGACGAAAGCGCCGCGCGCATCCGGCCGCAGTTGGGTTGCCGATTGCAACAGGTCTACGGCATGGCCGAAGGCCTGCTGTGCTACACGCGCCAGGACGACGGCGTCGAACGCGTTCTGCACACCCAGGGCCGCCCCTTGGCCGACGACGACGAGGTGCGGATCGTCGATGAGCACGAACGCGAAGTCGCCGAAGGCGAGATCGGCGAATTGCAAGTGCGCGGCCCGTACACCTTGCGCGGCTACTACTGCGCACAGGAATACAACCGTCGCGCCTTCACCGGCGACGGCTATTACCGCAGCGGCGATCTGGTCCGACGCCTGCCGGGCGGTTATCTCGCGGTGGAAGGCCGCAACAAGGACGTGATCAACCGCGGCGGCGAAAAAGTTCCGGTCGAGGAAGTCGAGAACCTGCTGCTGGGGCATCCGGCGGTGCTCGACGTGGCGATCGTCGGCGTGCCCGATGAGACCCTCGGCGAACGCACCTGCGCCTGCGTGCTGGCGCGCGGCGACGCGCCGACGCTGCCGGAGTTGAAGACGTTTCTCAATCGGCTCGGTCTGGCCGCATTCAAGTTGCCCGACCGCCTGCAAGTGATGCAGCAGTTTCCCACTACCCGGCTGGGCAAGGTCAATCGCAAAGCACTGGCCGAACAACTGCTGGGGGCTGCACCGTTGGGAGCGGCACAGCCATGAGTGCGCCGTTGTTCCGCCGCTCCGCATGGATTCGCGAACTGCGCCACAGCCCGGCCCCGCGCGCGCGGCTGGTATGCATGCCGCATGCCGGCGGCAGCGCCAGTTTCTTCCGCGGCTGGCGCGAGCCCTTGCCGGCCGATGTCGATCTGCTCGCGGTGCAATACCCCGGCCGCGAAGATCGTTTCGGCGAGGCTTGCGTAAGCGACATGCAGACTCTCGCCGAAGGCACTGCGCACGCGCTGCGCGATTACGCCGACCGGCCGCTGTTCTTGTTCGGCCACAGCCTCGGCGCGAGTCTGGCCTACGAGGTGGCATTGCGTCTGGAACGCGACGGCCATCCTCTGCGCCGGGTGTTCGTATCGGCGCATCCGCCGCCGCATCAACAACGCGGCAGCGACTTGTACCGCCAGGACGACGAAGCCTTGATCGAGGACGTGCGCCGCCTCGCCGGCGGCGGCGCGACCTTGCTCGACGAACCGGAAGTGCGGGCGATGTTCCTGCCGATGCTGCGCGCCGATTATCGAATCATCGAAACCTATCGGCGGGTCGAACCGCCGCCGCTGCAAGCGCCGATCGAAGTGCTGCTGCCGCTGGACGACAGCGAGTTCAGCCGCGACGAAGCGCTCTCCTGGCAGACGTTGAGCGGCGACCGCTTGGTCGTGCACGAGTTCGACGGCGGCCACTTCTACCTACAACAACAGCCCGCCGCCCTGGTGCGGCGGCTGCTGCCGAGTCTGCTCACACGGTGACCTCCATGACCGCCATTCCAATCCTGCCCCCGCGGGACTGCCGCGACTTGAACGATATCCGTATCGCCATCGACCGCATCGACCAGGACATCATCCAGGCCCTCGGCCTGCGCATGCGCTATGTCGAAGCCGCCTCAGCGTTCAAGCCCGACGAGGCCTCGATCCCCGCGCCCGACCGGGTCGCGGCCATGCTGCCGCAACGGCGGAGCTGGGCCGAAAGCGTCAACCTCGACGGCCAGTTCGTACACGATCTCTACCATCAGATCATCCACTGGTACATCCAGCAGCAGATCGTCTACTGGCGCAGCCAGAGGGAGCTGACATGAACGCGGTGGTAGAAACCGAACCGGCTCATGAAGCGCTGTACTCGACCTTCGCCGAAGCGCGGCGACGCGCGCACATCTGCGGCAGTGCCGTGCTCGCCGCGGTCAGCTGGCCGGTGCAGGTCCCACAACCGTTGGAATTGTTCCGTGCTTGGCGCGATGCGCGCACCTCGTGTTTCTATTGGGAATCCCAGCAACCCACGCTCAAGATGTTCGGTTGGGACGCGTGCCTGGAGCTGCGTTGCGACGATGAGCGGCGATTCGCCGACATCGACCGCGCCTGGCGCGCCCTTCAGACTCAGGCCGTGGTCCATGGCGATCAGCCGCCGCGTTTGTTCGGCGGTTTCGGCTTCGATCCGCAACGTCGCTCCGAATCACAATGGCGTTGTTTCCCAGCCGCGCGCATGGTGGTGCCGCGGCTGCTGCTCAGCGACGATGGCTCCGGCCAATATTTGCTGTGTCAGCATCTGACCGAAGCCGATGACGACCCGAGTGCGCTCGCCGAGCAATACCTTGCCTGGGCCGATGAATTGGCGCGGCCGACGCCGACGGAGGAATCGATCTCCGAGCTGATCGATGTGGAGGAGACTTCGCATCTGCACTGGTGCGACGAAGTACAACGCGCACTCGGCGAAATCGAGCGTCGCAGGTTGTTCAAAGTGGTATTGGCCCGACAGGTGCGACAGTCCTATGCGCGGACGCTGGACCCGGCACGGGTACTGCGGCGACTGAGCGGGGCACGCCGCAACGCGCACGTATTCGCCGTATCGCACGGCGATTGCTGCTTCCTCGGCGCCACGCCCGAACGTCTGGCGCGCGTTGAATGCGGCCTGTTGCATACCCACGCACTGGCTGGTTCGATTCGCCGTGGCGAGACCGAGCAGGAAGATCACGCGCTGGGCGAAGCGTTGTTGGACAGCGCCAAGGATCGTCACGAGCACGCCCTGGTGGTCGACGCAATCCGCGCTGTGCTGGCGCCGCGTACGCAAAGCCTCGACATGCCGCCCAAGCCCGGCTTGCACCGACTCGCCAATATCCAGCATCTGAGCACGCCGTTTCGGGCGCTCCTGCGCGATGGCGTCGGTGTATTGGATGCAATCCAGGCGCTGCATCCCACGCCGGCGGTAGCCGGGCTGGATCGCGACGAGGCGATGCGTCACATCCGCGACCATGAAGGCTTCGATCGTGGCTGGTACGCCGCTCCGGTCGGTTGGCTCGATGGCAACGGTACCGGCGACTTCGTAGTGGCCTTGCGTTCGGCCCTGATCGACGGCGCGACCTGCTACCTGTTCGCGGGCTGCGGCATCGTCGCCGATTCCGATCCGGAGTCGGAGTATCGCGAAACCTGTCTCAAGCTCGCGCCGATGCAAGCGGCCCTATCCGCCGTCGCGACCGAGCATTGACCTCGCACCGCGTCGCACCTCCGCGCCTCGCCGACTGGCACCAGGATGACGCCAGAGCGCTTGAGCCGTTTGGCATGGCGCGAACACAGCGAAGCGCGCTTTGCCTCAAGAAACTGAGTGGAGCTTCTGGTAAACGCAAATAGCAACGCGGGCATATGTAACTCTAGCGGTACGCTTTCCACGCCAGCAATCTCAGCCTTAAAGACTCAAATGAACGCGATGCCCGCGAAGGCGAGTTGTCGGACGTTCTCGCTGAGTCTCTGCGAAAAACCGGAATAGGCGTCTCGGTAGTCCTTCAAGGTACTCATGACTTCATTCCCCTGTCCGCACCGAAATTCCTGCCTCCGGCCACAACGTACTGTCCGTTGAAAGCAGGACACAACCGGGCAGCTACGGTGCGGGCTGAGACTTGCCGGCGGTGCTGATGCCGCCATGGCCAGCAATCTGCTGCGCGGCTCCAAGGCTTGCCGCGTCGCCGCAGGGGACTCGCATCCTGGTGCTCATTGGCGGACGTCGACCGACATCACCTTCTGAACAATCTTCCAGGCGCCGTGCACCTTCAGGCATGACAGCAGGTCGGTGAAGTAACGCGGCGGCATCTGAAGCCTCAGCTTTACCAGGGCGAGATTGTCCGAAACATCGATCACGACGACCTCGTCCTTGCGCTCCAGTTCGAGCTTTCGCGGCGCGGTCGCATTGCGCACGCCGGCCAGCCAGGTCTCGATCGGCATCACACCGACCTCGCCGTCATCGCCGATTCTGGTTACGGCGCTGAGGGGGTGAAATATCGTCTGGAACCGCTCCGCGTCCATGTCGTACGCGGCATCGAAATAGACTTGAGCCAAGGCTCGCAAAGCATGTTCGGCGTCTTGCATGGATTTATTCCGCTGCCTGGTGTCGGAGATTGCTGCGAAAGCGCGGACGGCAGGTCCGTTCTTCCGCACTGAGGCGTTCTCTCCCGGTCGCCGTATGGAGCATGCTAGATTGCGCTCATATATGAGTAAAGTGCACATATCTGCATAGGACTCGTGAGCTTATTTCATGAAGAGCGAACTGAACGACCTCGCGGCGTTCGCCGTCGTCGCCACCGAGCGAAGCTTTACCCGGGCCGCGGCGCGGCTTGGAGTCACGCAGTCCGCGCTGAGCCACACGATCCGCGGCCTGGAGCGTCGGCTGGAACTGCAGCTCCTCGCCCGGACGACCAAGAGCGTCGCGCCGACCACCGCGGGCGCCGCGCTCTTGAAGAGTCTCTCGCCGGCGCTCGAGCAGATCGATCGCGCGCTCAACGAGGTTCGCACCGCGCGAGATCGGCCGGTGGGCCGGCTTCGTCTTGCCGTCTCGAAATCCGCCGCTGCGTTGGTGCTGTTGCCCAAACTGCCGGCGTTCACCGCGGCCTATCCCGAGGTGGTGCTGGATGTATCCACCTGCACGGGCCCGGTGGATCTGGTCGGGGGCGGGTTCGACGCCGGCATTCAACTCGAAGAATTCATTCAGAAGGACATGGTCGCCGCACGCGTGACCCAGGAATTGCGACTGGCCGCCGTCGCTTCACCTGAGTATTTCGCGGCGCGCAGCCGGCCACTGAACCCGCGCGATCTGAGCGCGCACAACTGCATCGGGCTTCGCCTTCCAGGCGGCGCGTATCGATGGGAATTCGAGAAGAGTGGCGCCCCCGTGACAACCACCGTGACCGGGCCGCTCGTCGTCGATGACACGAACCTCGCCATCCAGGGCGCGTTGGCCGGTCTGGGCATCGCGCTGGCCTATGAAGATCAGGTAGCGGACTACATCGACCAAGGCAAACTCATCAGGGTGCTGGAAGATTGGTCGCCCTCCTTTCCCGGCTTCTTCATCTACTACCCGGACCGTCGCCATCAATCGGCGGCGCTTTCCGTCCTGATCCGCGCCCTGCGCGTAAGCTAACTCGTCCGTGGGCAGCTCTCTGTGGCGCGGTCAATCAATGACCGCGATCGCATCAACCTCGATCAGGTAGCCTGGGGACAGCGACGCTACGCCGAGCACCACGTCTGCTGGCTTGTGATCTCCGAACAGCGTTTTCCGGGCTTCTTCGATAATTGGCAGGCATTCGTCGCGGTTGTAATTGACGACGTAGATTGTGATTCTTGCGACCTGCTTGGGTCCGGCGCCGGCAGCGGCAAGTGCACGGCCGAGATTGGCATACACCTGGCGCGCCTGAGCCGCAAGATCACCAGGGCCAACCAGATTGCCGTTGATGTCTTCGGGCTCCTGGCCCGAGACAAATACCAATTTGCTTCCCGTCGCAACGACGACCTGAGTGTAGGTTTGCTGAGGCGGCAAATCACTGGGATTGATGAATTTCAGCGTCATTGATTACGTCTCCTGGCGATGGCGGGAACCGGGTAGCCTTGCGCTTGCTCCATAAGATACAGCGAAGCTGTGCGCTCATCTGCGCGTTAAAGCGCTCCCACGCAAGCCGTGTCCGAACAACTGCGCCGCCGCCTTGCATGAGCGCGTGGTCTACAACCGCCAGGATCTCACCGGGCCGTGGCAAAGCCGGCGTTTTCGCGGCCGTGACCTGATATCGCCGGACCGAACGCGAATGACTGCCGCAGGCAGCTCAACGAGCTTCGTCGGTCGTCATCGTCATGACCGCAAACAGCATCCAGGTAGTGTGAGGAATCCACTGCTCCACCCAGCGCCACTGTTCCGAATCCGGACCGGGCGCGAAGCTGATTCCTGCGCCCGTGTCGCTGCCCACCGCACCGGTGATGCCGTTGGAAATGCCGCCCGTGAACATTTCACCGGCGCTCTCCAGCACGGTCGGCGGGTTCTTCTTTCCAAAGCCGTAGAGCATGGAGATGCCGTAAGGGTTGCGGCCCAGCGTCCAGTCGAGCTGGCTCTGCGCATAACCGGCTCGGTCGGCGGGCAGACCATAGCCGGCCGTGCCCTGCTCTGCCAGCGTGCGGCTACCGATGATCATGGCCGCGCTGAGCGAAGCCAGGCGGGCGCTTTCGCCCTGCCACCAGTAGCCGGTTTCATTGCGATGCGGAATGAAGAAGCCTTCCAGCACCTCGCCTGCGGCTTTGCCGTCCTTCGTCAGCTGGAAGCGTTGACGGGCGTAGCCATACGGGTTGGAAACCTCGTTGGTGATGGTCAACTCGTGTGTGAGCGCCAAGCCGATGACATCCAACGCACGCTGACGACGTCCCTGCTCCGGTTCGATATCGACATAGGCCGAGAGGCTGATCACCGGCAAGCCCGCCTCGGCGGCGTGGTAGTACGGACGGCTACCGCCGTCGCTGATGAAAGCGCCGTCGGCTTGCTGCCGTGCCATCAGGCCGGCGGCGCGCTCGCGCGCATCGTCGAGATAGCGCGATTGGCCGGTGGCGTTGTGCAGTTCCACCAGCGCCATCAGCGCGGTGTAATCGTCGATGATGTTTTCTTTGCGATCGGCGCCGTACTGCGGGTTGAACTTGCGCAAGTGCGCGTAGGCGCGTTCCGCGTCGGCCAGATATTGGGCGCCGTCGAATTCGCCGTGGCGGCCGGTTTGCTTGGCCAACATCGATGCACGCGCAAGCGCCGCGATGGCCATGCCGCCGCCGGCGCGAAATGCCGAGCGGTATAGCGTCGTATACGTTCCGGCCGCGCCTTCATAGCCGGTGACCATGCGCTTGGCTCCCGGCGTACCCCACTGGTCGAACACCGTGGTGTAGAAGTAGCCTTCCGCATCGAGTGTGCGATGCAGATAGTCCGCGCCCCAGAACGCCTCGTCTTCGATCTGCGTCTGCAGGCCGTGGGCGGCGAACAGGGCCTTGCGCGCATGCGCGCCATAGGCCAGCACCCAGGCCGCCATCGAGGCCTGCTGCGGATTGAAATAGTTGGCGTAGCCCAGGTGCGACAGGTATTTGCCCTTGTCGCCGCCGGCATCCTGCCAGCCGCCCCAGGCGTTCACTCGGCGCGAGGTCTGGAAGATGGGCAGGTCGCGGTCGGCCTCGTCGGTATGGCGACTGCGTTTGAAGTAGCCCAGCAGTTGCGCGCCGGTCGTGGCGAAGACTGCGTTGTCGCGCACCGACACTGAAGTCGATACCGCACGCTGCTTGCCGATGCGCACTTCCACTTCGTACTTGCCGACTTGCTCGGCATCGGAGAAGTCGACGCTGAAATAGCGCTTGCCCGGGCTCCACTCGGCAAACGGCTGCAGCGGCTGCAGAACGCCTTTCTTGATCGGCTTGCCATCGCGCAGCACGGTGTAGCGGCCCTCCCCGCCCTCGCCTGCATATTCGACGATGGCCAGCTTCGGTCCCTGCCGTTCCAGCGCCACCTGGTTGACCTGTACCAGCAGCGACGCTTTGGGCAGGCTCAGCGATACCGTGGTCTTCGACTCTTCGGCCGAAGCAGCGCAGGCCACTTGCAGCAGGCTGGACAAGGCCATCGCCAGCGCGGCCATCGCTTGAATTCCGATCTTGCGGGAATGCGACAAGGGGGTCATCGGCACGGTTCCGGATAGACTAGGCATCGAAACTTAGCCATGTAGTCGTCTGTCGTCAATAAATACTTCACATGGATGTATTAATAATACTCGCGACACCTCCCCTACGCTCAACCGGTTTCAACGCCTATGAATAGTGGCCGCGGCGCCACCCAGCAATCCAGCGCCCCCTACAACCGTCGCCTCGTGCTGGATTTCATCCGCCAGCAGGGCGCGGTGTCGCGCAAGGACATCCAGGAAAAGGTCTCGCTCAGCCCGCAGACGGTCGCCAACATCACCAATGAACTGGAATCGATCGGCCTGATCGTCTCGCGCCGGCAAAAGGATCTGAAAACCCGCGGTCAGCCGCCTATCGCTTTCGAGATCAATCCCGATGCCGGCCAGTCCATCGGCATCAGCCTGGAACCAGGCCGCGCCTCGGGCGCGCTGGTCAACCTGGTGGGCCGGATCGATGCTCGCTATGAGGTGCAGTTGCAGGGCTGCGATCGCCCGCAACTGCTGGCCGGCCTGCTGGAATTGGTGGCCAACCTGCGCCGGCAGGCCAATGCCCGGCTGTGGGGCATCGGCGTGGCCCTGCCCGGCCCGCTCGGCGACACCGAACTGAGTTTTGTCGGCCCGACCGCGCTGGAGGGCTGGAAGGACCTGTCGATCCTCGACCAGTTGCAGGAAGCCACCGGCCTGCCCCTGTTCCACAGCGTCGACAGCGTGGCGGGCGCACTGGGCGAGACCTTGTACGGGGTCGCCAGGCACCTGGACAACTTCTTCTACCTGCACCTGAGCATGGGCCTGGGCGGCTCGTTGATCGTCGGGCGCAACAACTACCGCGGCGCCGACGGCAACGCCACCGAGATCGGCCACGTGCCGGTCGTCCCAGGTGGCACGCCCTGTTATTGCGGTAACCAGGGGTGCCTGGAACGTTACTTGTCGCTGCACTCGCTGGCCGAGGCGCTGGGCCTGGACGACGCACAGATCCATGCCCCGGACCTGCTCAACCGGTTGGACGACGCCGGTGATCAAGCTTTGCAGCAGTGGTGCCAGCAAGCCTCCCAGCGACTGCGCGATGCCATCTGCATGATCGAGAACATGCTCGACCCGCAGACCATCGTCATCGGCGGATCGGCGCCGCAGAAACTGGTGCAGCGCCTGGTCGAACTGGCCCAGCCCTTGCACCGCTCGGTCCGCGGCCGCCCTGCCCCGGAATTGCCGCGGGTGATGATTTCCCAGCGCGAGGAGGACTGCTCGCTGTTGGGCGCCGCGGTGCTGCCGATCCATGAGCTGCTCTCGCCGCGTCTGGAAGGCCTGCAGAAAGATGACCTCGCCGAACTCCAGACGGCGGAGCTGCTCGGCCACCGCCCGGCCGCCGGCGGTCGTCGCATTTAATTAAACTTCCATTGGATATTTTTATTGACGGAGTTGAATCGGGCTGGCTATAGTCGCCCGATGAAGCAAGATCAGTCCCCACTAAACCGGCCTCAATTCAACCCGCCTCAGTTCTGCATCATCGGCGACGTCAGCGTGGACCTGGTTCTGGGCACGCTGGACGGTTGGCCGAAGATCGGCACCGAACAGTTGCTGCCGCGCAGCGAGCTGCGGGCCGGCGGTTCGGCCGCCAACTCCGCCCTCGCCGCCCGCCACCTCGGCCTGAGCCCGCATCTGATCGGCGCCATCGGTAACGACGACCTGGCGCAGTGGCTGCTGCTGCAGCTGGCCGGTATTCGCGTCGAACTGCAGACCTGCGCCAGCGACACCACCCTGTCGGTCGGGCTGCTGCATGCCGATGGCGAGCGCACCTTCTTCACCAGCTACGGGCATCTGCAGCATCTGACGCCGGCCTTCGTGCTGAAACACCTGCCGCCGGCATCGCCCGGCAGCGTCGCCCTGTTCACCGCCCCCTTCCTGCTGCCGGGCCTGCGCGAACACTTCAGCCAGTTGCTGGCCGAGGCGTCGCGCAAAGGCTATGAAGTCGCGCTGGATACCGGCTGGCCGCCGGAAGGTTGGACGCCGCAGGTACACCAGGAAGTCGAAGGCTGGCTGGCGCATTGCGACCATCTGCTGGTCAACGAGTTGGAGGCGATGAGCATTGCCAACAGCCAGGACGACAGCCAGGACGACAGCCGCCAGGACCTGGAGCTTGCCGCGCAACGCGTCGCCCACCTGCTCAAGCCCGGCGCCCATCTGATCGTCAAGCTGGGCGCCGCGGGCGCGTTGGGTCACGTCAATGGTCAGAGCACTCGCTACGCCACGCAGGCGGTCTCGGAAATTTTCGACACCGTGGGCGCCGGCGACAGCTTCAACACCGGCTATCTGGCGGCACGCCTCAACCAGGCCAGCCTGCGCGACGCGCTCGCGGCCGGCTGCCGCACCGCCAGCGCGATCCTGCCCCGCTTCCCGCGCAAGAGCATCGCCGCCGGCGAACTCTCCCATTGTCTGCAGCCGCAATCCTGACCCGGAGGCGCGACCATGAAGCACCGGCCGATGATCATCAGCTACATCCTCCTGATCTGGTTCGCGATCTCCTTCATCACCAACCTGATCGGGCCGCTGATGCCCATCGCCATCCAGGATTTCAAGCTGAGCCTGACCATGGCCGGCTTCATGCCGTTCTCCTTCTTCCTGGCTTACGGCTTGATCTCGATCCCTGGCGGCTTGTTGATCGAAGTCCGCGGCACTCGCTTCACTCTGTTCACCGCCTTTGCGTTGAATTTCATCGGCGCGCTGGCGATCGCCGTGATGCCGGGCTACGTCTCGGTCGTGGCCGGCCTGTTCGTCATCGGCCTGGGGATGGCTCTGCTGCAGGTGGTGATCAACCCGCTGATGCGCACGGCCGGCGGCGAGCAGCACTTCGCCTTCTTCTCGGTCATGGCGCAGTTGGTGTTCGGCCTGGCCTCCTTCCTCAGCCCGCTAGCGTTCCGGCTCTACATGCAGCGCCCGGACGTGGACGGACAGCCGCTGGCTTGGCTGACGTTCTACTGGTACTTCAGCGCCGCCTTCGTGCTGCTGGCCCTGCTCAATTACAAGCTGCCGTTGCCGGCGGTGGAACTGAAGGAAGACGAGCGCGCGGGCAACCGCGAGGCCTACCGCAGCCTGCTGCGACGCCGCGATGTGCGCCTGTTCTTCCTGGCCATCGTCGCTTATGTGGGCACCGAACAATCCCTCGCCAACTGGATGTCGCAGTTCCTGCACAGCTACCACGGCATGTCGGCCACCGAACAGGGCGCCATTGCCGTCAGCCGTTTCTGGGGCTTGATGTCGCTGGGCTGCCTGGCCGGGTTGGGCTTGCTGAAACTGCTGGACTCCAAGCGGGTGCTGGCGATCTTTTCGACGCTGGCGATCGCCTGCCTCGGTCTGGCGCTTTTCGGCTCTGCAGACATTTCTCTAGTGGCCTTTCCCGCCGCGGGTTTTTTCTTGTCGGTGATGTTCTCGGTGATCTTCTCGCTGGGGTTGAACTCGGTCACCCAACACCACGGCGCGTTCTCGGGAATCCTGTGCAGCGGCATTCTCGGCGGCGCCATCGTGCCGCTGCTGATCGGCTTCATCGCCGATCACTGGGGCCTGCGCGTGGGCCTGTCGCTGGTCTTCATCCCTCTGCTCTACATCCTCAGCGTCAGTGCCTGGGCCAGGCCACTGGTACGCAATCAGACCGTGTACACCGCGAAAAACACGCCCGCCTCGCCCTGATCGAAACGCACCAGCCACCGCGCGGGCCCGCCGGCCCGAGTCGCCGCACAACCAGGAGCCCATGATGAAAAAGCATCCCAGCGATGTTCGACCGACCGGCATCGCCGTCGCGGTGGCCGCGGTCTTGATCGGCTGCGCAACCGCTCCGGTCATGGCCCAGTCCAGTACGACCGAGGAGGCCAAACCGGTCAACGTTGGGCAGGCCAACGCTGGCGAAGCCCGCACTACCCTGGAGACCGTGCACGTTTCCGCCACCCGCATCGAATCGGACCTGCTCAAGACGCCGGTGACCGTCACCGCCGTCACCCAGGAAGCGCTGACCCGGGAAGGCATCCGCGACGTACGCGGCCTGTCGGGCAGCATGCCCAATCTGCAGATCGCCGCCGGTCCGGATTCGGGCGTGCAGGTCAGCATCCGCGGCATCGGCGCCAACAATTTCACCGAGATCGGCGACCCGGCCGTGGGCCTGCACGTGGCCGGCCTGTACTCGCCGCGTCCGCAAGGTGCGCTGGCGCTGATGTTCGACGTCGACCAGGTCGAAGTGTTGCGCGGCCCGCAGGGCACGCTGTTCGGCCGCAACTCCACCGGCGGCAGCATCAACATCATTCCGGCCAAGCCGCGCTTCGATTCCAGCTTCGGCAGCGCCGAGCTCGATGTGGGCAGCTATAACCTGCGCCAGCTCAACCTGATCCAGAACATCGCGGTGAACGATCGCTTCGCCCTGCGCTTCTCCGCCACCAAGGTCGAGCGCGATGGCTGGATCAACCAGCAGCAGGATTTCACCGACGTCAATATTCCAGAACGCGGGTTCATCGCCGATGGCATCCCGGACGTGGACCAGCGCCGCAACGTCAAGGTCGGCCGCGACAAGTACTACTACAACCGCGACGAATGGGCGGTCCGCCTCGCCGCCCGCTTCGCCTTCACCGACAACGTCGAGTGGCTGCTGGCCTACGAGAAATTCCAGAACAACGGCGCCGGCCAGGTGGGGTTGAAAGACTGCGACCAAGCCGCCGGCACCCGCTTCGCCTGCCAAGGCGGCAAATGGGACGTGAAGATCAACGTGCCCGGCAAGACCGACATGTCGATCGACACGGTGCGCTCCAACCTCAACTGGTTTCTCAGCGACACCAACAGCCTCGAATACAGCGTGGCCTTCGCCACCCAGAAGCGCTCGCAGATCGCCGACGACGACGGCGGCTACCACGAGATCCCGTCGCAGGTCACCGCCACCTTGCCGGTACCGCACGAGGGCGACTGGGGTGTCTGGCCGGTGCGCGACAACACCTCGATCACCCTGGACTCGAAGTACAAGTCGTTCGTGCACGAATTGCAGTTCAAGCATCAGGGCGAACGCCTGAAGCTGGTGTCGGGCCTGTTCTGGATGCACGAGAAGAACCAGATCAACTATGCGCAGGAACTGCTGGTCAACGCGCCGTTCGGCTACCCGATCAGCCAGCTGTATCACCAGCCCGATCGTCAGATCGACGCCAAGGCGATCTTCACTCAAGCGGACTGGCGCTTCGCGCCTACCTGGACCCTGACGGCGGGCGCGCGCTACAGCCGCGACGAAAAGACCGACCGCGGCGGCCAGGTGTACGGCGGTTGGGATACCGAATCGACGGCTTACTACAACGGCCTGTACAACCCCGGCACGCCGGGTGAGCCGGGTTTCCGACCCCACAACGGCCGCGACCTGACCGAACGGATGGGACCGTTCGGCGGTATCGATGCCTACAAGCTGTGGGGACCGCCGGCGGAGAACGCCAATTCCGAATCCTGGCGCAAGGTCACTTGGCGCTTGGGCCTGACCAAGGACCTGTCCGACGACGAAATCCTGTTCACCTCGCTGTCCACCGGCTACAAGGCCGGCGGCTTCGGCGACAAGGACGATAAATGCGGCGGCAAAGTCTGCGTGGACGGCCCGGCCGGCCCGCAGTACACCTTCTTCTCGTACAAGCCGGAAACCGTCACCAACTTCGAAGTCGGCTACAAGGGCCTGTTGCTGGACAAGCGCCTGAGCTTGTCGGTCACCGCCTTCTACAGCCGCTACAAGGACATGCAAGTGACCGGCGACTTCTTCGCCGCCAAGGTGCACGTCAACGAACCCTGCCCGGATTTCGACCCGACCTGCGACGTGATCAAGAAGTGGCAGACCGTCAACGTCGGCACGGTGGACATCCCAGGCCTGGAAGTGGAAGTGGACTACCTGGCCACGCCTAATACCCGTATCGGCGGCTTCTTCTCGTACATCAACAGCAAGATCAAGGACTACCCCAGCTTCAGCGACGAATGGAACTGCGGCGTGCGCGAAGAGTTCGGCGCACCGCCTTGCCCGGCGCCCTACACCGGCCCCGATCCGACGCTGGCCGGCCGCCAGATCTACGACATCACCGGCCACCATCTGCCGATGACGCCGAAATTCACTGCCGGCGTCAACGTGTCGCACACCTTCAAGTTCGGCAATGGTTATGAACTGGTGCCGTGGATCAACGTGAAGTGGCAGGACAAGATGTACTTCACCCTGCGCAATCTCGACAACGCGCATGTCTCCGACGCGCAGGAGGCTTATACGACGGTCGATGCCAGCCTGAGCCTGAAGTCGCCGTCGTTCTGGCGCGCCGAGCTGTATGTGCTCAACGCCACCGACAAGATGACCAAGAACTGGGCCGACGACGGCGGCGGTTTCATCCGCGGCTACTGGAACGACCCGCGCACGACCGGCCTGCGTGTGCGCTTCGACTATTGATGCTGTCATTGCAGCGCATGAAGCCCCACTCCTCTTGTGAGACAGTGGGGGCTGAACTGCGTATGGGGTCGTGCCGAAATGAAAATGCCCTTCAAGCTCGAAGTCCTGCTGATCTGTCTGATTGCCGCTGCTGGTGTCGGATGCGACCACCGCCCTGCGGCGGTCGCGGAAGCTAAGCCGTCACCGGTGCATATCGTGCCCATTCCCCAATCGGTGCAAGTAGCGTCCGGCGAGTTGCGGATATCTGCCGCAGTGGTGGAGCGGCCGGCTGCCGCGGCCAACGCTGGAAGATCGCTGGAGGAATTGCTGACAAAGCTCAACATCGGCAGCAAGGGCGCGGCGGCAGTACCGATCCGGCTGCAGTTGGTCGATGACCCGGCACTGGGCGAGGAAGGCTATCGGTTGGTGGTGGACGATGCGATCCATCTGAGTGCGCGTACCGACACCGGCTTGTTGCATGCGGTGCAGAGCCTGCGCCAGTTGTTGCCGGCGCGGGCCCAAACGCAACCCGAGTATCGCCTGCCCCGCATCGCGATCGACGATGTGCCGGCGTATCGCTGGCGCGGTAGTTCCGTGGATGTGGCCAGGAGTTTTCTGTCGATCGAATACCTGAAGCAACACATCGATCGCATGGCGCTGTTCAAATTGAACCGCCTGCACCTGCACCTGACCGACGACCAGGGCTGGCGCATCGAGATCAAGCGTTATCCGAAATTGGTGGAGATCGGCGGCGCCAGCGCGGTGAAGGACGGGCGCGCCGGCTATTACACCCAGGCGCAGCTGAAGGATCTGGTGGCCTATGCGCAGGCGCGCGGCGTCACCATCGTGCCGGAGATCGACATGCCTGGGCACGTGCAGGCGGCGCTGGCTTCGTACAACGAACTGGCCTGCGATGACACGAAGAACCTGCGTCCCTACTCGGGCGTGGAAGTGGGCTTCAGCGTGTTCTGCCTGGAAAAGCCCGAGGTCGTGTATCCCTTCGTGCGCAATGTGCTGGAAGAAGTGGTGGCGATCTTCCCTTCTGCGCAGATCCATATCGGCGGCGATGAGATCAAGCACCCGCTGTACGCCGATTTCGTCGCACGCACTGCGGCGATGGTGGATGCGATGGGGCGTACCGCGATCCTCTGGGAGGAGGGATCGGTGGCCGACATCAAACCCAACGTGCTGCTGCAATTGTGGAATGACGGCTACGCCATCGAAGCGGCGGTTGCCAAGGGGCATCCACTGATCCTGTCGCCGTGTTCGTATCTGTACATCGACCACGGCAACTACAAGGGCCAGCCCGGCGCCGACTGGTGCCGCGCGGAAGGCCTGCCGCTGAAGCGGGTCTATGGCTTCGATCCGGCGCCGTTCAAGAGCGCGGTGGGTATCGAAGCCGCGCTATGGACGGAGTTCGTGCACTCCGATGCTGCAACGGACGATCACCTCTGGCCGCGCCTGGCGGCGGTCGCCGAACTTGCATGGAGCCCTGCCGGGCAGCGCAGCTATGCCGGGTTCGTACAGCGCATGAGAGCGTTGCGCCCGCAGTTGGATGCGCTGGGTGTCCGCTATCACCCTGAGCCGGATCTGGGCTGGGCTGATACGAAGGGTGCGCACTGAGACCACGAATCCGCAGCTACGTCGTCGTTTTTTCTGATGCTGCGAAGTAAAGACGCGCGGCTCGCGGTTCTACGACGCGATCGGTCACGGCGCGGTCGCGGCTTGCGCCGCTCCTACAGGGGGCGATCCGGCTACGTTGTGCTATCTGTAGGAGCGGCGCAAGCCGCGACCGCGAATCCGCGACGTATTGGCGGACTACGGGCCTGCGGTCACCGCAGGCCCGTAATGCAACGATCAGAATTTGTACGTCAAGCCCAAATACATGATCCGACCGGAGTAGTTGTTGGTCCATAAGCGCGCATTGGTGTCATTGCCCAGATGCGCCCGCTGCTCCTCCTTGGTCACGTTCAGTACCGACCCGCTCACGGTGAATCGGTCGCTGAGGTTGTAGGACGCATTGAGATCGAGCTGGGCGTACGGCTCGGTGTAGATGCTCAGACCGCTGTGCAGGCCCTGCACCACTTCACCACGACGGTTGTACGATGCACGCACGAGGAACTTCGGAGTCTCGTAGAACACCGTGAAGTTGGCCTGGTTCTTGGCGCTGCCCACCAGGGGCGAACTGGCGATCCTCTCGCCGTTGAGCTCGACGGCGGCCAGGTTGGTGTCGTTGTAGGTGTAGTTGGCCTGGAAGCCCAGACCGAAATCGAAGGTGTGCTGCGTGTACAGTTCGACGCCCTGCGAGACACCGTCGCGACCATTGGCGGAGGTGCTGTAGTCCTGCACGGTCACCGTTTCCCCGCCGATGGTCACCTGAGAGTCCTGGACCACAGGCACGACGAAGTTCTTGACGTTCTTGCGGAACAAGCCCAGACCCAAGACCGAGCCTGGACGGAAATACCACTCCACACCGATGTCGAACTGCGTCGCCTCGTAGGGGTCCAGGGCCTTGTTGCTGCCGTTGCCTCTCCAGCCCAGATCACCGCCGCCGGCGGCTGACCGGTCGTTGCTGTATTCCGGGCTGTAGAAATTGAGAGCACCCGGATAGGCGATGTCGGTGAAGGCCGATCGCGCGATGACCTTGGAAGCCGCCCCGCGCAGCACGATGTTTTCGGTCAGATCCCAGGCGATATTGAAGCTGGGCAGGTAGTCGGTGTAACTCTTGTCCAGCGTACTGAGCGCGAAGGTCTTGGACCTGGCCAGTCGCTCGGGCAATCTCACGAAGCCGCTTTCGCAGGTATACCCGCCATTGGATCCCAACAGCGCGGCGGCGGCGGGGTCGGTGCATGACATTGGATTGCCGCCGGTGTTATCGGCGAAGTAATCCGTGAAGCGCTCGACCGAGTCGGTCGATGCCGCGCTCTGCTTGGTTTTGACCACGCGCACGCCGAAGTTGCCGCGCAGGCGCTGGGTGCGGAAATTGGCCTGGAAGTAACCACCCGTGGTTTTTTCATCGACGTCGTAGATGAAGTCCGGTTCCCGGCGGCTTTGCATCGCACCATAGCGACCGTTGAGATAGTCGATGTAAGCCGGGAAGTCGATCCCAGGGAAAACATTGGCACTAAAGCCACCAGTGATGTCGCCGATCGGATTGGACAAAAAGAAGCCCGGCTGAGCGATTCCCGCGGTCGAATCGCAACCGGCCTGATATCTCTTGTCGTAGTCGCCCGGGTCGGCTCCCTGACAGACCCAGTAAGTGTTGCCGGTGTTGCGATGGACCGAACTGTCGCTGAACTTCGCGCCGAACTGTACCGATTCGAGCCAGCCGCTCAAGAACGTCTTGGTGGCATCGATCTGGAAATGGTTCTGCTTGATGCTGGTTTCCTTCCACGACGAGTCGGTGGAACCGGTGTCTATCTCGGCGATGCCGGCCATCAACTGGTTCTGCATATTCGGCGCGACCGTGATCGATGGCGTACCGCTCAAATTCCAAGCGCTGTAGGTATTGCCGGCTTCCCATACGCCATTGACGTTGCGCCGCGGCTTGGCCGACATGCGGAAATTCATCGAAGGTCCGCCCTCGGACCAGGTCCGCCCACCCTTGGCCGAGATGCGCAGCAGATCGGTGGCCTGCCATTCGATCTCGATATCGCCCGTCTGCGACAGCGCTTTTTCGCGGCTGTAGGCGCCGCTCAGTTGCGGCGTCGGCACGGTGCAGTCGTCCGAGCCCCAACCGCCGGTAGGCAGGCCCTGCGCCGCGGCCTGGGCATCGTTGCAGGGGTAGACCTTGCCAGCGAGTTTTTCGTACTCCGCGGCGGTGACGACCGTACCGCTGCGATCCAGGGTGAATCCGTTGAGCAGCCTGCCGCCCGCCCAGTTGCGGTCCTGTTTGAAGCGCGCCAGATTCCACTCGGGAATCTTGAGAAGATTGAGCGTGTAGTCGCTCTTGAGCTCGAAACGGAAGTAGTTGGCCGTCAGCGTCAGCTTGTCGGTCGGCTTGAATTGATAGGTCAGCTGCAAGCCCTTGCGTTCGCGCTCTTCCTCGCGCACGCCGAAATTGACCGAGGTCGGCATGAAGAAGCCCGAGTAGTTATTCCCTTTCTGGTCGTTGATGCCGGAGCCTTGGCCCCACCAGTTGCCGACGCTCGGATCGAGCGGGCGGCCATTGGCATCGACGACGGGATTCCTCGCGACACCATTGACCTTATCGGTGTACCAGTTCCAATCCTCGGTGCTGACTTCCATGCTGCGGTTGGTGCGCTCCTGCTGGGTCGCGCCGATCAGGAAACCGAAGCGGCTGTCCTCGCTGTGCCAGGAGTACATGGCCGCCAACTGCGGATCGGTGGTCTTGCTGGTATCGGAGTAAGTGCCTTCGAGCGTCACGAAACCGGTATTGGATTCCTGATCCAGCGGACGTCGGGTATGCAGGATCACCGTGCCGCCGATGCCGCCTTCGTCGAGGCGCGCTTCCGGCGTCTTGAACAGTTCCGCGCTGGAGAGCATGTTCGCCGGCAGCAAGGTGTAGTTGAACGAGCGCGTGGCCTCGTCGTTGCTTTCCGACGAGGCGACATAGTTGCCGTTCAACTGGGTCAGCGTGAGGTCCGGAGCCAGACCGCGGACGCTCACGCTCTTGCCTTCGCCACCGCTGCGGGTAATCACCACGCCCGGCACGCGCTGCAGCGCATCGGCCACGTTCTTGTCGGGGAACTTGCTGGCGTCTTCGGCCGTGACGACTTCGACCACCGCGTTCGCGTTGCGCTTTTGGTCCAGGCTTTTTTCGATCGAATAGCGAAAGCCGGTGACTACGACCTTGTCGAGATCCTTGGCCCGATCGGACGCATCGGCGCTTGCCGGAGCTTGCTGAGTGTTCTGGGATTGAGCGTGCGCGCAGAGCGGCACATAGAGCGCCGCGCACAGCGCTGCTGCCAACGTATTACGAGCGTGGACTTTCATTGAGTACCCCCGGAGTAGCCCCTGTGACTGGTGTCTTGATTGAGCGAAGCTGACTTAGATCGATCTAAACAAGGCGTAGACGTGTGGGGTTTTCGCCGCCTCGATCCGTATAAGAACGCTATTGGATCGATCTAAGTATCACCAGAAGCCGGGCCCTAAAGCATGTGGCGGCGCAGCAAGGGCGGCCGTTTGCCAATCGGGTCACCCTTTGGGCTCCCTGCATTGGAATGGATGCCGCAGTTTCCAGGACCTGCGGCCCCGACCCAGGGCGCGCGGCGTATGGCTCGATTGGCTCCAGAGTCGGGCGGCCGCGCAGACAGCTCCATCGTCACCTATCGACATGGAGGCCTGCAGGGCTTCGCCTTGGTGGTGGGCCCTCACGCCCTCGGGCGTCGCCACCATCAGCGGGAGGACATGCACACCAGCAAGCCGGCCTCGCCGAGCTCCGGTTCGAGCACCGGGCAGACCTTTTCAGACCTCGCCGGGCGCCGTGCCTGCGTGGTTGTCGGCATCGAGAAACTGGAGGTCGAGGACTTGGAGATGTAGTGTCATTGCATGGTTCCACATCCGCGTGAACGATCGGAATCGTAAGAGCCGCGACTTCGGACCAAGGGCGCGCGCCCTGCCCCCACCTCAAAGGAATTGAGACATATGAGCCATTCCATCTTCGCTGCCTTCGCCCTCGGCCTCATGCAGATGGCCGGAACAGATCCTAAACAGGACATCGCGAAGCCGACCGTGTCCGTAGCGCCTGCCGATGTCGCATTGCCCCCTGAACTGGATCGAGTGCTTCGCGACTATGAGCGCGCATGGCGCGTGGGCGATGCGGCGGCCCTTGCTTCACTGTTCGCAGAGGATGGATTCGTGCTGCCAACCAATAGTCCGCCAATCCGCGGACGAGCGGCCATCCGGGCGAATTACCAGAAGCAAGCAGGCGCAGCCCTGCGGCTACGTGCGCTCTCTTTCGCCAGCAAAGACACGATCGGCTACATCATTGGTGCGTATGGCTACGACAATAAGCCCGGCGACGCAGGAAAGTTCACTCTCACCTTGCGTCGTGCGCCCGGCGAGCCGTGGCTGATCTTTTCGGACATGGACAACTCGAACGCATCGCCTGGGCGCGGGAACGTACCGAGCACCCCTTCGCCAGCAGATGCGCCGGCACCGCACAGAGACAAAAAGCTTACAACCACTTCAACCTCTGCGGGGCCGTGATCTGGTGTCATCCGAAGGCCTATGCGTCGATTACTGCAAAGGGTGTATCAGATCAGCTGAGCCGTTGAGCCTTCTGTGTTCAGCGAGATTCCCTGAAAGCTCGAATCAGTAGGGATGAAAGATCGGCTTCGTGCATTCGGAGTGATGCACCCTGCAATTTTCATCGGAGATATTGCACTTCTGCATACCTAGACTGGAGGCCAGTTGCTCCGTTTCTGCGCCTTGCACCAAGAACTCTCTATTGCCAGTCACGAGCGCAGCGCATTGATTGAAATAAGCCAGGCTTACCTTGCACCCATCACCCCCGCCATTGGCACGGCATTGGTCCATGGCACCACGTTCGGCTTCACCCTTACTGGTCTTGCCTACTACCGTTCCAAGAATGCCTTTTAGTCCATTGGCGGCAAATGCCCCCCACGTGGTTTCCCAATACCCTGTTGGCGTCGGCGGCGCGACTGGCTGCCCTTGCGTCGGCGCATCGTTACCTCCCGGCGCACAACCCCAAACATCCCCGTATAGCTTGGGCGTTTGACCGTGCGGACAGCCGCCCTCCGCGCGCGCCACATCCGTTACAGCCATCAAGCAGATACCCATCAGCAGCAATGACCGAACGTTCATCACGACCTCCTTTCCGTAAATTAATAACTCCTACGCGGCGTACTGATCTGCGCACCCACCGCATTCGCCAACGCCGTGCGGATGCGTTCGCATCAAAATAGCTCAGCGCCGCGGCGGATCGTACATAAGCGCATGCGAGATCTCCTTCGCCGCCGCGCATACCGCAGCCAGCGCTTGCTCGATGCCGATCTTTTCCGGCACGCGCTGGATGTACGGCATCGACAGCGTGTAGATCGCATGGTCGTTCTGCAGCACCGGAGCAGTCAGGTCGGTGACGCCGACCACCGCTTCACTTTTCAGCAGCGCATAGCCTTGCTGGCGGATCCGCTTGGCCTGCTGCACGAATTTGGCCTGGTCGTATTCGACGTCGCTGTCGCCGAGCATCTGCAGCCACTGCGCCTGCACCGGTTCGTGCTGGAACGCGTACAGCACCAGGCCGGAGGTCGAATGCACGATCGGCCGACGGTGCCCTGGGCGCACCGCCATGCCCAAATCGCTCGGCGCGTCGATCTGAGCGATCACCACGATCTGATCTTCCGAAGGCGCGACCAGATGGCACGGCTGGCCGACCTGATCGGCGAGCCGCCGCATGATCGGCAACGCGATCTCGGTGACGTTCTGCACCTGCGGCTGTTGCATGCCGAGCATGAAAAGCCGGTTGGTCAGCACATAGCCGGCGTCGCCCGGCGCCTTGGCGAGGTAGCCGCGTTCCTCCAGCACCTGCAGCATGCGGAATATCTCGTTGCGGGAACGGCCGACGCCCTCGGAGATATCGCCCATGGATTTGGGTCCCGCCGCCTGGGCGAGCAACTCCAGGATGTCCAATCCCTTGTCCAAGGCCGGGGCGCGGTACTTAGCGACCTCTTTCTTCACGGTCATATCCCTTGTTTTTCAAAAGCATACAGCGAACTTGCGGTGTTTTCCTGCACCCCGGAAAGTTTACCAATGAATTTAAATTTCATATTTGCAATGATCAAGCGGCGGCAGTAAGCTCGGTTTACGGGGCTCGCCCCGCCGCCAGCGGGTAGAACCTTGGGAGGGGTGAAGCCATGCATTACAGCAGTGAACCGCAGGTCGCCGTAACGGCTGCCCCATCACGCACGGCGATGGGGGCGCTGGTCCTGATCGTGAGCTTGTTCTTTCTCTGGGGCGCCGCCAACAACCTCAACGACATCCTGATAAAACAGTTCAAGAAAGCCTTCGAACTATCGGACTTCCAGGCCGGGCTGGTCCAGAGCGCGTTCTACTTCGGGTACTTCCTGCTGGCCCTGCCTGCTGGATTGTTCATGCGCCGCTACAGCTACAAGGCCGGCATCGTGCTCGGCCTGCTGCTGTTCGCCGCCGGCGCGTTCCTGTTCTACCCGGCGGCGCAGACGCATACCTACGGAATTTTCCTGCTGGCGCTGTTCGTGATCGCCAGCGGTCTGGCGTTCCTGGAAACCGCCGCCAATCCGCTGGTGACCGTGCTCGGCCCGCCGCAAACCGCGGCGCGACGCCTGAACCTGGCGCAGGCGTTCAATCCGCTGGGCTCCATCGCCGGCGTGCTGGTCGGCCAGCACTTCATTTTCTCCGGGGTCGAGCACAGCGCCGAACAACTCGCGGCGATGACGCCGCAAGCGCGGGCCGCGTTCTATACGGTCGAATCGGCCGCGGTGCAGACGCCCTACCTCATCATCGGCAGTCTGGTGTTGTTGTATGCGGCCGTGGTCGCATGCACCCGCTTCCCCAAGGCCGGCGCCGATGGGTTCGCCTCGCCCTCGCGGGCCGCCAGCAGTTCGCAGACGCTGCGCGCGTTGCGCGGGAATCGCCGTTTCGTCGGCGCCGTGATCGCTCAGTTCTTCTATGTCGGCGCGCAAGTCGGCATCTGGAGTTATCTGATCCGCTACGTGCAGGATGGCGTGCCAGGAACCGCCGAAAAGGCCGCGGCCACTTATCTCACAGCCTCGCTCGTGTTGTTCATGGTCGGCCGCTTCATCGGCGCCGCGCTGTTGCGCAGTTTCGCGCCGGCGAAGTTGCTGGCGATGTTCTGCGCGATCAATCTGGGGCTGACCGTCGCCGCGATCGCCTTGCCTGGGTCCATCGGCGTGTACGCCTTGGTCGCCTGCAGCGTGTTCATGTCGGTGATGTTCCCGACGATCTTCGTGCTCGGCCTGGAAGGCTTGCAGGACGACGAACGCAAGCTCGGTTCGTCGCTGATCGTGATGGCGATCATCGGCGGCGCGGTGCTTACCGCCGCGATGGGCGCGGTGTCGGACTACGCCGGAATCCACTGGTCGATGGCGGTCCCGGCCGTATGCTTCGCCGCGATCCTGGTGTTCGCGCTTCAAGCGCGACAGCCGCACGGGAATCATCCCGCCGCCGCGGGATAAGGCCGCGCAGCGCGTCTGCGCGAATCGCATCAGCGTCGCCGGTCCCTGAAGCGCGGCCTCGTCGTTCCGCTCATCGAGTCAGAACCATGCCCAGATTGTGCTACGCCCTCGACCTGCACGACGACCCGGCGCTGATCGCCGAATACGAACGCTGGCATCGGCCCGACACGATCTGGCCGGAGATCGTCGAATCGATCCGCGCGGCCGGCATCCGGGAATTGGAGATACACCGCAGCGGCGACCGGCTGGTGCTGATCATGGACGTGGAGGACGACTACGACCCCGCCGTGAAATCGGCCGCCGACGCGTCCAACCCGGCGGTGCAGGCCTGGGAGGAGTTGATGTGGAAGTTCCAGGAGCCGCTGCCGGGTTCGCCTCCGGGAGAGAAATGGAGCGCGATGCGACGCATCTTTGCGCTCAGCGATTTTGCGCTCAGCGATATCCGGGCCGGGACGTCCACGCCCGACCGCGAATGACGCGGCGTTCGCCCGCGCAGCTCGCCGCTCGACCTTGCCTTCCACGCCATGTTCCGTTGCAGCACTCATGGAGGTTCATCATGACGTCGTCCGTTCAGATCGCCGCACGCCGGCGCTGGAACCCGCCCTGCCCCGCTCGCCGGATCGTGTTCTCCGCCATCGCGGCCACCGGCCTGCTGTTGGGTCAGGCGATCCATACGGTGTGCGCCGCCGAATCTACCCCCGCCAGCGCCAAGCCGATCCCGGCGGGTAATCTCGGCGCCCGCCTGCGGGCCGATCCCGAAGCGGTGCGCTGGTTTGACGAGGCACGCTTCGGCATGTTCATCCATTGGGGCGTGTACAGCGTTCCCGGGCGCGGCGAATGGGTGATGAACAACGAGAAGATCCCGATCGCCCAGTACGAGCGCTTCGCCGAACAGTTCAATCCGACCGGATACGACGCCAAGGCCATCGTCGGCCTGGCCAAGCGCGCCGGCATGAAGTACATCACCATCACCAGCAAGCACCACGACGGCTTCGCGATGTGGCCGACCAAGCAGTCGCGCTGGAACATCGCCGATGCCACCTCGTTCAAGCGCGATCCGCTGAAGGAACTCGCCGCGGAAGCGCGGCGCCAGAACATCAAACTGTTCTTTTATTACTCGCAGTTGGATTGGCATCACGCCGATTTCGCGCCGCTCGGCGGTACCGGCCATGCGTCGGGACGCGCCCAAGGCGGCGATTTCAACCGCTACCTGGACTACATGGATGCGCAATTGACCGAACTGTTGACGCAGTACGGCGACATCGGCGGTATCTGGTTCGATGGAATGTGGGACAGACCCGACGCCGATTGGCGACTGGCGCGGACCTACGATCTGATCCACCGTCTGCAGCCCAAGGCGCTGGTCGGCAGCAACCATCACGTCAAGCCGTATCCGGGCGAAGACTTCCAGATGTTCGAGAAGGATCTGCCGGGAGCCAACTCGGCCGGATTCAACACCGCCCATGTCAGCGCGTTGCCGCTGGAAGCCTGCGACACCATCAGTGGCGCCTGGGGCTATAACGCCCAGGATACGAACTACAAGAGCACCAGACAGTTGGTTCACTTCCTGGTGCGCGCGGCGGGTGCGGGATCGAACTTCCTGCTCAACATCGGCCCGACCGCGCAAGGCACGGTACAACCCGAGTTCGCCACGCGCCTGGAGGAAATCGGCCGCTGGATGGATACGAACGGCTCGACGATCTACGCCACGCGCGCCGGTCCGATTCCGCCACGCAGTTGGGGCGTCAGCACGCAGACGAAGGACGGCACGGTGTTCGTGCATGTGCTGGACTGGCAGGATCGATATCTATTGCTGCCGCCGCTGGAAGGCATCGCCTCGGCCAGCGAGTTCGGCAACGGCCGCGCTCTGGAGTTGAAGCGGTTGCCCGAAGGCTTGCTGGTGCGAGTGCCGGAGGCCGCGCCGGGACAACTCGATCGCATCATCGTGCTTAAGCCCGGCGGCGGGGGCTGACGGTATCGCCGTGCAGGAGAGCGTCGGGGCTGAAGCCCCTCCCACAAAAGACTTCGGGGCTGAAACCTTCTGCGCAAATCGCTTCGGGAGTGGGCGGGCCCAAAGGCCAAAGCGTCGGGGCTGAAGCCCCTCCCACAAAAGACTTCGGGGCTGAAACCTTCTGCACAAATCGCTTCGGGACTGGACAGCGCCTCGGGATTGAACGGACCCAAAGGCTTTGGTACTGCGAGGTCTTTTGTGGGAGGGGCTTCAGCCCCGACGCTTTCCTCCCAACTCGCCGGCAACGATCACTTTGCGATCTTCCGTGAGCCTGGCTGCACTCTGCCCCGCCCTTCGCAAACTCTCGCCGACGCCCAACCGATCAAGCCCAGGCCTCGCGCTCAATCCACCAGCAAATGGCGCCCTGCCTCGCGCACGTCCGTGCAGCCGGTCAGCGACATCGCCACCTCAAGCTCCGAGCGCAAGGTGGCGAGCATTTCCGCGACGCCGGCTTCGCCGGCCGCTCCCAACGCATAGGCCCAGGCCCGGCCGACCAGACAGGCATCGGCGCCGAGCGCGAGCATGCGCAAAACGTCCAGACCGGAGCGGATCCCGCCGTCGGCCAGCACCGGCACGCGTCCGGCCACTTCCTCCACGATCGCCGGCAACGCGCTCGCACTCGCCGGCACGCCGTCGAGCTGACGGCCGCCGTGATTGGACACCACGATGCCGTCGACGCCGCAGGCGAGCGCTTCGCGCGCATCGGCGCGATCGAGCAAGCCCTTGATCACGATCGGCCCATCCCAGCGTTCGCGCAGCCAGGCGATGTCCTTCCAGGTCACGGTCGGATCTAAATTGGACTTGATCCAGTCCGCGAATCCGCCCACGCCGCCTTCGCCGATCACCTCGGGCGGGATATTGCCGAAACCGTGCGGGCGGCCGTTGAGCTGGACGTTCCACAGCCAGGCCGGATGCGTGGCGCCCTGCCAGGCCCGCATCGCCGCGCCGCGCCATCCGGCCGGGCCGGACATGCCCGAGCGCAGGTCGCGGTAGCGCGCACCGGCGATCGGCAGATCCACGGTCAACAGCAGCACCGGGCTGGCGGCCGCGCGCGCGCGTTGCAACAGGGCCTGGCAGAAGCCGCGGTCGCGCACCATGTAAAGCTGGAACCAGACCGGCGCGCCGCTGTCGCGCACCACTTCCTCCAGGCCGCAGATGCTCAGCGTGGACAGGCAGAACGGCACGCCGGCCGCCTTCGCGGCGCGAGCCGCCTGGACCTCGCCGCGCCGCGCGTACATGCCGGCGAACCCCACCGGCGCCAGCGCCAACGGCAGCGCCAGCGACTGTCCGAACAGCGTGGTGTCCATGCGCAAACTCGAGATATCGGTCATCACCCGCTGGCGCAACGCGATCGATCGAAGCGCGTCGCGATTGCGCTGCAGGGTGACTTCATCGTAAGAGCCGCCGTCGATGTAATCGAACAGCAGCCTGGGCAGCCGCGCTTTCGCCGCTTCGCGCAGATCGCAGATCGGTCGTCCCATCGCGCAGGCCCTCAGTAAGGCGGGATATGGCCGGTGTTCGCGCCCTCGCGCACCGTGCGCAACAAGGTCGACAGCGTGGATTGAGCGCCGGCTTGCTCCGTCCAGGCCGGTCCGTCGGGATAGCGGAACCGCTGCAGCGAGGCCTGGTGCATTTGCGCCGAGAAGCCGGGCGCCGTCGGCGCCAGATAACGGCCGTCGCGGATCCGCACCGGGTCGAGGAAGTGCTCGTGCAGATGATCGACGAATTCGATCGCGCGATCTTCCATCGACGCGCTGATCGCGACGAAATCCGCCATCGCCAGATGCTGGACCAGTTCGCACAGGCCAACGCCGCCGGCATGCGGGAACACCCGCACGCCGAACTTGGCCGCGAGCAACAAGATGGCCAGATTCTCGTTGACGCCGCCGACGCGGGCCGCGTCGATCTGGATCAGGTCCACCGCCTGCGCCTGCAACAGCTGTTTGAACACGATGCGGTTCTGGGTGTGTTCGCCGGTGGAGACCGGCACCGGCGCGATGCCGCAGCGGATCGCGGCGTGGCCGAGGATATCGTCCGGACTGGTCGGCTCCTCGATCCAGGCGATGTCGAACGGCGCCAGGTGCCGCATCCATTCGATCGCCGGCGCCACGTCCCAGCGCTGGTTGGCGTCGACGGCCATCGCGATGTCCGGACCGATCGCCTGGCGCGCAAGACGGCAACGCCGGACGTCATCGTCGAGATTCGCGCCCACCTTGAGCTTGATGGTGCGAAATCCCTCGGCCACCGCTTCGCGCGCCAGACGCACGAGCTTCTCGTCGGAATAGCCGAGCCAGCCCGGCGAAGTGGTATAGGCCGGATAGCCGTGCGCTTCGAGTTCGCGAATGCGTTCCAGCTTGCCCGGCTCGGCTCGCTTGAGCAGCGCCAAGGCGTCGTCGGGCGTGAGCGCATCGGTGAGGTAACGGAAATCGACCGCGGCCACCACTTGTTCCGGCGTCATGTCGGCGATGTAGCGCCACAACGGTTTGCCGGCGCGGCGCGCGGCCAGATCCCAGGCGGCGTTGATCACGCCGCCGATGGCCATGTGCATCACGCCCTTCTCCGGCCCCAGCCAGCGCAATTGAGAATCGTCGTTGAGACGCCTGGCGAACGCGCCCAGATCGTCGACGACCGCCTCCACGTCCAGACCGACCACCAAATGCGACAACGCGCCGATCGCCGCAGTCTGCACGTCGTTGCCGCGACCGATGGTGAATACCAGCCCGTGGCCGGCCAAGCCGTCTGCGTCGTCGGTGCGCAGCGCCAGATAAGCCGCCGAGTAGTCCGGGTCCGGGTTCATCGCATCGGAGCCGTCGAGCTCGCGCGAGGTTGGAAAACGGACGTCCAGGGTGTCGATGGCGACAATCTTGCTCATGGGGGTTTCGCGGTCCTTAGGGTGTCTTGGCGAGGAATCGGGCGACGATCACGAACGGGCCGAGCCGTCGTGCGCGACGACGCGCTGGCGTTGTCTGCCCAATCCTTCGATCTCCAGTTCGATGACATCGCCGGGCTTGAGATAAGTCGGGGGCTTTTGTCCCAAGCCGACGCCGGGCGGCGTGCCCGTGCTGATCACGTCGCCCGGCATCAGCGTCATGTAGCGGCTGATGTGGCTGACGATATCGGCCACGGTGAACACCATCGTTCGAGTATTTCCGTTCTGATAGCGGTGTCCGTTCACTTCCAGCCACAACGACAGATTCTGCGGATCGGGAACTTCGTCGCGCGTGACCAGCCACGGGCCGATCGGCCCGAAGGTGTCGCAACTCTTGCCCTTGACCCATTGGCCGCCGTGTTCGAGCTGGAACTCCCGTTCGGACAGGTCGTTGACGACCAGGTAGCCGGCTACGTGGTCCAACGCGGCTTGCGGCGTCACATCGCGCGCGATATCGCCGATCACCACGCCCAGTTCCACTTCCCAATCGGTCTTGACCGAACCGCGCGGAATCACCACGGTGTCGTCGGGTCCGACGATGGCGGTGGTCGCCTTCATGAACAACACCGGCATGGGCGGCACTTCCATGCCCGATTCGGCGGCATGGTCGGCGTAGTTCAATCCCACGCAGATGAACTTGCCCACGTTGCCGACCGCCGGGCCGTAGCGCACCGGCCCGGCCACCACGGGCAAGGCGTCGGTATCCAGCGCGCGAAGCCGCGCCAGGCCCGCCCGGGTCAGGCAATCGCCCGCGACGTCGGCGACGACGCCGCTCAGATCGCGCACGCGTCCTTCGTGATCCAACACACCCGGGCGCTCGCTGCCGGGATCGCCATAACGCAGTAGTTTCATTGCCGCTTCCGCTGAAGTTCCAAGGGGCCGCCGATCGGTCTCAGTTCGACCAACCGCCGTCGATGATGTGGGTCTGTCCGGTGGTGAACGAGGATTCTTCCGAAGCCAGATAAACCACCAGCGCCGCGATTTCCTTCGGATCGCCCAGGCGGCCCATCGGCTGGCGCTCGGTGAAGCTGCGCCACACCGCCTCTTCGTCGCCGCCGAGTGCGGCGACGCGCTGCGCCAGCGACGGCGTCCTGACCGTGCCCGGACAAATGGCGTTGCAGCGCACGCCCTGGGCGACGAAATCGGCGGCGATCGACTTGGTCAAACCGATCACCGCGGCCTTGGTCACGCCATAGACGAAGCGGTTGGGCACGCCCTTGATGCTGGAGGCCACCGAGGACATGTTGATGATGCTGCCGCGTCCGCGTTCGATCATGCCGGGCAACACCGCCCTGCACAGGCGATACATCGAATGGACGTTGATGTCGAACGAGCGTCGCCAGGCCGCTTCGTCGCAGTCGAGGATGCTGCCTTGGTGCACATAGCCCGCGCAGTTGAACAACACATCGAAGCCGGACTGCGACCGGACCAGATCGTCGATGGCGTTCGGATCGGTGACGTCCAGCGCCAGGGTCCGGATCGATCCGGATTGCGCCTCCAGCTCGGCCAGCGCGCGCGCATCGATGTCGGTCGCCAGCACCGTCGCGCCTTCGCGCGCGCAGGCCAGGGCCGCCTCGCGGCCGATGCCGGCGCCCGCCGCGGTGATCAGGCAGCGCTTGCCCTGGAGCCTGGTGCCGGCGGCTTCGTGGGCGTGGGTGATTTGAGTCATGGTCGTGGGCATCTCATCGATAAGAAAACACGGAAGGTTCAGTCGCCGGCGGGCCGCGGCAAACGGTAGAAGGCGCGCGAGTTGTCGCCGAACACCTGCGCTTCGTGGCCGGGCGCGTGACGCCGTATCAGTTCGCGCGCCATCCGATGCCAATGGCCGTAATCGGCGCGCAAGGTGAGCACGGGCCAGTCGCTGCCCCACATCACCCGCTCCGGGCCGAAACAGTGCAGGACATGGGCTACGAAGGGATCGAGCTCATCCAATGACGCCGCGCGATCGCCTTCGGTCAGCAGGCCGGACAATTTGCAGAACAGTCGCGGTTGCTCGGCGAGCGCCGCGATGTCCTCGGCCCAGGCCGCGCGGCCCTCGCCGTGCACATCGGGTTTGCCGGCGTGATCGACCACCGCGCGCAGTTCCGGATGCAGCGACAGGCGCTGGCGCAGCACCGGCAGGTGCACGGGCTTGACCAACGCATCGAAGCTCAGGTCGCGCTCGATCAGCGCCTGGAAAGCGCCGTCCAGCGACGGCCGCAGCAGCCAGTCCGGATCGGCGATGTCCTGCACCATCGGCCGGAATCCCTTCAGCCGTGCGCGACCGATCTCGATCAACGCATCCATGCGCTGCGCGCAGTGCGGCGATTCGAAATCGGTCCAGCCCACCACGCCGGCGATGCGCGGATGGCGCGCGGCCAGATCGAGCAGGAAGCGGGTTTCGGCCTCGGTGCCGGTGGCTTGTACCGCGATCACCATCGACACGCCGCGCTGCGCGAGTTCGGCCTCGATGTCGGCCGGTTCGAAATCGCGGTAGAGCGCGCTCACATCCGGCGTCAGCCAGTCGTAGTCGCCGCGCGCGAGCGACCAGAAGTGCATGTGCGCATCCACGATCTTCATGGCGTCGGCACCGAATCGTCCAGCAATCCGGCCTCGCGCAAGCGCTGCCAGACCGCCTTGGGTATCGCGCTGCGCGAACGCGCGATCGCGGCATCGACCTGCGCGCGATCGCGCAGGCCGGCCACCACCGTCGCCACCGCGGGATGGGCCAACGGAAACTGCAGCGCCGCCGCGCCCACTTCGACGTCGAACTCGGCGCAGATCGCGTACAGGCGCTCGGCGCGGGCAAGCGTGTCCGGATCGACCTGGGAATAGTTGTAGTGCCGGCCGGGTGCGCGCGCATTGCTGGTGAGGCCCGAACTGTAGGGCCCCGCAGCGAGCACCGACACGCCGCGGCGCTCGGCTTCGGCCAAGGCCCGGATCGCGCCGTGCTGTTCGAGCACCGTGTAGCGGCCGGCGAGCATCACGCAGTCCAGATCGAATCGGGGCAGCAGCTCCAGTATCACCTCCTGTTCGTTGACGCCGATACCGATCGCCCGGCAGGCCCCGGATGCCTTCAGCTCGGCCATCGCCGGCAAGGCCTGATCCAAGGCCTGACGCAGCATCTGCGGATGACGTTCGCCGTGCGTGAGCCGGCCGATGTCGTGCAGCAACAAGATGTCGACGTAGCCGGTATCCAGGCGCTGCAGGCTGGACTCGAACGAACGCAGCACGCCGGTCCGGCTGTAGTCGAACTCGGCGCGCCATCCGTCGACCGCGAAACCATCGTCGCCGCCCACGGCATGGTCGTCGCGATAGACGCGGCGCCCGACCTTGGTCGAGATCGCGATCGCTTCGCGCGGCAATCGTTTAAGTCCCTGGCCGAGCCGGGTTTCGCTCAAACCGTAACCGTAGTAAGGCGCGGTATCGAAGTAACGCACGCCCGCGTCGCACGCCGCTTCGACCGATGCGACCGCGGCGGCGGCGTCGACCTTCTCGTACAGATTGCCGATCGGCGCGGCCCCGTATCCCAAGCTGGAGACACGCACCTCGGAGCCGCCCACGCGGCGCGTGGGCAATGCGGCGCCCGTGGAATGATCGATCGCGCCGCGAACCGGTTCGGACATGGGCTGCTCGGACATGGGTGGCATGGTCATGGCTCGGCGAACAGCAGGCGCAAACCTACTGGGCTGTCGACTGAGCATGGACCGCCCCATTGGCGAACAATCCCATCAACAGCACGCATCGCACCGATTCAGCGAGTTTCGACCTGCGCATACCTTCCTCCCTGTAGGACTGACGAGATTCGCGGGAACCCGATGCATGAGCCGGTAGCCCTCGAGAGGAGAGGCTTAGTTCATATATAAATTATATTTCGTATTTGAACATATCAAGTTGCGGTGCACCATACCGCGCCCTCCCGCCTGGGCCAAAGGGCCAGAGCGTTGTGCGATTGCTGGCCCGGTCGTAGTCCGGGAGATGAGGAGATCGAGCGGTCCAGTTGGACACGCGGGCCGCGTCACCGCGTCGGGGAAAGCATCAAGGCGCGGCGGCGGGTACACGACGGACGCCGGACAGGCGCCGCCCTCGCTCCCCCGCGATCAAGAAAGTCTGTAGTGCCCGCGCACGGGTAAACCGGGCTCGGCGTTTCGCTCGCCCGACTTATCTAAATGCCACGAAAGACAGCCTGCCGGCGCCGGCCAGGACGATCAGACGCTCAGCGTTCGCCGCCGGAGAAGATGCGCAGCACCGAATCCAGATGCAGTTCCATGGCCTGACGCGAAGCGTCGGCATCGCGGCGGCGGATCGCGGCGACGATGGCGGCGTGCTCATGTTCAGATCGGTGCGGCATGTCCTCGCTCGAATACAACTGCTGCACGCGTTGGAACATAGGCCCGTACTTGTGCCCCAGCAGATGCCGGATCAGCAGCGCGTACGCGGGATTGCCGCTCGCATCGGCGATACGGATGTGCAGCAGACGATCGCCGGGATGGGTCACCGAACCCACGCGGTTGTCTTCGATGTTGCGCTGGTAAGCCTCTTCGATGCCGTCGATCTCCGCATCGGTGGCGTTTTCCGCGGCCAGCGCGGCCGTTTCCGGTTCCACCAACCTGCGCGCCTGCAGCAGCGAGAACGGCGGGATCTCCACCTCCAGATCGACCACCACACCCAGTTCGGGATCCTGCACCCAGGGCTGGCTGCGCATGGCCTGGTCCAACACACGGCGCGCCGGCTTGTCGCCCTGAGCCGCCGCTTCGGCAGCGGTGGGCTCCGGCCCGACCACCATCACGCCGTCGCCGACGCGCACCCGCACCATCCCGATCACTTCCAGAGCGATCAGCGCCTCGCGCAAGGAAGTCCGGCTCACCCCGAACTGCTGCGACAACTCGCGTTCGGCCGGCAAATAGCTGCCCGGCGGGTACTCCCCGCGGTTGATCAGCACGCGCAGTTGATCCGCGATCTGTTGGTAAAGCCGGCGGTTCTGGATGCTTTGGACGGGCATAGTGTGTTATTGGTTGGACCACTGAACCTTTGACGGGTTCATTCAGTCCCGTCCAGGCGTCGTCAGGGAACCGGCCGGTACGGCATTCGATTAGACGCCGCGGGACCGGATGCGTCCACCCCGGGGGCCGTCGCGCTCACCCCAAATCGGAGTTTGTCGTGAGTCTTCTTTCGCGTGTTTGCGTCCTTCTTTGTCTAGCATCGCTGTGGCCCTGCGCGTCGGCGGCGGCCGATCCGGCCCCGCCGGCCCCGCAGATCGTGCCGATACCGGCCCGGATGCAGGTCTTGCCGGGGCGTTATCGGCCCGACGCGTCCGTGCGGGTGGCGATCGCGGCCGATACCGCCGAGATGCGTCCCCTGGGCGAACTGGCGGCGACGATTCTGCGCGAGGCCTGGACGCTACCGGTCGCGGTGCAATCGGGCGGCGAGCCCCACGCCGATCTGAGCTTGACCCTGGCCCCGGCCCCGGACGCCAACCCCGAAGCGTACCGCCTTGAGGTGGATGCCGACGGCATCCGCCTGAAAGCGGCCACTCCCGCCGGCCTGTTCTACGGCCTGCAGACCCTGCGCCAGTTGGCGCCGCCAGGCAGCGCTCAGGCCGGCGTGGCCGCGCTCGCCATCGACGACGCGCCGCGCCTGGGCTATCGCGGCGTGATGCTCGACGTCGGCCGTCATCTGTACCCGCTCGACTTCCTCAAGCGCACGCTCGATCTGATGGCGCGCTACAAGTTCAACACCTTCCATTGGCATCTCACCGAAGACCAAGGCTGGCGCCTTGAGATCAAGCGCTACCCGCGCCTCACCGAAGTCGGTGCCTGGCGCAAGGACACCCAGGTTCAACACCGCGATGGTCCCGATACCGCCGACGGCCGCCGCTATGGCGGTTTCTACACCCAGGCCGAGGCGCGCGAATTGGTGGCGTATGCCAAGAATCTGCATATCGAGGTCATTCCGGAAATCGAAATGCCCGGCCATGCCCTCGCCGCGCTGGCCGCCTATCCGGAACTGGCCTGCACGCCCGGGCCGTTCGAGGTCGGCAACGTGTGGGGCGTGGAAAGCAACATCCTGTGTCCGAGCGAAGCGACCTTCACCTTCATCGAAGGCGTGCTCGACGAGGTGATGGACATCTTCCCCTCGGCCTACATCCACCTCGGCGGCGATGAAGCGCCGACCACGCGCTGGAAGCAAAGCGCGCTGGCGCAACAGATCATCCAGCGCGAAGGCCTCAAGGACGAGCACGCACTGCAAGGCTGGTTCATGCGCCGGGTGGAGAAATACCTGCACGCGCACGGGCGCAAGATGATCGGCTGGGACGAGATTCTCGATGGCGACCCGCTGCCCAGCGCCGCGGTCATGTCCTGGCGCGGCATGGACGGCGGCATCCGCGCCGCGCGACTGGGCCACCGGGTGATCATGTCGCCGACCTCCTACGTCTATTTCGACTATTGCCAGTCGCTGGCCAAGAGCGAACCGATCTGCAGCGGCCACCTGCCCTTGCGCCAGGTCTACGACTTCGAACCGGTGCCCGAGCAGCTGACGCCGGAACAGCAGGCGCGCATCGCCGGCGCGCAAGGCAATTTATGGACCGAACGCATGCGGACCAGCGAGTCGGTCGAATACATGATGTGGCCGCGCGCACTGGCCCTGAGCGAAGTGCTGTGGTCGCCGCGCGAGCGACGCGATTGGACCGATTTCACCCGTCGCCTGGAACCGCAGTTGCGCACATTGGACGCATTGCGGGTCAACTACCGCGTTCCGGACGTGATGGGACTGGAAGGCGATGCGATCACGCTGAGCCCGAAAATGCAGGTGCGGCTGTCCTCGCCCTTGCCCGCCGCGCGCATCCGCTACCACCTCGACGCCGCCGATCCGACCCAGGCCTCGCCGCTGTACCGAGGGGCCATCGCCTTGACGCCCGACCCCGCGGGCACCACGGTTTCGGCGCGGCTGGAACTGCCCGGCGGCCGCTTGGGACCGGTCAGCCGCGCGCGTTATTCACTCGCGCAACTGCAACCGGCCACACGCAGCGATCGCAAGGGACTGCGCACCGGACTCGACCGCGACTACTACGAAACCGCGGTTACCAGTTCGCAACAGCTGCTGACCCAGCGACCGCTGCGCAGCGACACCGCGTCGGGCATCGGCCTGCCCGCGGACGCGCGCGCCGAAACCTTCGGTTTGCGCTACCGCGGCTACCTCGATGTACCGCGCGACGGCGTGTATCGCTTCGTGCTCAGTTCCGACGACGGCGCGCAGGTGTGGATCGACGACAAGGTGGTGGTCGACCGCGACGGCCCGCAATCGCCCGGCGACTCCTACGGCAGCGCCGCTCTCGCCGCCGGGCTGCACGCCTTCGATCTGCGCTATTTCCAGGGCGGCGGCGACAAACAACTGCGGTTGCGGGTCGAACGAGACGGCGAAGCGGCCGTATCGGTGCCAGACGCCTGGTGGCTGCATTGATGCATTGATCGGGTAGCGCAACGGCGCTCGCGACTTGTACGCGAGCTCCGTTCGACGGGCGGCGCTCGGCCCGGGCTTGTTCGGAGCCGGCACTATGAGCTCGAACGCTATCGGCCCGCCCCGCCTTCGCCGGGCCGTTCGGGGCCAAGCGCCCTGCGCGCCAAGACAGACGAATACTTAGGCCGTTGCCCCGCGATACAGCGCCACGGTGCTCAGCCGCGGCGCCCGATACGCGTGCTCGATCACCACGCGGATCTTGCGCGCGCGCGCCAGCCCGAAACGCTGCAGCCGCTTGCAGCCGACCGTCGTGCCCCAGGCGAACGGCAGCCATTGCCCTTCGTGCCACCGTTCGACCCGATAGTTGGTGATGTCCTGCCCGAGCGCGATCGCTTCTTGCAGGCATACAGTGTCGAACGCGATCTCGCGCTCCAGTTCGAATTCGATCCAGCGTTCGCCGCCGGCATCGGCCGCGCGCCAATGCGAATCCGGATCCTGGTCGAGCACGCGTTCGGGTGCGTGCCCGGCCGCGCTCGCGCTGGCGCGCGTTCGCGCGCCTTGCAGCAGATTGCCACCCCCAAACAGCGCTGCGCGCCTGCTGGCGAAGCCGGCCAGGCTGGCGACATCGGCATCGTGGAAACGCCCCGCGGGCGTCGGCGGAACATTGAGCAACAATTTGCTGTTGCGCCCGACCGAGTTGAAGTACAGATCGAGCAAGCCTGCGGCGCTGCGCACCTTGGCGTTCTCTTGCTCGTGCCAGAACCAGCCCGGCCGGATCGAAACATCGGATTCGCCTGGACGCCAGACCGGGCCGTGAGGGTCGCCCTGTTGCAAGGCATCGGCGGTCCAAACGCTGTCGAAACCCGCCGACGGCACGCGCGCCGGATCGACCGTCGACCAGCAGGTGGTGCCGGCGATGCCGCTTTCGTTGCCGATCCAGCGCACATCCGGGCCGGCATCGGAGAACACGACCGCATCGGGCTGCAGCTCGCGCACCGTGCGATGGATGCGTGGCCAGTCGTAGGTCTGGCGCTTGCCGTTCGGCCCTTCGCCGTTGGCGCCGTCGAACCAGACCTCGACGACCGGACCATACTGCGTGAGCAGTTCGGTCAGCTGCGCGATATAGAAATCGTTATAGGCCTGGCCGCTGCCATAACGCGGTTCGTGACGATCCCAGGGCGAGAGATAAAAGCCGACGCCCAACCCTTCCGCGCGGCAGGCATCGACGAACTCGCGCACCACGTCGCCCTTCCCGCCGCGCCACGGGCTGCTGCGCACGCAATGCGCGGTGGTCGCGGTAGGCCACAGGCAAAAGCCGTCGTGGTGCTTGGCGGTCAGAATCATGCTGCCAAAGCCGCTGGATTTGGCCGCGCGCGCCCATTGCCGCGCATCCAGGTCGGTGGGATCGAAGATCTTCGGATCTTCGTCGCCCTCGCCCCATTCCTTGCCGGTGAAGGTATTGACGGTGAAGTGCACGAACATCGACAGCTCTTCGCGCTGCCAGGCCAGTTGCTGGGGCGTCGGCCGCGGCCTCGCGGACGTCTCGGCGGCGGAGCGTTCGCTCGTGGATGCGGTGACCGGAACGCCGACGACCGCGGTGGCGACGCCGGCGGTACCGGTCAGGAGGAAACGACGACGATCCATGAAACTCCTCGAGCGAATTCGAATACGGGCAAGAACATCGACAAGACCGGACGCGCGCGACTGGTTCCGAGCGCGGCGATCCAAGCGCGATCAATCGATATCGCATCGCCGGTACGCGTCGATCACACGGCGTTCGCCCTCGACGCCGGGCGTTGCGTTTCCGTGCTCCATGCCGAACACGAAATCCTGGCCGTCCTTGCGCATGCGCGCGTCGATGTGGCGCAGGACATTGCGGTAATCGATCTCGCCGGTGCCCGGCTCTTTACGGCCGGGGACATCGCCGATCTGGAAGTAGGCGATCTCGTCCCAGGCGGCGTCGATGTGCGCGATCAGATTCCCTTCGTTGCGCTGCATGTGATAGATGTCGTAGAGGATCTTGCATGCCGGACTGTTCACCGATCGCGCGATCGCGTAGGCCTGGTCGGAGGTGCGCAGGAACAGCTCCGGGGTATCGCTCAGCGGCTCCATCACCATGACCAGGCCATGCGGCTCCATCACCTCGGCGCCGGCGCGGATCGCGTCGACGACATGGCCGGTCTGGATGCCGATCGGCAGGCTTCGGTCGAAGAACCCCGGCACGATGGTCATCCATTTCGCATTGACGCGCCGCGCGGTGGTGACCGCATCGCGACAGGCCTTGACGAAGGCTTCGCGGAATTCCTTCTTGCCGGTGGCGTAGGACACTTTCCAGTTATGGCCGGCGTCGATCACGAACACGCCCATGGTCATGCCGGCGTTGGCGAGGGTCTGGCCGATCCGCTCCTGCAAGGCCGGCGGCCGCTGCATCAGTTCGTTGTCCTCGTAGGCGCGGAAGCCCGCATCGGCCATGAATTGGATCTGCGCGATCGGGTCTTTCCCCGCCGAGGCCTCGAACATGCCCAAGTGCGGGGCGAATTTGAGCTTGAAACGCTGCGCCGGCGCCGGCGCGGCCGCCAGCGCGGCTCCGCTCACGGCGCTGGCGGACATCGCCACCAACGCGGCTGCCGTGGACTGCAGAAAAGATCGTCGTTGCATGAGGGATTCCTGCTTGAGCTGAGTGGGCGTGGTCCTGGCTTTCAGGGCGCGGCGTCGCGGCCGGTCAAGTCCACCACGGTTCGTCGGGCGGATCGCGCAGCAGCGCGCGCTTGAGCGTGTCGATCGCGGTGTGGAAGCCTTGATCGGAAGACATCAGCGCGTCTTCGTGTTCCAGACTCACCACATAGTCGTACCCGGCCACGCGCAAGGCCTGCATGATCTGCTTCCACACCAGCAGGTCGTGCCCATGCCCGACCGAGCGGAAACTCCAGGCGCGCTGGTCGATATCGCGATAGGACTTGGCGTCGATCACGCCGTTGACCGCGATGTTGGCGCGATCCAGCGCCACGTCCTTGGCATGGAAGTGAAAGATCGCCGGCCCGAGCGCGCGGATCGCCTGGGGCACGTCGACCCCTCGCCACAGCAGATGGCTGGGATCCAGATTGACTCCGAGGTGATCGCCGGCCGCCGCACGCAGTCGCAATGCCGATTCCGGATTGTGAACGAGGAAATTCGGGTGCGGCTCCAAGGCGACGCGGATGCCATGCTCGCGCGCGAACGCGGTGGCCTGGCGCCAGTATGGAATCGCCTTTTCGTTCCATTGCCATTCCAGCGTTTCCAGCATCTCCGGCGGCCAGGGCGAGGTGATCCAATTGGGCACGCGCGCGGTATCGCTGTCGCCGGGGCAGCCGGAAAAAGTGATCACGACCGGGACCTGCAGGCGTTCGGCCAGTTGCACGGTTCGGCGGAAGGTCGCATCGTCGCGCCGAGCGATATCGCCATTGGGATGCAGGGGATTGCCGTGGCACGACAGCGCGCTGATGGTCAGCCCGTGATCGTCGATCAGTGCGCGGAATTCGCGGACGCGTTCGGACGAAGCCAACAGGCCTTCGACATCGAGGTGGTCGGCGCCGGGGAAACCGCCGGCGCCGAGTTCCACCGCGTCCAGACCTGCCGACCGCACCCGCTCCAGCACGTCGCCCAGGCTCAGCTTGGCGAACAACGGGGTGAATACACCGAGTTTCATGTCCTGGCTCTCCGGGATGGGGTGGGCGGTGCGACCGTGGTCCAGACACCGCCGGCGGCGGCGCTGGCCAGCATGGCCTCGATCGTGCTTTGGGTGTGCAGCGCGTCGGCGAATGTCGCCACGGTAGGCGGCAGTTCGTCGCGGCCGTCGGGCCAGCGTTCGATCGCCGCATACAGATCGCGCATCAGATTGCAGAACGCATCGCTCCAGGCTTCCTGATGTCCGCCGGGCAGTCGCGCGTAAGGTCGGGCCTGCGGCGCCATCAGCGCGGGATCTTTCTGCAGCAACTCGTTGGCGCGGTCGCGGTGGCCGATCCAGAGCTCGTTCTGCGCTTCCTGGCGCCACTTCATCGATCCCTCGCTCGCGCAGACCTCCAGCATCAGATCGTTCTTGTGTCCGGCGCAGACCTGACCGACCAGCAAGGTACCGCGAGCGCCGTTATCGAAGCGCAGCAACACCGTGGCCAGATCCTCGCGCGTCATTTCGATCCATTCGCCTGCCTCGGCCGCGTCGGCGGAACCGAACGTGCCCGCAGTCCGCGCGGGCTTGCGCCGTCGCGGCACCACCGTGGCCGGATCGGCGAGCACCTGGGCGATACGCTGGCCGGTCACGTGTTCGGCCAGATCGCACCAGTGCGAGCCGATGTCGGCCAGCGCGAGCGAAGCGCCGCCCTCCTCCGGCTGCAGCCGCCAGGACCAGTCGCTGTCGTGCAGCAACCAGTCCTGCAGGTACTGGCCGTGGATCAGATGCGGCGTGCCGATCGCGCCCTCGGCGATGGCGATGCGCGCCTGTTGCACCAGCGGATTGCCGCGGTAGTTAAACGTCACTGCATGGAACACGCCGGCCGCGTCGGCCGCGTCGAGCAGTTCCCGCGCCTGTTCGGTGGTGTCGGCGAGCGGCTTGTCGCAGATCACGTGTTTGCCGTTGGCGATCGCCGCCATCGCGACCGGATGGTGCAGGCGGTTGGGCACCGCGATGTGCACCACGTCGATGGCCGGGTCCGCGACCAGTTCGCGCCAGTCGCCGTAGGCCTGCGGAATGGCCAGTTCGCGCGCGCGGATCTGGGTCCGCGCGAGGTCGCTGCCGGCGAGACCCGCGACTTCGACATGGCCCAGGCGCCGGATCGCATCGAGGTGCCATGGGCCGATGAAGCCGGCACCGACCAAGCCTGCGCGCAATCGCTTCATGGGCCCGCCGCCCCGTCGTCGTCCGGGTTCGCCCGGGTGCGGTCGCGGAAAAACAATACGAACACGACGAACACCGCGGCCGCGCCGAGCGCCGGCACCAGCCAGATCCGCGACCAATCGTGCGCGACCGGATCGCCGGCGACGCGGTAAGCATCGACCACCCGGCCCGACAGCCACGATCCGATCAGCATGCCCACGCCCCAGGTCACCAAGGTCAGGAAGCCTTGCGCGGAGGCGCGCAGATGCGCCGGCGCCTGGCGATCGACATAGATCTGTCCGCTCACGAAGAAGAAGTCGTAGCACACGCCATGCACGATGATGCCCAGATACAGCATCCACATGCCGGCACCGGCGTCTCCGGCGGCGAACAGCAGGTAGCGCGCCGCCCACGCGGCCATGCCGATCAGCAGCATCGCCTTGATGCCCAGGCGCCGGAAGAACAGCGGCATCGCCAGCATGAAGGCGATCTCGGACATCTGTCCGAAGGTCATCTTCGCGGCCGCGTTGGCCACGCCGATTTCATTGAGGAATCCGTTGGTGAAGGCGTAGTAGAACTGCAGCGGGATGCACACCAACAACGAGCCCAGCACGAACACCGCGAACGATCGGTCGCGCATCAGCTGCAGCGCGTCCAGGCCGAGGAAATCGCGCAGACCGAGCTTGCGTGCGCCCTCGACCCGCGCCAGCGGCGGCGTATGCGGCAGGGCCAGCGAGAACAGGCCCAGCACCGCCAGCGCGATCACCGCGACATGGAACTGCATCGCGCTGTTTTCCGCGCCGAGCACGTAACCGACCAGCCATCCCGCGGCGATCCAGCCGACCGTGCCGAGCACGCGCACGCCGGGGAACTGCTGTTGCGGCTTGTCCATATGCCGGAACGCGATCGCGTTGCCGAGCGCGAGGGTCGGCATGAAGCACAGCATGTGCAGCAGCAGCGCCGCGTAGAACGGCGCGAAGGAGGTCTGGGTGCTGGCGTAGTACAGCGTCGCCGCGCTGAGCAGGAACAACACCGAGAGCGCGCGCTGACTGGCGAACCAGCGGTCGACGACCAGGCCGACGAACAGCGGCGAGACGATCGCGGCGATCGACGCGGTGCCGTACGCCAGTCCGGTCTGTTCGCCGCTGAAGCGCATCGCCTGCAACAGGTAGGTGCCCATCGTGACCGTCCAGGCGCCCCACGCGAAGTACTGCAGGAACATCATGATCGACAGGCGGAGACGGATCGATGGGGTCATGGCGGTTCCGTGGTGTGGGCGGGCAACGTGGGCGGGCGCGGTCGTCGACTCGCGCGGCGGTTTCCTTCGGCGTTACAGCTCGCGCAGACGGATGTTGCGGTAGCGCACTTCGTCGCCGTGGTCCTGCAAGCCGATGACGCCGCTGCGCGCGATGCCGAACGACGGCCAATCCTTGAACTTGCTGGCGGCCACGCGCGCCTTCCAATCCGCCGATCCGAGCGTGTAAGTCGCGACCTTCTGTCCGTTGAGCCAGTGCTCGACCTGGTCCCCGCGCGCGACGATCCGGCTCTGGTTCCATTCGCCGACCGGTCGCGTCGCGATTTTTTCGGGAGCATACAGGCCGTAGACGGCCGACGCCCAGCGGTCGCGGCCGTTCTTGCCGTCGGGATGGCGGTCGTTGTCCAGCACCTGATACTCGATCGCGCTGCGATAAATGTCAGGCTCGGTTTCGCTGCCGCGATAGAAGATCCCGCTGTTGCCGCCCGAAGCGATCTTCCAGTCGATGCGCAGGTCGAAATCGCCGTAACTGCGATCGCTGACCAAATCGCCACCGGGCCCGGTGCGCACTATCGCACCGTCCACGACCTGCCAGCCCTGCACCGCCTGCCCCGATTTGCGATAGCCGTGCCACCCGCGCAGCGTGCGGCCGTCGAACAGCGGCACGAAACCTTCGCGGCGTTCGGCCCGGCTCAGGCCGCCGTCCGTGGTTTTCGGCGATGCGGCGACTGTGCAAGCAGCGAAGGCCAGCAGACCGCAGCAGGCGATCGTCGACAAAATCCGGGGAAAGGCTGAGCGAGTCATGGCGAATCCGGTGATGGCGATGAGTGAGTCGAATGGGCGGCGACGGCCGCCGATGGCGAATGCGCGCGCGTGCTGCCATCGTAGAGCAAGCGATCGCGCCGCGGCCAACCCAGCGAGGTGCGCACGTCGACGGCGTTCTCGCCCGGCATCTGCCGCTCCATGCGCATGACCGCGCCCGGCACGGTTTCGACCAGGCGCGCGCCCGCATCCGGGCCGAGCAAGGCGGCGGCGGTGTCCAGTCCGTCGGCATCGATGCCGCGGCGCGCGATCACCGTGGTCGCGCTGCGGCCCTGCATCGGCCAACCGCTGCGCGGATCGATCAGATGCGAATAGCGCCGCCCATCGGCCTGGAACCATTGTTCGGCATCGCCCGCGGTGGAAATCGCGGCATGACGCAGGATCAGCGCCGTGGCGGACGCCGTCGTCGGGGTTTGCGCCGCGGCAAGCGGACGCAAGGGCGCGATGCTCACGCGCCATCCGGCTTCGCCCGGCGGCGCGTCGGAGACCGCGATATCTCCGCCCAACGCGACCAGCGCGCGGGTCACGCCCTGCGCGGCCACCGCCGACAGCGCCTCGTCGGCGGCATAACCCTTGGCGATGCCGCCCACGTCGAGGCCGACGCCGGGACGATCGATGCGGGCGGTACGCGCGAGCGCATCCAGATGCAGGAACCGGTAGCCGCCGTTCGCGCGCGCGAACTCGACGCGCTCGCTGCGCGGCAGTTCGCTGAGCCTGCGGGCGCTGCGCCACAATCGGGTGAGCGCGCCTTGGGCCACGTCGAAGGCGCCGTCGGAGCGCACCGCCAGATCGCGGCCGGCCTGCAACACGCGGAACAGGTCGTCGCCGACCCGCACTTCGCCCTGCCCCGCCTGCGCGGCCAATCGCATCAGGCCGCTGTCTTGGCGATAGTCGCTGAGTTCGCGATCCAGATCGGCGATGCGCCGGAAGCCGGCCTGCAAGGCTCGTTGCGCGGTCGCCGCATCGGCGGCGTACACCACGATCCCGGTCTGCGTGCCCATATGCGCTTCGCGGCGTTCGTAGCGCGTCAGCCGCGCGTCGCCGGCGGCATCGCCCGGGTTGCGCGCCCACGCCGTCGGCGAGAGCGCGGCGCAGATCGCCACGAGGGCCAGCGCGCGTTTCACTCGCCCAGCACCCAACGCAGGCCGCCGATCAGGAAACGCTGGAAACGCGGGTCGCGCCACACCTCGGGCCGATGACCGAGCGCGGAATAGAACACCCGTCCCTTGCCTTGGTTTCGGGTCCAGGCGAGCGCGAAGTCGCCGTCCTTGCGATGGACCTTGGGATGGGCCGGGTCGACCGAGGCGGTGTCCAGGCTGAGCAATACGTGCACGTCGGCGCGCGACCAATCTTTGAACTGGTAGATCTCGTCGGCGATGTCGAAACTCGCGCCGAGATGGCGCGTGGCCGGATTCGCGCGGTCTTCGACCTTGACCGTCACCTCTTCGTTCCAGGGATGCTCGTCGAAGTAGCCGCCGAGCATGCGCCCGTACTGCGGCCACTGATAGAACGTGTCGCTGGCGCTGTGCACGCCGAGAAAACCCTTGCCGCCTTCGACGAAGGCCAGCAGATCGCGTTTCTGGCGCGCATCGATCGGCAGTTCGCCGGTGGTGTAGAACACGATCGCGTCATAGCGCGCCAGATGCGCGGCGTCGAGCACCGCCGGATCGTGGCTGACAGTCACGCGGAAACAACCGGACTGTTCGCCGAGCTTGCTCAGAATCTGTTCGGATTCCGGCACGACTTCGTGCTTGAAACCGGCCGAATAGGTGAAGTACAGCACCGCGGGCGCGGGTCGGGTGGTGCACTCGCGTTGCGCCGCCCCGGCCGAGGAAACGCCGGCGAGCAGCAGCGCCAGCACCGGCAGCGACACCCGCGCCATCGACGCAGGCGATGAATCGGCACGCCTGCGCCGCGCGCTCATGCGGTTTTCTCGGCGGCCTTGCCGGGCATGGCGACCGCCGGAATCTTGATCGAACCGCTCAACGCGAACGGGCCGGGAGCCAGCGCTTCTTCGGAGTTGAGCGCCTCCTCCCAGGTGACGCGGCTGCCGCTGTAACCGGCCATGCGCCCCATGATCGCGGTCAAGGTGGCTTCCGACACCTGCTTGAGTTCGTTGAGCGGTTTGCCGCCGCGTATCGCCGAAATCAGGTCGACGTGCTCTTGCATGTAGGGATCGACATCGCTTTCGGCCAACCGCGAGTCGCGCTTCCAGGCATTGGCGCCGGTGATCACGTGCTGATCGACGCGCGCGTTGCCGCGCGTGCCGACCACCGCTTCGGAGATGTTGTTGGCGCAGCCGGCGATCTGCCGGCACATGCTGATCATGTGCGTACCGCTTTCGTACTCGAAGTCGGTGGCGAAATGATCGTAGACGTTGCCGAACACCGCCTCGGTGCGCACCTGGCGTCCGGCCAGGCTCACCGCGCTGACCGGATGCGCGTTCATGGCCCAGTTGATCACGTCCATGTTGTGGATGTGTTGTTCGACGATGATGTCGCCGGCCAGCCAGTTGAAATACAGCCAGTTGCGCAACATCCATTCGCCGTCGCTCCAGCCTTGCAGCCGGTCGATATGCCACAGGCTGCCCTGATTCCAGTAAGCGCGCGCGGCCACGATCTCGCCGATCGCTCCGTCGCGAATGCGCTGAATGGTTTCCAGGTAACCGGCCTGATGCCGGCGCTGGGTGCCGGCGGCGATCTTCAGGCCCTTGCTGTCGGCCAGGTCCGACAAGGCCAGTACCTGGCGCACGCCGGGTGAATCCACGGCGATGGGTTTCTCGGTGAAGACGTGCTTTCCGGCCTCGATCGCCGCGCGCAGATGCTCGGGCCGGAACGCCGGCGGCGTCGCCAGAATGACGTAGTTGATGTCCTGGGCCAGCACCTGCTTGTAGGCGTCCAGGCCGACGAAGCGGCGCTCGGCGGGTACGCCGATCGGTTTGCCGATCTTGGCCTCGATCGCGGCGACGCTCTTGTCCAGGTTGTCCTGGAACGCATCGCCGATCGCCACCACGCGCACGCCGGGCGCGGCCTCCAATGCGTTGCGCAAAGCGCCGGTGCCGCGGCCGCCGGCGCCGATCAGGCCGATGCGGATTTCGTCGCTGCCCGCGGCATACGCGGTTCCGAACGTCGAGGCCAGGCCGATCGTCGCCGCCGTGCCCGCGCCGCGCTTGAGAAACTTCCGGCGTAGCGGATCGAAGGGAAGCATGGCCGCAGGGCGCTGTTCGTCAGTCATTCGTGTCTCCGGATCGAGTGGTCAGATCAAGTGGTCGGGATCGGTTATCGGGCGACAGCGCGGCTTGCGCGCTTCACTGATTGGGGCTGGCGCGCGTCACCTTGGATTTGAACGGTTTCAGCGCCGGCGTTTCCTCGACGGCGCGCACAACGCGGAAACCGACGAAGCTGGCGTCGGTATGCCACCAGATGCTTTGCGGCTCCTGCGGGTCGCGTCGGCTCCAGGCCGGCTTGGACGCGCGGCGGGCGGCGCTACGCAGGTGTTCGGCGTCGTCTTCGAAAGATCCGCCGCGAACCACGTGCGGGTAGCGCGCCGCGCCCGGCAATGCGACCGGATTCTTGGCCGCCGCGCCCTTGAGTGCGGCGTAACGTTGGGGGTCGTATCGGTCCAGCGTCCATTCGGCGACGTTGCCGTGCATGTCGTGCAGACCGTAGGCGTTGGCCCGCTTGCCGCCGCCCCGGTGCGGCACGCTGTTGGCGTTGCCGGCGTACCACGCGCTCGCATCAAGCGAAGCGGCCTCGCCGCCCGACGACCAAGGCGCGGTCGTGCCGGCACGCGCCGCGTATTCCCATTCGGCTTCGGTGGGCAGGCGATAGCGATGCCCGGTCTTGGCCGAAAGCCAGCGGCAGTATTCGGTCGCCGCATGCCAGGTCATGCCGATGGCGGGCTGTCGGCCTTTGCCGAAACCCCACGACTCGTCCGCATAAGGCGGCGTCGGCGCGGTCACCGTGCCGGTCGGCGCGTCGGCGCCCTTGCTCAGCGCGGGCGCCTGCTTACGGAACTGGTCGTACTCGTCCCAGGTGACTTCGTGCTTGCCGATCCAGAACGCGCCCACGGCGACCTCCGCCTGCGGGCCTTCGTCGGCCGCTCGTCCGCTCTCCGAGGCCGCGCTGCCCATGCGGAAGCTGCCCGCGGGGATGGGCACCATGTCGAAACCGACCTGGCTGCCCGGAATCGTTTCGGTGTACGCCGCGGGCTTGTCCGCGCCGCCCTGCCTGGCTTGCGTCGGCGATGCCGACAGCCATAGCGAGGAAACAATCACCGCCGACAGCCATCGGCGCATGCGGTTCCTACGTACGGGCCTGCTTACGAGCCTACTTAAGGGCTTGTCGGTGGCGGCGGATAAAACGGCGCCGGTGAAATGCGTCCGGCCTCCAGGCGCCGCCGCGTATCGCGCCGAGGCAACCGTCACCGGCACCGATTTCGAACTGGATCTGGAAAGGTTCGTCGTCATCGCTACCCATCAATCGAATTTGTAAACGACTTCCGCCGCGACCTCGCGGCCGACCGGATCGTCGACGCAGAAGCTGAAGCCGCCGCACCAATTGTCGCGATATATCTTATCGAACACGTTGTTCACATACACATTGAGCTTGAGCGCATCGTTGATCTGATAGCCGACGCTGCCGCTGACATAGCGCGGCGTCGGTCTGCGACCGTAGACACGTTCGGTGCGCTGACCGAAGGTCGGGCTATTGGTGTCGGTGTCCACGCAGTCGTTCGAGCTCGACGGCATGTAGCCGTCGGCGAAGCGCCTGCAACCGTTCCAGTTGTTGACCCGGCCTCCGGATTTCTGGGTCATGAACAAAGTAGCGTCCCAATCGCGGTAATTCCAACTCGCGCGCAGATTGAGCTTGCTGCGCTGACGGGTGGGCTGCTGGTCGTCGAGCGGATCCTGTGGGTACTGGCGGGTTTCGTAAGTCAGCAGATAGGTGTGATCGAGCGCGAACGCGAAACGGCCGATCGCGGTATTGAAGCTGTACGTGGCGCTGAGATCCACGCCGCTGGTCCGGGTTTCGGTGCGGTTGATCGGCCCTTCCTCGACGTATGCGATCCGGCCGTTCGCATCGCGGACGATCCGTCGCGCCAGCACCGCGCAGGTTTCCGGGCTCACCGGCGATGTGCGGGGCAAGCCATTGGGCATCAGGCCGGTGCGGCACCAGGCGTCGTCTTCCACGGTCTGGTTGGCGCTGATGTCGTCGATCAGATTGTCGATGCGGATGCGCCAATAGTCGGCGCTGATCGAAAAGCCTTCGAACGCGTCCCAGACGAAACCCGCGCTGAGCGACTCGCCTTCTTCGTATTTCAGATCTCTCGCGCCTTGACGCACGGCGCGATAGTCGTCGAGGTAGTAAGGATCGCCGGCGGTCTGCCTGCCGCAGTCGACCGCGGAGCGTCCCGACTGATAACAAGGCACCAGGTCGATGTAATCGACGATTCTCTGGCTCGGATCGGCATAGACGAAATGCATGTCCGGAGCGCGGAACGCGGTGCCGTAGCTTCCGCGGACCAGCAGGTTGTCGAACGGCCGCCATTCCAGGCCGACTTGATAGGTGGTGGCGGCGTCGCTCGACACCGCATCGTATTTGTCGTAACGGCCGGCGACGTTCAGCAGCAGCGACTTGGCCAAGGGGATGCTGAACTCCACGCCGGCGGCGTAACGGCTGCGATCGCCGCCGCCGGTTTCGACGTTGCCGAACGGCGTCTGCCAGATCGCGTCCGCGCCGAGCGTGCGCGGGTCCGGGGTCAGTTTGTAGCCTTGGCGCGCGGCTTCCAGGGCGCCGGCGAAACCGACCGGGCCGGCCCAGCCTTCGAACAGATCGCCCGAAACGGTGAAGGTGGCCTGGCTCAGCCACGAACGCGCCTTCTTGCGCCCGGTCCGGTAGAACTCGGAAACGTTCTCGCGCGACAGCGGAGTCCACAACCGACCGTCGTAGTCCGGCGCGTAGATCGGCAGATCGCCCTTGGTGGGATGCGCGTAAGTGCCCAGTCGGGGGCCGAGGAAGAACCGGTTGCTGGTGGCCGGGTCGATGACCGGGAAATCTTCCTTGATCGAGTACTGCGCGCGATCGATCATCAGATCCCAATCGAAGCGATCGCCGAACATCTTGCCGCTCAAACCGGCGCTGACGTCGATCGACAATTCTTCCGACTGGGTCAACAAGTTGTCTTGCCCACCGACCTCCCGCGACGACAGCACGCGGGTGAAACTGCGCGAACCCTGGGCGTTGGCGTCCCAGTATTCCGGGCTGCTGTATTGAGGCGGAAACGCCGCCTGAGAACCCGTGCTTTTCCACACGGTCGCGCTGGCCCAGCCTTTCAACGTGTCGCTGAAGTCGTAGTCGCCGTACACATAGGCCGAATCGTCCTTGCTGCCGGTACGCAGGTTCCACTCGTAGAACACCCGCTGCGCGCAGTAGGCGCCGGCATCGGTTCCGACGCCGCTGTTGCGGTCGTAGGCGTATCGATGGGTTTCGAACAGCAGGTCGCCGAACCGGTCGCAGGCTCCGGGAGGAGGCGCGATGCGCGGGTTGAGGCTGGTCGGCGACAAGGTCACCTCGGTATTGCTCAATCGGATGCCGGGGTAGTAATCGAGCCGGGCCTGGTTGTAGTGGCGTTCGCCGGGATCCCAGGTTTTCTCGTAGTCCTTGTCGCCCTCGTCGTCCATGAAAGGACGGCTCTTGGCCATCAACACGCCGCGATCGAAATGCTGCAGGTTGTAGACCACGTTCCAGTTCGTGCCGGACAGGCCGCCGGAGAACACCACATCGAGATTGTCGCTGCCTCCGCGGGTCGCCTCGCCGTACTTCACCCGCAGTTGCTGCCCCTCGAACTTCTTCTTGGTGATGATGTTGACCACGCCGCCCATGGCGTCGGAGCCGTAGATCGCCGACGCGCTGCCGGACAATATCTCGATGCGGTCGATGATGCCGCTGGGGATGTTGTTGTAGTTGGCGAAATTGCTCTTGCCGCCGGCGGGCATCGGGTAATCGGCCACGCGGTGGCCGTTGATCAATTGCAGCGTGCGTCCCGGGCCCAGGCCGCGCAGGTCGATCTTGCTGCTGTTGACGTCGCTCTGCCCCCAGCCGCTGTCGTCGCTGACGGCGGTGTTGCCGGTCAGCGTCAGCAATGCCTCGTACGCGGTCGAGAAGCCTTCCTTCCTGATCTGTTCGCCGGTGATCACGGTGACCGGCGCCGGGCCCTCGATTTCCGCGCGCTTGATGCGCGAGCCGGTGACGGTGACCGCGTCCAGGGTCTTGGCTTTGTCGTCGTCTTTGTTTTGCGCCGGGGCCGGAGCGGCCTGCTGCCCCATCGCGGGACCGCACAGAAGCATGGCGATCGCACACGGCAAGGTGCGGCGGGACAGCGGTCTGAAGCTCGCGCTCATCGTGGAACTCCCCGTGACATCGAGTGGCCCAATGGTCCAGCCACTGAGTGCATACAGAACCGAATCCCCATGATTTCGGTAACGATGCTGGAACGAAGTCTGGTCCATTCGCCTCCCGGCGAAAGGACCTTAGCGGCAAAGACTACAGATAAAATGTGATCTAAACCGCATTTATAACGATCTAATCGCCTCTTTGGTCCCGGCATGCTGTCGGGGCTACCGAAACCAGCGCTGACCGTCTCATCATATTACGAGATGATAGGCGCAGTATCCGCGCCCTTTCCTTCAAGCAAAGACACGCCTAAATTGGTCCAACCAATGGATCGACGAAGCCGCATGAAAGCCTGCCTGCTCGCCCTGCTGTCCGGATTCGCGTTGCTGTTGCCCGCAGGGCCAGTACCGGCCGCGGAGCCGGCAACACCGCCGCCGCCCGACGCCGCCGAGAGCCCTGCGGACAAAACCGAGCGTATGCAGTGGTTCGCCGACGCCAAGCTCGGCGTCTTTATCCACTGGGGCATCTATGCGGTGGATGGCGTCGACGAATCCTGGGCGTTCTTCAACGGCAAGATGTCGCACGCCGCGTATATGAAGCAGCTGCGCGGCTTCACCGCCGATCGCTACGATCCGGCGGCCTGGGCCGATCTGATCAAGCGCAGCGGCGCGCGCTATGCGGTGCTCACCGCCCGCCATCACGACGGCGTCGCCTTGTGGGACAGCCAGCAAGGCGTCAACGTCGTCAAGGACACACCGGCCCGCCGCGATCTCATCGCTCCCTTCGTCGACGCCTTGCGCGGCACCGACTTGAAAGTCGGCCTGTATTACTCGCTGCCGGATTGGTCGTATGCCGACTACGACGTGTTTACCCGCAAGCGCAAACGTTACGACTTCAGCGCGCAACCCCAGCGCTGGCAGCGATTTGTCGACTACTACCAAGGCCAGCTCGCGGAGCTGGGCGAGCGTTACCGGCCCGACCTTTACTGGTTCGACGGCGATTGGGAACACGACGCCGACGCGTGGCAATCGGCGAAGCTCCGGCGCGACATCCTCGCGCGCAATCCGAAGGCGATCATCAATTCCAGACTGAATGCTTACGGCGATTACGCCACGCCCGAGCAAGGCGTGCCGGTGCTGAGGCCCGACGCGCCGTACTGGGAACTGTGCCTGACGATGAACCGATCGTGGGGTTATCAACCGCGCGATGAGGAGTACAAGAACGCCAACCAGATCGTCCATCTGTTCGCCGACGTGATCGGCATGGGCGGCAACCTGCTGCTGGATATCGGGCCGAGGCAGGACGGGACGCTGGATCCGCGTCAGGTCGCGATTCTGGAAGGCCTGGGCCGTTGGACCTCAAAGCATGTGCAGGCGATCTATGGCACCGTCGCGGGGCCGTCCCTGGACCACTACGCCGGACCGAGCACTTTGTCGAAGGACCGCAAGACGCTGTACCTGTTCGTGGACGGCAAGCCGAGCGGCGAATTGCTGGTCAAAGGCCTGGACTCGAGGGTGTCGAAAGCTTACGTCGTCGGCGCCGGCCAGCCGGTGCCCACGCGCGTGCTCGGCAAGCACGACTGGAGCAAAGTACCGGGGCTGCTGTACTTGTCGGTTCCGCAGGACGCCTTCGATCCGGATATGACCGTGATCGCATTGGAACTCGACGGCCCGGCGACGCTGTACCGCGAAGCCTCCAAGCCCATAACCGGCGCTCAATAAGCACTCGCGATAAGGTCCCGGCCTGCGCTGTCTCGCAAACCGGCCGCCTTGCCGGACCGAACGCACGATCCAGAACCCATGCCGCCTGCTGCGCTCACGATCGGGAAATCGAATTCATGCCCTTCCGCTTGAACCAGGTCATCGCTGTCGCCATCGCCTTGCTGCTCGCCGGCCCGGCATCCCATCCCGCGTTCGCCCAGGGCCGGGCGGACGTCGATGCGGCCGCATCGGCCGACACCGCCAACCGACACCTCGCGCAGTGGCAGCGCCTGGGCTACGGCATGTTCATTCATTGGGGGCTGTATTCCGAACTCGGCGGCGTGTGGAAAGGCGCGCCGGTGCGGGAGGGCTATTCCGAGCAGATCCAGAGCTGGGCGAAGATTCCGCATTCCGACTATGCCCAGGTCGCCACGCGTTTTCGTGCCGGGAAATTCGACCCCGATGCGATATGCGCCCTGGCGAAGGACGCCGGTGCCCGCTACATCGTGGTGACCAGCAAGCATCACGATGGTTTCGTCATGTTCAAGACGGCATCGACCGATTTCAACGTCGTCGCCCGCACGCCGTTCAAGCGCGATCCCTTGAAACTGTTGTCCGACGCCTGTCGCCGGCAAGGCCTGGGCTTCGGCGTGTACTTCTCGCTGGTGGACTGGCATGCCGGGCACCGCTTCGACGGAAACAACAACAACCCCGTTCCGGCATCGATGGAGCCGCTGATCGAACAACAACTGCGCGAGCTGATGACCGGTTACGGGCCGCTGGTCGAGGTGTGGTTCGATATGTCGACACTGACGCCGGAACAAAGCCGCCGCTTCGCCGGAATCGTGCGCAGCCTGCAGCCCCGCGCGGCGATCAACGGCCGCATCTGGAACAACGCCGGAGACTTCGTCACGCTCGGCGACAACCAGGCGCCGCCCGTCGGCATGCAGCCGCCGTTCGAAGTTCCGGCGTCCATCTATCACTCCACCTGGGGCTATCGCAGCTGGCAAGAACGCAAAGATCGGCCTGAGAAGGTCCGCGAACTGGCCTTCGGCCTGGTCGGCGCGCGCGTGGCGGGCGGCGGCTATCTGCTCAATATCGGCCCGGACGGCGATGGCGCCGTGGTGCCGTTCGAGGCGGACGTGCTGCGTGGAATCGGCGGTTGGCTCAAACGGCACTCCGATGTTCCGCTGGATATTTCGCCCAGTGGACTGCCGGCCCAGCCCTGGGGCGTCACCGGCCGGCAGGGCGACGCGCTGTATCTGTTCGTGCGCGATTGGCGCGCCGGAGAGTTGCGCGTCGCGGGCTTCGCCTCCCGGCCTTCCGAGGTACGAATCCACGGTGTGAACGACGACACCGCCCTGACATGGCGCCAGGACGGCAACGATCTGCTGATTGCCTTGCCGCCGCGAATCCCCGATGAGGTGTTGCCGGTGGTGCGCGTCGCCGTTTCCGATGGACTGCGCATTCAACCGGCGGGCACCGTCGCGATCGCGGCGAGCGGCATCACGCCGATCCCGGCCGATCGCTGGCAGACCGGCGGCAGCTATGCATACGGGGACAGCTATTCGACGCAGCGATCGACCCAGGTGCTGTTGACCGCGTACCTGCGCTCCGCCCAGGCCACCCGGATCGGGCTGCGCATGCCCGGCGTCCGGGTGAACGCAGAACACGATTACCGGGTGTCGGTGGCGGGACACTCATATGTTGTCCCAGGCAAATCATTGGCGACGCGTACCATCGGGCCCTTCGCCCTGCCCGCCAACGAAGCGGTCGCGCTGTCCATCCGCATCGCCAAACCCGACTATGTCGCGGAAGACCTGGGGCTGCATTTTTCCGCGGACGTTCAAGTGCTCCAGTGTTCTCCCGATCGGGTTACTGACGCCGACCGCGGCTGCTAGGCCGCGGTCGGCAGCGTTGTCCGCCCGCAGACACCGCACGGTCGAACCTTGCGCAGCCGTCAGTACGTGCAGGTGTAGCTGGCCGCCGCGCTGATGTCGCCGCGGCCGTCGTATCGCGGATACTGCGGGTACAGGCAAACCGGCAGGCTTCTTGGCGCGGTGGAACCGGGTTGTATGAAGGTGTAAGTCAGTCGCGTCGGCGCGACGCCCTTTTCCACCCAATCGACGATGGCGCCGGCCCAGTCGATCTGGGTCAGCGCCGAGCCCGCGCCATGATCGTTGCCGGGCACCAGGAAGAAACGGGTATTGGCCGCAGGATCGCCGGCACGCGATGCCTTCGCCGCCCCGATCATCGCCTGGTGGTTGCGATAGTGATCGGGCGCCGACAACAGCGGATCGCCGCCGTCGTGCCAGGAAATCAGTTTCTTGCCCGACGCCACGTAAGCGGCGATCGCCGCGTTGTCGTTATCGACTCCGGCCTGTCGCAAGCCGTTTCTGATCAGCGGATAGTCGCGCGCCAGATCGAATCGCGCCTGTTGCGCCTGAGTCAGCCAGGCGCGATCGCCGGTCGCCAGGAATGCGTATCCGCCACCGAGATCGTTGTAGAAACCACCCGCCAACCAGCGCGAGAAATCGGTCCAGCGATAGCCTGAGTACAGCACCCCGCCATCGGGCAATCTCAACGGCGACAGCAGCCCTTTCAAGGTCCGCACCTGGGCGATGGACAGGCACAGGCCGGGATCGCTGTTCGCGGTAGGCAAGCCGCACGACAGCAAGGCGGGTTCGAAGTCGCAGCTCGCCGGATTCGCCAGATAACCATCGCTCGCGCCGTCGCGCGCATCGCAGGCGGCGACGGCCGATGCGTACGCGGCCCGATACTGCGCCGCGGACAAGGCCGCCGGCGTCGCGAGCGTTTTGGACAGTTGCAACAAGGCCGGTATCGCCGTGCCCATGTTCTGGGTTTCGCAGCCCGAGACGATGCCGTCGTACTGGCCGGGCCAACGTTCGGCCACTTTGTAGGCTTCGCGGCCGCCGTTGGAGCAACCATTGAAATAGGTGAATCTGGGGCGAGCGCCGAAGAACATCTGCGTCACCGCCTTGGCGAAGCCGACCGTCGTACCCAACGCGGCGTACGCATAGTCGGTGGCGGATACACGGCCTTCGGCGGTTCCGTTCGCCCACACGCCGGGCGCCGCTTGCGCGGGCACGAACGCGCGGTTGCCTCCGTTGGAGGCCGCATACACCCCGCGCTGCACGGTAAGCATCGGGCTCAAGGCGATGACGGCGCCGGTCGGATCGGTGGTGACCGCCGAGAAGATGAAACCGTCGAAGCCGCCGCCGCCCTGGTGGAACAGACGACCGGACCAGTTGTCGGGCACATCCACTTCGATGTCCAGATACGGCAACCGCGTGCCGAATACCTGGCAGAAGCCGCTGGTGCTGATCCCGGCAATCGCCTCGACGCGCCGAGTGCGGGTCACCCGGACATCGCCCAGTGTCCGGCCCTCGAGCGCAGCGCATGCCGTGGTGAGCTGTCGCACTGTTGCAGGCGCATCGGCCCCGGTATTCGCGCCGGTAGCCGCATTCGCGGCTCCGCAAACGGCGAGCAAGCAAGCCGTTACCAGCCCTGCGGCCATCGGCAAGCGCCGCGTCCCACGTTCCATCCTCGACTCCAGTTGCATAGCGATCTCCTCAGTGGCTCGGTGTGCGTTCGTTTTCAACCTGGAACGTCGTAGTTGGAGCGTCGCAAGTGCCGATCGATTGCTCCGCAGTGGGTTTCGCGAGCAGCACCTGGCGCGCAGAACCGAGCGCGCAGAACCCAGGGACGGCCGCAAGCCGATCCCGTCCCGCGGAGTCGGAACGCTCTTCCAAGTGCTGCGGACCCATGATATAAACCGGCCAGTCGGTTAATCAATAGGGAGGAGAGGTGTTGTGCCGAAAGCATCCACCTCCGTCACGGTTGGAAAGCTGGTTCGGCCGGCGTGCCGGGGGCTTGAGCCCAGGCCGGGTCCGACGATTCGTCAGTCATCGTCCGCGGCTGCCCACGGCAGCGCATCGCGCATCACAGCCTCGTGCCCTCCCCCACGGCACGCAAGATTCACGTACGCGCATGAGCCGCGATCAGGCCGAACTGAGCACGGCCGTCATCGAGTGGCGCGGTAACCGCCGATGTCGAACATCTACGCCTTCGAAGGCCTGGTACCTGTGGTCGATCCGAGCGCCTACGTGCACCCCACCGCTGTGTTGATCGGCGATGTGATCGTCGGCCCGTGCTGTTACCTCGGTCCGCATGCGGTCCTGCGCGGCGACTTCGGCCGGCTGATTCTGCAAGAGGGAAGCAATCTGCAGGACACCTGCGTCATGCACGGTTTCCCCGACAGCGACACGGTCATCGAAGTCGATGGACACATCGGTCACGGCGCCGTGTTGCATGGCTGCCGGATCGGCAGGAACGCGATGGTCGGCATGAATGCGGTGGTGATGGACAACGCAGTCATCGGCGAATCGAGCATCGTGGCCGCGCTCGCTTTCGTGAAGGCCAACATGACCGTTCCCGCGCGCAGCCTGATCGCGGGCACTCCGGGCAAGGTCGTGCGCGAACTGACCGATCAGGAGATCGCCTGGAAGTCGATCGGCACCGCGGCGTATCGACAATTGGCGGCCCGAAGCCGCGCGTCGTTGCGAGCGGTTGCACCCCTGCGCGAGGTGGAACCCGATCGTCCGCGTCTGCCGCTCGTGCAAGGCGTCGAGCCTCTGTTCCGGTCCAGGCATCCATCCGATTCCTGAGCCTGCGTCTGAGTGCGTACCCGAAGCAACAAGATTCTGCAGTCGCCGATCCACCGGAGAAGAAGAAAGAAACCACTTAGTTCCGCTCCGACAAGGAGCATGCCTCTTGGGAGGGAGGGATCATGAACCACGAGAAAAATCCGTTGCCGACTTCAAGCCGGTTTGGACGCGTTCCTGCCGGCCGCCTCGCCAATACCGCCAAACCCCTGAAAACGGCCGTGCTTACCGGCACGATTGCCCTGCTGCTCGCCCTCGGCGCCGCGAACGATGCGCTCGCGGCGGGTCAGGCGGCCAATTCCGTCGATGCCAAGATCGATCGGATGCAGGCGCAGATCGAAGCACTGCAGAAAGAACTTTCGGAACTGAAGGCGGCACAGGCGGACAATGCGCAAGCCACCGTCCAGGCGCAGCAAACCGCGCAGACGGCGCAGGACACCGCGACCAAGGTCGTCGAGAAGAAAATCGCCGACAACAGCAAACCGGTGATCATGGCGGGGCCGGTCTCGGTGTCGCTCGGCGGCTTCCTCGATTTCACCGCGGCCTATCGCGACCTCAACACGGTTTCCGACGTTGCGACCGCGTTCAACACCATTCCCTACGCCAACTCACCGAATCATGACGTCAGCGAGTTCCGTCCCTCGGCGCGCGGAAGCCGCATCACCCTGCTCGCCAAGGGCCCGAGCGACGGCAACCGCAGCGTCGACGCCTACGTCGAAGGCGATTTCTCCGGCGCGGCGCCCACCGCGAATTCGGGCCAGAGCAACAGCTACACCCCACGCCTGCGCCAGGCCTGGGCCGCGTACAACAACAAGAACGCGGGCCTCTACTTGCTGGCCGGCCAGGCGTGGAGCCTGACCACATTGAGCAAGAACGCGGGCATGACCGCGAACAGCGAGGCGATCCCGATCGGCGTGGACCAGGGTTATGTGGTCGGCTTCAACTGGACGCGCGCGCCGCAGGTCCGCGTGGTCAAGAAATTCAGCGACAAGGTCGCTGGCGGCATTTCGTTCGAAGGTCCGCAGACCTCGGTCTTCCGGGGGCCGAACGCGCCGCTGACGCCGACCATCACGACCAATCCCGGCGGTCCGGGATTCGCGCCGACCTCGAACTACTCGCTCGACATCGCGCCCGACATCGTCGCCAAGTTCGGTATCGACACCTCGATCGGCCACTTCGAGGGCTTCGGTCTCGGCCGCTGGTTCCGTTCGCGCATCGGTACCGAGAACGACACCGTATTCGCGGGCGGCATCGGGCTGGGCGCCTTCCTGCCGATCGTTCCCAAAGTGCTGGACGTAAGCGCCACGGTGATGACCGGCAAGGGCATCGGCCGCTACGGCACGGGCCAGTTGCCCGACGCGACGCTCAAGCCCACCGGCGAGCTTGCGCCGATCGAGCAGACCACGGCGATGCTCGGGGTGATCGGCCATGTCTCGCCGACCGTGGACCTGTTCGGCTACTTCGGCGTCGAGCGTGCGAAACGCGAGGACTACACCGCCGTTTCCGGGGGCCGCACGCTCGCCTATGGCTACGGCAACTCGCTGTACGACAACTCCGGTTGCTGGACCGAAGGCGCGGCGAACTGCATGGGCAACACGCGCAAGCTGGAAATGGCGGTGATCGGCGGCTACTGGAAGTTCTACAAGGGCGAGGTCGGCACGATGATGGCCGGCCTGCAGTTCGAGCATGTGCGCAAGCAAGGATTCGACGGGATCGGCGGCACGCCGGAGACGTCGATGAACGCGTTGCTGTTCACGCTGCGCTATTTCCCGTTCCAATAGCGTCCATCGCCCTTCTCCCCGCTGCACTCAGCGGGGAGAAGCGGCCGGCCGGCTCGTGAGTCCTTCGCGCGAATCAGCGCGAATCAACGCGAATTCGCTCAGCGGGACCGTCGGTCTGATACGCCCTGCGTTCCGTCGGCACACGATCAATCGGCCGGCCCGCCGCTGGCCCGCGCGAACATCGGTCCACCCCGCCAGCGCGGAAAGCCGTAACCGTGGATCTCCACCAGATCGATGTCCGACGCCTGGCCGGCGATACCCTCGGCCAGGATCGCATCGCCTTCGTCCGCCATCTCGCCGACCAGACGATCGGCGATCGCCGATCGAGCCATGAGATTGCGCCCACCGATCCTGGCGCCGAGCAGTTCCGATACGATCGCCGAAGATTGCGGCGTGCGGTCCCCCAGCGTGTAGTCGTACCACCCTGCCCTGGTCTTGTGCCCCTTGCGTCCGGCGCGCACCAGAATATCGCCGAGCGTTTCCGCGATGCTCTGTCCGCTCGCGCGCGCGCCTTCGCGCTGCAGATAGGCGATGTCCAGGCCGCCCAGGTCCTGCGCCTCGAAAGGCCCCATCGCGAATCCGTATTCGCGCATCGCCGCATCGATCTGCGCGATGGGCACGCCGTCGCGCACGAGCGACTCGGCCGCGGCCCGATAGCGCTTGAGGATGCGGTTGCCGATGAAGCCTTCGCAGATGCCGGACTGGATCGGCACCTTTCCCAGGGTCCTGGCGAGCGCGAAGCTGCTCGCCAATACCTGCGCCGAGGTCTGCGGGATCGGCACGATCTCCAGCAGTTTCATGACATTGGCAGGGCTGAAGAAGTGCAATCCGATGAAACGCGACGGGTCGTGCACGTCCTGCGCGATCAGGCGCGGGTCGAGATACGAGGTGTTGGTGGCCAGCACCGCATCGCCGCGGCACGCCGCGGTGAGCCGTTCGAACACCGCACGCTTGACGCTGAGTTCCTCGAACACGGCTTCGATGACCATGTCCGCGTCGGCCAGAAGGCCGTAGTCCGTCGAGGCCGTCACGCCGGCCAACCTCGCTTCGGCCTGAGCCGGCGTCAGCTTGCCGCGTTTGACGCCGCCTTCGACGATCGAACGGATATTGCCCAGGCCACGTGCCACGGCCTCGTCGTCGCGCTCGATCATCACGACCGGAAGGTCGGCATCGCGCAAGGCCGCCGCGATACCGGCGCCCATCGTGCCGCCGCCGACCACGCCGATCTTGCGCAGCGGCGCAAACTCGATGTTCCTCATGCCGGCCGGATGCGCCGCGGCGCGTTCGGCGAAGAAGACCGTTCGCAACGCCGCCGCCTGTGGCGATCCGCGCAGTTCGAGAAAGGACTTGCGTTCGAAGGCCAATGCTTCGGCGAAGGGTGCTTCCACCGCCTTGCGCACGCACTCCAGCGCGATCAGCGGCGCTGTTTCGCCCTTGGCCCGTTTTGCGATGGCCGCCTTGCGTTCGTCCCAGAACGCCGGCGGCGGCGCGGCGACAGGTCGCTGCGAAACCGGCAGTGGCGCTTGCCTGGCCATTGCCTGGCGGGCGAAGGCCTTCGCGGCGGCGAGCAGGTCGCCTTCGACCACCGCATCGAGCAGTCCCATGTCCAGCGCCTTGGCCGCCTTGACGGGCTTGCCGGTGGTGACCAGTTCCAGCGCCGCCTCGGCGCCGACCAGGCGCGGCGTGCGTACCGTTCCCGACGCACCGGGCACCAGGCCCAGGCCGACTTCCGGCAAGCCGACCGAAGCGGTCGGCGACGCGATGCGGAAGCGGCAGCCGAGTGCGATCTCGAAACCGCCTCCCAGAGCGGTTCCGTGGATCGCCGCCGTCCACGGTTTGCTCGCCGCCTCGATGCGGTTCACCACCTGCGGCAGATGAGGTTCCATCGGCGCCTTGCCGAATTCGGCAACGTCGGCGCCGGCGATAAAGGTGCGCCCGGCGCAATGGAGCACGACGGCCTTGACGTCCTCGGCGGCGTCCAGTTCGGCCGCCGCCTTGAGCAGGCCTTCGCGCACCGGTTGGCTCAGTGCGTTGACCGGAGGATGGTCGATGGTGACGACGGCGATGTCGCCGTCCACGCAGATGGTGACGACGGACATTTCAAACACCCAGATAAGCTTCGCGGATACGCGGGTCGGCGATCAACGCGTCTGCCGCGCCCTCCATTCCGACTTTTCCGTTTTCGAGAACGTAGCCGCGGTCGGCGATCTTGAGCGCGCCGAAGGCGTTCTGTTCGACCAGCAGCACCGTCACGTCCGAGGCTTTCAAGCCCTTCACCACCTCGAAGATCTGCTGGACGAGGATCGGCGCGAGCCCCATGGACGGCTCGTCCAGCAGCAGACACGACGGCCGCCCCATGAGCGCTCGTGCGATGGCCAACATCTGCTGCTGGCCGCCGGAAAGACCGCCGGCCGAAAGATTGCGCTTTTCCTTGAGAACCGGAAACATCTGGAAGGTGTCCTGCATGTCTTTGACGACCTTGTCGTCGCGAAACAGAAACGCTCCCAGGCGCAGGTTCTCTTCCACGCTGAGGTTGGTGAAAATCTGCCGTCCCTCGGGCGATTGCGCCAGACCGCGACCCACACGTTTGTACGCGGCCACCTGCGTCAGCGGCTCGCCGCGGAACGTTATCGTGCCGGTGGTCACCGGCTGAACGCCCGACAAGCAGCGCAGGAGCGTGGTTTTGCCCGCGCCGTTGGCGCCGACGACCGCGACGATTTCGCCCGGGCCGACATGCAAATCGATCCCGTGCAGTACCTCGATGCGCCCGTAGTGCGAACGCAGGCCTTCAACCGTGAGCACGATCCGCCTCCACGCCGAGATAGGCGGCGATCACCGCGGGATTGCGACTGACCGTCGCCGGATCGCCTTCGGCGATCTTCTTGCCGTGGTCGAGCACGACGATATGGTTGGAGATGCGCATGACCATCTTCATGTCGTGCTCGACCAACAAGATCGCGACGCCGGACGAAGCCACCTCCGCGATCAGACGGTCGATCTCCTCGGTTTCCACCGCGTTGCATCCGGCCGCCGGTTCGTCCAACAGCAAGATCCTCGGGCTCAGCCCGAGCGCGCGCGCGATTTCCAGCCGCTTGAGCGACCCGTAGGACAGGCTTCCCGCTTCGCATGCCGCCGCGCTTTCGAGCCCGACCCGCGCCAGCAGTTGGCGCGCGCCCTCCTCCGCCCGCCTGGCCCGGCGCCGCGACGATGGCAGGCCGAACATATCGGCCAGAACCGGCCCGCGTTCTTGCAGGTGATACCCAACGATTGCGTTTTCGAGCACGCTCATCGACTGGAATATCTGCAGGTTCTGGAAAGTGCGCGACATGCCCAGACGCGCCAGCAGATAAGGCGGCATGCCGGTTATGTCGCGTCCGTTCAACGCGACCCGCCCCGCGCCCGGCCGGTAGATGCCCGAGATCATGTTGAACAGCGTCGTCTTGCCGGCGCCGTTCGGACCGATCATCGAAACGATCTCGCCGGGCCTCACGCAAAAGCCCACGTCCTGCACCGCCTTGAGGCCGCCGAATCCGATGCTCAGGCCCTCGACGGAAAGCAGCGTATCGCGCTGGTCCCTGTCCAGGCTCATGCGCCCCCCTTCTTGAACTTGCGCAACACGGAAGGCAGCAAGCCGCGCGGCAGGAAGATCATGACCACGATCATGATCAGGCCGAGCACCATCTGTTCGTACTCGGCGAATACCGTGAGCACTTGCGGCAACAGCGTCAGCACCGCCGCGCCGAAGATCGCGCCGAGAACCGAGTTGACGCCGCCGAGAACGGCCATGGTGACCAACTCGATCGAATGCATGAACCCCGCGACATCGGGCGTGACCAACTTGTTCTGCAAGGCCAGCAGCGAACCCGACACCGATGCGTAGATCGCCGACACGACGAACGCCTGCAATTTCGCTCGAGCGACGTCGATACCGACCGTCCCGGCGGCGACCTCCGAATCGTGCAGCGCCCGCAACGATCGGCCGATCGGGCTGTTGTAGATGTTGAGCGCCGTCCAGGCGGCGATCAGCAGGCAAAAGCCGGAGAAGAAATACCAGAATTGGCTGTCGGACAATTTCAGGCCGATATCTTTCAGCAAGCCGCGCAAGCCCAGGTCGGGAACCTCCATGCCGTCCGGGCCGCGGGTCAGCTGGTGCTCGTTGTTCAACACCATCGATACAAGGATGCCGAAGCCGAGCGTGGCGACGCTGAGGTAGTAGCCCTTGAGCCGCAGGATCGGACGCCCGACCAGGAAGGCCAACACCGCGGAAACCAATGCGCCCAGCGGGAGCGCCAGGGCCGGCGGAATCCCGAGATGTATCGGCGCGAGCGCACAGGCATAACCGCCGATACCGGCGAACCCGGCCTGCCCGAGACTGACCTGTCCCGCATAGCCGGTGAGGATGACGATGCCGAGCACGGCGATGGCGTTGACGCAGATCAACGCGCCGACGCGGTAGTAGTAGTTCGAAGGAAACAGCAACGGCGCGAGCGCTATCGCGGCGATCAGAACGATCAGGGTGGCTTGTTTGGCGGTCAGTTTCACGTCACACCCTGTCCATCGACTTGCGGCCGAACAGGCCTTGCGGCATGAGGAAGAGCACCGCGAGGATGACGATGAAGGCCGCCGCATCCTTGTACTGCGAAGAAACGTACCCGGCCGTCAGCGCCTCGATCAATCCCAACAGCAAGCCGCCGACGAGCGCTCCCTTCGGATTGCCCATGCCGCCGAGCATGGCGCCGGCGAATCCCTTCAGCGCCAGACCGAGGCCGACATCGTAGGACGTCAGCGTGATCGGCGTGACCAACACGCCGGCCAGCGCGCCGATGGCCGCCGAAAGCGCGAAGGACAAGGTCATGATGAAGCGGGTGTTGATGCCGACCAACTGCGCCGCGAGCCGGTTATTGGAAGTCGCGAGCACCGCGGCGCCGGTCAGGGTCTTGGTGAAGAAAAGCCACAGGCCGACGAAGACCGCGATCGCACCGGCGATGACCCAAAGGCTCTGCGGAAGGATCGTCGCCCCGAACAGGCGCAAGGGTTCGTCGCCCGAGAACGCCGGAAAGGAACGGATCTGCTTTCCGAACACCAACTGGGCGATACCGCGGATGAAGATCGAAACGCCGATGGTGATGATGATCAGCGAGACCACCGGTGCGCCGCGCGCCGGCTCGATCGTCAATCGGTTCATCCCGACGCCGATCAGTCCGGCCACCGCGATGGCTATCAGCGCGGCCAGCGGCAGGGGAACTCCCGAAGTAAACATAACGACGGTCGTCATTCCGCCCAGCATGACGAATTCGCCCTGGGCGAAGTTCACCACGTCCGACGCGTTGTAAATGATCGTGAAGCCCAGCGCGACCAGCGCGTAGACCGCGCCGATCGTCACCCCCGAGAACAGGAATTGCAGAAGGTCCGACATCACAGGCTCCAACCGGCGTCAGTGGCGCAATCCGGATGCGGACTACGCGTGGTCCGCACGACGGTGTCGAACGGCCCCGCCTCGCGGCAGGCGCCGTATCGGAGCGCTACTCCACCAGCGTCCACTTGCCGTTTTTGATTTCCAGCATGCGGAACGCCGACTGATTGAGGCCCAGATGGTCGGTCGGGCCGAAGCTATAGACGCCGGTCGTCCCCGCCAGGTTGCTGGTGGCTTCGATCGCATCGCGAATCGCTGCGGGCTTGGCCGAACCGGCGCGCTTGATCGCATCGGTCGTGATCAGGAAAGCGTCGTTGGCATAACCGCCGAAGGTGCTGACCGGTATCGCGTACTTGGCTTCGAAGGCCGCCTTGTAGGTCGCGACGGGGGCCTTCTGCGGATCGCCGTTCTGCAGCAGGTCGGCCACCAGCAGCGCCGTGCCCGGCAGGCGCACGCCCTCGGCCGCCGGCGCGCCGGCCAGTTCGATGAAACCGTCCGAAGCCACGCCGTGCGACTGATAGAACGGCAGGCCGATCGCGAGCTGCTTGTAATTGCGAGTCACGATCGACGGGCCCTGGCCGAAACCGGGATTGAGCACGGCCTGAATGCCGGGCGCGCCCTTGATCTTGGTGAGCTGCGCCGTCATGTCGGCGTCCTTGGGATCGTAGGTCTCGTCGGCGACGATCTCGATACCGTAGTCGCCGACGACCGACTTGCACTGCGCGCGCATCGACGCGCCGAAACCGTCGGTTCCCGAGATCATGCCGATCTTGGTGAAGCCGCGCGTCTTGATGTCCTCGAAGATCTTCTGGCAAGCCATGCGATCGGTATGCGGCGTCTTGAACGTGAACTTCTTGACCGGCTGGATGATGTCGATTGCGCCGGCCAGCGAGACGAACGGTACTTCGGCATCCTCGGCCACGGCGAGGATGGACATGGTCGTGCCGGTGGTCGTGCCGCCGATGATCGCGACGACCCCGTCGTTCTCCACCAGTCGGGTGGCGAAGGTCCGCGCCTTGTTCGGATCGCCGCCGTCGTCGTAGAGCACGAGACTGATTTTTTCGCCGTTGATGCCGCCGGCGGCGTTCAGTTCATCGACCAGCATCTGCAAGGTCTTGGCTTCGGGGTCGCCGAGGAAGGCGGCCGGTCCGGTGGCGGACACCGAGGCGCCGATCTTGATTCCGCCGGAGCTGATTTTGGCGGACGCTGTTTTATCCGGCGTAGGGGTCGCATCGTCGGATGAGGTCCGGGCGCAGCCCAGACCCACCATCGCCGCAAATACGGCGATCGCAATGACTCGTTTCATGTTCTCTTCCCTCCCAGAAAGAAAGCTGATGAATGCAACAGGGCCGCCGCCGGCCTGTGCCGCATGGCGCGGCGGAAACGAACGGCACGACGACGGCGTCGGTAAGGCGGGCCTTGCCTTCGAGGTCGCCCCCGGTCATGTGGAAATCGCGAAGCTCGCGGACGGGTTCATGAAGCGGTTGCCGGCCGGATCGATCGACGCATCCGCGCCCGGCCCTTGCTGAGACGACGATTGCGTTCGATACGATCCTGGTTCGTGTCGTGGAGAACGGCGGAGAGGCTGTCCTCGGCCTTGGCGATTCCGACGATCCACACCCATCTCGGCCACGGTAAAGAAGAAGGCCGGACCGAACGTTCGGTCTGCACGGCGGGCACGTCCGCATCGGCGGCCCCGTCCCGCACGGGCCGCTGGCGCTCGAAGCACTCCGACATCCAATCCCTCCATTGGAGTCTTCATTTCCTCACGAATCTAATATTGACCGAATGGTCGGTTTAACGCAAGATTCGCCAGAAAGCAACCGACGGGCAGCAAATCGCCCACCGAGCTAGAGAGGAAAAACGATGCTTGCTTCTGAAACCAAGCGGCCGACAAGCGCGCAGTCGACAGGCCTGCAGTCCACAGGCGCGCCATCGACCAGCGTCCTGTCCGAGCTGACCGACGGCGTGCTGCGGCTGACCCTCAATCGCCCGGACAAGCTCAACTCCTTCAACGAAGAAATGCACCTTGCGCTTCGCGCCGGCATCCAGCGCGCCCAGGACGACGACGCTGTTCGCGCCGTTCTGCTGACCGGCGCGGGGCGTGGCTTCTGCGCCGGACAGGATCTGGGCGATCGCGATCCGCGCAACGCCGAAGCGGCGCCCGACCTCGGCCATACGCTAGAGACCTTCTACAATCCCACATTGCGATTGATGCGCGGACTCGAGAAGCCCATCGTTTGCGCGGTCAACGGCGTGGCCGCGGGTGCCGGCGCCAACATCGCCTTCGCCTGCGACATCGTCCTCGCGGCGAAATCCGCCAAGTTCATCCAGTCATTCGCCAGGGTCGGCCTGGTGCCGGACGCGGGCGGCACATGGAGCCTGACCCGTATTCTGGGAGAGCCGCGCGCCAAAGCCCTGACCATGACGGCCGAACCGTTGCCCGCGCAGAAAGCGGCCGAATGGGGACTGATCTGGAAAGTCGTTGAAGACGCCGAACTCATCGATGAAGCTCAGGCGCTCGCGGCGTCGCTGGCCAGCGGTCCGACGCTCGGCCTGGGTCTTACCAAGCGCCTGATCCACGCATCGGCAACGAACAGCCTGGAGGAACAACTGGATGCGGAGCGCGACTGTCAGCGCATCGCCGGCCGCAGCGGCGACTATGCCGAGGGCGTTACCGCCTTCCTGGAAAAGCGCGCGGCGAAGTTCCACGGTCAATGACCCGCGCCTCGCCGATGACCCCGATCGAGCTGGCGCAAGCGTCGGCCGAGGCGATGTGGGATAACGACTGCGCGAGCCAAGCCTTGGGCATGACGCTCGAACACACCGCTCCCGGCGAAGCGACACTGTCGATGACGATCACCCAAGCCATGTCCAACGGTCACGGCCATTGCCATGGCGGCTTCATGTTCACGCTCGCCGACTCGGCCTTCGCCTTTGCCTGCAACAGCTACAACCAGATGACGGTCGCGCAGCACTGCTCGATCACCTATCTGACTCCTGTCCACGTAGGCGATCGCCTGACGGCGACGGCGCGGGAGGTTTCGCGCCGCGGCAGATCGGGCCTCTACGATGTTCGCCTCACCAATCAGGCCGGCGACGCCGTCGGCGAGTTCCGGGGGCATTCGCGCACCGTAAAAGGCACCCATCTGCCCATCGACGAATAGAATCAGACTCAGTTTCCTTGAGGGAGGAGACCTTGGAGAACCTTGCCCCACGCAAAGAAGATCTCGAACCGATCGAAGTCGCCTCGCGCGACGAGATCTCCGCGCTCCAGTTGAACCGGATGAAGCAATCTCTCAAGCACGCCTACGAGAACTCGCCCTTCTTCCGCAAGCGCTTCGACGAGAAAGGCGTGCACCCCGACGACCTGAAATCGCTCGCCGATCTGTCGAAATTCCCGTTCACCAGCAAGCAGGACCTGCGCGACACCTATCCGTTCGGCATGTTCGCCGTCGCGCGGAACAAGCTGGCACGCATCCATGGCTCCTCGGGAACCACCGGCAAGCCGACGGTCGTCGGCTACACGGCTGCGGACATCGATACGTGGGCCGGCCTGATGGCGCGCTCGATCCGCGCCGCTGGCGGCCGTGCCGGCGATATCCTGCACAACGCGTATGGCTACGGCCTGTTTACCGGCGGACTCGGCGCTCACTACGGCGCCGAGCGCCTGGGCTGCACCGTGGTGCCGATTTCCGGCGGCATGACCGAACGCCAGGTCACCTTCATCGACGACTTCAAGCCATCGATCATCATGGTCACCCCGTCGTACATGCTGTCGATCCTCGACGAGTTCAGACGACAGGGCCTGGACCCGCGCGAGAGCTCGCTCAAGGTCGGCATCTTCGGGGCCGAGCCTTGGACCAACGCCATGCGCGGCGAGATCGAAGAGGCCTTCGACATGCACGCGGTCGATATCTACGGCTTGTCGGAAGTCATGGGCCCCGGCGTCGCGCAGGAATGCGTGGAGAGCAAGGACGGCCTGCATGTGTGGGAAGACCATTTCTATCCGGAAGTCGTCGATCCGGTAACAGGCCGCACGCTCCCCGACGGCGAGTTGGGCGAACTGGTGTTCACCACGCTCAGCAAGGAAGCCTTGCCGATGGTGCGCTATCGCACGCGCGATCTGACGCGCCTGCTGCCGGGCACCGCGCGCTCGATGCGCCGCATCGAGAAGATCACCGGCCGTTCGGACGACATGATGATCCTGCGTGGCGTCAACGTCTTCCCGACCCAGATCGAAGAACAGATTCTCAAGTGCAAGGGACTCGCGCCGCATTTCTACATCGAACTGACCCGCGCCGGCCGCATGGACGACATGGTGGTGCATGTCGAATGCGCGCAGGACATGAGCGGCGCCGACGCTCGCGCCGGATCGGCGAAGGAGTTGGCTCATCACATCAAGAGCGTCGTCGGCGTCTCGACCAGGATCGAGGTTCGCGACCCGAGTTCGGTGGCGCGATCGGAAGGCAAGGCCAAGCGCGTGGTGGACAACAGGCCGAAAAATGGCGGATGATAACTGAGAGGCAATTCATACTTTCACGTTTGCCGGAACGCACCATCCCCCGCACTCGCGCGGCTTGCGGAGGGTGCTCCGGGTATTAGGGCATTGGACCGATATGGCTCGGACACGAGCACAAGACTTCGAAGAAAAGCAACTCGCCCTGCTGGACTACGCCGCCCAGACGCTGGCGACTCTGGGCGTCGATAAGGCATCGATGTCGCAGATCGCCAAACAGGCGAATGTGTCGAAGGCGTTGCTTTACCACTACTACCCGAGCAAGGACGCGCTCGTCTTCGCGATCATCTTTACGCATCTGGAAGCGCTCGACGCGGACTTGGCCGCGTCCGACAACCCGGCGATGCGGCCGACAGCGCGGTTGAAGCTTCTGGTGAGCGTCGTGCTCGAGAACTATCGCGGTGCGGACGATCGGCACCGGGTGCAACTCAACGCGATGAGCATGCTGACCGACGAGCAACGACAGACGATCACCGAAGTCGAACGACGCATCGTTCGCCGGTTCGCGTCGACCTTGCGCGAGATCAGGCCCGACCTGGACAGCAAGGATCGCCCGCTCGTCATGCCGGTCACCATGTCGCTGTTCGGCATGCTCAACTGGATGTACATGTGGTTCAGGGACGGTGGCCAGGTCACCCGCGAAGACTATGCTTCGATCGTAACCGCCTTGATCCTCAAGGGCATCAAGGCAGTACGCTGAACGGCGTCGCGTCGGCCTGAACGTCACTGCGGCGTTGCGTGTGTTTCCGTCATCGGCCAGGTCTTCGCCACCATGGTCAGGACGTCGTACTGCGCGACTACCTCGCCCTTCTGATTGGTCACCTGACAATCCCAACGCACTTCGCCGTGCTCGGCGTTGTCGCGCGGATTGATCTCCTTGCAGGTCAGCCTGACCTGCAGCGTGTCGCCGAAATAGACCGGCGTCATGAAGCGCAGATCGTCGACGCCGTAGTTGGCCAGCACCGGGCCCGGATTGGGCTCGACGAACAGGCCCGCGGCGAAAGAAACGATCAGATAGCCGTGGGCCACGCGATCGTCGAAGAACGGGTTGGCCTTCGCCGCCGCTTCGTCCATGTGCGCATAGAACGTATCGCCGGTGAAGCGGGCGAAGTGTTCGACGTCTTCTTGAGTGATTTGGCGCTTCGCGGTGATCAGTTGGTCGCCGATCCGCAACTGCGCGAGCGACTTGCGGAACGGATGCTCGCCCTCGCCGCCCGCGTCGGCGCCCTCGACCCAGCGGCCGGTGACGGCCGAAAGCAGGCGCGGCGTGCCCTGTACGGCGGTGCGCTGCATGTAATGCTTGACGCCGCGCATCCCGCCCATCTCCTCGCCGCCGCCGGCGCGTCCGGGACCGCCATGGACCAGGCCCGCCAGCGGCGAACCGTGGCCGGTGGATGTCTTGGCCGAGCGTCGGTTGCCGATCAGCACGCGGCCGTGCAACGGCGCGACGCCGATCACCACTTCCTCGGCCACCTTGGGATCGTCGGTGAAGATCGATGAAACCAGCGAGCCCTTGCCCAGCTTCGCGAGCTCGATCGCCTCTTCGATCGAATCGTAAGGCAGCACGGTCGATACCGGACCGAAAGCCTCGACCTCGTGCACCTTGGTCGCGGCGAACGGATTTTGCGCGTACAGCAGCACCGGATTGAGGAACGCGCCTTTTTCCGGATCGCCCGAGCTCAGGCGCACATCGTCCGGATTGCCGGCGACGATTTCCGCATCGGCCAGCAAATCCTGGATGCGCTCTCGTACTTCCTTGAGCTGATCCAGCGACGCCAACGGTCCCATGCGCGTCGCCTCTTCTCCAGGCAAGCCGAGCGCGGTCTTGTCCAGGCGGTCGCGCAGCGCCTCGATCAGCGCGCCGACATGATCGCGCGGCGCGATCACGCGGCGGATCGCCGTGCATTTCTGCCCGGCCTTCACGGTCATCTCGCGCGCGACTTCCTTGACGAACAGATCGAACTCCGGCGTGCCCGGCGCGGCGTCAGGACCGAGAATCGAAGCGTTGAGGCTGTCGGCCTCCATGGTGAAGCGCACCGAATTGGCGATGATCGCCCGGCCCGCCTTGAGCTTCTGGCCGGTCCAGGCCGAACCGGTGAACGTCACCACGTCCTGCCCGGTGACATGATCGAGCAGGTCGCCGACCGAGCCGGAAATCAGCTGTAATGCGCCTTCGGGCAACAGGCCGGTCTCGACGATGCGACGCACCATCAGTTCGGTCAGATACGCCGTCTGCGACGCGGGCTTGACGATGCAGGGCACGCCGGCGAGAAAAGTGGGCGAAATCTTCTCCAGCATGCCCCAGATCGGAAAATTGAAGGCGTTGATATGCACCGCCACGCCTTGCAACGGGGTGTAGATGTGCTGCGCGCTGAAGCTGCTGTCCTTGGACAGCGGCTCGACGTCGCCATCGGTGAGAACACGCGTATTGGGCAATTCGCGCCGGCCCTTGGAGGCGAACGCGAACATCGTGCCAATGCCGCCTTCGATGTCGACCCAGCCGTCGGCGCGGGTCGCGCCGGTGCGAAAACTTTCGGCATAGAACTCTTCTTTCTTCTCCATCAGCGCGATGCCGAGCGCCTTGAGCATGCCGGCGCGTTCGTGGAAGGACATCGCGCGCAGCTCAGGACCGGCGACCGAACGCCCATAATCGAGCACTTCCGCGAAATCCAGACCCTTCGAGTCGATCAGCGCGACCGGTTCGCCGGTGGCGGCGTCGAGCAGCGGCTGGCCCTCGCCCTGGCCCGCCGTCCAGGCTCCGTAAACGTAACTTTGCAGCCGACGCGGCGCTGTATTTGCCATGGTGTGCCCTCTGTCGTGTTGTGCGGCTCGGCCGTGAGGCCATGCCGATGATTGATCGTCGATAGGCTTTCAGAGCCTGCGCGCTTTTTTACAAGCCCAGCGCACCCAACCGTTCGGCGACCGCTTGTCGCCATTGCGCCGACAACACCTCGTTGGGCGCGTGTCGCAGGCCGAACTTGCGCAGCGTGTCGAACCGACCGGAGCCGGCGACGCCGAAGGTGGTGGCCACACGCGGCTTCCAGTAGGCCAGCGCCTGTTCGACCGCCGTTTTGCCTTCAGGCGCGGAGGCGATCTTCTGCAATCCCTCGAAGCCGAGTTCGGCATGGCGCGCTTCGCGCGGCGCGATAGCGCGAAACACCTCGGCCAGTGGCGCGTAGGACACTTGTGTCAGATCGGCCATCTGAATACCCGTCGCCAGGCCCTGCAACACATTCATGACGACCGCGTCGGCCCAGCTTTCGATCGGATAGTGGAACACCGCGAGCCGCATGTCGCCGCCCTGGCGCGCCGCACCGATGTCGACGTTGCGCTCGACCCGCGCCGTCCAATCGTGTTGGGCCTGGTAGCGATCGGCATCCGTTCCGAAATCGGCCATGATCCCCAGCACGCGCTCGGCATGATCGGCCTTCTCCAGGGTGATGCGACTGGCGGCGATGCGCTCCTTTATGCCCGGCGCAAAGTTGATCGAACCGGCGAAGCCCGCGGAGGCCGCCAGTTCGCTGTCCACGAAAGAGGACATCAGGCGCATCAATTCTCCGCGATAGCGAGCCGGCGCGTTGCCCGGCGCGGTCAGCACACCGCCCTGCGCGAGGTAGTCTTCGATGTTCATCGAATCGGTGTTCGTCGTATCGGCCATCGTCTGCGCTCCCCTGGCCTATTCGTCGTAGGTCACGACGATGCGATCGGTCAGCGGAAACGCCTGACAGCTCAGCGCGTACCCGGCGCGCACCTCGTAGTCCTCGAGCGCGTGGTTCACCGCCATTTCCACCTCGCCTTCCAACACCTTGCAGCGGCAGGTGGAGCAAACGCCGGCCTTGCACGCGAACGGAACGTCCATATGGGCGCCATGCGCCGCATCGAGAACGCTCTGGCCGCTGCGCGGCATGGTGAAAGTGCGGGTCGCGCCGTCCAGGGTCACGGTTGCGCTGACATTGGCTTGCGAAGCGACCGCCGTCGCGGACACCGCCCTGGCTTTCGCCCGGCCCGGCTGGCCGGAGGCGAAAAGCTCGAACTTGATCTGCGCGTCGCTCAACCCGTGCTCGCGCAGAGCCGCGGCGACCGCGAGCATCATCGGCTCGGGTCCGCAAATGAACGCGGTATCGACCGAGGCGGCATCGATCCAGTGCGCGAACAGCGCCTTCACCTTTTCGCCGTCGACGCGGCCGGTAAACAGTGCGATGTCCTGCGCCTCGGCGCGCAGCACATGGATCACCGACAAGCGGCCGAGATAAAGATTCTTGAGGTCATCGAGTTCCTCGCGGAACATGATCGAGCTGATCTGCCGGTTGGCGTAGACCAGGGTGAAGCTCGATCCAGGTTCGCGCGCCAGCACGGTCTTGATGATCGACACCAGCGGGGTGATGCCCGAGCCACCGGCAAAACCCAGATAGTGCTTGACAGTGTCCGGTTCGATCGGGGTGAAGAACCTGCCCATCGGCGGCATGGCGTCGATCTCGTCGCCGACCGCCAGATGTTCGTTCGCCCAGGTCGAGAACGCTCCGCCGTCGACCCGCTTGATGCCGACCTTCAACACGCCCTCGTCGCAGCCGGCGCAGATCGAATAGGAGCGCCGCAATTCGTCGTCGCCGAAATCCCGGCGCAAGGTCAGGTATTGCCCTTGGGTGAAGTCGAACAGCGCACGATCCTGTTCACGCGGCATGAGCGTCACCACCACGGCATCGCGGGTTTCGCGCCGCACATCGGTGACTTTCAGCGGGTGAAATCGCGCCATCGCGTCAGTCCTTCGCTCTCAGATGCATTTGAAATAGTCGAACGGTTCCAGGCAGTCCTCGCAGCGATAGCTCGCCTTGCAGGGTGTGGATCCGAACTGGCTGACCTTCTGCGTTCGCATCGATGCGCAGCGGGGACAGGCGATCGCCAAACCGGGCCGCCCCGATAATTTCGCGATGCGCGCCGCCGTGCGTCCGTCCGCGGCCGTGCCGTCGATGGGCGGCGCAATGCCGTAGTCGAGCAGCTTCCGGCGCCCTTCGCGACTGATCCAGTCGGTCGTCCACGGCGGAGAAATCCGGCGCCGCAGTCTGATCTTTTCCACGCCGCGGTCCCTGAGCGCATTCTCGATATCCAGATTGATGACGCCGGTGGCCGGACAACCCGAATACGTCGGCGTCACCGTCACCACCAGCGTGTCGCTCTCCCACTCCACCTCACGGATGACGCCCAGATCGGTCAGGGAAATGACCGGAATTTCCGGATCCGGAACCTGGCTGAGCCAATCCCAGACTTGCGCGGTGCTGGGCAGCGTGCTCGCTTCCACGACGAGTCTCACCAGCTCGCGCCTGGATACGCGCGCTGCAGGAACTGCATGTCGGCGAGCAGGTAGCCCAGGTGTTCGGTGTGTATGCCGCGCTTGCCGCCCTTGTGCGCGAACGTTCCGTCGGGAACGGTCAGCGTCGCTTCGGCGAGCACCTCGTGCACCACCTCGTCCCAAGCCGGGCGCAGGCTTTCCAGGTTCGGCGCGATACCGGCCGCTGCAACGGCCCGGTCCGTCTCGTCGGCGGTGAACATCTCGCCGACATACGGCCACAACGCATCGATCGCGGCCTGCATGCGGCGCTGGCTTTCCGGTGTGCCGTCGCCGAGGCGAACCACGAGGTCCGAGCTTCGCTCGACGTGATAGGCGACTTCCTTCCGTGCCTTGGCGGCGATCTCGGCGACGCGCCGGTCGGACGAATCCGCCAGCGCCTTGAGCAGTTCCAAGTGGTAAACGTCGAACAGGAAATGCCGCATCACGGTGTTGCCGAAATCGCCGTTGGGGCGTTCGACGAGCAGCAGGTTGCGGAAATCGCAGGCATCGCGCAGGTAGGCGATATCGTCCGCTGTGCGGCCCTTGCCTTCGATCTCGGCGGCGAGGCCGAGCCAAAGCTGAGTTTGCCCGATCAAGTCGAGCGCGATGTTGGCCAGCGCGATGTCTTCTTCCAGGGCAGGGGAATGTCCGCACCATTGCGAATCGCGGTGCCCCAGGATCAAGGTCGTATCGCCGAGCCGCAACGCGAACTCGAAAAGCGCATCGCGATCCGCATCGGCAGACGACGCGTGCGGGGTCGTTGCGGGCGCGATTGCGGGCATCGACGACATCACATATGCCCCACTTCGTCGGGAATTTCGTAGAAGGTCGGGTGACGGTAGACCTTCGAATTCGCCGGATCGAACATCGGCCCTTTCTCCGACGGGCTCGACGCGGCGATGTCCGAGGAGCGCACGACCCAGATCGACACGCCCTCGTTGCGACGCGTATAGACATCGCGAGCATTGAGAATCGCCATCTCGGCGTCGACCGCGTGAAGACTGCCGACATGGCGATGGTTCAAGCCATGCTGGCCACGGATGAAGACCTCCCACAACGGCCATCCTTTCGACATGATCAACTCTCCCGACCAGGTTATGCGGCAGCGCCGACGCGGCGAGACGCTTTCTTCTGCGCATGCGCGAGCATCGCCTCGCGGAACCACGCGCCGTCTTCCCAGGCCTTCACGCGGGCGCCGAGGCGGTCTTTATTGCAGGGGCCGTTGCCGTTGATGACATCGAAGAACTCGTTCCAGTCCGGCTCGGAGAAGTCGTAGCCGGCTTTGTCCTCGTTCCACTTCACATTCGGATCGGGAACGGTCAAGCCGATATGTTCGGCCTGCGGAACCGTCTGATCGACGAACTTCTGGCGAAGCTCGTCGTTGGTGTTCATCTTGATCTTCCAGGCCATGGACTGGGCCGAATGGACCGAATCTTTGTCGGAAGGCCCGAACATCATCAGCGCCGGATACCAGAAGCGGTTCAACGCGTCCTGCGCCATTCGCTTCTGCGCCGGCGTTCCGCCGGCCATCTTCATCATGATGGCGTAGCCCTGGCGCTGATGAAACGATTCCTCCTTGCAGATCCGGACCATGGCGCGGGCGTAGGGACCGTAGGACGTGCGCTGCAGCGGCACCTGATTCATGATCGCCGCTCCATCCACCAGCCAGCCCACCGCGCCCATGTCGGCCCAGGTCAGCGTCGGATAGTTGAAGATCGAGGAATACTTCATCTGTCCGCTGTGCAGCCGTTCCATCAATTCGTCGCGCGAGATGCCCAGCGTCTCGGCCGCGCAATACAGGTACAAGCCGTGGCCCGCCTCGTCCTGCACTTTCGCGAGCAGGATCGCCTTGCGCTCGAGCGTCGGCGCACGGGTGATCCAGTTGGCCTCGGGCAGCTGTCCGACGATCTCGGAATGCGCGTGCTGACCGATCTGGCGGATCAAAGTCTTGCGATAGCCTTCGGGCATCCACTCCTTAGGCTCGATCTTCTCGCCGCGATCGATGCGTGCCTGGAAAGCGATGTCCTGCGGCGTCAGTTCTTCGGCCGCTTTGCCTTCGGATTTCACCATTTGCGCATACATGGCCCGACCCTCGATCAGACGCGTTCGATGACGATGGCGATGCCCTGCCCCACGCCGATGCACATGGCGCACAGCGCGTAGCGGCCGCCGGTACGGTGGAGCTGGTACATCGCGGTGGTGACGAGCCGCGCACCCGACATCCCAAGAGGATGGCCGAGCGCGATCGCGCCCCCATTTGGATTGACGTGAGGCGCGTCGTCCGCCAGGCCGAGATCGCGCAGCGTGGCGAGCGCCTGCGACGCGAAGGCCTCGTTGAGTTCGATCACATCCATCTGATCGAGCTTGAGCCCCGTGCGCGCCAGGACCTTTTTTATCGCCGGCGCCGGCCCGAAGCCCATGATCCGAGGCTCGACACCGACCGCGGCCATGCCGACCACGCGCGCCTTCGGCGTCAGGCCCTGCTTCTTCGCTTCGTCAGCCGATAGCAGCAGCAGCGCCGCAGCGCCGTCGTTGACGCCCGAAGCGTTGCCGGCGGTGACGGAAAGATCCGGGCCGTTGACGCCCTTGAGCCTGGCGAGTTGTTCGACAGTCGTATCCGGGCGCGGATGCTCGTCCGTATCGACCACGATCGGATCGCCCTTCTTCTGCGCCACCGTCACCGGAACGATTTCGTCGCCGAAAAGCCCTTGTTTCTGGGCCGCCGCCCAGCGCGCCTGCGAACGCGCCGCAAAAGCGTCCTGATCGGCGCGAGAGATATGGAAGTCGGCCGCCACGTTGTCCGCCGTTTGCGGCATCGAATCCACGCCGAACCGCTGCTTCATCACCGGGTTGACGAAACGCCAGCCGAGAGTCGTGTCGTACACCGCATTGGAACGCGACCAGGCGCTGTCCGGCTTCGGCATGACGAACGGCGCGCGGGTCATGCTTTCCACGCCGCCGGCGATGACGAAACCGCAGTCGCCCGCCCTGATCGCCCGCGCCGCCATGCCCACGGCATCCATGCCCGAACCGCACAGGCGATTGACCGTCGTGCCCGGAACACAAACCGGCATGCCCGCAAGCAAGACCGCCATGCGGCCGACATTGCGGTTGTCTTCGCCAGCCTGATTGGCGCAGCCGAAGATCAAGTCGTCCACCGCCGACCAGTCGACCTGCGGATTGCGGGCCATCAAGCCCGTCAACGGCACGGCAGCCAGGTCGTCGGCCCGAACCGAAGCCAACGCCCCGCCGTACCGTCCGATCGGCGTCCTGAGCGCATCGCAGATGAATGCTTCCAGCAAGCAAGCCTCCAATTCATTGACCGAACGGACGGTTTATAACATGGATGCCCACCCCTTGGAAGGGTGCGTGTCATGACTGGGCCGGTCGGCATACCCAGGCCTTGCGGACTGCCGCTGACGCGGACGATCCGACGCGGCGTCGTTGCGCGACGATCGGCCCTTGCGCGACGTTGACCAACCTGATGACCGGTGAAACCACGTGGGGCGGCATCGACAGAGCAGTCGGCGGACCGAGGCGGCTACTGCCGGAACCGGGAAAGTTGGACAAAGCGATGCCGGAACCAGGGCCGGACGCGCGGGGACGGAATCGCGATACCGCGTCAATGCAATGATCTGCGCGTTAACGCAAGTCTTGGAAGCGCAGCTGTATCAGCGTGGCGCCGACAAAGGGACCATCGAGAAACGAAATACGCCCGCAACGCAAAGAGGGCCGCATTCGCGGCCCTCTTTCATCAGCGATGGGCGATCAACTTATGCGGGATCCACAGAGAAGTCCAAGCGCGTAAAGCCCGGATTGCCTATGTCACCATCTGCTCCACGAGCGATTTCAACCAGCCTGATGCCGAAACCCTGCGGGTCCTGGCCTGGGCTGGTAGCCATCGACATGGCAAAGTCGAAAGCATTCAGAGGGCTTCCATCCTCCTGGCTGGCTATGCTCTGGAGTGCCAGATTGCCCATTCCCGCTTTGCTTGCCGCATTCGCTTGATAGCTCAGGTTCAACATCTGAGCCTCGGTGAACTTGAGATTCACCGTCTGTCCAGCAGTGACGGGGCCGTCCTGAGTGATCCCTCCGCTGGTGACGAAATTGATCTGCCGGGCCGAGTTCCCATCGGTCGGCAAGGTGAACTCATAGGTGGTGGCAGAAGGTATTTCCTTGCCGACCGTATCGAATCTCTGAACGACCTCCATCTGCAAGTTCCCCCGATACGAGATATCTCGCGTCAGCGTGAAAGATCCATCAGGAAGCGTCGTCTTGGTGATCGTGCGCGTGATCGGTTCATTCAACGCGAGATCGGCCTTGGCTTCAAAGCCGATGCCTTTGTCGAGCTTGGGATTTTCCCCGGTGAAATGCCCGATAACATCGTTGAGCAGCGCGGTCGGCTTGATCTTGGTTTGCAACCGAGCCTGGGATGAAAGATCCACGCGCTCGATAGTGGCCACGTCGCTGACGCCGGCCGTCTGGTGTACGACCTCGCCCGTATTGGTGAAGTGCTCGAAGGCCTTCTGGCCGTCAGGGATCGAAATGTCGAAGGTAGCGGTACGAACGGTGGACGATCCGATGGTGTTCTGAGAACCGAGCACAGCGGTGATGGTATCGAAGCGCACACCGACTCCACCGTAAGCCTCGAACGCTTTACTGGGACCCATCATCACCTGCACGCTCTTATCGTCGACACGAGTGATCGAATAGCTGCTCCCTTCGCCGCTCTTGACCTTTACCTCTGCGCCGATATGGCGGAACGATGCGGCAAAGTCGGTCTGGACGAAATTCTGTTCGTCCATGATGACGGTTGCGCCGACCGGTATGGTCGTCGGATTGAAAGGGTCGATTTTGGCTGCCACCGCGGGATCGGCATTCGGCCCCGGTAAAATGACCTTGAAACGTTCGCGCGATCCGCCGCCAATGTTGCTTTCCAGGTCGAGGCCGGCTTTCTTGGGTTCGCTTTCCTTCTTCGCGTTCACCGTAGCCGCATGCGACTCGCTGACCGTTATCTCGGTGTTGCCGTCCTTGTTGTTCTTGATCGCCAGGCCGACTTCCACTTCGCCCTTCAACTTGGATTGGAATACGGGCGTCTGTGTTTTCAGCGCGCCCTTCACGCTGCCTGCGCCGGGGTTCCAGGTGATTGAGCCGTTGTCGTTGCCTACGGAGAACTCGCTGCTTGGCGCGCCGTGGCTGGCCTTGTATTTGCTCAGGATCGGCGGGTCGCCAAGGCTCATCGGCTTTGGCGACGCGACAGGTGCCGCTGCCGTGTTCGGCGACGGCGGAACGGGCTGCGGAACCGCGGCCGCAGCAGGAGGTACCGCTGCAGGCAGCACTTCCTCGGGCGGGATCTTGTACGGCTCGATCGGTTCCAAGGGTCGGGTCTGAATGCCGTTGACGCTCATGAACTGCCCCTTTGCTGTAGTTCGGAAAAACAGCCTAGGCCTGGAGAATCTCCGCAACAACCTAGGCACCGCCCTAGGAAAATACGATCAATAATGCGTTCGCCATCGCGAACTGTAACAAGCCGTTTACCTCATTCATTTTCAGATGAGACCGCTGCTCGACATTGCCGTTAAGGAAGCTGCGCACACTCGTCGCCACGCTGCGCAAGGACAGCGGTGTCGACGGGGATCGGCTGGAACGCAAGATCAACAACACCGCCTACACCATCCTCTCTAACCTCGGCGTCGATGCCGCTCTGCTCTTTCATTCCTCCGACAACACGTGGGACAGCCTCGCCGAGGCCTGCGAGGCCTGCGAGGCCTGCGAGGTCAAGGGCGACGCAGCCCGGGCCAAGGCTATCCGGCTGACGAAAAGCTATCCGCCCGACGCGGCGAGATGAGACCTCAGCCGGCCAACGCGGCCGACCAGATCAGGTGACCGATCTGCGGATGCGCGATGTCGCTGTGAGCGCCGGAAGGCGGACGGCCCGCGCGGATCACCCGGTCGCAGTTCACGTTGTGGATCCGCCCCGGCTTGAATGCGTAGGCGAAACCGGCGTCGCCGATATCGATATCCTCGATCTGCAGAGCGCTGCCTTGCAAGCCGAAGCTTCCGACGCCGCCGTAGGTGGGCAATTGATCGGGCGCGAGCGAGACCTGCCGCGCGACTCCGGCGGCCAGCGGGTACAGGGAACCGACCGCCGAGTCGTGTTTGCTGCGAGTGGTGACGATCGGCCCGGATACCGCATCGCCGTTCGCAAGACGGCGGAAGTATCCTGCCTTGCCGGAATCGGGCAGATTTCCGGCGCACGACCACAGCGACAACGCGCCCTGCACCAGCACGAGCGAGCGCACCGGACGCGGCAGTTTCGCGCCGTCCGGCCCGCATACCGATGCCGACGCCACGATGCAACCGAAGCTGTGTCCCATCAGATGAAAGCGCACGCCGCGTTCGCGCGTCGCGTCCATCAGCAAGCGCAACAGCGCGTGACCACCGCTCTCCCCCACCTTCTTGGCGCGTTTCTTCATCTTCCAGAAGGACAGTTGCACCAGCGGCGACAACAACGCGTTGCGCACACCCCCGCCGCCGAAGCTCGCTTCTTCGGCCAGGCCGCGCGCATAGGCCACGTCGGGATCGAACGGCTCGCGATCCGCGCCCGGATCGCCTTCCACGCCCTGCGCGCCCAGTCCGGCTTCTTCGTCGAGTACGCGGTAGGCCTCGACCAGATCCGGCGGCAACGTGCTGGGCTGATACTCGATCCGATCCGCGGCCTGGAAGATCGTCCGCAACGCTTCGCGCGCGCGCGGCGTATCGGCGAGACCTTGCGCGGCCGCGTCGATGTCGTCATCGACGCGGGTGGCGCCGCCCACGGCGAAGGATTCGGCGGCGTCGAACGATTCGTCGCCGAACAACAAGCTGGGCCAGTGCAGCCCCACGAGCAAGGGCACGAAGTCCGGCCCCGCCCGCGCCATGTCGGCGGTTTGCGCCATCAGCGTCCCCATCCAGGCGGCGTACTGCGATTTTGCGGCGGGAAGGTCGCCTTTCCAACCGTGGATGAAGATGAAGACATCGGTGGCGCCGCCGTCGGCGATCGCCTGCGCGATGCGCCGGCTTTCCATGCCGTCTCCGTCGTCGTCGCGCTCGGCGCCGTCTTCGTCGAAGCAGATCAGGTGATAGCGCGAGGCGGTACCCGGTATGGTTTCCAGCGACATGGCATGGGCTCCTTCAGACGGGAATGCGGACGGCGGGATCGCCGAGCAACAAATAGCTACGGGCGTCGTTGTGTGCGGTCCACAGTCCGGCGATCTTGTAGTCGTCGACGCTCGCGCCGTAACGGATGTCGGCCAGTTCGCCGTTGAGCACGATCGCCAGGTCGGCGTGCTTCATCGCGAAGGCATCCATGGTGAATCCGACCCGCGCCCCGGCCATCAACGCACGCAGGCAGTTTTCGAAGGTATGGGTCTGCGAACCCAGGCCCGGCCAGGAGAACGAATAGCTCCAGGCGCGTTCGACATGGCCGATCACCGCCAGCGCGCCTCCGTCGGGCTTGCCGAGCAGGCGCTGCGGCAAGCGCGCGATGAACGGCGCATCGGCGATCTGCGGCGGACGCGCGTCTGCCGGCGCGTAGTCGTCGAGCAACGGCGTTCCCGCCCCGTAGCAGGCGAAATGAAACGCCAGGGTGCGCGACAGGTCGACCGTCTGCGGCACGTCGTCGCCGCCGAAATAGAGTTCGGGTCCGACCGCGCCGCGATGCCGCAGCGGGCCTTGCCAATCCTGGCAGAGCAGCGCGCCCTGGCATGCGAGCTGATTCTCGTGCCCGCGCGGGAAACCGATGCCGTGGCTCGCGGTGAACAGCAACGCGGGCGAGGAACTCAGGCAATCGCTCAGGCCGGCTTTGGTCGCCTGATCGGCCACTATGCGATCGATCGTCCAATCAGGATGCGATTCCTGCAATTGATCGGCCAATGGCGCGACCAGCTGCGAACTGCTCAGTTCGGTGGCGCGATCGTCCAGGTTGCATACGCCGAACAGGCTGGCGCGCCGCTCGACCGGGGCGGAATTTTCCTCGCTGGCCACCACGCTCTCGGCGTAGTTGCGATATTCCTGGACGCTGTCGAAATGCAGGCGGCCCACCGCGTAATTGAGTTCGAGTTCGTACTGGAAACGGAACGGAATCGACTCGGGGCTGCCGACGATCAGCAGGTAGTACGGCACCTTGTTGACCTGGGCCATGCCCAGTCCCGCGCCTTGCCGCCCGAGCCAGGCTATGGCGCGCTCGTCCGGCCGATAGGCGGAAGCGCCGGTGAAGCTCTTGTAGCGAGCTCCGGCTTGCTGTTGGCGTCGATCGCACAAGAGCTCGAGCGCGTCGGCGATTTCGGGCGGCGCATCGTGGGCGAAGACGATGCCCCAGCCCACCTGCTCCAGATCGTTGGGGTCCATGCCGAAAGGCAGGGAGAGATGGGCCGCCTGCCGCTGTTGTTTATCGGCGAGCGATCTTTCGTCGACCGAGGGCTCGCGCGTCGCGCGCGCCGCGCGGGAAATGTCCTCCACGGTCGGCGCGGCGAGGTAGGCGCCGCTGGTGGCGTCGATGCCGTTGAATCCATGAGGGACGGTCATTGTTCTGTCGCCTTCGTTGTATCGCTCCCGACGCTGGGTGCATCGTCCCGGCTCCTCGCCACATACGCCTTGGCCGCGTCGACGACTCGATCCACGCCCAAGTCCCAACCGAGCAGCGAGGCGCCTGCGGATATCAGGAAGGTCCCCTCGCCATTGAGTGCGACCGTCTGTACTACGCCACTGGCGCGTGGTTCGAGTTCGGTCGTCGAGATGCGTTCGGCGTCGTTCAGCGGCGCGCTCCACTCCACGACGTAGCCGTCGGAGTCCGCGCTGATCGTGATCGACCGTTCGCCGCCGCGCGCGTTTGCCAACGCGGTAATCGCGTGATCGTGGCGCCGAATCACGCCGATCGGCTTGAGCGTCGGCAGCTCGCACTTGGTGAGGAAGCCTTCGATGCCGCCGGCGAGCAACTCGTTCTTGTTGCGGGAGAACACCAACGCCGATACGCCCTGCCCGATCTGCGCATCGCGCAGGAGTTCGAGATGCGGCGCGCCTGCGCCATCCGTGGAGACCTCCCACAGATGCACATGTCCGCTGTCCGTGCCGGCGGCTAGATAGCGTGAGTCCTCACTGAACGCTACCGACAGAATCCGATCGGTCACCGTGGCCGTACCGGACTTCACTCGGAACGCGCGGGAATAAACTTGCCGCCAGTGCGTATCGGTCGCTGCATCGCGCGTCCACATGTGCAGGACGTTGCGATCGGTCGTCGCCAGCAGGCGGCTGTTCTGGCTGAAGGACATCACCGGCAGAGCTTCGGGCGGACGATGCTCGTTGCAGAACCGAGGGGTTTTCGCCATGACCTGCAAAGCGGGCGCCGGGCGCTTGCCGTTCTCCAACGTCCATGCGGATAGCGACCGGCAATCCCAGACCACGAACTGCCGACCGTCGGGCCGCCATGCGAACGCGGCCGCCTCGTCCACCGCCATCGACCACTCCGGCGCGGCTTCGATGCCGGACGCTCCGCGCCGCCAGAAGCGGAGCTGATCCTCTCCCCGTGCGGCGATCGACTTGCCTTCGGTATCCATCGAGACTGCCGTCCACGCTTTGAAGTCGCGCGCACCGGGCAAAGGCGAGGCCATGGCCGGACCGGTGCCGCGGTCCAGGTCCAGCAAGACGATCTTGTGCGTCGCTCCGACCGCCACCTGCGCCCGAGAGCCGGGTCTGTGGGTTACGCTGTACAAGCGTTCGCCCAAGCTGAAATGCTCGCGACGCGTTTTTTTCGGGAAGTCATCCAAGTTCGTTATCGTCTCGTCCGGCAGTGTCCAACGCACCAGCGACCCGTCGGCGCCGACGGTGACGAAATCGCCGGGGCCAAGGAAGTCGATGTCCTTGACGTAGGTATCCCGCCCGCGCCCACGATGGGTCAGATGGCCAAGGACGATGCCTGGCTGCTTGTCGTCGGCTCGCATATCCCAAAGATGCACACTGCCGTCGGTATCGCCGGCCACGATGTAGCTGCCTCTCGGATCGGCGGCCAATGTCGTGACCGCTATGTTGTAGCCGGTATGTTTCTGGATGCTGTACTCGCCTTCCAGAATTGGCGCATGTCGCGTCGCGTCATCGAAGCGCCAGCGACGAAGGTTTCCTTCCGTGTCGGCCGACACCAGGCGGTATCCTTGCGTGGTCGGAAGGAATGCCAGGCCGAGCATCGACGACAAGGTCCTTCCGAACGCGGGAGCCGGCACCGGGTTATCCGGATCGGCGAAATCCCACATCAAAACCTGCTTGTTCCAGCCCGCGACCGCCAGCCAGCGGCCATCTTCGCTGAATGTCGCCACCGCCAGCCGATCTTCCTCGGACTGCGCTTTCAATAGCACTCTCATAACGCGCAGGCGATGGGTTTCATCCAGTTTCCACAGAGTGACTTGTCCCTCTCTGTCGGTGGAAACCACCCGTGATCCGTACACTGCAACGGCATAGATGTCGGCTTTCTGACCCGGCGTTATGAACTCCGGCGATCCCGGCTCATCGACGTTCTGTACGGAAATCCGGTTGTCCCACGATCCGGCGATCAGCCGCTTGCCGTCCTGCGTGAACGCCAGCGACCAGACCACGTAGCCACGCGGACGCAGCTCCTGCTTCAACGCCGCGGGCGCGCGCGTCAACTGCTGCCGCAGTTCGTCCTCGATGGTTCGCGACAGACCTCCGTCGTCGCCGAAGTCCCTGCTGTTCGCGTCATCCATGAGTGGAATCAGCGCACGCAAGGTCCTGCCGGGCGTGTCCTGTTTTTCGCGTGCCAATGACAGGGCCCGATAGGCTTTGCTTCGCGCCGCCCTCTGGGCTTCATCGGCCTCGCTTCGGGTGTAGAACACGATCAACGCCACCACGGCCACCGCGCAAACAGCGGCCAGCACGATCAGGAGTCGACGCCAGCGACGCTGCCTGTTTTCGACTTCGCGTCTTTGCCGCGATGCCCTCAGGAAATCGTCGTCGCTCGGCGGCAGAACCTGCTCATGCGCGGCCAGATACGCCTCGGCCACTTTCAATTCGTGCGTCGACAGAAGCAGAGTGTCCGCGTTCGCTCCACTGCACTGGTACCAGCGTTCGGCACGCATCTGGAAGAATTGCAGATGGGTCTGGCGCCAGACCCTGTTGGATTCGCGGATCGGCGTCACCAGCCGATCGTGCGGCAACTCGACCCAGTCGCGTCCCGAACGCTTGTCCAAGCGCAGCAGATGGGCCTCGATCAGCCGGGCGATGGCCGAGCGAACGTCCTGCCCGTCCTCATCGTCGTACAGACAGGGGGTACGCACACCCGCCGTCGAGATGAGCTTGCTTTCCATCCAGTCGCGCAAGCGGCGCTCCATCGCCAGATCGTCGTGGGCGGCGGCGGCTATTTCCGCGTCGATGAAATCGCGCAATGCGCGATCCACCTGGTTGTATTCGATCGACTGCACGTCCTCCAGGCGGATGCTGCGATGCTGGCGGCCGACGATCTTCTGCCACAGGTCGCGACAGACCACCTGCAGTTGGACGGGCTCGACGAAACGGCCGGGTTGTTGGGTCTCATGCCCGTCCAGGCCGCGTATGCGCACCGTGCTCAGATCGCCGACCAGGCTCTCGGCCACGCCGGACTCCATCCAGCGCTCGCCCGCGGTACGAACAATGGCATCGGTGGCCGCTTCCACACTCAACGCCTCCAGCCGATAGCGATAGGCGAGCGAGGTGGGAATCAGGTCCAGATAGGATTGCAGCTCCGCCAGCCGATCCTCGCGGATGATGAACAACGCCCAGATGCGCACCGCGGAATCGCCGGCCCACGGGTTGATCCGCTCTCCGCGCAGCAGATCCCCCAGTTCGGTAAGGAACTGATGCTTCTGCTCCTGGTCCAGCGGATTGAAGGTGAACAGTTCTTCGAACTGGTCGAACACCAGCAAGGGATAACTCGGGTGTCCCGACGCCGACTCGCCGGCGGCCGCGAAGGCGTATTCGTCGATGTACTGTTTAAGCGTGTAACGCCCGAGCTCCCCGCACGGTTTTCGCAAGACTTCCGCGCGCGCGCGCTCCAGCGCGCTCAGCGTGGCGAGCCTGTACCGGTTGAGCCCCGGGTCGTTGGCGAATTCGGGATCGCAATGGCCCAGCCGGACGATAGGCAAGGCATCGATTCCATACTCGTCGCGCAAGCGCGGAATGACACCCGCGCGCACCAGCGAGGTCTTGCCCGCGCCGGAGGGCGAGAACAGCAGGACGATCCGTTTGCTCACCAACAGATCGGACAGCTCCTCGATTTCCCGGTTGCGTCCATGCAAGGGCTGGCCGAAATCGATCGGCACCGGCCCTACGAACGGGTTGGACGATGCTTGTCCGGCCGCGATCGCCGGAACCTCTGCGGCGATCGCGTTCATGCCGCGCGATCGCGCTGGAAGCGATCGACCAGTTGCGCCAGGAATTCCTGCGGCGAACTCCAGAACAGGTTGATGTTGGACTGGTCGTGGAAGTAACGCCGCAGGTACTTGAACATCCGCTCGGGCACGGCATGTTCGTCCGACGGCGTCATCTGGATGGCCACGCTGGTGCGCCGCCACTGCAGCACCCGCCCCGGCTGACGCAGGATGCTGCCGAGCACGGTGCGGAAATCCCAATCCTCGACCCGGAAGCCGAGCAGCAACAAACCCGAAGAGGCTATGGCGGCGGTCACGGCGCGGGGAATTCCGTTCATCCCGCGCGTTTCGTTGCGGGTCACGCCCATCAGGAACTCGAAGTAATCGTCCTCGGTGATGACCAGGCTCTCGGGATACTGGTAATTGCCGAAGACGTGGAGGATCAGCGGCTCGGTTTCGCTCGGCGTGTAGGATGCATCGAGCTGCGGCCCGTATTCGATGCTCTGGTCGCCGCTGCTGCGCCACGCGCACAGCAGGATGCGCGGCTTCTTGCCTTCTTCGACCAAGGCGTCGTACAGCAGGTTGTCGCGGTTGGCGTTCACGTAGATGGGCAGCGGTAGTTGCGCCAGCAGCGTATGCACCTCGCCCGGGTCGCTGTCGCGCAAGTCCTTGCCGATATGCGACACCATGCTGTCGACCATGCCCTGCTTCACCGGCGCGGCCATCAACTCGGGCGGCAGCACGTGGCTGTAATTGCGCCGCAGATAGCCGACCACGTAGGAGCGCATCGCATCGACCACGAAGCTCGGGCCGTTCTGGTACGCCAGGTGCTGCGCGACCTGGGCCAGATCGTCGCGCTGATTGGGCGCCAGCGGGAACTCGTAGCGTTCAGCCCAGGCGCGCGCGATCTCGCGGGAGGGTCCGATGACCGGTTCCACCAGGCCGGGGCCGAGTACCGGCACGCATTTCTGGTTGGCGACGTTGGACACGACCGCCTCCCAGTGTTCGAAGGCGCCGGCGTCCGTGCCGCGCGGCGGCCATACGACGCCGCTCTTGGACTGGGTGTAGAGAACCGGCATCCACCAGTCGTGCTGTTCGTGGATGTCGGCCCGCGCGATGGCGACGGCGCGGTCTATCTGGCCGTCCTTGACCAGTTCGCGGAAGAACCGCCGCATGAAGCGCTCGACCGATTTGACGCTGACATCGCCCTGCATGGCCAGCACGTTGGGCACGCCGGCCAGCAACAGGCGCGGCGCCAACGCCGCCAAGGCCTGATCGCCTTGTCCGCCGGCGCCGCGGCACGAGGCCAGTATGATCAGCCGCGGGCGCTCGTCGGCCGCCGCGATGCGCTGCACCAACTCTTCGCCGCGAACCACATCGCCGAGGCCCTCGTCGTTTTCGAGCAGCAGCCGCGGCGCGCCGTCGGGGGTGATGGTGCCGTGGCAGGCCAGATACAGGATGTCGGAGTAGCGATCGCGCAAGCTGGAGACGATGTTGTAGAGCGATGCCCTGCCGTCCAATGCGCGCAACGTGACCTTGCGAGGGCCGTGCCAAGCCTCCGCGTCGATCGCTTCTTGGGTCCGGCGCAGTTCCTGTTGCGCATCGATCGGCGCCTGTTGCCAGCGCGACGCCAGATCGCTGGGATTGGCCACCACCGCCAGCATCTGCACGTTGTCGGGATCCGACAGCGGACGCAGCAGAAAATCGTCGGAACTCAGGAATCGGCAGAACCACAGCGAGGTATTGAACAGCAGCGGTGTCGTCTTGCCGGGTTCTCTCATCAGCTCCCAGTGCACGGCGTGAAGTTCCGGGGCGCTGGCCTGCACATGCAGGCGTATCCGCAACCCGTCGCGATTGGCCGCATAGGCGCGCGCACGCGTGAAGGCCTGATGGATGCGGCTGTCCGGCCCGCCGAACACCATCTCGGTCAACGCCGCTCCGTAAGCCTGCGGATCCAACGCATGGCGCTGCAGTTCCGCCAGATCGATACCGATACGCACCGGCTCGATCAGATCGGTCTCGCGATCGGTTTCCGGATCGATGTAGCGGCCGCCGATGAAGTACTCGCCGCGATCGAGCCACTGTATGCGCAGTTCCAGTTCGCTGTGGGACATGACCGGTCCTTGTGTCCTGCGTCAGGCCGCGAAAACCGGCTCAGCGCACGATCACCTCGTAGCCGTCCCCGGGTTCGGGCAGCGGTTCGGCCATCTCGGCGAAGGCGAAGGACGCAGCGGCTTGCAAATGCTCGTCGATCGCCTGGAGCAACGCTGCGGCGAGGGCGTCGAGGTAGGCCGCGTCGCCGAGCCGTTGTTCTTCCTGCGCCAGATCCATGAAGCTGATCTCTACCAGACACGCCGCGGTGGCCGAATGATGCGACGCCGGCTTGAGCACGGCGAACTGCTCGCGCTTGACGCCGCGATCGGGATGCCCGGTGATCGCGAGCACCGAGCGCTGGACCCTTTTGGCCAGATCCAGCGATCCGGTGCCCGCGCCGACGTGGGCGAAAGTTTCCGTTCCCTGCGCCTTGGCGTTGAAGCCGTTGAAATGGATCGAGACGAAGACTCTGGCCCTGCGGTCGCGCGCCACGTGGGCGCGATCGGTCAAGCCCACGTTGACGTCTTCGGTGCGGGTCAGCACCACCGTATGGCGCTGCGCACCGGGCAGTCGCGCGAGCCTGCGCGCGATATCCAAGGTGACGTTCTTTTCCAGCAGTCCCTTCGGCCCGCTGGCGTTGTTAGGGCTGGATCCTCCGACCGTCCGGCTTCCGCCGTGGCCGGGATCGATTACGACGACGTCCATGCGTTGAACTCCACTGCAACCCTTGTATTCGAACGAGGGAACCGCGCCCTGTCGGCCAACGCGTGCACGCCGCCGACCTGGCCGATGGATGCGACCGAAACCGTTCTAGCGCGGCAGCAAACGGCATCGCCGTCTGACGGTCGTCGCATCGATTCGCGCGATCATTGCGTCCCATCGTGCCGCCGCCTCCTTCACTGAACGCGGCCGCGGCCGATACGCGTATCGCAGATCGCATTACTTGCTAACGAGCTCCCCGGTCGAAAGCGGACATCGCCTTGTTGCACGACTGCATCGCGTATAAGCTCGCATGGCCATCGCATCGATCGGCGGCGAGTTCCGCCGTATCCCGTCTTCATTGTCGAGCGCCTTGTGACCCCTATCTATTTCTCCGCCGCGGTCGCCGCACTCATGACCACCGCGACGCTGTGCGGATGCTCGCAGTCCGAGCCCGCGCCGACTCAGGCGCCGTCTTCGGCCCCGACCGCCACCGCTTCGCCTTCATCGCCGCCGCAGACCGCGAACCCGGACGTGCTGCGCTTTCGCATCGGCACGCTCGACGCGGTGGCGCTGAAGGACGGCGATATCGACACCGCCAACGACGGCAAGACGTTCGCCATCGGTCAGCCGGTCGATCAGGTCGCCGCGTTGCTGGCCGCCGCGGGACAACCGACCGACGTCCTGCATCTGAGCATCCAGCCGCTGCTGGTGCGCAGCGGGACACGCAATCTGCTGTTCGACACCGGCGCGGCCGACGCGTCCTTCGCCCGCGCCGGACGCCTGCCGGCCTCGCTGCGCGCAGCCGGCGTCGAGCCGTCGCAGATCACCGACATCTTCATTTCGCATCAGCATCCCGATCATGTCGGCGGCCTGCTCACCGGCGCGGGCGCGCTCGCCTTCCCCAACGCCGCGATCCACCTCTCGGCTCCGGAATGGGAATCGATGAAGAGCGATGGCGACGCCGCCGCGCGGGTCGCCGCGATCGCACCGAAGGTCCAGACCTTCCAGCCCGGCGCGGCGATCGTTCCCGGCGTGGTCACTGCGGTGGCGGTCGACGGGCATACCCCGGGGCACAGCGCCTACGAGATCGCATCGGGCGACGAGCGCCTGCTCTACATCGGCGACACCGCGCATCATTTCGTGATCTCGGTACAGCGTCCGGAATGGACCGTGCAGTACGACCGCAACGCGCCGCTGGCCCAGACCCACCGGCGTGCGCTGCTGCAGCGTGCCGCCGACGGCAACCTGCGCGTCTACGCCGTGCATTTCCCCTTCCCTGGCCTGGGAAGGATCAAGGCCCAGGGCGACAGTTTCGTCTGGGAACCCGAGCGCTGATTCAAGCAAGCGCTGATTCAAGCAAGCACCGATTCAAACAGGCACCGATTCAAGCAAACGCTGATTCAAGCAAGCACCGATTCAAGCAAACACCAATTCAAGCAAACACCAATTCAAGTTCAAGCAAACACGGCCCCCGGGCGGTCGCGCCGAAGCGCACCGCCCACCGATCAGGGGTCGTATCGACCGGCGATCGGCGCGTGTCGCGCGATCACATCGACGACCCAATCGATGAACACGCGCAATTTTCTGCTGACGTGCCGGTTCGGTGGAAACGCCAGGTACAACGGCATCGGATCGAGCCGCCAGTCCTCGAACAAACGTATCAATTCGCCTCTCTCGCAATGCGCCTTGGCCATGTAGTCCGGTAGCCAGAGCACGCCCATGCCGGCCAAACCGGCGGCGAGGTAGGCATTGCCGTCGTCGACGGCGAGTAAGTAGCGGCCTTGCACCTTGATGCTCTCCGCGTCGCGTTGCATGGCGTAGGGAACGACCTTGCCGGTGCGCGCCCAGTGGAAACCCACGATGCGGTGATGGCTGTCCTGAAGCGCTTGCGGGTGCGAGGGAGTGCCGGCGCGTTCGAGGTAGCTCGGCGCTGCGTAAACGCCGAGTTGCAGATCGCCCACCCGGCGCGCCATCAACGACTGATCGGTGAGTTCGCCGCCGCGTACGACGCAGTCCACGTTTTCGCCGATCAGGTCGACCCTGCGATCGCTCACGCCCATGTCCAGCTGGATGTCCGGGTACTGGGCGTGGAAGGCCGGCAGCGCCGGTATCAGGATCATGCGCGCCAACGGACTGGGCACGTCCACCCGCAGCCGCCCCCTCGGAGCGGCCGAGGCGTTGGACAAGCTGGTCTCGGCATCGTCCATGTCGGCCAGCAGCCGCACCACGCGTTCGTAATACGCCGCACCGTCGGCGGTGACGTTGACCTTGCGCGTGGTGCGGTTGAGTAGCTTGACCCGCAACCGCGCCTCCAGTTGCTGCACCAGCTGGGTGACGCTGGTCTTGCTCATCCGCAGCGTTTCGGCTGCCTTGGTGAAGCTGCCGGTCTCCACCACCCGGGCGAATGCCTGCATCGCGTCGATACGGTCCATCAGCCCTCCAGGCGTTTGGGATTGTTTGGATTCTACAAACAGTGATGGCCGCAGATGCGTGTTTATCCGGGCGGTTGCGCCGCCTAAAGTCCGCCCATCGTTCAACCCGGGTCGCCTCAGACCCATTGATGGAGGTATCGGTGACAAAGCGCGACGTGGTTTTCCCTCCTGGGCGCCAGGCCTTGTATGAACGCAATCGCTATTCGCCGGCGATCCGCTCCAACGGTTTCCTGTTCGTATCCGGGCAAGTCGGCAGCCGCGAAGACGGCTCGCCCGAGCCGGACCTGGAAGCCCAGGTCCGGCTGGCGTTCGAAAATTTGAACGCGGTCCTGAAAGCCGCCGGTTGCACCTTCGACGACGTGATCGATGCGACCGTGTTCATCGTCGATCCCGAATCGAAGTTCGACACCATCTGGAAGATCCTGCCCGAGTACTGGGGTCAGGCCCCGCACCCGACGCTCACCGGCATCGGCGTGACCTGGCTGTACGGTTTTCAGTTCGAGATCAAAGTGATCGCGAAGCTGCCGGAGACGGTCGACTGAGGCGTCTGGGTGCGACGACGAACCGTCAGCTTCTGACTCGCCGCCGCTCGCCGAGGGGTTGGCTCGATCTGTTCAGGGCAGGAATCGCGATGAATTCGCAACCAGGACATGCAGGCACTTTCCCCTGCCGTCGGTGGTGATGCTGAGGTAGGACGAAGACGAGATGGATTGCACCACGGCGATGATGTTCGGATCCGTCGATGAGCATTCGAGCCGGGCCCCGGCCGAATCGCGCGCCATGCATTGAGCGACGACTTGCGACGAGACGGAGTTCGCTTCGGACGTGCATTCGATGTATTGCGTGGCGTCCGGGCTGTTGCGAGCCGCTGCCAGGGATCCCGTCGCATACACGTCGCTGACGATGACCGATGGGTTGGTGACGGTTCCCGCTTGCGCCGCGGCGGACAGCAGCAGCAAGCCGGTGGCGCCGAAGGTTTTGATGGAGACCTGATTCGATTTCATGGCATGCCTTCCTTGATTGTCGCCTCGACCGAGGCGGTGTGACGGATGAAGTATTCGCGAGAATTCCAGGATGCCGTAACGCCGTTTTCAGGAACGGAATTACCGCACAAGCCGCCGATTCTTCGTCCGCTCCGCTCAGCGCGGAACACCTGGCGCGCCATCGCTCAATCCGTACTCGCCTGCGGATCGGCGTTCATGCCCTCGCCGATCGCATAGAACTGGCCGCCGGCGATGTAGTGCAGGCTGCGCAGTGAGGGATCGGCCTGTTCGAAGTTCCAATGGCCGTGGGCGAACACCCGCGGATCGGACCAGGCTCCGACGACCTCGCCTATGAACAGATCGTAGGTTTCCTGATTGTGCGGCTCGGGAATCAGCCGACAGGCCAGCCATCCCGAACATCCCACGACGAACGGCAGATCGTGGCCATCGATAGCGAACAGTTCCACGCCGCTGCGCGTGAGCTTGTCGGGCACATCGAGCCGGCTGTGGGTGCCGCGCCAATGCGTCAGGCCGAGCTGGCTCACCGTCGGTACCTGGATCGCGAAGGCGCCGCTGCGTTCGATCAAGCCGCGCGTGCGCGTCGCCTTGTCGACCACCACAGTCAACTTGGCCGGCGCGTAGTCCAAGGCGCAGGCCCACGCGGCCGCCATGACGTTGTCCACGCCACCGTGACGGGCCGACACCGCACGGTCGGTCCGTGATTGAGCAGACGATAGGCCTTGGCCAGATCTACCGCGGCGATGGGATTTTGCATGAGCGTTCCTGAGCGTGCTCGACGATTCGTTACGGCTGCGGCAACGGTCGATCGGCGGCGGGCGTCAGACCAGACGATCCGAGGCGACGACATGGATGCCGGGCATCGCATCCCGCGCGGCATCGAGCAGAGCCTGCGCGATCCGAGCTGCGGGATTGAGCCGCCAGCGTTTGGGCAATAAGGGCCCGACCACGCTCAGGCCCGCGATCAGAGCGCGTTCGCCCGGGCGGGATTCCTGACGCTGCCCCGAAATCATCCCGGGCCGGACGTAGGTCAGCGAAACGAAGCCCTGGTTCGCGAGCTCGCGTTCCAACTCGCCCTTGACCCGGTTGTAGAACAAACGCGATCGCGGATCGGCGCCGATGGCCGAGTTCAAGGCATAGGTCGCCGCGCCCGCGCCTCGGGCCAGGCGCGCCACGTCCAAGGGATAGTCGTGGTCCACCTTGACGAACGCCTGCTGCGATCCGGCCGCGCGCATCGTGGTTCCCAGCGCGCAGATCACCGCATCGGCGCGCCACCACGGCGCATCGCGCGGCAGCGCGTCCCATTCGATCACCGGCGCTTCGAGTTTGGGATGGGTCGGCAGCGCTCGGCGCACCGGCGCGATCACCCGCTCCACGCCGGGATCGGCCAACGCCAGACGCAGTACATGGCTTCCGACCAGACCGGTCGCTCCGGCAAGCAGTAGCTTCAAGCAGGTTCCTCTCTTTGATCGATGCCTTGGCGCATCGCCATGGACGGTGGTGGCGAGCGATCCACTCTACCTCCTGCGATGCGCCGCGGGCGTGGGCAAGGAGCGATGTGGACGTCGGCCGATACGACGCCGGGCGACGGCCGTTCCCGCCGAGCCCTGCCTGCCGGTTCCGTCGACGCGTAACCCGGTTACTTCGAACGCCATCGCAACTCGCTCGGCAACAAGCCGAACGCGCGCCGGAACGCTGCGTCGAAATGGCTCAGATTGGCGTAGCCCAGGTTCAACCCGGACTCGATCAGACGCCACGCCGCGGCCATGCGTTCGCGCTGATGCAAGGCGTGCGCCGGCTGGCCGAACAACAGCTTGAACCCGCGCTTGAGCGTGAGCGTGTTCAAACCGCAGGCGCGACTGAGCTCGACGATGGTCGGAGGCCGCGCCAGATCCTGCAACAACAACTCACGCGCGCGCGAACGGTTTCTGGCGGTGCTCGATCTGATGCGGCGCCGATACCCGTGGCGGTCGCTGATGCCGCGGCCGCTTATCAACTGTTGTGGTTGACGCCGGCAGCTTGACCGCGCGGCGCAGCCTGCCTGCCGCCGTCACGGCGGCAGGCGGCTTGGATCAAGGCGCGGGAATCGGCGCGAGCGAATTGCCCGGCGCGATCCACGCGCAGTTCTGCGGCGCCCGCCGTCCGGCGAAGCGATCGTTGATCCACAGCAGCGTCTCGGGAATCCACGCCGCGGCGGCCCCGACGTGGCTGAGCAATTCGCTCTGGCCGTACTGCACCTTGACTCCGCGCGCGCAGTATTCGAGCGCCAGACTGCGCACGTCGCCGGCGATCATCACGCCGTCGCCGCGGCCGATTCCCGGCTTGTTGCCCAAGGTGCCCTCCAACTCGCCGGCGGCGCCCTGCCGGATCAGCATCGGCGCCGACGGCGTGCCGCCGGTGCTCATGATCAGGTCGTTGACGATCTCCACGAACGCCGGGATCGTCTCCGGCGACTGATACTCCGGCTTGGCCATCGAGGCCCAGGTCAACCCGGGATACTGGCCCAGTACGTTGATGATCGACGCCTTCTGCAGGCGCTCATGCAACATCTTGCCGTGATCGTTGAGATACGGCGTCAGATCGACCTCGTAGGAGCGCGAGGCGCCGATGATCGCCATCGGCATGATTCCGGCCCACAGGATGCTGCCGTCGACGTAATGCAGATTGTGTCCCGGGTGCACCAGCACGCCGCCCATCGAGGAACCGACGATGCGCCGGTCCATGTCCGGCGCGTACGACGGCGCCAACTCGGCCGCCCACTCGGTCGCGATCGCGCCGCCGGAGTAGCCGATCAACGCCGCCTTGGTGTCGGCGGGCAGCCCCACCGCGCTCGAGCTGAGCGTCGCGCGCAGGGAATCCAAGGTATTCATGCCGTACTCGCGCCCGGCGGCGAAGTTGGCTTTCTGGCCCTGGGTGTCGGGGATGGTGATGCTGTAGCCCTGCGCCAGGAACGGCGCGATCAGCGCGGTCTCGATGTTGGGAATCAACCCGCCCAGGGTGAGCCCGCCGGAGATCGCGTAGGACGGCTGGTCGTCGGGATTGAGCGAATCGTAGAAGGACTGGTACGAGATCAGCTTCTGCCGGCCCAAGCTCAGCAGCGGCCGGATCACCGAAGTGACGTTCACCGTCGGCTGTCCGAGCTGGCCGGTGGAGCGATACAACAGTTGGGTGGTCTTGATCGGCAGCGGGAATCCGACCACGTGGTAGGGCACGGTACGGGTCTTGAGCACCGTGCCCGGCGCGATGTCGCGCAGTGGCGTGTTGCCGGAGTACTGATAGAAGGGATCCTGGCCGGGCGGCAAGCGCGCCTGGGCCGGACTCGCCACGCTCAGGATCGCCAGCGTCGCGGCGATCAGGCCCGCCCATCGTTGCGTCGAGGCGGGCCGACGGCGTGCCACATGATCGATCTCAGACATTTGCTGACCTCTGCTGACGGTAGGTACCGGGGGAAGGAATCGAGCCGGCAAGCATCGCTATCGATGCCGGTGACCGGACGATCACGAGCCGCCTTCCCTAACTCAAGCCGCAGTGCACCATACGCTTGCGAATAGTCGTTTTCGGTGGTGTTTTGTCTGTTTAAATCGCATAAAAGCCGTATTTATTGTGCGTCGCATCAACCGCACGCGTAACTGAACGTCGCGCGGCCGGACGCGGTGAAATTCGGTTAAATCGGCGACGGCAGCGCGGTCGGCATGAGCCGCGACGGCATCGCCCGCAAGGCCCGTACCGCGCTTGTTTGACCGGCGAAATGCGACCGTGTCTGCGCCGCCGGCCGGCGCTACCAGCCTTCGACATGGCGCTTGCCCGGATCGCAACCGTGCAAGGTCAGCATGCGTGCGATCCGCTCCTCGACATAGCGGCGATCCGCACGGCCCAGCCCCTCGCTGATCTGGTCCACGAGCGCTCTGAACTGCGGCCAGAACAGCGCCTCATGGCGCAACGTGCCGCGCCATTCCGGCAGCATCCGCTCCAGGCGCGCGAGTTCGCGATCCAGTTGCTGCCGGGTACTCATGCGACCGCCCGCGGCCAGACCAGTTCGACCCGATGGACCAGACCGTCGTCGAGCAACGGGAAGCTCGCGCCGTCCTGCGGCACGCCGTCGAGCTCGAGGCGGCTCGCGCCCGGTTCGCCATCGCCGCCGCCATCGCCGTCGACTTGCACGATCCGGATCAGATACGCGGTATCGCCGTAGCGGTAACGCAGCTTGTACTCCGGCCATTCGGGCGGAATGCAGGGCGCGAGCGTCAAGCGATCGCCATTGCGGCGCAGGCCCAGCAAGGATTCGGTCAGCAGGCGGTACATCCAGCCCGCCGAGCCGGTGTACCAGGTCCAGCCGCCCCGCCCGGTATGCGGTGCCACCCCATAGACATCGGCGGCCAGAACATAGGGTTCGACCTTGTAACGCTGGACCGACGCGGCGTCTTCGGCGTGATGGATCGGATTGATCATGCGCGCCAACTCCCACGCGCGCCGGCCATCGCCCAACTCGGCGAAGGCCATCGCCGCCCACACCGCCGCGTGGGTGTACTGCCCGCCGTTCTCGCGCACGCCCGGCACATAGCCGCGGATGTAGCCCGGGTCCTTGGAGGTCAGATCGAAGGGCGGATCGAGCAGTTGGATCAGTCCCGCGTCGCGGCGCACCAAGTGGCGATCGAGCGAGTCCATCGCCTGGCGCGCGCGCGCCGGATCGGCCGCGCCCGACAGCACCGACCAGCTCTGCGAGATCGAATCGATGCGGCACTCGTCGCCCTCGCTCGATCCCAACGCGGTGCCGTCGTCGAACCACGCACGCCGGTACCACTCGCCGTCCCAGGCCTGGGCCTGCAGACTCTCGCGCAAGGTCAGCGCGGTGCGCCCGCAGTAATCGGCGAACGCCGCATCGCCGCGTTCGCGCGCGACCGGTTCGAACTGCATCAACGCGTCGTACAAGAAGAAACCCAGCCACACGCTCTCGCCGCGGCCGGCCTCGCCCACCAGGTTCATGCCGTCGTTCCAGTCGCCGCTGCCGATCAAGGGCAGGCCGCGTTCGCCGAGCAAACGGCTCCCACGTTCCAGCGCCAGCACGCAGTGATCGTAGAACGGCTGGCGGCGATCGGAAGGCCACGGCCGGTCGTAGTACGACTCCTCCTCGGCATTGAGCGCGCGGCCTTCGACGAAGCCGACCGGCTCGTCGAGCACGCTGCGGTCGCCGGTCACTTGCAGATAGCGGCACGCCGCGAACGGCAGCCACAGATAGTCGTCCGAACAGCGCGTGCGCACGCCGCGATCCGCCGGCGGATGCCACCAATGCATGACATCGCCCTGCGGGAACTGGTGCGCCGCGCTCAACAGCAGATGCTCGCGACTGAGCGAGGGCTGCGCGTGCACGGTCGCCATGGTGTCTTGCAGCTGATCGCGGAAACCGAACGCGCCGCCGGACTGGTAGTAGCCGCTGCGTGCGACGTAGCGGCAGGCCAGCGCCTGATACGCAAGCCAGCCGTTGACCAGCGCATCCACGCTGGGATCCGGGGTTTCCACCCGGATCGCTCCCAGTATCCGGGCCCAATGCATGCGCACCTTGTCGAGCGCGTCGTGAGCGGCGGCGACGCCTTTGCAACGCTGCGCGAGATCGGCCACGGCCGCGCTGTCCTTGCCTGCGCCCAGGCGGAATACGATTTCGGTCGTTTCCCCGGGCGCCAGCGTTACCGGCACCTGGATCGCGGCGCACGGATCCATGCCGACGCCCAGGCGGCCGGACAGCCGCTGATTGGCCAGCGCCGCCGGATGGGCCAGGTCGCCGTTGCGGCCGAGAAACTCGGTGCGGTCGGCGGTGTAGCTGCAGCCCTCGCCATCGGTATCGAAGAACGCGGCGCGGCCTTCGAACTCGGTGTTGTACGGGTTGCGCGCGGTCAAGGCGCCGCTGCCCGGATCGATCTCGCTGACCAGGTGCATGTGCGAACGCGCGCGTATGTCGCCCAACACCCACTCGACATAACCGGTCGCCGACAAGCTGCGCGCTCGACCGGAGCCGTTGCGCAACCGCAGCACCGAGTACTTCACCGCATCGTCGAGACCGACATACACCCACAGTTCGCTGGCGATGCCGTCCTCGACGTGTTCGAACACGCTGTAACCGAAACCGTGCCGGGTGCGATACGCGCCGCGGCCGCGGCACGGCAACGGCATCGGCGACCACAGCCGGCCGGTGTCCTCGTCGCGCAGGTAGAAGGCTTCGCCGCCGGTGTCGGCGACCGGGTCGTTATGCCAGGGCGTCAGCCGGAACTCGTGCGCGTTCTCGAACCAGGTGTAGCCCGGCGCGCTTTCGCTGACCACCGTACCCAGTTGGGCGTTGGCCATCACGTTGGACCACGGCGCCGGGGTCGGCGCGCCTTCGCGCAACACGATCACGTATTCGCGCCCGTCCTGCGCGAACGCGCCGGTGCCGTTGTCGAAGCGCAAGGCCTCGGCGACCGGCTCGAACGGCCAGGCGTCCTCGCTTTCGATCAGCGCGGTCGGCAATCCCGACAGCGGCGCCGGATCGGCCGGCGCATTGGCGGTCTCCACCGCCGTCGCCGCTTCGGCCGCGATCGGCGCGCCGTCGGGATGCAGCAAGGTCGCCGCGCGCGCCGCCGGCACGTGGCGGCTGACCTGGGCGGCGAGCGTGCCGCGCTCGTCGCTGATGATCACCCGTGCCACCGACTGCAGCAGGATGCGGTCTTCCTGCGACATTTGCTGGATCGGCCGGACGAAGATGCCGCCGGGACGATCGAGCACGCTGCCTTCCGGGCCGGCCGAAACCAATCCCAGAATCTGATCCTGCAGTTGTTGGCGATAGCCGCCCTGCTCTTCGTTCCAGATCACCAGATCGACGTTGAGGCCTTTCAACCGCCAGTACGCGTGCGCTTGCACCATCTGCCGCACCAGCTCGATGTTGGCCGCGTCGGCGATCTGCAACAGCACGATCGGGAAATCGCCCGAGATCGAATGCCCCCACAATCCCGACTGGCCGCGCCGATTCTGCAACAGCACTGCCTGTTCGGCGCGCAGATACGGATGTGCGTACACCATCGAGCCGGCCAGGCGTTCGTAGAGTTGCGCGTCGGCCTGCGAGGCGTTGATCTGACGCCGCACGACCTGGCTGTGGGTCCAGGCTAGATCGAATACGCGATCGGCCAGACGGCGGTCGCGGTAGCGATCGATCAGCGCGGAGCAGGCGTCGCGATCGGCGCCCACGCCGGTCACCGTATCCACGATCGCGGTCTGATCCGGTTCCAGCACGATGCGGGTGCGGATCGCGACGATCGGGTCGAGCACCGACCCGGCCGAATCCGACAAGGTCTCCCCGCCGGTCATCGCCCGCGGCGTGCGCGGCGTGTTGCCCCGGCCGAGGAACCGCGCGCGATCGGTTTCGTAGGAAATCTGAGCGATATCGGCATCGTGCACCGCGACCAGATGGAACATCCACGGCGGCGTTTCGGCGTGCGAGCGCGAACGGCGGGTGCACAGCAACGCCTGCTTGTCGCGCGCGATCTCGGTCTGCACGAACAGATTGCTGAAGGCCGGATGCATCTCATCCGACAGCGACGGCGCCAGCACCACTTCGGCGTAACTGGTGATCTCGATCGTGCGCGTACGGCGCGAACGGTTGCTCACGCGCAGACGCCGCAGCTCGATGTCGTCTTCGGCGGAGATCGCGATCTCCAGATGGGTTTCGTAACGGTGCTTGCGCCCGCGGAACTCGGCCTTGGCGTCGGAGAAGATCGCCTCGTAGTGGTCCACCGGCACGCAGGTCGGCTGATGCGTCGCCGACCAGAACTCGCCGGTGTCCACATCGCGCAGGTAGCAGAACGCACCCCAGTGATCGCGGGTGGCGTCTTCGCGCCAGCGGGTGACGGCCATGTCGCCCAGGCGCAGATAACCGCCGCCGGCGCTACTCAGCAAGCCGTGGCAACGGCCGTTGGACAGCAGTTGCACCGCCGGCCGCGCCGTGGCGGGATTGCGGAACACCCGCAGTTGGGTTTCGGTCGCCGGCGGCGGCGCGCGCGCGCCGCTGGTTTCGGCTTCGTGCGGATGGAATACGCCGGTGCGCGGGATGCGTTCTTGCAGCAGCAGCAAGGTCGCCTGGAACTCGGCATCGGCGACGAAGCGCTTCTGCATCGGCTGATCGCGCAGCAGATAGTCCAGCGCCAGCAGGCTCATGCCTTGGTGGTGGGCCATGAACGAGCGCACCACCGCATGGTCCTGGCCGCGCGGCACTCGTCCGGGGGTGTAGTCGATGGCCTCGTACAAGCCGAACTCGCCGCCGAAGCCCAGTGCGGTCAGGCGTTGCAGATTATCGCAAGCCGCCTCGGGCATCACCATCAGCGCCATCGCGCTGGCGTAGGGCGCGATCACCAGATCCTGCCCGAGCCCGCGCTTGAGCCCCAGTCCCGGCACGCCGAACGCGCGGTACTGGTAGTTCATGCGGGTATCGACCGTGTTGTAGCCCGACTCGGAGATTCCCCACGGCACGTTGCGCTGGCGGCCGTAATGGATCTGCGCCGACACGGCGTGCTGCGAGGTCTGGTCCAGCAAGGTGTCCGGATAGCTGGGCATGACCAACTGCGGCATCAGGTACTCGAACATCGAGCCGCTCCACGACAACAAGGTCGCGCCGCTGTCGACTTCGGTGAGCAGACGGCCCAGCGCGAACCAGGTCTCCTGCGGCAACTGTCCCTGGGCAATGGCGACGAAACTGCACAAGCGCGCTTCGGAGGCCAGCAGATCGTAATAGCCGGCATCCAGACGACGCTCGTCCACGTTGTAGCCGATCGACAACAGATGCCGGCCGCGATCGTAGAGAAATTCGTACTCCATCAGCGACAGTTGCCCGGCGATGTGCGCCAGGCGCTCGAGTTCGCGAATGCGCCGCCGGGCGCGCTCGCCGATCGCGTCGTCGCCCGAGCGATGCAGCAGGTCGCGCAAGCTGGGCATCAGGTCGAAGCCATCGTCCGGATGGGCCGCATCATTGCTGCCCTCCTCATCGGCGCGCTCCGAGGGATGGTCCGCCGGCACGGTATCGGCCGGGGCCGGCGTCGGCAGGAACTCGGCCAGTTCGGCAAGCGCATCGCCGCAGGTCTGGCTCAACGCGCGCGACCATCGCCTTGCGGCTTGTTCGCGATCGCTGTCGCCCGCGTCTCGCCACGCCGTCTCTATCGCTTCGGTCAGAACCTGGACCTGCGAAAGCGCCGACGCGATCGTGGTCGGCGTCCGCGGCGGCTGCGCCGCGAGCGCGTCGATCCGCTCGCGCGCGGCCGCCAGTGCCTGCGTCTGTGCGGGGGTGTTCGCGGTCCCGCTCGAGCTGTCTTGCAGCACGCCGCAGGTATCGGCCAAGCCTTGAAACACCGTCGCGGTCACCAGTGGTTCGTCGGCCAGCGCCAGCAAGCCCTGGCGCAGGGTCAGCAGATGCGCGGCGAAATTGCCGCTGTCGACCGTGGAGATGTAGCGCGGCGGCAACGGCTGCAGGGTTTCGGTGTCGTACCAGTTGTAGAAGTGGCCGCGGTGGCGCGGCAGCGTCTGCAAGGTTTCCAGCGCCAGACGCGTGCGTTCCATCAGCGCGCCGACCTGCAAGTAGCCCAGGTCGTAAGCGCTCAGATTGGCGAGCAGCGACAAACCGATGTTGGTCGGCGAGGTGCGCCGCGCCACGACCGGCGCGGGATGCTCTTGATAGTTGTCCGGCGGCAGCCAATGGTCCTCGGCGCGGACGTGGGTTTCGAAGAACGCCCAAGTCCGTCGCGCCAGCCGGCCCAGAAACCGCAACTGCACCTGCGACAGACCCGCATGGCGCTGCCTGGGCGGCCGTCCCAGCCACGCCATCAATCCGGGCGACAACAGCCACGCCAGAAGAAAGGGAGCCGCGACCGGCAGCGATGCCGGCTGGATCCGCCACAGCAACACCGCCGTGGCGACGGCGACCGCGGGCGCCGGCCACATGCCGCGCAGTTCCGCGCCGAAGCGGTCGCCCAGGCTGCGTTCGACTTCGCTCGACGGGTTCCACTGCAGCAAGCGGCGATGGCTCACGATCATGCGCCACAGCGTTCGCGCGATCGCATCCAGACTGAAGACCGCCTCGAACGGCAGGCAGGCCACGTTGACCAGTGCGCGCTGCGATTGACGTGCGAGCGCGGTGCCCACTTGCACCAGATGGGTCTCCAGCGCCATGTCCACCGGACGCCGGACCAGATCCCAGCCGGCCAGCGCCAACATCGGCGCCAGCCACAGCGTCAGCAGCCACAGCGTCCACAGCAGCGGCTGCGACAGCGTCGCCCAGCCCCAGATCAACAAGGCCAGGGTCGCGGCGGGAACCAGGCTGCGGCGCAGATTGTCGATCAGCTTGCCGCGCGACAGCCACGACAAAGGATTGCGCTCGAAGCCGCCGCCCATGCGCGGCACCCACGGCAACACCCACGGCAGCAATTGCCAGTCGCCGCGTATCCAGCGATAGCGGCGCTTCACGTCGGCCGCGTAGCGCGAGGGATAATCCTCGAACAGACGTACGTCGCTGATCAGTCCGGCGCGCGCGTAGCAACCCTCCAGCAGATCGTGGCTGAGCACCCGGTTGTCGGGCAGGCGCTCGCCCAACGCGTATTCGAACGCGTCCACGTCGTAGATGCCCTTGCCGACGAAAGAGCCTTCGCCGAACAGATCCTGATACACGTCCGAGACCGTACGCGTATAAGGATCGATGCCCGCCTCGCTGCCGAACATGCGCGCGTAGCGCGAACCGCGCCGCTCGCCCATGCCGCTGCCGACGCTGGGCTGCAGGATGCCGTAGCCGCGGGTAACCCGCCGCCGGCGCTCGTCGAACCGCGCCTGATTCAGTGGATGGGCCAAGGTGGCGATGAACTCGCGCGCGGCGTCGCGCGGCAGGCGCGTGTCGGTGTCCAGGGTAATGACGTAACGCACGTTGGCCAGCGCCTCGGTGTTGCCGACCACCGCCGCGAAGTCCTCGCCCAAGCCGCCGCGCAGCAGGCGATTGAGCGCCGCCAGCTTGCCGCGCTTGCGTTCCAGCCCCATCCATTTGCGCTCCTGCGCATTCCACAGGCGCGGGCGATGGAGCAGGAAGAACACGTCGCCGCGCTCGCCTGCATAGCGCTGGTTGAGCCGTTCGATCTGGCGCGAAGCCTGGGCCACCAGCAACTCGTCGCCGGGCAAGTTCTGCTGGTCGGCGTCGAGGAAGTCGGTCAGCAAGGCGAAATGCAGATAGGCGTCGCGATTGGCGAGAAAACGCACCTCCAACCCTTCCACCAGTCGTTCCACCGCCTCGGCGTTGGAGATCATGGTCGGCACCACCACCAGACTGCGCGCATGCGCCGGCAGTCCCTTGGCGTAGTCCATGCGCGGTAATGGCTTGGGCGAAATCAGCACGGTCGCGAGCCAGTTGACCAGGTGGATGCCCAGTTCGCTGAAAGCGACGAACGCAAGCATCGCCAACACGGCGATCCAGCCCAACCCCAACGGCTCGCCGCGCGCCTGCCACAACAATCCGTAGGCGCAACCGCCCGCGATCGTCGCGATCGGCAGCAGATACGCCGCCAACGGCAAGCGGCGCCGCTGCGGCCGCACCGTCTTGCGCGCGCCGGCCGCTGCGCTCAACGCCTCGGCGACCAGTGCGGCGCCGTCGTCGATCAGGTAGTAACCCACATGCGCCTTGTTGCCGTGCGCATCGCCGGCCGCGCGCGCCAGCCCGAGCACGAGCGCGGCCACCTCGGTTTCGCCGACGCCGCTGCGGCGCGCCAGCTTTTCGACCACGTGCCGGTACATGTCGCGGGTGTTGAAATCCATCTGCGCGTAGATGCCCGGCGGGTCTTCGCGCAAGGTCCGGTCGACCAGGCTCATGGTCTCGACGAATTCGCGCCAATCCATGTTCGCCAGGAACCGCAGGCTGCCGATGCTGTTGCTGATCGATACCTGATCGGACGCCTGTTGCTGACTTTCGGCGCGCACCAGTTCTTCCACGCTGTGTCCGCCGTCGGCCAACCACTGGTCGATCCAGCTGACCGGCATGGCCAGCGCCGCGGTGCGGCCGTGCAGCCCGCGCGCCAGTTCGGCGACGAATGCGCCGGACATCGGCGGATCCGACCGGGCCATGTCGGCCACGACCAGGACCACATTCTTGGGATTCTGATCGGCGGTGTCGTTAAGCAGCTTCGACCATTCCGCGGCGCGGCGATGATCCAGGCCATCGCGCATCACCCGTACCGACATCCGCCGCAGGTTCTCGATCAGCGCCAGGCGCAGCATGATCGGGATCGCCCACAATTCGCCCAGCTTCAGCGGCGTCACCGATTGATAGGCGGCGACGAAGCGGGTCATGGTCTCGGCATCGATGCGCCCGTCGCCATGGGCGATGGCCTGCATCGCCAGCGCGTAGACCCGCGGCAGACCGGTTTGCGGGCCTTCGCTCAGACTCGGCAGTTCGCGGCTGTAGCCCTTGGGCAGATGCCGGCGCGCGGTGCGGATCTGTTCTTCGATCAGGTAGAAGTTGTCGAGCAGCCATTCGCCCGCGGGCGTGATGCGCACCTCGTCCTGCACCATCTGGGTGAGCAAGCCGCTGGCGTCGTCGAGCATGCCTTCGTTGTCTTTCAAGCGCGCCAACAACAGATCCGAGCCTGCTTCGGCCTGCACCCGATGGGTCTGCGCGAGCGCCTTACCGTATTGCTCCATCTGCTCGGCGCTGAGAAGACGCGAGCGCAGCGGTTCCTCGGCCAACCAGGGCCTGCGTTTCGCTATCCGTCCCCACCGCCGCAAACGGCGGGGAAAACTCAACCATCGACTGAATGTTTTCCGCACATAAGACATACGTTATCCAAAAAGTACCGGTCGCCGGCTTCAGTCGGACGCAGGCGGATCGGCGGACTGAATCGGCAACCTCGACACTGCGTCGCTGGCGCCCCACGCAGCTGAAGCTTGGTTGCACGCACGCGGACGAACGGATCACAGCCGCGCATGCACGGCCCGCGGCTAACGCGCCGGCAGATTGACCTGATCGATGCCGTGGATGACCGCGTTGCTGGAATGGATATCGGCCAGGACGACCTTGCCGACGCCGAAGGCGACATGGCCGTTGTTGGCCTGGATCGCCACATTGCTGCCGCTGACCGTCTTGAGCGCATCCCATCGGGCGAAGTCGGCCACGGCCTTGCGTTTGGCAAGTACGTGTCCGTAGATGAGCTCGGCGAGCCTGACCGTGTTTTGCGGCAGCAGCAGCGTATCGAGCAAGCCGCGCGGCAAGGCGTAGAACGCGGCGTCGATCGGGATGAACGCGGTGAACGGACCGTGGCCATTGAGAAATTCGGTCAGGCCGGCGCGATCGACCGCTTCGCAGAACACCGAGAACGAGCCCTGCGCCGCGGCGACTTCGAGCAGGTTCTTCGGCGCCGTTTCGCTCAGCGCAACAGGAAAAGGATCGGCAAGCGCACCGACGGAAGGGGTCCAGGTACTCATTGGTCAGGCCTCCAGGATCGCTCGCCCCAGTACGAGGCAAACGAAAGCCCCGCTCGCGTCGTCTAGGACACGAACACATTCAGGCTCGTTTAGGTCGGGCGAAGACCATCGCATCGCCCGGGGCGCTGCCACACTTTGCGTTGCGGCACGCAGTCACCTTGCGCCGGCGAGTGTTAGCCAGCCGTGATTCCGGGCCGCTGAATAGCCGCCAGCGTCGGTCCCGCGCTTACGCGACCGAACCTGCAAGCTCCCTCGTTCGGGCGCGATACGCCCCGTATTTCGGCGGCGTTTGACCTATGAACCGCGCGGCGCGGGCTTGCGCCGGCGATGCCAGCGCCACAGTCCCACCGCCAGCGGCAGCGCCGCCAGAACGAAGAACGCCGTATCGGCGATACCGTCGGCCACCAACATGCCGACGATGCCGGCCATGCAGACCGCGGCCATCGCCAGCACCCATTTCAACGGACTGGAGGTTCTCACGACCGCGCCCTCGCCCGGCCCTCGGATTTGCGTTTGCGCCGGCGGTCCCACCACAGCCAGGCGCCGTTGCCGGTGATGAACAAGGTCAGCCAGGTGCACAACGTCCACAGCAGCTTGAGCGCGAGCCCGCCGTAATCGCCGAAGTGCAGCGGCTGGGCCAGCACGATCGCCTTCAAGTACCAGGGCAACTCGACGATGGTGGCGACCTTGCCGTCGGTCGCGTCGACCAGGGCCACGCGGAACAACTTCTCGTCCAGGCCTTGACCGCCCAGCAACACGGTGTAATGGCGGTTGGTCGAAAAATCGGTATCGGGGTAGATCATCGAGATGACGTGCCAGCCCTTCGGCGCCGCCGCGAGCGAGGCGGCATAGACCCGATCCGGATCCGCCGGCGGATCGCGACGGTCGACCGCAGCGCCGGCATAACGCGCTTGCAGCACCGGCAGTTCGGTCGCCTGCCAGATGCCGGTGGCGATGGTGCCGAAACCCAGCAGGAATCCGGTCAGCGTCACCGCCAGCGCCCAGCCCAGCACCACCGCGCCGATCAGATTGTGCAGATCCAGTTGCAGCAGGCGCGGACTGCGCCCGCGGCGCAACACGCCGAAGGCGATCTTCTTGACATAAGGCGCATACACCACCAATCCCGACAGCAACGAGACCAGCACCAGCAACGCGATCAGCGCGCCCACCAGTTCGCCGAGCGGCCCCAGAAACCACTGCGCATGCAGTTCCAGCAGGAAGCCGGTCAGGGTCTTGCTGGCCTCGCCGCCCTCCTGGGTCGGTTGCGCGGTCGCCAGGCGGGTGAAGCGCAGATTGGCGCGGTCGAAGCCGCGGTCCTCCTGCGGTGCGGTCACCAGCAGCAACACCCCGGGATGTTCTTCCGCATCGATGCCGACCGACATGATCCGTTCGTTGGGGAAGGCCGCGCGCAGATTGGCCACCGATTCGGCCAGCGGCCGATGCGGCGCCGATTCCAATCCGGCCGCGGTCGGCACCACGCCCATCGCCGAGTCGATCTCTTCGTGGAAGATCAACACCGTACCGGTCAGGCACAGGATCAGAAACGGAATCGTCGCCACCAAGCTGGCCCAGCGATGCAGCCAGAGATTGAAACGGAACCAGCGCGAGCCGTGAGCGTGCATGGGCTACCAGTCGTACTGCAGGCCGGCGTACCAGCTGCGCGGGCGGAGCAGCGAAGCGGTATCGAACGGCGAGGGTTGATTGGTGAACGTCGACAGTTCGGTCGCCGAGCGATCGTCGAACAGATTGTCGACACCGGCGAACAAGTACAGACGGCCGAAGTGATAACCGCCCTTGGCGTTGGCGATCCAGTAAGGATCGGTGCGACCGAAGGAGCGATTCTCGATGTCGGAGAAATAAGCGTTGGAGTAGCGCGCGTTGAGGCTGAACTCGCCGCCGCTCTGGCCGCGCCAGATCAATCCCAGATTGGAGGTCAGCGACGGCGCATGAGCGAATTCGTTGCCCTGGATGCCCGAACCGGGATACTCGGTGACCTTGGTGCGCAACAGACCGATGTCGGAGTACAGCTCCAGGCCCGGCATCGCCTTCCAGCGCAGGCCGAACTCGGCGCCGTAGTTGCGCGCGCGATCGGCGTTGCGCACCACCACCGACCACACCGCCGGATCGGGATTGAGGTCGAACGGCAGCTGCATGTCGCGGAAATCGCCGTAGAACACGTTGCCGGTGATCTGCACGCGGCCGTCGGCCAGTTCGCCGCGGAAGTAGGCTTCGTAATTGATTACGTATTCCGGGGCGTAGCTGTAGCTGACGATCGGGAAATCCAAGGTCACCCCGCCGCCGCCGGCGTTGTAGCCGCGCGAGACCAGGCCGCCGACCGTCCACGACGCATTGGGCTTGAAACTCACGCCGAGCTTGGGCATGAACGCGCTGTAGGTCTCGTCGATGTCGATCTTTACCAGCACGCCCTCGCCGCCCTGGCGGCGGTGGCTTTCGCGCTCGTAACGCGCGCCCACGGTGAGCTCCCAGCGGTCGCTCAACGCGACCTGGCTCTCGCCGTAGATCGCCGCGGTGCGGATCTCGTCGTTGAAGCGCTCATCGGCCGGGAAGTCGATCAATTCGTCTTGCTTGGCCTGGAACAGATAAGCGCCGAACACGCCGCTGCTGCGCGCGTCGCCGCGATCGAGCACCAGCTTGGGTTCGAGCACGTACTCGCGGTTGTCGATGGTGGCGATGCCGCCGCGCACCGGCGCGTAACGGTTGACCCGCAGATCGGTCGCCGAAATCAGATTGTCCCAGCGCAGGCGCTCGCTCAGGCGCCACTGAGTATCCAGGATCAGCGCGTTGCTGCGGTTGGCGAACACCGGCATGTCGGGCGTGCTGTTGATGCCGTGACCGAACGGACGCGATTCGGTTTCGCCCTGCGGCGCCTTGGCTTGCGCGTGCTGGAAGGTCAGCAGCGCGGTCAGGTCGGGCAAGGCCTCGGGTTTGAATAGCAACTTGCCGCGCAGGGTGCGGGTTTCGAACTCGCCCGGATCGGACGCGCCGGGAATCGGCAGGAAGTCCAGATAGCTGTGCTGGCGCTGGATATCGCCGGACAAACGGAACGCGAGTTGATCGCCGGCGAGCGGCCCGGACACCGCGAACGCGGCCTGGCGCCGCTCGTAGTCGCCGGCCAGCACGCGCACGCTGCCTTCGGGCTCGAAGCTGGGATCGCGGGTCTTGATCGCCAGGGTTCCGGCGATCGCGTTGCGGCCCTGCAGCAGGCTTTGCGGACCGCGCAGCAGTTCGATCTGCTCCACGTCCCACAGCGAGCTGCCGCCGAACACGATTTCGTTATAGCTGGCCGGACGGCCGTCGATGGCCAAGTTCAGGCGCGGCCGGGTGCCGGCGAAGAACGCATCCACTCCGCCCGCCGGGCCGGTACCGTCGACGCCGCGCACCGCCGGGGCCACGTTGCCCACGCCGACGTTGGTGACGTTGACCAGATTGGACAGCACCGCGCGGCTGTCCTCCAGCCCGCGCGCCTCCAGCATGCGCTGGTTCAACACCGTGGCGCTGGTACCGGTCTGCTGCTGCGAACGGCCCTGCTTCTCGGCCTTGACCACGATCCGGTCCAACGAGGTGGCATCGGCGCGCGGCGCCTGCTCGGCATGCGCGCTGAACCCGCTCACCGCGACCGCCAGAACCGACAGGGCCGGAACCCGCCTCCACCCGCGCTGCGAGCCAATCATCAACGTCATTGCTTTCGATCCCCATCAGACCCGCGGTGCCAGGCGGAAACTGGAACAGCGCTATCAACCGGCGCCCCTGCCCGCATGCTAATGAGAACTGTTATCGTTTTCAAACAAAACCGTAGATTTTCCGCAGATTTGCGCCGATATCCGCAAGATGGGGACAGCCGCGCTCGGGCCCGGGTGGCCCGATCTGCTCAAGCCCGAAGCCGTCCCAGCCCGCGCCGACGGCATGCGTGGGCCCTGCAAACGCGGCCCTGCGCGCCGCTTCGACCGGCGCCGGACACTTATCGTCAGGGTTGCGCGCGGCCGTCCGGATGCCGTGCGGCTTCGCTCAATCGGGTCATCCGCAAGCGTTTGGCTTCGGCGAAGTCCCTGCCCCAGCCCGCGCGCACCGCGTTGCGGATGCCGGTCCAGTAACAGGCGCGGCCAGCGGCGATATCGGCCTGCTCGAAGTAATAATCGCCCAACGCGAAGGCGGTGTTGATGGTCGCATCGTTGGCGTGGTATCCCGGCGCCTGCAGCAGCGCCCGCCGGTAACGCACCGATCGTCCCGCGTCGCCCATCCAGGCATAGAAATCGCCGAGGTCCTGACTGACCTGCGGGTCGATGCGTCCGGCCGCATCGTAGGCCCGCGCCAATTCGTCCATCGGTCCGCTCAGCGAACGCTGCCGTAGTTCCGCAATCAACGCGATCAACTGCGGATGCGGGGTGCGGAAATAGACCGGATCCACGTCGTACAGCATCGACACCAGCGCGGTTGCGGACTCGCCGCGGCCGGATCGGGCCGGCTGCAATCGGTCCGCGTAGTGCCGGGTGAACGCCACACCGATCGTCTGCGCGAACGCCTCGCGCCTGCGCTGCGCGCTCAGGCCCGATAAGCGCGCTCCGAGCGCGTCGCTGTCCTCGTCGAGCGCTACCGTGGCGATATCGGCGCCGGCGAACTCGCGCAGGAACCCCGCCGCGAGCGGAAACTGCAGTGCATTGCCATAGCCCAGCCGCAAGGCCGCGGTCGGCCCGTCGGTATTGGCCAGAAAGATCAGGCTCACGCGCCGTTCCGGCACGTGCATGACGAACGACGCGTACGACGGGCCGAGCCCGTACACCCACTGCACCGGCCGGCCGTCCCAGGTTTCGGAGAACCAGCCCAGCGCATACGGCGAATCGCGGCCGTCGTTGAGCTTGAACGGCGTGGTCATCGCGCGCGCGTCGGGGCCGGCCAGATCGGTCGTGCGCAGCGCATCGAGATAACGCGCTAGGTCGGCGAGCGTGGAGAGCATGCCGCTGTTCGGATACGCGCGCCGATGCCCGCCTTGCAGATCGTCGTCGGCGATGAACGATGCGCGTCCGGCATCGTAGCGGTACGGCGTGACGATGCGCGCCGTGTGCGCCGAGTCCGAAGGCTCCGGCATTCCGGCCAGAGTGTCGCGCAGGCCGATGCGCTTCAAGATCTGCGCGTCGACCTCGCCCGCGAACGCTTTGGCGTAGTCCTTCTCGCCGGTGAGTTTGGCGAACACGCCATAGACGTAATTGAACCGGTTGCCGTTGTACGAATACCCATCGCCCGGCGCGGCGCCCTCGGAGGTATGCGAGAGCACATGGCGGATGCGGATGTCGGGGCTGTCGTAGAGCCAGGCCGAGGCGTCGTCAATCTGCGGATAGTCGGCGATGTAGTCGTCCAGCGCGATGCGGCGCTCGGCGGCGTACTGCAGCATCAGCGTCGCGGTAAAGGTCTTGGTGACCGAGGCGATCGGGAAGATCGAATCGGCCCGTACCGGCTTGCGCCGGGCGATGTCGGCGTAGCCGCCGGTGTGCAGGTACACGATCTTTCCATGGTTGGCGACCGCCAGCGCATAACCCGGCAAACGCAACAGGTCCGCATACGCCTCGACCGTTTCGCAGAACCGGCGCTCGCCCGCACGCTCGGCGCGGCAGTCCTTGCGCGGCGGCGCATCGCCCGCGGGCGCGGCGACGGCATGGCCCAGCAACAACGCCGATAACGCCAGCGCGGCTCTTGCACCCGATCGTGTCATCGCAGCTTCCTCCTTCCGCCGGCATCTGCGATGCGCGATGCGGCGAAAAGGTTTATCGCAGCGACGGGACGGCACGGGGCGAATAAATCCACGGCGCGCCCTGAACAGGCGCGCCGTTGCGGCAGCGCGATCGAGGCGGCGCCGCTTCAGTCCGTATCGCTGATCTGCTTGGCCCGTTCCTGCGCCACTCCCCGCGCCGCCTGGGCCAATTCCGGCTCGCCTTGCGCCTCGTAGCGCAGGGCGATCCGTTCGCCGACGGCGACCACCTGCTTGGCGTGGTCTTCACGGTTGGCTTTGGGCGGCAGCACGACGCCCGCATCGATCTCGGCCTTCACCGCTTGAGTGAATTCCTTCTTGGCCGCGGTGGCCGGCGCCGACGCGGGCGCATGGCCCTGATCGAGCGTGGCCTCGTAGCGGGTCGCCGCGGCATCGGTCGCCTTGGCTTTATCGCCCGATACGAAGATCACTTCGCCCGGATAGATCAAGTCGGCGCTGCGCGTGTTCGGCTCGGACGCGGGGTCGAGACTGACTACGGATTGATCGCCAGCAGTTGCTCCAGCGTCATGCCGTTGTCGGCGGCGATCCGGCTGAGGTTGCTGCCCGGTTCGACCACTACCGGTTTCATTCCCGTGGGCACGGCGACCTGCGAGGTTTCCACTTCGGATTTGGTGTGGACCAGGGAACCCAATTGCGGGCCCGAGTAGGAAGGGCCGTTCAAAGTAGTCATGTGATGCCTCGGAACTCGTGGAAGGGGACGGCGGCTCGGCTTACTGCGATCGACATCCGACTTGCGTCACAACCGGGGCCGGGCCTGGTTCTCGGAAAGGGCCGAACCAGGCTGGTCCCCAACGGTTGCGATGCGGCGACTTGATCGCCTGCGCCGCCAACTTCGCGACGCTGCGTCGGTATGCGTCGATGCTAGCCGCCGCGGCCCGCTATCGAAGCCGGCATCGCGCGTGTTGTCGTATGCGGTCATACCGATCAGCAATCGCGGTCAACGAATCGTCATCGCGCGCGACTTGGAACCGGCTGCGATCGCCATGCGCGTCGTCGGCGGCGCGGGCCCGTTACGAAACCGCTTGCTCCATCGCCTCGTCGGCGGTTCGGATAACCCCTGAAATCGCGGAAAATATGAGGAAACACTCAGTCCGGCAACGACGCGAGCATTGGATCAAACCGCCGATCGCGGGCGTTTATGTGATCGCTCACTGGCTTATTTGCGATTGTCATCGCTACTTCGAAGCGCGAAGCCGTGTGGTCGTTGACCGGCCCGGCGGCGCGCCGCGACACTGCACAAGCAGCCCGTAGACATAACCGGCGATGGCAAGCGCAAGCGGTCTCGTGCGAACGGGGCACGGCAGTCGGAGTCGATCGCCCGCTTTCGCTCGCCGCCACCGGCTCTCTCCCTCCAACTTTCATCGCGTGATCCGATGCACGACGCGTGCGAACGCGTCGTCCGCATCCGCGCGCGATCGAGCGCCATCGTCCATCCGCCCGCTCCTTCCGGACGACTTCCACCTCGTCGCGGCCCACCCCGAACGGCATCGCGCCATCCGGAGTTCGAATGCGCAGTTCCCATCACGATCTATGGCGCCTGATCCGGACCGGCCAACCTTCGCCGGTCGCCTTGAGCATGGCCACTCTGGCGGCGATGGTCTCGGTCGCCGGCACCCTCTGGTTCCCGATCCAGATCCGCCAGATCATCGACCGCTTCAGCAGCGGCGGCGTGGACGTGGGGGCCATCGTCGGCCTGGTCGCGATCCTGGCCGGCACCAGCTTGGTCGGCGCCTTGTCGGCCTATCTGCTGGCGCGGGTCGGCTACCAACTGGTCGCGCGCCTGCGCCAGCGGCTGGTCGACAAACTGCTGAGCCTTCCGGTCGCGTCCTTCGACAGCGAAAGCAGCGGCGAACGCGTCAGCCGGGTGGTGCGCGACTGCGAATCGATCAGCGAACTGATCACCCGCCAGCTCATCAACCTGCTCAGCGGCGTGTTGCTGCTGGCCGGTTCGACGGTGGTGCTGTTGTTGCTGGACGTACGCTTGACCCTGACCTTGCTGGGATCGATCGGCGCGGCGTTCGCGATCATGATTCCGATCGCGTTCCTGCTCGACGGCCTGTCGCGGCGGATCCAGGATCGCACCGCGCGCTTCAGCGGCATCCTCACCCACATCTTCCAGGAAATCCGCCTGGTCAAGGCGTTCACCGCCGAGCCGCGCGAACGCCGGCGCAGTCATGAGGAAATCGACGACCTCAAGCGCCTGGGGCTGCGGGTGGCGCGGGTCAACGTGCTGCTGGAACCGCTGATGCGCTTGGCGATGACCCTGGCGATCATCGTGATCCTGCTGTACGGCGCCGCGCGCGTGGCCGCCGGCGAGATCACCGTCGGCACCTTGACCGCCTTCATCCTGTACATCTTCAACGTCGTCACGCCGTTGATGCAGCTGACCCATTTCACCGCCGAGTTGCAGAAGGCCAAGGGCGCCTCGGTGCGGATCGCGGCGATCCTGGGCGAAACCGAAGAAGAGCCGCATCCGGGCGACGCTCCGCGCATCCCCGGTTCCCTGCTGGAGTTTCATAACGTGTCCTTCGCCTACGAAGGGCGCCAGAGCACGGTCTTGCGCGGGATCGATCTGCGTTTCGAACCCGGCAAGACCACCGCCCTGGTCGGCACCAGCGGCAGCGGCAAGACCACCTTGCTGGCCTTGATCGAACGTTTCTATTCGCCCAGCGGCGGCCGAATCGTCTACGGCGGCCGAGCCATCGCCGAGTTACCGCTGCGGCAATGGCGCGCCAGCATCGGCTATGTCGCGCAAAGCGCGCCGGTGATGCCCGGCAGCGTGCGCGACAACATCGCCTATGGCCTGGACGGCGAGTTCTCGGACGAACAGCTGCGCTCGGCAGCGCGCCGCGCCGGCGCCCTGGATTTCATCGAGAAGATGCCGCAAGGCTTCGACACGGTGCTGATCGAGCAAGGCAACAACTTGTCCGGCGGCCAGCGCCAGCGCATAGCCATCGCGCGCATGTTCCTGCGCGATCCGGACATCCTGATCCTCGATGAAGCCACCTCCAACCTCGACAGCGAAACCGAACACCAGGTCAAGCTGGCGCTGGAAGAGTTGATGCAGGGCCGCACCAACATCATCGTCGCCCATCGCCTGTCCACGGTGATGCACGCCGACCGCATCTGTTTTCTCGACAACGGCCGCATCTCGGGGATCGGTAGCCACGCCGAACTGTTGGCCACCCATCCCTATTACGCGCGGCTGGTCGAACGCCAGTTTCAGCGTCCGCCCGAGCCGGAACTGGCCCTGGCTCCGGGCTGAGCGCATCAGCGCGGCGGCGCGAGCGCGATTTCGCGCAGGGGATCGCCGCCGTCGATGAACAATCGGCCGCGCGGGCCCAGGGCATGACGGATACGCTCCAGCGCGATCCGGCCGGCTTGCCGGTGGCGCCCGTCCAGCGCGCCGACCCGCACGGCGAAGGCCAGATCGAACGGCGCTTCGCCGTCCGCACGCTCGAAGTGTTCGATCGCGACCACGCGAAAACTCAGCACGCCCGAAGCGATCGCATCAGTCGAACCCGCGATCGCCTGGGCGATGGCGCGCGGCGAGCGGTCGATGCCCAGCACCTGCCCGTCGCCGATGCGCGCGGCGACCGCGCGCGCCGCGGCGCCCGGGCCGCAACCGATTTCCAGCACGCGCAGTCCTGGCCGCAACGGCAATGCGGCGACGATCGCGGCCAGGCGCGGCGACAATCCCACGCTCATGAAACCCGGCCTGTTGAAATCGCGTCAATCATGCGACGACTGCGCTCCTTGGACCGGACACCACACTACCCGCGGCCGCGCGCCGACGACAACGCGACCAGGCGGGTGCGCCAGGAATCGCGAACTGCGACGCAACGCACCGATTTGCTTGCGCAAGCTGCATGCGGCATCGCAAATCCCGCCCTGGGCGAACTTACTCTCTCGTTTGGATCGATCTAAATCCGGTCGTATCCAGTTTGTCCCGGATCGGCCCAGACGCTGCGCGCAACTCGCGCTCTCCACGCCCGCACTCGCCCCGGCCGCCGTTCACGCAGCGATCCCACCGTCAAGAAAAGGACCTCTCCATGCAATCGAGACATCGTGTTCCGCGAACCCCGTGGCTGCAGGCGGCCGGCGTGCTGGCCTGCATGGGCCTGGCCGGCACGGCTGCGGCGGCCAATCTGGCGCTCAACAAGGCTGCGACCGGTTCGGCCGCGTGCAACGCCAACGAAAGCGCGCCCAAGGCCTTCAACGGCAGCGTGAGCGGCGGCAACAGCGACAAATTCTGCTCCACCGCCAGCAGCAAGTGGCTGCAGGTCGACCTGGGTTCGAGCCGCTCGATCTCCAGCTTCGTGGTCAAGCACGCCGGCAGCGGCGGCGAGCCGGCCAGCTTCAACAGCAAGAACTTCAACATCCAGATCTCCGCCGACGGCACCGCCTGGACCACGCCGGTCACGGTGAGCAACAACACCGCCAACCTCACCACTCACTCCATCGCCGCGGCCAGCGCGCGCTATGTACGCCTCAACATCACCACGCCCACCCAGGGCAGCGACAGCGCCGCGCGCATCTACGAGTTCGAAGTCCACGACGCGCCGCCGGCCGCGGAGAAGCTGGTGCAAGTGCTCGATCAAGTGCCGCAGTTCGGCATCTACCGCAGCACCGAACCGACCACCTACACCCCGCCGGCCGGGACGCTGATGTGGAAGCGCGGAACTGAGTTCACGCGCAAGCTCAGCGATGCGGAAAAAGCCAAGATCGGCGACGACGTCGCCTTGCGCATCACCTATCACGCCCAGTGCGATCCCTACGATCGCTTCGCTTCGGCGTTCTTCATCAGCACGCCCAAGGGCACCGCGCCGACGGTGGACACGCCGCGGGTGACCTTCACCGATTTCATTTCGCCCTTCAGCGACATGTGGCAAGGCGCCAAGGCGACGCGGGTGTATCCGGATGCGCCGATGGATCCGTATGCCGCGGCGCTGGCCAATCCCGACCGCGACATCTGGGTCGGCATCAGCGGCGGCTCCAATCCGCAGTACGGCGACGACGCTTGCGAAAATCACGGAGTGACCGATCCGGCGATCGCTGAAGTCGGTTTCAAGTACTCCTTGGCGCTGGTCTCGACCAAGTCGCTGACGGCCGGCAGCGATCCAGACGTGGTCAGCGTGTTGTCGCGCTCATCGGAGAAAGACGCCGACATCGCCACCGCGGCGGTTTAGCACAGCGCCAATCTCGGCATCGGCACGCTGGCGGTCAGCATCGCCGGTTACGGCGCCTCCTCCGGAGGACAGGAGTACACCAACACCAATATCTCGGTGAAGGTCAACGGCAACTCGCTCGCCACTTTCAGCACCAAGATCGATTGCGCGAGCTACGAGCAATTCAGTCCGCGCGGCAATCCGGGGATCTTCCGCAACAACAACACCAGCAATCCGCGCAGCTGGTGCCCGGGCGCCTTGGTGCCGATGCGTTACTTCGATCTGGGCGACATCGCCGGCAAGACCATCCAGGTAACCCTGGGCGTGGGCAATCCCTCGCCGTGGACGAGCGACTCGCAGTACGTCACCAGCGTGAGCGTGCTCGAACACTGACCGGTAGCGGCAGCGCGCCGGCCGCGTTCGTCGCGGCCGGCGCGCTTTCAACCCACTTCGCAGATCAGCGAGCGGTTCTTGCCGGCCCGCTTGGCGTCGTACAAGGCCCGGTCCGCCGCCTGCAGCAGCGATTCGTAACTGCCCACGTGACGCTGCGAACTGGTGGCGCCGCCGACGCTGACGGTGATGCGCTGGGTCGGCGCGCCTTCGTTGGGAATGGCCAGATCGTAGACCCGCGCGCAGATCTGTTCGGCGATCCGCGCGGCGCCGTCGGCCGAGGTCGAGGGCAACACCAGCGAGAACTCCTCGCCGCCGTAACGCGCGGCCACGTCGGCCGGGCGTTGCGCGCACTGCTGGATTTCGCTGGCCACCGCCTTGAGCGCCTCGTCGCCGGCCAGATGGCCGTACAGATCGTTGTAGACCTTGAAGTTGTCCACGTCGATCATCAGCAACGAGAACTCGGCGCGCTCGCGCGCGGCGCGGCGCCACTCCTGATCCAGGTACTGATCCAGATAACGCCGGTTGTTGAGCCCGGTCAGTCCGTCCACGTCGCTCAGACGGCGCAAGGTCTCGTTCATTTCCAACAGTTTCTGCTGGCTCTCGCGCAAGGCCTGGTAGGCCAGGTCGCGTTCGACGTGGTACAGGTAGGACTGCGAATGGTGGCGGATGCGCGCGATCAGTTCGATCGGATCGGGCAGCTTGACCAGATAGTCGGCCGCGCCGGTGGCGAAGGCCTGGCTCTTGACCGCCGCGTCCTCCTTGCTCGACAGCACCACGATCGGCACGTTGCGCAGCGCCGGATGCACCCGGTACAGATGCACCAGGGTCATGCCATCGACGTCGGGCATCACCAGGTCCTGCATGATCACCGTCGGCTTCAGCGCTTCGGCCATGGCGATCGCGTCGCTGGCCGAACTGCAGTAATGGAAGTCGATATCCAGTTCTTTGGCGATGGCGCGACGAACCGCCTCGCCGATGAAGGGCTGATCGTCGACCAGCAGCACCACGAACCGATGTTCGCTCGGCAACCCCAGGTGACGGTTCACGGGGGGGACACTCATGGGGAGACACTCCTGTGATCTGCGAACAGCTCGCGCAGTTTCGCGGCGATGCGGTTCAACGGAAGAACATCGACCGCCGCGCCGCGCTCGGCCGCCGCCTTGGGCATGCCGTAGACGGCGCTGCTGGCCTGATCTTGTGCGATGGTGTGATGACCGTTCAGGCGCAGCGCTTCCAGGCCCTTGGCGCCGTCGCGGCCCATCCCGGTCAGCAGCACACCGACGATCTCGCCGTTCCAGACGCGATTGGCGCTGTCGAAAAACACATCGACCGAGGGACGATACGGCTGCTCGACCGGTTCGCGCGTATAGCCCAACGCGCCGTCGGTCTCGAGCACCAGATGCTCGTTGGTGCCGGCCAGCAGCACCGTGCCTGCGGCCGGCCGCTCGCCCTGCGCGGCCACGCGCACCGGGTTGGGCGAGAACCGGTTGAGCCAGTCGGCCATGCTCAAGGCGAATTTTTCGTCGATGTGCTGCACGATCACCAGGGCCGCGGGAAAATTCGCCGGCAGACCGGCCAGCAGTTCGGACAACGCCGCCGGGCCGCCGGCGGATGCGCCGATCGCGACCAGCCGCCGCGCGTTGCCGCGCCGCGGCGTCGGCTTGATCGCGCGCTGCGCGGGGGTGTCGCCGATCAAACGGGCGATCAGATCGATCTTGGCCAGCAACTCGCGGCCGCCGTTGCCGTTACCGTTGCCGCCCTCCAAGCCCAGCGCGGGCACGTCGGTGGCGTCCATCGCGCCATAGCCCATGGCCTCGAACACCAACGGCGCGTTGCCGCCGACGCTCGCGGTGACGATCAGGATCGGGCACGGACTGGCCGCCATGATCCGGCGCGTGGCCTCGACCCCGCCGATGCCGGGCATCAGCAGATCCATCAGCACCAGATCGGGCGGATCGAGCGCGCAGCGCTGCACCGCCTCCTCGCCGTTGGCCGCGGTCCAGGCGATGGAGTGATCGCGGCGTTGCCCGATCACCCGCCGCAGCGCTTCCACCGCCAGCGCCAGATCGTTGACAATGGCGATCCTCATGCCGCCGCCTCGCCGATCAAGTCGACCACCGCCTGCAACAACGCTTCTTCATGGAACCCGCCCTTGGTCAGATAGAAATCGGCGCCGGCTTCCAGACCGCGGCGGCGGTCTTCCTCGCGGTCCTTGTAGGAGACGATCATGATCGGCAGATCGCGCAGGCGCGCGTCCTTCTTGATCAGGCCGACCAGTTCGATGCCGTCCATGCGCGGCATGTCGATATCGGTGACGACCAGATCGAAATGACCGGAACGCACCGCGTTCCATCCGTCCATGCCGTCGACGGCGACTTCGACCTGGTAGCCGCCGCTCTCGATGAGTTTGCGTTCCAGCTCGCGCACGGTCAGCGAATCGTCGACCACCAGCACGCGCTTGCGCGCCGAGGCCTGGGCGTGATCCTGATAGCGCAGTTGCGCCAGCCGTCCGGTCGAAACCAGGCGCTCGACCGAACGCACCAGATCGTCGACGTCCACGATCAGCACCGGGGTGCCGTCGTCGAGCAAGGCGCCGGCGCTGATGTCCTTGATCTTGCCCAACTGGGTCGGCAGCGGCTGCACCACCAGTTCGTTGGCGCCGCGGAATCCGTCCACCGCCAGACCGTATTCGTGTTCGCTGCCGCCGACCACGACCACGTGCAATCGATCCGGCGAAGCCTGCTCGTCGTTGCCGCCGAGCACCTGGGTCGCCGACACCAGTCCGATACGGCGCCCGTGCAAGTGGAAGTGCTGGCGCCCTTCCAGCCACTGGATGTCCTCGCGCGGCACCATCGCGGTACAGGCGACCTGGGTCATCGGGAACGCATAGGCTTCCTCGCCGATGTCCACGACCAGCCCGCGCAGCACCGAGGTGGTGAGCGGCAATTGCAATTGAAAACGCGAGCCCATGCCCGGCTGCGAGGACAGGCGCACGCTGCCGCGCAATTGCTTGACCATGTCCTGGACCGCGTCCAGCCCGACCCCGCGCCCGGATATCTCCGTCACCACCTCGCGCAAGGTGAAACCCGGCAGGAACAGGAACTCCAGCAACTCGGCCTCGCTGAGCCGCGCGGCGATGTCCTCGTCGGCCAGACGCCGCGCGACCACGATCGCGCGGATATGCTCCAGATCGATGCCGGCGCCGTCGTCTTCGACGGTGATCTCCAACAGGCCCGATACGTGGTGCGCTTCCAGGCGGATCAGGCCCGCCGCCGGTTTGCCGGCCTCCAGGCGCTGCGCCTCGGGCTCGATGCCGTGATCGACCGCATTGCGCAGCAGATGGCTCAGCGGCGCTTCCAGCTTGGCCAGCACATCGCGATCGACCTGGGTCTTGGCGCCGACAATTTCCAGTCGCGCCTGCTTGCCCAGCTCGCGCGCCAGGTCGCGGACCATGCGCTTGAAGCCGTGGGTGCCGTCGGCGAACGGCCGCATATGGCTCGACAACGCCTCTTCGTAAAGACGATGAGCAACGCTGGCGCTGCGCCGTTCGAACAGATCCAACTGGGCCACGCGTTCGGTGAGCAGACGCTGCGACTCGGCGGCCAGCGAACGCGCTTCCATCAGCAGCGCGGTGGCGCGCGGATCGCGCGAGACGCTGGCCAGCTCGGCGAGCTTGTCCAGCGCCTGCGCGCCGCTGTGCTGCACGCGCTTGAGCCGGTCGAGCGAACGGATGTAGGGATCGAGCCAGCGCGAGGCGACCAGCGATTCGCCGGCCAGTCCGAGCAAACGGTTGAGGCTGCGCGCGGTGATCCGCAGCACCCGCTCTTCGCCCTCGGCCAGCACTGCGCCCTCGCCTCGCGTTTCGCGGCTTTCGATACGTGACGGCGGTGGCGACGGCGCTTCGGTGGCGGGCGCCGGGTTGGATTCCGATGCCAACGCCTGGGCGAGCAAGTCGCAATACGCCTGCGCCTGCGGCGCGTCGTCGCGCATCCACGCGCCGGCCTGCTCCGGCGGCGTGGCCGCGATCTTGCTGAGCAGATCCACGCCACGCAGCAAAGCATCGACCGCGGCGCGATCCAACACCAGCCGCCGTTCCTGCGCGGCGACCAGGCAATCCTCCATCACATGCGCGATCGCCACCGCCGCCGACAAACCCAGAATGCGCGCGGCGCCTTTCACCGAATGCGCCGCACGCATGCACGATTCCAGTTCGGCGGCCGAATCGGGCTGACTTTCCAGCACCAGCAGGCCTTCGGTGAGCACCTGCGCCTGCCCTTCCACTTCCATCCGGAACAGGTCGTGCAGCGAGTAATTCTGGAGATTGCCTGTGCTCATCCCAGCCGCCGGTTGATTGCGCCGATCATCAGCTCGACATCGAGCAGACCCACGCTGCGTCCGCCGTCCATGCTCAGCACGCCGGTGCTGAACGGCGCGCCGGATAAGGCCACCGTGGCCGGAACATTGCCGACGGCGGCCGGATCGTAACGGTGCGAGCCGTGCACCTCGTCGGATTCGAACGCCAGGCGTTGATCGTGCACCGACAACACCACCAGCCGTTTGCTCAACAGATTGCGGCGCGCGCCGGGACGCTCGGCCACCGCGCCGGGCTGCAATTGCAGCAGCGCTTCCAGCGCGACGCAGACGGTCAGCTGGCCGCGCACATTGACCAGCCCGCGCACCACGCCTTCGCGGCGGTGGGGCAGGCCGTGGATCGGCCGCGGCTCGATCACCTCGTCGGCGACCGCTGCGGGCAATCCCAGCCACTCGCTGCCCAGGCGGAACACGAACAAAGTCCGGGTCAGCGAGCGCAGGTCTTGTTCGCGGGCGGCGACGTGCAACGTCGCCGATTGCAACTCACCATGGTCGGGCGCGCGGTCCAGCAGGCGCGCGACCGCGCTGTGCGAGGCGTCGTTGGAAGGTTTGGCGCTCATCGGGACCGGCCCTGCGCGGCGTCGCCGCGGCAACGTTCGGCGCGCGAGCGCAACACCCGGCCGCCGGCCGCGTCGCCGCGGGTTTCCAGCAGCAAGGCCAGATGCATCAGCGCTTCTTCATGGCAGGGTTCCAGATACAGCGCCTTACGGAAATGCTGCTCGGCCTCGCGCTCGCGCCCACTGGCGCTGTCGATCAGGCCGATCAAATACAACATGCGCGAAGACGGTCCATGCGCGCGCTGGTGCGACTGGCATGCGGCCAAGGCTTCGCTGAGCCGGCCGTTGTCGGCCAGGCGCTGGGCCTGGTCGAGCAAGGATTCGTCGACCGGCGCGACGACCGCGCTGGCGGGCGCGGGCGCCCGCACCGGCGCCGATCGCGTCGCGACCGGTCGCGCCGGCGACGCAACGCGGCCGGTCGGCAGCGGCGCGACGACGCTGCGCGGCGCCGGCGTATCCACCACGCCAGCCGGTTGCGCCGCGGCTTTGCGGAACGCAAACGCCATCGGGAACTGGGCCGAGACGAAATTCAACGACAGCAGCAGGCTCGCTTCCGACGGTCCCACGAACAACAAGCCTTGCGGGCGCAGCAGACGCCGGAGCACTTCGACGGTGCGCAACTGAGTCTGCGCGTCGAAATAGATCAGCAGATTGCGGCAGAAGATCGCGTCGTACAGCGATTCGCCGGGCAGAAAGCCGATATCGAGCACATTGCCCTGAGTGAAGTTGACCCGCGAGCGGATCGAATTGGGCAACTGCCAGCCCTCGTCCGTCGCCTCGAAATGGCGTTCGCGATAATCCAGCTCGCGGCCGCGGAAGGAGTTGCTGCCGTAACGGCCCTGACGCGCCTTGTGCAAGGCGCGTTCGCTGATGTCGATCGCCTCCACGTCCATGCGTTCCCGCGGAAACCCGGCCTCTTGCAGCGCCATCACCATGGTGTAGGGCTCTTCGCCGGTCGAACACGGCAGGCTCAGCAGGCGCAGGCGTTCGTTGGGCCGGGCCGCCGCCCACGATGGATCGTAATGCCGGGCCAGCGCCTGGAACGCTTGCGCGTCGCGGAAGAACCAGGTTTCCGGCACCACCACCGCTTCGATCAGTTCTTGTTGCTCCAAGGCCGAACCGCGCAGCAGCGACCAGTACTGGCTGAGGTCGGCGCGGCCGGACTCGGCCATGCGCCGCTGCACCGCGCGCTCGACGATGGTCGGACCGATGGTGCTGGCGTCCAGACCCATTGTGTCCTTGAGCCATTGCTGGAACCCGCCGGGCTTCATGCGTCCGCCGTCCGCTGCTGGAACAGCAGTTCGCACAGCGACTCGGGCAACAGGCTCTCGATGGCGATGCGCTGGATCGCGCCGCGCGCATCGGCCGCCACCGGGCCCAGATAGGCCGTGTCGGGATGATCTACGCCTGAGTCCTGAAAATCGCTCTCCCGCAAACGCACCGTCTCCAGCACCTGCTCGCCGATCAGGCCCAGTTTGCGCGGCCGACCGGCGCTGTCGTCGTACTGCGCGACGATGATCCGCGTGCTCAGCAACGGCCGCGCCGCGCGCCCCAATGCGAGCCGGCACAGATCGATCAGCGGCAACAGCTCGCCGCGGTAATCAAACAGACCGGCCACCGCCTCGGGCGCCTGCGGGATCGCCTTGACCTGCACCAGCGGCAACACCGAGATCACCCGCGCCGCCTCGATGACGTAGCGGTCGCGATCCAGATGGAAGACCAGGAACAGCAAGGCGGGGCTCTCCTGAGCGAACGAAGCTTCGGCCACGGCGAACGATCAGGCCTGCAGCTTGAATTTGGAGACGCCGTCGCGCAGCCCGGCACTGACCTGATGCAGCTCGTCGATGGCCTGGTTGGACTGCTTGAGCGCATCCACGGTCTGTTGCGCGGCCTCGCTGAGCTGGACCAGGGCCAGATTGATCTGCTCGGCGCCGGCGGCCTGCGCCTGCACGCCTTCGTTGACCGTCTCGAAGCGCGGCACCATCGCCTGCACGTGTTCGATCACCTTCGACAGTTGGCCGCCGACCTGCTGCACGTCGCCGGTGCCGCGGCGGACCTCCTCGGAGAATTTGTCCATGCCCATCACGCCGGCCGACACCGCCGACTGGATCTCGCGCACCATCTGTTCGATGTCCAGCGTGGCCACCGCGGTCTGATCGGCCAGACGGCGGATTTCCACCGCGACCACCGAGAAGCCGCGGCCGTACTCGCCGGCCTTCTCCGCTTCGATGGCGGCGTTGAGCGAGAGCAGATTGGTCTGGTCGGCGACCTTGGTGATGGTGGTGACCACCTGGCTGATGTTGCTGGCCTTCTCGGCCAGCACCGCCAGCTTGCCGCTGATCGCCGCGGTCGCGTCGATCATCCGGCCCATCGTTTCTTCCATCTGCGCCACGCCGTCCTGGCCGTGGCCGGCCAGCGAGGCGGTCTGCTCGGCGCTGCCGGCGACATCGCCCATCGCCCGCGCCAGCTCTTTGGAGGTCGCGGCGATCTCGCGCGAGGTCGCGCCGATCTCGGTGGTGGTGGCGGCGATCTGCGCCGCGGTGGCCTGTTGCTCGCGCAGGGTCGCGGTGATCTCGTTGATCGAGGAATTGACCTGGATGCCCGAGGTCTGGATCTGCCCGACCAGTTCGGACAAATCGCTGCTCATGCGGTCGTAGCCCTGCGCGACCGCGCCGAATTCGTCGCGCCGGTTGAAGCCCAGGCGCCGGCTGAAATCGCCCTTGGCCATCACTTCCGAGGCGCGCGCCAGCAGATCCAAGGGGTGGGTGACCGAACGCCACAGGTAGAACCCGGCCAGCCCGGCGACCAGCAAGGCCACGGTAAAGGTGCTGGCGATGCCGATCCGCGCATCGCCCACCGCCCCGTCGATACGGGTGCCCGACTCGGTCGCGCGGCGAAAGTTGTATTCGATCAGCGCGCTGACCAGATCGTCGGATTTGTCGAAGATCGGGGCGACCTGCACCTGCAGCATCTGCTGCACCGACACCGGATCGACGTTGCCGGCGCTGACCAGTTCGGGTTGCAGCGCGAATATCTTCGAGGCGAGTTGATCGAGCGCTTCGAAACTGCGCTGGTCCACCGCCTCCACGATGGTGGGGCGGTAACGGTTCATCGCGGTCTGGAACGCCACGCGGCGCTCATTCAGGCGCAGGACCGCGTCGGCGCGTTTTTCCGGCTTGGACGAGGTCAGGCCAGTGAGCGCGGTGTAATAGGCATGCCACTCGGTTTCGATCTTGCCGGAGATATGCAAGCCGGGGACGAAATACTGCCGCAGTTGGTTTTCTTCGCTCTGGATCTTCTGCAGACGCTGCAGGGAGATTGCGCCCATCACCAGCATCACCGCGACGATGATCGCGAAGCTGAGGATTATTCTCTGGCGAATCGTGATGTTGGGCATGACCGGTCCTGGTGAATGAACGAAGGGCTACGGTCCGATCGCCGGTGCGCGTCGCACCGATGCCGGACGTACCGCGGCGCGGGACGCTGGTAAGCGTTTATTTTTCTGGTTGTCGCATCCTCGATACCGCCGCGCTCGACCCGGCGGCGCTCCCCGATCGCGCATTCAGGGCAGGCTGATCGAGACCGGCCGCCGCGTTAATTTACACGTTAAACATGCCATCGAATCACCTATATATATCGCCGGCGATGCCGTATTTGTCCGATCAGGGCGCCTCCACGACCTCATTAGGAAACGTGAACGCAATGGCCGTGCAGTGCCTGTGAATGCGCCGGGCCGGGCGGCGGGCCGATCTGAATATGCGATTTTCAGCGCCGCCCGGGCGGGGCATCGAAGCTCCGGCCCGCCGATTTCGGGGTCGATAATCGCCGCTGACGTCCGGCAAACCGCGGGGTCGGCCGACGCGGCTGGTACGCCGGATCGCGATGCGGGCTCCAGGCGCTTTCGAGGATGGTTTCGATGTCAGTGAACCGCCGCGCCCGGCCCAACTTGGCGCGGGCGGGTGTGGGATGTGGTCGCGGCTCGCGCCGCTCCTACAGGGGGAAACCGGAGTGGCGCGGCCACGAAGTGATGGTCACGACGCAGGCACCAACGACCGTCGAGCGACGCCGTCGATCCGGCAAGAGATCAAACGATGGCGCAGCCGTCCGCCGCGCAGGTCGCCGGATCGATCGACGCCACGAGCGGCGACGAACCCGCGATCGCCTCCAGCAGATGCGCGCGCCAGGCCTCGGCGCGGCCCAGATACGCGCCGAGATCGAGCACGCGCCAGCCCTCGCCCACGCGCAAGGCCAGGGTCGGGAAACCGTGGCCGCCCAGCCGCGACAACAGCGCGCGGCTTTGTTCGATATGCCGCTCGACCGCGCCGCCGCCGAATCCTTGCATCGTCTCGGCCATCGCCCGCGCCGGCAGGCCGATCTCCCCGGCCACGGCCAGCAGCACCGACGTCTGCGCGATGCGGCGGCCTTCGGCGTAATGCGCGTGCTGCAGGCGATGCAACAGATCCAGACCGCGCCGCGCCAAGGCCTGCGCGGCCAATACCGCCGCGATCGGCGGCGTGGAATCCAGCACCGCGGCGGTATCGCGCAGCAAACCGTCGAAATAACCCGCGCCGAACGGCTGGCCGCTGACCTGGGCGATGCGGCGGTCGTGCGGCAGCACGAACTCGCGCCAGCGCGGATCGATGCGTCGCCGGTTCGCGCCGCTCATCATGCCGCCGGCATGCAATTCGATCCGCACGCCCGGGATCGAGCGGCGGCGCGGACCAGCGGCGCGGCGGCGTAGCACCAACCGCACAGCGGGTCGTAGACGTAGTCCAGGCTCGTCGCATGTGCGGATTCGACCGCGACGGCGGGCCGGGCCAGGCTCATGGCCATTTCATCTCGCCCTTGGCGACCTTGGCGCTCAGGTCCAGCGAAGCCTGCGCGCCCAGGCCCGGATAGCGCCGCTGCATCGCCGCGATCAGCGCCGCCGAGTCCTTGGCCTTGGCGGTTTCCTCATCGAAGGCGCGGATGTAGTCGGCGGTGAAACGCACCGCGTCCAGATCGCGCGCCGCGCCCGGGGCGAAATGTCCGGGAATCACCACCTCGGGCTTGAGCTCGGCGATCCGGTCGAGCGTGCTCAACCAGTTCGCGTGCGACTGCGGCGTCTGGGTATCGGCCATCCACACGTGCTCGCCGGCCATCACCGGAATGCCGCCGAGCACGGTCTTGATCGGTTCGATCCAGACGAAGCTGCGATCGGGCGTCGGGCCGTCCAGGCCGACGATGCGCAAGGCATTGCCTTCCAGATCGATCGTGTCGCCCTGCAAGGGTTCGGGGATCACGATCCGGCTCGGCGCGCCGGCGCCGAGTTTCGGCCCCCAGAACTGCAGCTTGCCGGCCGAGGTTTCGCGGATGTGGGCGATGGTCTGCGGCGTGGCCAGCACCCGCGCCTGCGGAAACGCTTCGCTGAGGGCGACCAGGCCGAAGTAGAAATCCGGATCGCCGTGGCTGATGTAGATGGTGGTCAGGCGCTTGCCGGAGGCCTTGATTCGTTCGACCAGCTTGGCCGCGTCGACGGTGGAGAACTGCGCGTCGATCAACACCGCGTCCTTGGCGCCGGTCACCAGGGTCGAGGAGACCGCGAAGATGCCCTGCTCGCCGGGGTTGTAGACCTCGATCGTCAGCGGCTGCGCGACCGGAGCCGAGGCGGAGGGCGTCGCACCGGCGGATTCGGCGACGGACGCGGCGACCGGCGCTTTCTCGGCGCAGGCGCCGACGGCGAGGGTCATGGCGATCGCGCAGGCGGCGCTCAAACGGAGGGTTTTCATGCTCGTGTCCTGGTCGGAGTGGATGGGGCGGGCGGCAGGAGTCAGCGCCGGTGAAAGCCACGATAGGCGAATGAAACCGCGCGAAAAACTGCGTATAAGTCGACTGACTGTTGCGCAGATCGAGCAAATGAGCTGACCCATGGACCGGTTCACCGCGATCAACGTGTTCGTGCAAGTCGCCGAACGCGGTAGCCTGACCGCCGCCGCGGAAGCGCTGTCGATGTCGCGGGCGATGGTCTCGCGCTATCTGGCCGAACTGGAGGACTGGCTGGGCGCGCGCGTCCTGCACCGTACCACCCGCCGTATCAGCCTTACCCCGGCAGGCGAAGCCGCGCTCGCCCGCTGCCGTTCGATCCTGGAACTGGGTGAAGACCTGCGCGCGGCGCTGGCCAACCCCGGCGACGCGCCGCACGGCCAGATCCGCATCACCTGCAGCACCTCCTTCGGCCTGAGCCACATGGCCGCGGCGGTGGCCGACTACGTGGCGCGCTATCCCGGCACCGCGGTCGACATGCTGCTGATCGATCGCGCGGTGAACCTGGTCGAGGAACGCATCGATCTGGCGATCCGCATCAGCGGCGAACTCGACGCCGGCCTGATCGCGCGGCGGTTGTCGCTGTGCCGTTCGCTGCTGTGCGCCACGCCGGCGTATCTGCGCGCGCACGGCGTCCCGCAGTGTCCCGAGGATCTGACCACCCACAATTGCCTCACCCATCACTACGTCGGCCGCAGCCTGTGGCGCCTGCACGGCGAAGGCCGCACCGCGACGGTGGCGGTCAGCGGCAACCTCAGCGCGAACGAAGCCACCGCGCTGATGCAGGCGGTGCGCGCCGACGCCGGCATCGCGATGTTGCCGACCTATCTGGTCGCGCCGCGAATCGCCGCGGGCGAACTGGCGGTGGTGTTGCCCGGCTATGCGCCCGAGCCGATGGGCATCTACGGCGTCTACGCCTCGCGCCGGCAGATGCCGTTGATCGTGCGCAGTTTTCTGGAGTTCCTCGCCGCACGTTTCGGCGAAACACCGGAATGGGACCGGGCCCTGGACTGAGCGCGGCGCTCAGTCGTCGAGCAGTTCGATCGCCAGCGCCCGCGCCGTCGCGCCGTCGTTGCAGGTCGAGGCCGGGCACGAGGACACCGCCACCGCCAGATCCATTTCCGCGCGCAGCACGATCGCATCGCCGGCGCGCGACTTAGGCGGCAGGAAACGCAAGCGTCCGTCGGCGTCCACCTCGACATGCATGAACAGATTGAACGGCGACGGCAGCGGCCCGGGATCCACGCCGAGTTCGCGCAATGCCGCGCACAGATTGTCGTGGCAGTTGGCGTGGTATTGGGTCATCCCGTATTGGATGCGGTACATCTGCGCGCTGCAGGCCGCGTACAGAAAATCGTGCCGGCCCACGTCGTCGTCGACGATGGTCAGCATCGGTCGGCTGCGGTCCGACCACAGCACATCGCCGCTGGAGAAATAGATCTTGCCGGCGTAATCGAAGCTGCGGCCGTTGCTCAGGCGCTCGCTGGCGTCGGCGGAGTACGCCATCAGATCGCCGCTCTGCCCGCCCACCGGATCGATGATGCGCAGCCGCTGTCCGCGCCGGATCCGCAGGCCGATCGCGCTGGCGGCCGGAACCGGTTGTCGTGTGCTCATGAGTTCTCCGCCCAAGCGGGCCGGTTGCCGCTATCCGCGCCGCTCGCCCGTGCCGAAGTCGCGCGCCGTGCGTGCGTCGGCGCGCGCGGCGCGGGTTTGCGGGTTCGGCGACGAACATACCCGCCCGGCCGACAACGGTCCAGCGCGCAGTCTCGCGATCGCGGCGGCGGAAACGTCAGTGCCGCATATGCTGCGGCTGCGAATCCACCTGCGTGGTGTTGTTCTGCGCCTGCGCATTGGTATTGGGCGGGGTCTGCGCCAGTCCCCTCTGGCTCACTTCGCGCGAACTGTGCGCGATCGACTGATTCGCCGCCGCCTTCGGGCCGGGCCCGCCCCAAGCTTCGGGCCCCTGCCACGAAGCAACCGCGGCTTCACCACAGTCGATGCCTGCGCAAACTGCGAACGGCGCCTCGCGCAACGACGAAAGTTCCACCCGGCATCGCCTCGCCCAAGGCAATTGCCGCATCATGACCGCCTCCCCCGCCGATCGGTTCTTGCATGCGAGTGTTGCGCGATCTGTCGCTGTCCGCGGTCACCGCGGGTTTCGTCGCCGTCCTGGTCGGCTTCACCAGTTCGGCCGCCATCGTGTTCAGCGCCGCGCAGGCCTCCGGCGCCGATCAGGCGCAGATCGCCTCGTGGATGTGGGCGCTCGGCATGGGCATGGGCCTGACCTGCATCGGCCTGTCGCTGCGTTACAAGGTGCCGGTGGTGACGGCCTGGTCGACCCCGGGCGCGGCGATGCTCATCACCGGCGCGGCCGGATTGCCGCTGGCGGAAGTCGTCGGCGCGTTCGTGGTCAGCGCGGCGCTGACCACCTTGTTGGGTTTCAGCGGCTGGCTCGAGCGCCTCCTGAGCCGGCTGCCGACCAGCCTGGCCTCGGGCATGCTCGCCGGCGTGCTGCTGCGCTTCGGCTTGAACGTGTTCACCTCGATGGAGCAACGCTTCTGGCTGGTCGCGGCGATGTTCGTCGGCTGGCTGCTGGCGCGGCGCTGGAGCCCGCGCTATGCGGTGGTGATCACCCTGGCGATCGGCGTGGCGATCGCCGCGGCGCAAGGCGAACTGCATCTGGAACGGCTCCGCTTCGCGGTGGCCATGCCGATCTGGGTGACGCCGCAATTCTCGCTGGCGGCGATCGTCGGCGTGGCGGTGCCGCTGTTCGTGGTGACCATGGCCTCGCAGAACGTTCCCGGCATCGCCATCCTGCGCGCGCACGGCTACCAGGACACGCCGGTCTCGCCGCTGATCGGCTGGACCGGCCTGACCAATCTGCTGCTGGCGCCGTTCGGTGCGTTCGCACTGAGTCTGGCGGCGATCACCGCGGCGATCTGCATGGGCCACGACGCCCACGAAGACCCGCGCAAGCGCTACACCGCGGCCATCGCCGCCGGCGTGTTCTATCTGCTGACTGGCGTGTTCGGCGCCACCGTGGCGGCCTTGTTCGCGGCGTTTCCGCAGCAACTGGTGCTGGCGATCGCCGGCATCGCCTTGTTCACCACCATCGGCAACGGTCTGGCGGCGGCGGTGCACGATCCGCAGGAACGCGAGCCGGCGCTGATCACCTTCCTGGTTACCGCTTCGGGCGTCAGCGCGTTCCAGATCGGCTCGGTGTTCTGGGGCATGGTCGCCGGGCTGTTGGCGTTGGCGGTGTTGCGGGTACGCAAGTGAGCCGCGGCGATGGCGCCCGATCACACTCAGACCGATAACACTCAGACCGACGGCACTCAGGCCGACCGCGCCCGGGCCGGGCGCGCCGGCCGCGAGCGACTGGCACGGCCGGCTGCATCTGGACCAGGATTTCGCAGCGCTGTACGCCGCCATCGGCGATGCCGCATCGCCACTATTGCCACCAAGTGGTCCGCGGCGAGGCGATCTCGGCCTGGACCGAACAATGTCGTTCCGAGCCGGTGCGAGGGCGCTGAGGCTTGGTGTCGAGGCGGGTGCGGCATGGGTCGATCCGGCGATGAGGGCGCCGCGGTGTCGCGGCCGCTGCGCTGTCGGGGCCTGAACGAACGGCGCATCGCGGCGGCCGTCGGCGAGGTCCAAACTGAGCAATGCCGCGCATTTGCCGGGTGCATGCGCCGGCTATGCTCCGGGCAATCGATCCGGGAGCCCAACGCATGGAAGCCAGCCAAGGCCGGTCTGCCGCCGTCGCCGGACTGTTGGCGCAGCTCGATCCGGACCGCGCGAGCGCCCGCCGCTTCAGCCCCGGCCTGATCGTGAGCCTGTCGCTGACCCTGCTGCTGGTCCTGCTCGCTTCGGCCCATGCGATGTTGCGGCGCGATCCGCCGCCGCCCGCCGCCGCCGCCCTGCCGGACATCGAGGTTGCGACCAACGCGCACCATATCAACGCCGTCGACCGCGCCGACCCGTTCACCGGCCAGGGCATCGTCGAAGACCTGGTCGAGTTCCGCTGCGTGGACGGAGTGCGCATGCGCAAGCAAGCCAGCAGTTACACCCAGGTCGGGCGTTGCTGATCGGCGAGCGCGGCGGACGCCGAACGCGGGTGACGCCGAACACGCCTGCGCCGTCACGCACAGCTCAGGCGTCGGTTGCCGGACTCCAGCGCAGACACACGTAAACGCCTTCGCTCTTGTCGCGCAACACGCCCATGCGCCCCCAACTGGCGACGACCGGATCGGCGGCCACGCCGGTCGCGGTGCGCAGCCACCGGCGATGCACGGCCAGACGCGCCTGGACGCTGGCATAGAAGCCCGCTTCGTCCAATCCGCGGTGTTCGCGCGGCGTCAGGCACAAGGACAGGCTCGCCAGCCGGGCCGCTTCGAAACGCAGGGTCGCTTCGGCCAAGGCACCGTTGTGCTCGCGGCTGACGCGGGCTATCCGCTCGGCGATGCGAAGCGCATCGACCTCGAAGACCCGGTCCTCGCCGGGCCAATGCCTCGGCACGTGATGAATCGGCATCCCCGGGCGCAACGCGCATTCGAAGCCGTGCAAGGCGCCGTCGACGGGGGCGATCGTGTATTGGGCGAAGGTCATGGGCTCGGGCGGCGTCGGCGGGCTTGGAACATCGCGAAAACGGCTCACAAGCGCGGCAATGGTGGGAGTTGTCCGCGGTTTCCGCTAGCTTAAGCGAGCCGCCCGCTCCAATAGCCGTCCACGTATGCGCATCGCCGATTCCAGTTACGGTTCCAACCAGGACGGCCTGATCTGGGGGTATCGCTTCGTGCCGGGCCAACCGGCGCAGACGATCAGCACCGATGCGGTCGCGCAGTTCCTGGTTGCGCCTGCCGACGACGAGGACCGCGGCTTCCTGTGGCTGCATTTCTCCTTGTCCAACACCGGCAGCGAGCGCTTCCTGCGCCGCGCCCTGGAATTGCCCGACGCGTTCTACGACAGCCTGCGCAGCGAAGTCGGCTCGACCCGGCTGGAGCTCGACGACGGCGCCTTGATCGCGGTAATCCACGACGTCCTGTTCGATTCCAGCTTCGACGCATCGGAAGTCGGCACCACCAGCCTGTGCATCGGTCCCCGGCTGCTGGTCAGCGCGCGCTTGCGGCCGCTGCGCTCGGTCGACCAGTTGCGCGCGGCGGTGCGTTCAGGACAAGGCTTCCGCTCGCCGGTGGAACTGCTGGCGCATCTGCTGCGCGATCAGGCCAGCGTGCTCGGCGAGATCCTGCGCAAGTCGACCCTGCAGGTCGATCGGATCGAAGACCGCTTGTTGGCCAATCGCATCTCCACCGACCGCACCCAGATCGGCGCGCTGCGACGCAGCCTGGTGCGCTTGCAGCGCCTGCTCGCGCCCGAGCCGACCGCGCTGTTCCGCCTGCTCAACCGTCCGCCGGACTGGATCGACCACGACGACATCCAGGACCTGCAGCAGGCCGCGGAAGAATTCTCCACCGCCATCGGCGACTCGGCGGCGCTGGTGGAACGGGTCAAGCTGATCCAGGAAGAACTGGCCGCGCTGGTCAACGAGCAGACCGGCCGCACCTTGTTCGTGCTGACCGTGGTGACCGTGCTGGCGCTGCCGATCAATCTGATCGCCGGCCTGTTCGGCATGAACGTGGGCGGCATGCCGCTGGCCGAGAGCGGGCACGGCTTCTGGACCGTGGTGGTGGGGTTGTTCGTATTGACCGCGATCCTGGCCTATGCCGCGTTCGGGCGGCGCCGAGACTGACCTTGCCGGCCCGCCGGTTCAGCCAGGGCGGCGGAGACATACCGCTGGCCTCGGTCACAGTTTCGCGCATCCGGCGCTTCGCCGGGCCTGCGCCTTTGGTATAGAGGTCCGGCAGCCAGCGGACGGCGATAGCCCCTTACGCGCCGCTCTGCCCGGCTGCGACCTGTTTCATCGGACGAACCACCATATGAGGGACTATATGAAGAAGCACATCGATATGCCGTTGATCATCAAGAGCCGTCCGTATCTGATCGAGGCCGTGACCACGCTGGAAGCCCAGCAGATCAAGCCGGAACTGACCGACGACGAGCAGGCCTTCCTGGAACAGCACGCTAAGTAACTGCAGGCTAGATAACAGCAGGCCTAGTAAGCGCGACCGGCGCAAGCCGTCGCGAGCAGGTATGGGCGACGGCACGGAGGCCTCTCCGTGCCGTCGTGTCCGCGGCGTCCGCGCGCCGCGTCCCGCGCGAAGGAGAGCGCGAACGTGATTCCCCTGGAACGAGAACGCAGCCTCGACGAGGCCGAACGGATACTGCGCGGCTTTCTCGACGCGCAAGGCTGGCGCGCGGAACTGCAAGACACCGGCGAGCCGTTCGCGGCGACGATCTGCACGCTCTACGACGACGACGGCAGCCTGCTCGGCAACGGCTTCGGCAAGGGCGAGCCGGAACCGGCGCGGGTCGGCGCGCTGTACGAAGCGGTCGAACACCTGTTCACCGGCAAGACCCCCGCGGACGCCGCGCTGAGTCTGCGCAGCGGCGCCGACTGCCTGAGCGACGCGCGCCTGACCGAGCTGCCGTTCCGCGCCGCGTTCGCGCGACAGCCCGATCGCCATCTGGCCTGTCGCGCCTATCGTTCCTTCGTCGACGGCGAACCCGAGGCGGCGCTGCCGCTGTTCCTGTCCTACCCCACCTATCTGGACTGGCGCCCGCCGCAGGACGATTTCGATTACGCCAGCGCGCTGCGCTTCGGTTCCAACAACGGCACCGCGATCGGCGGCAGTTTCGCCGAGGCGGCGGTGCACGCGATCGGCGAACTGGTCGAGCGCGATGCCTGGTCGTTGTTTCTGGCCGCGCATTTTCTCGGCGATCCGGCCGGTTACGGCTACCGCATGGACGCCGACGATCTGCCCGCGACCTTGGCCCGCTGCCTGCGCCAGGCCAGCGCGCAGTTGCAGCGCCAGATCGTGCTGATCGACGTCACCAGCGACCTCGACGTGCCGTGCTACATCGCCACCGCCACCGACCTGGGCGAGGACGAATTGCTGCATCCCTGCGGTTACGGCGCCTCGCTCTACCCCGAACACGCCGCCACGCGCGCGATCACCGAACTGGTGCAGGGACTGGAGTTGCCGCGGCTGGCGCCCAGGCTGCGCGGCCATTCGCGCAGACTGCTCGATGCGCTGGCCGCTTATCCCAAGTTGCGCGACTGCGCGGTGTTCGAGATCGACGCCGTGCGTCTGCGCCGCGGCCGCTGGCGCCAGGACGCGCCCGCACCGATGCCGCCGGCCGGGCTGCTGCAAACCCTGCTGACGCGCCTGCGTGCGCGCGACATCGACCTGCACTACGCGATCAACCACGACGAGCCCGGACACTTCTGCGTCGTCAACGTGGTGTCGCTGGCGCTGGAGCGGTTCTTCCTGGTCAGCTCCGGCATCGTCATGGCGCCGGGCCGGCGCGGCCGGCGATTGTTGGAAACGTTGTCGCCGGCGGCGCCGGCGGATGCGCAGATCAGTGCGGCCTGATCGCGGCCCGACCACAGCCTGATCGCGGAAAGTTCGGCGCAGAAAGTTCAGCGCGGAAACTCGATCACCGCGTTGGACGCCGGCAGTTCGTCGCGACGCTGCGGCTCGACACCGGCCGGTAACGCGTCCCAACGCTGCTTGCCGAGCCCTTCGAACTGCGAGTAATGCCCCAGCAGACGGAAGCCGGCGAAGCCATACGGCAGGCCTTCCGCCGCCAGCGGCACACGACCGTCGGCGAGATGGAAATGCAGGTGCGGGCCAGTGGAGTCGCCGGTGAACCCCAATTCGGCGATGGTCTGGCCCACCCGCACCTTGTCGCCCTCGCGCACCTTCACGCTGCCCGTGCGCAGGTGCTCGTAGGTGGCGAAACGCCCGTCGGCCAGCGCCAGCACCACGTAGTTGCCGGGCGCCTGGCCGAACGCGTGCTTGGGATTGAGCGAGACCCGCGCGGCCTCGTCGACGCCGTCGCGCGCCACCGCGACGGTGGCGTCGGCCACCGCCAGCACCGGCTCGCCATAGCCCAGCGAATCGGACACCAGGTCCTGATCCTTACCGCCGCGGCCGGTACGGCCATCGCCGTCGAGCCTGACCCAATCGATGGCGTAGCGGCCGGGCAAGCGCGCGCGCCCGTCCAGGGTGTAGAACACGCGCCGATGGCCGCGCGGCCATTGCGGCGCGTAGATCGCGATCCACGGTCCACCGCGCAGCGGCGGGCCCAATTGCAGCGCGGGCGCCGTGCCGATCGCGATGCTCGCCCCTTCCACGACCACGGTCTCGACGGAGCCGGTCTTATCGGAGCCGGTCTTGTCGGAGCGGGTCTTGTCGGAGCCGGCCGCCGTGAATTCCAGTGCATGGCGCAAGCGCTTGGGCACGACGCCGCCCGGCTCGACCTCCAGATAGATCACTTCGCGCTCGCCCGGCCGCAAGGCGCCGGTCTCGCCGGACTTGCGGCCGATGATCCGGCTGCGCGCGGCCAATTCGGAACCGGTAAAGCTCGCCAGCGCGGTGCCGCGGTCGGCATCGACGATGCGCAGCGCCGTCGGAGTCAACTCGCGCTCGCCGAAGTGGCTCAGATGCAATTCGTAGATCAACCGCGGGCGGCCTTCCACCGACACCGGCGCCGGCGGCTGCGGCACGCTGAGGTCGAAACTGTCGAACAGCGCGGCCGCGCCGGCGTCAGCGGCCAGACCGCACAGCAGGATCACGGTCGATACCAAAGCGAGCGGGCGCGGCATGCGTGCGGATCCTGGAGGGCGGCGGCAGCGCAGCATCGGTCCGCGCCGCCACCGCGTCCCATGCCATTTGTCATCCGCCGCGGCGACGCCCGCGGTACGGTTAATCCTCCAGTTCATCGTCGCGCATGCGAACGCGCGTTGCGGCCGAACATCCTTCCGCAACGCGCGGCGCGGCAAACGCACGAGGCCCGCGACGATGCCGCGGGCCCCGCATCGGGCAGCGAACGCGCGCGGATCAGTTCACGTCGATCACCACCACGCTCATCCACGGCACGCTGACGCTGATGCGTCCTTGCGAGAACGCGGCCGCATTGGCGACCTTGGCCGGAGGCTGGTACTGGGCGCCGCCGACGAAGTTGGCCGGATCCATGCCGCGCGCGTGACGCCAGGCGGTGTAGCGGCCGCTGGCGGTGCCGGTCAACGCGATCACGGCCTGCCGGTCGGTGGTTTCGGATTTGTTGATGAGCACGATCTTCTTCGCGTTGTCGGTGGCGAACACCTCCAGGTCCGATACCTGGGTGCTGGCCGCGACCATCGACTCGCCGTAACGCCGCGACCATATCCCGCCGCTCCAGGCCGACACGCCCCAATACGCCGGCAGCCGCAGTTGCTTGCCGGCGGGCTGATCGTTGCGGTCGGTGCCGTCGGTGAGCAGGCCCAGCGGCCCGTTGTTGTCCGAGTACTGATAGGCATTGCCGCCGGCGCGCAACACATGCCCGATCAACGAGGCGGTGTGCACGGTGTTGCGCGAGGTGTAGAACGACGCGCGCCACTGCGCCCCGTACCACGAGTTGTAGTTGAACTCGCCGAGTTGGATCGCGATGCCGCCCGCGCGGTCGCCGAAGTACTGATCGATCTCGTTGCGCAGCCAGGCGATGGCCGCGCCGTAATCGGCGGTGGTGCCCAGATTGCCCAAGGGGCTGCCGCTGCCGTACTTGTGGAAATCGACCACGTCGGTGTCGGCATGGCTGGCGGCGAAGAACTGGCGGAAATCGCCGTATTTGTAATCGGCCCAGGTCACCAGCGAGGGGCCGGCCAGCGACAGCGACTGCGCGCTGGCGCCGCGCATCGCGGTGGCGATGGCGTGGAACCCGTCGCTGCCGTTGCCGCCGTGGATGTAGGGATCCATGCCGAAGCCGTTATCGGGTTCGTTGCCGATGATGTAGTCGACCACCGGGCCGCCGCGCTGGCCGCCGTTGTCGTTGAAGTAGCGCACCAGCGCCGCCGCGTCGCCGGCGCGGATATCGTTGTCGTTGCTGGTGCCGCCCACGGCGATCATCGGGATGCCGCCGATGCCCTTGATCGCGCGGATATAGGCCTCGCCTTCGTTGCCGCCGTGGATGCCGCCGGCCGCCGAGCCCACCTGACCGTCGTGATGGAACAGCGGAATGCGCCATACCAGCGGCCCCAGATCGGCCAGGTATTGGCGCCATTGCGCGCTGTTCGGTCCCTTGATCAGATTGCTGCCGCCGTCGGCGAAGGTGGAGACGGTCGAGCCCAGCGAATATTCGGAGGTCGGTTGGCCGTGCGCGGTGAAATCGACGAAGACGTTCGCGGCCGGAGCCGCGAGGCGGGTCGCGTCGGCCGCCGACGCCACGGTGGCCAAAGCGGCCAGGCCGATGGCGACTGCGCTCTTGAGCGCGGCCTGGGCCCAACGGTGGCGTGCGCGCCCGGGAAAAGCATGGGAAACGATTGGCATCACAAGTCCTTGCACTGTGGGAAAGAACGCCGCGGCGACGCGCAGCGCTGCGCCGCCGCGGCTGGTGGAGAGCGAAATCCGGCGCGAGCGAGCGAGCAAGCGCGCCGGAAGAATCAAGCGATCGGCGGCCCGCTCAGGGCAAAGCCGAAACGCGCACGTAATCGACGGTCATCGTGCTGTCGAGCGCCGGGTCGGGCGTGCCGGCATAGGAGCCCACCGCGATGTTCAACAACACCGTCGACGGCGAAACCGCGGGCACCGCATACGGCAAGGTCCGCGCCAGCCGGCCGTCGACGTAGAACGAAGCGGTGGCCGTGGGGCCGGCGCTCCAACGCACTTCGTAGACATGCCATTGGGTCGGATCGATCGCGTACTCGCCGCCCTCGCCCGAGGTGTCGGTATGCACGTGGTACTCCGGACGCCAGCGCGAACCGTTGAGGCCGTTCTCCATCAAGTCCAGTTCGCCGTGCCGCGGCCACGCCGCCTCGGGTTGGCCCAAGGTCCAGATCGCCGGCCATGCGCCGGACTGCCAGCCCGACATGCGCGCGCGCACCTGCACCCGGCCGCGGGCGTGGGTTTGCCGGCTCATCAAGCGCGCCGAGGTGTAGCGATAGCCGTTGTAGTCCTCGCGCCGGGCGGTGATGACCAACTGACCGCTGCCGTTGAGGCGGACGTTGTGGCCGCCGTCGGTGTAGCACTGCTGCTCGGCGCCATTGCCCCATTCGCAACCGGTCTGCTGCTCCCATTTGTTCGGATCGGGTTGGCTGCCGGCGGCGCCGTTGAACTCGTCGTTGAACACGTAGGCCTGGGCCTGCGCCTGGGCGCAGAGCGACAACGACAGGGCGCACACGGCCCATGGCAGGCAGGTGGACAGACGGATCGGCGACATGGGCGGAGGTCCTGGATGGAGGTGGCCGCGACGTTAAGGGCGCAAGCTGTCGCTCACCTGTCGAACGGGTCACTTCGGCGAGAAGCGCTTGTACGCGATGTCGAAAGCGGAATGGGGCTCGCTAATTGGCGCGATCCGACGCGGCCCGGCGCTCCCGCCCGCCCCCGGCTGCGGCCGCAGATGACAGCCATAAGACTGCCATCTGCACAGGCTAGGGTCGGGTCTCCCCCCACAGTGCGAGCCGACGCCATGCACGATCACGATTCCTTCCGCCGCCGTTTTCTGTTCCAGTCCGGCAGCGCCCTGGGCCTGGGCGCTCTCGGCGCCGCCCTGCCGGTCCTGCCCGCGCTCGCCGCCGGACCGCATCCGATCACCGCCGAATCGGCGCGCCCGCAATTGCCCTACGGCCTGCAGTTCGGCGATGTCGGCGAACGCGGCGCGACGGTGTGGGCGCGCAGCGACCGGCCGGCGCGGATGTGGGTCGAGATCGGCGACGAGGACGGCTTCCGCCGCGCCCTGCGCCTGCGCGGGCCACTGGCGACCGCGGCCAGCGACTACACCGCGCGCCTGGACGTTCCGCTGCTGCCCGGCCCGGCCCAACGCAAGGTCCGGGTCGCCTTCGAAGACGCGCGCAGCGGCGTGCGCAGCGCCTGGAGCGAAGGTCGCCTGCGCGCCGCGCCGTGCGGCTCTCGCCATGGCCGCGGCCGCCCGGTGCGCTTCGTCTGGGGCGGGGACGTCGCTGGCCAGGGCTGGGGCATCAATCCGGAGATCGGCGGCATGCGCATCTTCGAAGCCATGCGTCTGCGCGATCCGGATTTCTTCCTGCATTCGGGCGACACCATCTACGCCGACGGCCCGATCGCCGAACAGGCCCAGGCCGAGAACGGCCGCGTATGGCGCAACCTGGTCGCCGAGGGCGTGCACAAGGTCGCCGAAACCCTCGACGAATACCGCGGCCGCTACCGCTACAACCTGCTCGACGACAACCTGCGCCGCTTCGCCGCGCAGGTGCCGCAGTTGTGGCAGTGGGACGATCATGAAGTGGTCAACAACTGGTCGCCGTCGAAGGATCTCAGCGCCGATCCGCGCTACATGGTCAAGGACATCGACGTGCTGGTGCGGCGCGCGCGTCAGGCCTTCCTGGAGTACTCGCCGCAGCGCCAAAGCGGCGATCCGCGCAGGCAGCGCATCGAACGGGTTATCCATTACGGGCCGCTGCTGGATGTGTTCATGCTCGACATGCGCAGCTATCGCGGCCCCAATACCGACAATCTGCAAGCCGCGCCCGGCCCGGACACCGCGTTTCTCGGCCGCCGTCAACTGCGCGAACTGGCCGAGGGACTGCGCCGCTCGCGCGCCACCTGGAAGATCGTCGCCGCCGACATGCCGCTGGGATTGCACGTACCCGACGGTACCGACGCGCAAGGCCGGCCGCGCTGGGAAGCGGTGGCCAACGGCGACAACGGCCTGCCGCGCGGCCGCGAGCTGGAGTTCGCCGAGCTGTTGCACGCGATCCGTCACGTCGACAACGTGGTCTGGCTGACCGCCGACGTGCACTACTGCGCGGCCCACTACTACGATCCCGGTCGCGCCGCGTTCCAGGATTTCTCGCCGTTCTGGGAATTCGTCGCCGGCCCGCTCAACGCCGGCGCGTTCGGACCCAACGCGCTCGACGGCAGCTTCGGCCCGCAGGTGGTGTTCCAGAAAGCGCCGCCATCGCCGAACGCATCGCCGCTGGCGGGCTATCAGTTCTTCGGCGAGGTCAACATCGATCCCGATACGCGCGCGCTCAGCGTCGACCTTCGCGACCTGCACGGCGACAGCGCGTTCGCCAAGACGCTTTCAGCGACCTGAACCACGCGTTGAACCAGCCGACTGCGGCCGATTCGCGCGAGCGCGGACCGGCCGTCGTCGTTCTGGCGCACTGCCCATGCGCTGCCCATGCGCTGCCCATGCGCGGCGCAAAGCGACGCGATGCGTCGCCTCGAATTCGATCCGACTCGATCCGAGCGGATCGAACTTCAGCAGCGGTCACGCCGCGGCAATCGCCGCATCACGCTCGCTATACATCGCTCACCGATACTCACCGCGCAAACCCGATCGCGCACATCGCGCATCGCCTGTTTCGGCCCTGCATCGCACTTCACAACTGCGATCACATATCGACAATACCCGCGAAATCAAGGCGAATTCGCAATGCCACGCGACACTCGCGCGAACGATGCAAAGCAAAGCACGCGCGATTGATTCTGTGATACCTCGCGATGCGCAATGCGATAGGCATCGCTACTTCGACACACGAACGCGCGCGATCGTTGACCGACGCAACACCAGGACGTAACACTGTCCTGGCAGTTTTGATCTAACCATTTCGTCGCAACCGCCGACGGCGCGCATACCGATTACAACAAGCGCGCATCTCCCGTTCGGCCGCGTATGCGCAGTACACGCGATTCATTCTTCGTGACACGGAGCAAGTCCTTTGAAGAAGTTCATCAGCGCCCGCACGCGACCCCAGGGTCGTTCGATTCCTCGCCCGATCCGGTTCGGCATCGCCGCCGGAACGGCACCACGCGTCCGCGACTCATACGGCGATGCGTCGCCGGAACGCTGTCGCCCATGAGTCGCGCGCACTGACCCGATTCCCACGCGTCGAACGTCCCGGTTTTCGATTCGCCCGCCTTCGCGCCGTCGCCACTGGCGCGAATCGGTGATCGCCTCGACACGCCGGGCCTGTCGTTGATCGCAATGCCGATCGCCATCGATCACCGCCGAGCGCGGTGGCCGTGCCGTGCGCATTCGCATCGTCGCGCCTTCGCGTTTCCCGCCCGCCGCGCCGCTGCGCCACCGTTTCCCGCTCACCGTTGCCCTTCCCCTTCCCCGCTTACGAGACCGCGCCCATGATGTCCACGCTGAATGTTCCGTTGAATGTTCCCGGACGCAAGACCCTTCCCGCCCGCGGACGGCCCTGGAGCGAACTGCAGGAAGCCCTGACGGATCTGCGCAGCGACGACGCCGACTGGCGCCATGGCCGCGGATCGCTGCACGTCTACTACGCCGGCGAGGACGTGCTCGATGTCGCCCGCCGCGCCTATAGCATGTTCATCAGCGAGAACGCGCTGGCGCCGACCATGTTCCCGAGCCTGCGCAAGATGCAGGACGACCTGGTGCAGATTTCGCTGTCGTTGCTGGGCGGCGGCCGCGACGCCTGCGGCACCGTCACCTCCGGCGGCAGCGAGAGCGTGATGCTGGCGGTGCGCAGCGCCTACCGCGCCTTCCGCGCCAAGCGTCCGCAGGTCCGGCGTCCGCATCTGCTGCTGCCGGCCAGTGCCCATCCGGCGTACGACCAGGCCGCCGAAGTGATGGGCCTGGACGTGATCCGGGTGGCGATCGGCGGCGACTACCGCGCCAACGTCCAGGCGCTGGCGCAATGCGTCGAGCACGAGACGATGATGATCGTCGCCTCGGCGCCGTCGTTGCCGTTCGGCATGATCGATCCGATCGAGGAACTGGCGCGCATCGCCCGCGAACACGAAGTCTGGTTGCATGTGGACGCGTGCATCGGCGGTTTTCTGGCCCCACACGTGGCGCGCTTCATGACCGGCGTGCCGCGCTTCGATCTGGGCATCGCCGGAGTCCGCTCGCTGTCGGCCGATCTGCACAAGTTCGGTTATGCCGCCAACGGCGCCTCGGTGGTGCTCTACGCCGATGCCGAGGATCAGGCGCATCAGTTCTTCGAATACAGCGACTGGCCCAAGGGGCTGTATCGCACCGAAACCCTGTCGGGCACCCTGCCCGGCGGCGCGGTGGCCGCGGCCTGGGCGGTGATGCATTACCTTGGGGGAAACCGGCTATCGCACCCTGGCGCAGCGGGTCATGCATCTGCGCGACCGCTACATCGAAGGCATCGAACGCATTCCGGGCCTGCACGTGCTCGGCGCGCCGCATCTGAGCGTGATCGCGTTCGGCTCCGACGAGTTCGACATCCACGGCGTCGGCGATGCGATGCAGCAACGCGGCTGGCATATCAGCCGCCTGACTCATCCGGCCGCGCTGCACATGACCGTCACCCCGGTGCACGATCAGGGCGTGGATGCGTATCTGGAAGATTTGGAGCGCTGCGTGCAACGCCAGTACTGAGGTGGCTCTGCTGCGCTCCCTCTCCCGCTTGCGGGAGAGGGCCGGGGTGAGGGCCCGCTCACCTCAGGACAAAGCGCCCCTCACAAGGCTCAGCTGCGCAGGTTCAAGGCCCGGTTCACGGCCAACGCGGCCATGGTGCAGATCGCGCCGGAGAGCAGATACACGCCGATAAAGCCCAAGCCGAAATGCGCGCTCAAGCCCAACGCGACCAGCGGCGCGAACGCGGCGCCGATCAGCCAGGCCAGGTCCGAGGTCAGCGCGGCGCCGGTGTAGCGATACTTGGAACCGAAGTTGGCGGTCACCGAACCGGCGGCCTGCCCGTAGGACAGGCCCAGCAGGACGAAGCCGATCAGGATGAACGCGTCCTGGCCCAGATCGCCCGAAGCCATCAGGGTCGGCGCGAATCCGCTGAACATCGCGATCGCCGCGGCCAGCGCGGCCAGAGTGCGCGGCCGGCCGAAGCGGTCGGCGATCCAGCCCGAGGCCACCACCGCGCCGGCGGCGAGGCAGGCGCCGATGATCTGCACCACCAGGAACTGAGTCACCGACTGATCCGAGTACAGCAGGATCCACGACAGCGGGAAGATCGTGACGATGTGGAACAGCGCATAGCTGGCGAGCGCGGCGAACGCGCCGATCACCACATGGCGGCCCTTGGCGCTGAACAGTTCCAGCACCGGCGTGGGTTCGAGTTCGTGCTCGCCCAGTTCGCGTTCGTACTCGTGGGTGACCACCAGGCGCAGCCGGGCGAACAGCGCGACCACGTTGATCGCGAACGCGGCGAAGAACGGATAGCGCCAGCCCCAGTCGAGGAAGTCGCTGCGCGGCAGCGCGGTGTTGAGGTAGGCGAACAACGCCGCGGCGATGATGAAACCCGCCGGCGCGCCGAGCTGGCCCAGCATCGCGTACCAGCCGCGGCGTTCCTTGGGCGCGTTGAGCGCGAGCAGCGACGGCAGGCCGTCCCAGGAACCGCCCAGGGCCACGCCCTGGCCGAGCCGGAACAGCGACAGCAACACGATTGACAACGGGCCGATGGTGCCGAAGCCGGGCAGGAAGGCGATGCCCGCGGTGCAGGTGCCAAGCAGGAACAGCGCGATGGTGAGCTTGGTGCTGCGATCCCAGCGGCGCTGGATCCACATGAACAACACGGTGCCGAACGGACGCGAGATGAAGGCCAGCGCGAAGATCGCGAACGACCACAAAGTACCTTCCAGCTTGCCCAGGTGCGGGAAGAACACCGAGGGGAACACCAGCGCCGAGGCGATGCCGTAGACGAAGAAGTCGAAGTATTCCGAAGTGCGCCCGATCACCACGCCGACCGCGATATCGCCCGGCGCCACCTCCGCGTGCGAACCGGTGCTGTGCACCGATACGGTCTGGGAGGAAGCATCTGTATTTGCGTGATTGGGCGTATGCATCATGGAGTCGGCTGTAGTGCGTGGCGCGATTCGGGCCTGAGTGGTTTGCGTAAACAGGCGGATACGTTCAGTTAGTGCGGTTACGCGGTAGCATGAGGACGCGAATAGATTTCTGTACTCATTGAACGACGGGCGGCGACGAACCTTACCTGTCGTCATTCCCGCGAAGGCGGGAATCCAGAGACTTCAAGCGTTCTCGCACGAAAGGCACTGGATTCCCGCCTTCGCGGGAATGACGTCTTGAAGTGGCGCGGCGACCCGATGGTCACAGCGGCCTTCACCCAACACCCATCGCCCCGAACCCGGGAACGCCGCTAGCTTCCCACCACCCGCCCGGCGCTGCCATAGGACAAAACGTCCAATCGTCGTCACAGTCCGCGCGGCCTAAAGTGGCGCCCATCGCCGCGGCTGTCGCGGCCTTGTCGTGCACCCGCGTCAGGTTGATGAACGCTATCAAATCCCTGCTTCGACCCCTGCTTCTGCTCAGCGCGCTGTTGCCGCTGGCGGGCTGCAATACGATCCTGCTGAACGCGCCCGGCGACGTGGCCGCTCAACAGGGCGATCTCATCGTCGTGTCCACCGTGCTGATGCTGCTGATCATCGTGCCGGTGATCGCGCTGACCCTGTTCTTCGCCTGGCGTTACCGGGCCTCGAACAAGGCCGCGGTGTACAAGCCCGACTGGGACCACTCGACCCAGTTGGAGCTGCTGATCTGGGCCGCGCCGCTGCTGATCATCATCGTGCTCGGCGCGATCACCTGGGTCAGCACCCACACGCTCGATCCCTACCGCTCGCTCAACCGGATCAAGGCCGGCCAGCCGGTCCCGGCCGACGTCAAGCCGCTGGTGATCGAAGTGGTGGCGCTGGACTGGAAGTGGCTGTTCCTCTATCCGGAGCAGAACATCGCCACGGTCAACGAGATCGCCGCGCCGATCGACCGTCCGATCCAGTTCAAGATCACCGCCTCGTCGGTGATGAACTCCTTCTACATCCCCGCCCTGGCCGGTCAGATCTACGCTATGCCGGGCATGGAAACCAAGCTGCACGCGGTGATGAATCACCCCGGCAACTACGAAGGCTTCTCGGCCAACTACAGCGGCGAAGGCTTCTCGCACATGCGCTTCCGCTTCCACGGCGTGAGCCAAGCCGACTTCGACGCGTGGGTCGCGCAGAACCGCGCCACCGGCAAGACCTTGCAGCGCGCCGATTACCTGGAACTGGAACGCCCGAGCGAGAAGGAACCGGTGCGCCGCTACGGCGCGGTCGCGCCGGGCCTGTACCAGGCCATCCTCAACCGTTGCGTGGACTCCACCAAGATGTGCATGGACGAGATGATGGCCATCGACGCCGGCGGCGGCCTGGGCCTGAACACCAATGCGCTGGCGCCGCGCCGTCGCGGCGACCTGCGCGGCGGCCCGGTGGTGGCCTCGGCGATGTGCGTGACCGAGCCGACCGCCGCGCCGAACTGGGGCGTCGCCACGCTGGCGCCGTGATCGCAAACCGAAGCTTTCAACAGGCGCGCGCCACGCGCGCCGAGTCCGCGAGCGGACTTTTGGAGTGAAGATGTCTGAACCGTCCAACCAAGCCTCGCTGATCTTTGGCCGGCTCAGCTGGGAATCGATCCCGCTGCACGAACCGATCCTGATCGCCACCTTCGCCATGGTCGTGCTCGGCGGTCTCGCCGTGCTCGGCGCGGTGACCTACTTCAAGCTCTGGGGTTATCTCTGGAAGGAGTGGTTCACCAGCATCGATCACAAGAAGATCGGCATCATGTACGTCATCCTGGGCCTGGTGATGATGCTGCGCGGCTTCGCCGACGCGATCATGATGCGCCTGCAGCAGGCGATGGCCTTCGGCGAGAACGCCGGCTACCTGCCGCCGGAGCACTACGACCAGATCTTCACCGCCCACGGCGTGATCATGATCTTCTTCGTGGCCATGCCGCTGGTCACCGGACTGATGAACTACCTGGTGCCGCTGCAGATCGGCGCGCGCGACGTGGCGTTTCCGTTCCTCAACAACTTCAGCTTCTGGATGACCGCCTGCGGCGCTGCGCTGGTGATGGCATCGCTGTTCATCGGCGAGTTCGCCAAGACCGGCTGGCTGGCGTATCCGCCGCTGTCGGGCATCGCCTACAGTCCCGGGGTCGGCGTCGACTACTACATCTGGGCGCTGCAGATCGCCGGCGTCGGAACATTGCTGTCGGGCATCAACCTGATCGCGACCATCGTCAAGATGCGCGCACCGGGCATGAGCATGATGAAGATGCCGGTGTTCACCTGGACCTCGCTGTGCACCAACGTGCTGATCGTCGCCGCATTCCCGGTGCTGACCGCGGTGCTGGGGCTGTTGTCGCTGGACCGCTACGCCGGCACCAACTTCTTCACGAACGATCTGGGCGGCAACCCCATGATGTACGTGAACCTGATCTGGATCTGGGGCCACCCGGAGGTCTACATCCTGATCCTGCCGTGCTTCGGCATCTTTTCCGAGATCGTCTCGACCTTCAGCGGCAAGCGCCTGTTCGGCTACGCCTCGATGGTCTACGCGACGGTGGTGATCACCATCCTGTCCTACCTGGTGTGGCTGCACCACTTCTTCACCATGGGCTCGGGCGCCAGCGTCAACTCGTTCTTCGGCATCACCACGATGATCATCTCGATCCCCACGGGCGCGAAGATCTTCAACTGGCTGTTCACCATGTACCGCGGGCGGATCCGCTTCGAGGTACCGATGCTGTGGACGATCGGCTTCATGGTCACCTTCACCATCGGCGGCATGACCGGCGTGCTGCTGGCGGTGCCGCCGGCCGACTTCGTCCTGCACAACAGCCTGTTCCTGATCGCGCACTTCCATAACGTGATCATCGGCGGCGTGCTGTTCGGCCTGTTCGCCGGCATCAACTTCTGGTGGCCCAAGGCGTTCGGCTTCAAGCTCGATCCGTTCTGGGGCAAGTGCTCGTTCTGGTTCTGGATCACCGGCTTCTTCTTCGCCTTCATGCCGCTGTACGTGCTGGGGCTGATGGGCGTGACCCGCCGCATGAGCCACTTCGAGGACCAGTCGCTGCAGATCTGGTTCGTCATCGCCGCCTTCGGCGCGGTGCTGATCGCCATCGGCATCGCCTGCATGCTGATCCAGTTCGCCGTCAGCATCCGCCGCCGCCACGAGCTGCGCGACGAAACCGGCGACCCGTGGCAGGGCCGCACCCTGGAATGGTCGACCTCCTCGCCGCCGCCGGACTACAACTTCGCCTTCACTCCGGTGGTGCACGACAACGACGCCTGGCACGACATGAAGCAGCGCGGATTCGAGCGTCCTACCTCCGGGTTCCTGTCGGTGCACATGCCCAAGAACACCGGCGCCGGCGTGGTGATCGCCGGCCTGAGCACGCTGTGCGCGTTCGCGATGATCTGGCAGATGTGGCTGGTCGCCGGCGTGTCCTTCGCGGCGATGCTGATCGCCGCGATCGTCCACACCTTCAACTACAAGCGCGACTACTACATCCCGGCCGAGCGAGTGGCCGAGACCGAAGCCCAGCGCACGCAACAACTGGCCGCCGCCCATGTCTGACGCCCACGCCATCGCTACCCACACCGCCCAGGGACAGCCGTTGTTCCTGGACCTGAAGGGCAAGCACCATCCGCAGAACGGCACCCTGCTCGGGTTCTGGCTCTACCTGATGAGCGACTGCCTGGTGTTCGCCTGCCTGTTCGCCGTCTACGGCGTGCTGGGCCGCAGCTACGCGGCCGGCCCGTCGGGCGCGGATCTGTTCGATCTGCAATTGGTGGCGATCAACACCTCGATGCTGTTGCTGTCGTCGATCACCTACGGCTTCGCGATGATCGCGATGCAGAAGCGCAAGGTCGCCGCGGTGCAGGGCTGGCTGGCGATCACCGGCCTGTTCGGCCTGGCCTTCATCGGTCTGGAACAGTACGAGTTCGCGCACCTGATCGATGAGGGCGCCGGTCCGCAGCGCAGCGCGTTCCTGTCCTCGTTCTTCGCCCTGGTCGGCACCCACGGCCTGCACGTGACCTTCGGCATCGTCTGGCTGGTCACGCTGATGGCGCAGGTCGGAAAACACGGACTGACGCCGGAAAACCGCCGTCGCCTGCTGTGCCTGTCGATGTTCTGGCATTTCCTCGACGTCGTCTGGATCGGCGTCTTCACCTTCGTCTATCTGATGGGAGTGCTGCCGTGAGTCAGCCCACCGACACGCATCGCCATGACCACGCGGCCCATGAAGGCGGCGATCACGATCATGGCCACGACGATCACGACGACGGCGCCCACGGCAGCATCGGCAGCTACACCATCGGCTTCGTGCTGTCGGTGGTGCTGACCGCGATTCCGTTCTGGCTGGTCATGGCCAAGGTCATCCCCAATTCGAGCCTGACCGCGGTGGTGATCCTGGCCCTGGCCGTGGTCCAGATCGTCGTGCACATGATCTACTTCCTGCACATGAACACGAAGTCGGAAGGCGGCTGGAACATGCTCGCACTGATCTTCACCATCGTCATCGTGGTTATCACCCTGGCCGGCTCGTTGTGGGTCATGCATCACCTCAACACCAACATGATGCCGATGATGCACGATATGCGGAACATGCCCTGATTCGGGATTCGGGATTCGGGATTCGGGATTCGGGATTCGGGATTCGGGATTCGGGATTCGGGATTCGGGATTCGGGATTCGGGATTCGGGCACAGCGTATCTACCTACCGTCATTCCCGCGAAGGCGGGAATCCAGTGACTTCAAACGTTCTCGCACGAAAGGCACTGGATTCCCGCTTTCGCGGGAATGACGAACTGGAAGGATTACGCTGAAGTCTCTGGATCCCCGACTTCGCGGGAATGACGACCCGGAGAGATGACACACAAGGTTTTCGACTCCCGTTTTCGATGACCACCAGCAACAACATAAGAGGTCCACTCATGACCGCGAATCCTGCCAAGCGCCCACGCGGCCGCTTCGCGATGACGGTCCTGTCGCTGGTCTTCATCGCCGCCTTCCTCGGCCTGATCGCATTGGGCGCGTGGCAAGTCCAGCGCCGCGCCTGGAAGCTCGACCTGATCCAGCGCGTCGAAGCACGCGTGCACGCACCGCCCGGCGCGGCGCCGGGCCCGGCCGAGTGGCCCACGGTCAACGCCTCGCGCGACGAGTACAAGCACGTGCGCCTGCAAGGCCGCTACTTGCCCGGCCACGACACCCTGACCCAGGCGGTGACCGAACTCGGCCCGGGTTTCTGGCTGATCTCCCCGTTCCGAACCGGCGACGGCACGGTCGTGCTGATCAATCGCGGTTTCGTGCCGAACGCGCGCGCAGTGCCCGCGACCGTGCCCACCGACGCTCAGATCGATGGCTTGCTGCGTCTGAGCGAACCCGGCGGCGGTTTCATGCGCAAGAACGCGCCCGCGCAGAACCTGTGGTACTCGCGCGACGTCCAGGCGATCGCCGCCGCACGCGGACTGTCGCCGGTGGCGCCCTACTTCGTCGATGCCGACCGCACCGCGCCGTTGCCGAGCGATCCCAAGGCCCGACCGGTCTGGCCGGTCGGCGGTCTGACGGTGATAAAGTTTCCCGACAACCATCTGCAGTACGCGCTGACCTGGTTCGTGCTGGCCCTGATGGTGGCCGCGGCCGCCTGGCGCGTGGCGCTGGAAGAACGCCGCCTGCGCCGCAAAGCGCTCGACCTCGACGACAGACCATGAGGACGCCGATGCAGGACTCTCCGCTTTCGCGCACCGAACCCCACGGGCCTGCATCGCAACCCTCCGCTCCGATGCCGCCGCTCGACGAGCCCGGCGCGGCGACCTCGCGCGACAGCGCCGGGGTCAAGAACATGCACCAGCTGATCCAGTTGCGCTGGATCGCGGTGATCGGCCAGGTCGCGACCATCGCCTTCGTGCATTTCGGCTTCGGCATCAAACTGCCGTTGATGCCGATGGCGATCGTGCTGGCCTGTCTGGCCGCGTTCAATCTGGTCAGCATGCTGCGCTGGCGCCACCGCGTGGAGGTCACCAACGGCGCGCTGTTCCTGGCCTTGCTGGTGGACGTCCTCACCCTGACCGCGCAGTTGTACCTCAGCGGCGGCGCGGCCAATCCGTTCGTGTTCCTGTATCTGCTGCAGGTGGTGCTGGCCGCGGTGCTGCTGCGCACCTGGGCCAGTTGCGCGGTGGTGGCGGTCACCAGCCTGTGCTTCATCGCCCTGACTACCTTCGCCGGCCCCGTGGTGATTCCCGCCGACCCGACCCGCGGACTGGCCGATCCCTACGTGCAGGGCATGCTGTTGTGCTTCGTGCTCAACGCGACCTTGCTGGTGGTGTTCATCACCCGCATCGGCCGGATCCTGCGCGCGCGCGACGCGCGCCTGGCCGATCTGCGCCAGCGCGCCGCCGAGGAAGAACACATCGTGCGCATGGGCCTGCTGGCTTCCGGCGCAGCGCACGAGTTGGGCACGCCGCTGGCGACGCTGTCGGTGATCCTCGGCGACTGGCGGCGCATGCCGCAGTTCACCCAGCAGCCCGAACTGCTGCAGGAACTCGACGAAATGCAGACCCAGCTGACCCGCTGCAAGAGCATCGTCACCGGCATCCTGCTTTCGGCCGGCGAAACCCGCGGCGAAGCGCCGGCGCCGACCAGCGTGGTGCGGTTCCTCGACGATCTGGTCGAGGAGTGGCGCGGCACCCGCCCGGTGCGCGGATTCGACTACCACAACGGCTTCGGCGAGGATGTCGCCATCATTTCCGATTCCGGCCTCAAGCAGATGATCTGCAACGTGCTCGACAACGCGCTGGAGGCCTCGCCGGGCTGGGTCGGGCTGGAGTCGTGGCGCGATCAGGACAAGCTGGTGCTGCGGGTCAGCGACGCAGGCCCGGGCTTCGCCCCGGCGATGCTGTCGCATTTCGGCAAACCCTATCAGTCCAGCAAGGGCCGTCCGGGCGGCGGGCTCGGGCTGTTTCTTTCGCTCAACGTGATCCGCCAACTCGGCGGCAGCATCGTCCCGCACAATCGCGAACCCAGCGGCGCGGTGGTGACGATGAGCCTGCCGCTGTCTGCGCTGAGCGTCAGCGAGGCCGACGATGACTGAGCCCTGCGAACCCGACGCCGGCACGGCCGCGGCACCCGATGACGACGAGTCCCGGCGCCTGTTGATCGTCGAAGACGATGCCGCGTTCGCGCGCACGCTCAGTCGTTCCTTCGAGCGTCGCGGTTACATCGTGCACAACGCCAGCCACCTGTCCGACGTGCAGGCGCTGCTGCGAATCCATTCGCCCGGCTACGCGGTGGTAGACCTGAAACTGGCCGGCGGCGATTCGGGCCTGACCTGCGTGCAGGCCCTGCACGAACACGATCCGGACATGCTGATCGTGGTGCTGACCGGTTACGCCAGCATCGCCACCGCGGTGGAGGCGATCAAACTCGGCGCCTGCCACTACCTGGCCAAACCGTCGAACACCGACGACATCGAAGCCGCGTTCGGCCGCGCCGAAGGCGATGCGACGGTCGAACTGACCGAACGCCAGACCTCGATCAAGACCCTGGAATGGGAGCGTATCCACGAGATGCTGGCCGCCACCGACTTCAACATCTCCGAAACCGCGCGGCGGCTGGGCATGCACCGGCGCACGCTGGCGCGCAAGCTCGGCAAGCATCGGATCAAATAAAACCGCGGCGCCGCCGCGACGTGCGCCGGTTTGATCGATCGCGCGTGCAGATTCAGCTGACTGAATAACGCATGTGCGACTTGAGCAACATTATTTGTCGTACCCGAAAAATCTGCGCCGCGCGCTGCGCGGCTTGGCATGGTTTATCCACACCTCGCCCCTGCGTTCGCACAAACGTTGCAGATCTGCATCCTGCTCGATGACCGCCCGGCGCCGACGGCTGCGTTAGTTCTGCTGCGACACCTGGAACCCCCGCCAGCCGAGTCGGACCGCAGGCCGCTAGCGGACGGGTGACGCGCCGGACGCGGGCTCGTACCGACAGGGAGGCTGGGATGGATGTGCCGGGTTGGGCCGTGGTTCCGTTGGGACAGGCGCCCATGCCGCTGCGCGCGGTACAGACTGCTTTGGGTGCGTGCGCCGGCGTGCGCGTGCTGCCCGGCGGTTATCTGCAAGCGGCGCTGCGCGATGCCGACGGCATCGTACTGGTGCCCGGCGGCGACGGCCTCGGCACGGTGATCGAATGCATCGCGACGATCCGGCGCGAACGCCCGCATCTGCCGGTGGTGGTGACCATGCAGTCGGCCAGCGAATTCGAACTCGACAGCGTGCTGCGCGCCGGCGTCTCCGATTTCGTCTGCCTTCCCGCCGATGCCGCCGAATGGGGCGCACGGCTGCTGCGCGCCAGCATCGAAGCCCCGGTCCCGGCAACCGAACCGCCCCGCGACGACCGGGCGACCGCCAAGCCGAGCGAGGCGCCGAAAATCCGCGGTTTCGTCCACGCCAGCGCGGCCGGCGCGGCGATCGCCACGCGTCTGCCGGTATTGGCCGGATGCGATGCCAGCGTATTGATCGTCGGCGAGACCGGCACCGGCAAGGAAGTCTGCGCGCAGGCGATCCACTATCTGTCCTCGCGTTGCGACCGCCCCTGGGTCGCGGTCAACTGCGGCGCGATTCCGCTCGAACTGGTCGAGAACGAATTGTTCGGCCACGTCAAAGGCGCCTACACCCACGCCCACAGCGCCTGCACCGGGCTGGTGGGCGAAGCCGAAGGCGGCACCTTGTTCCTCGACGACGTCGATTGCCTGCCTTTGTCGGCGCAGTCCAAGCTGTTGCGGTTCTTGCAGGAACGCGAGTACCGGCCGGTCGGCGGCAATACCGTGCACCGCGCCGACCTGCGGGTGATCGCCGCCAGCAACTGCAATCTGCATGCTCTCGCCCGCGGCGGCGGCTTTCGCCAGGATCTGTATTACCGCCTCAACGTGTTGAATCTGCACCTGCCCGCGCTGCGCCAGCGGCGCGAGGACATCGCCGTGCTCGCGCGCCATTTCGCCGCGCATTTCGCCCGCGAATTCGGCCGCGCGCCGGGGCGCGACGGCATCGCGTTCTCGTCGGCGGCGATGGAACGGCTGCTGCGCCACGACTGGCCGGGCAATGTGCGCGAGCTCAAGCACGTGATCGAACGCGCGGTGCTGATGTCGGCCGGCCGCATGCTCGATGCCGGCGACATCCAGATCGACAACGCCGGCGAACCCACGCCCGATGAGGTCGGCGACGCCGAACGCGCCTCCTTCCGCGACGCCAAACAGCGCGTGGTCGAGGATTTCGAACGCGACTACGTCGAACGCCTGCTCGCCGCGCACGGCGGCAACGTCACCCATGCCGCGCTGGCGGCGCGCAAGGATCGGCGCGCGTTCTTCGAGCTGATGCGCAAGCATCGGATCGAACCCCGCCGGTTCCGCGCGTTCGAACCCGAAGCGGGCTGATCGGCGGGCTCGCCCGCGCATCGATCCCGACACGCTTCCAATCGTACCGATCGCATCGACGGCCGCACGGCCGCGCGCATCGTCGCGCGCGCGCCGCCGTCGGCATCGGCCGGCACCAGGACGAATCCCGCGCGCGCCAGGACAAAAACATCCCACCGCCGATACGCCGCGCAATAAGGCGTCCGGCGTCCGAACGTGATGCGCAGCGAACTCCAGCCCGGACAAAAACCTCCTGGCGCGCCGCGCCCAACCCGCGTCAATCACTGAAACACAAGGGTTTCCGCAGTTGGCATCGCTCTTGCAAAGACTTACCGCATAGAGGCTCGCACGCGATGGATGACGACTGCGCGGCATCGGCATGTGTACGCAGCTTGGCCGGTTATCTGCGCGCCAATCCGCAGGCATGCGATACGGCCGAGGGCATCCGGCGCTGGTGGTTCGATTCCGAACTTGAGGTCGACATGGAGCAACTGCAGGACGCGCTGGATTGGATGAAACGCCGTGGCGTGATCGAGGAGAGCCTCGCCGCCGACGGGCGGCGCCGTTATCGGCGCCTGGCCGGCGACGCGCAACTGGCGGCGCTGCTGCGCGCGGGCCGGAGCGATTGAGATGGCCAACTACCGCGCCATCGCCGCGATCAGCACTGCCCTGGCCGGGTTGTTGCGCGATCGTTATCCGCGCGACGAGTTCGGCGGCGGCCTGGAAGTGAGCCTGTATCAGAGCCGCGATTTCGAATCGCCGATGCAGGACGGTTTTTCGATCTATCTGTATCGCACCGGCATCAATGGTTCAGTGCGCAATCTCACCATGCGGCGTTCGCCCGACGGCAAACGCTTCCGGCCGTCGCTGCCGCTGGACCTGTACTACATGGTCACGCCCTGGGCGCAGGACACCGAACGCCAGCACCGCATGCTCGGCTGGGCGATGCGGCTGCTGGAAGACACCGGCGTGCTCAGCGCCGGCCATCTCAATCACTACATGCCCGAAACCGACACCTTCGCCGCGCACGAGGGCGTGGAGCTGATCTGCGACCCCTTGAACCTGGCCGATCACTTGACCCTGTGGGACCGGCTGCGGCGGCTGCCGCCGTCGGCCACGTACGCGCTGCGCATGGTGTTGATCGATTCGGACGTCACTATCGACGACGGCGCCGCGGTACAGACCCGCCGCTTCGAAGTGGAGACCGTCGCATGAGCGCGGTGCTGCGTCCGGGCGAGGTGGTGCAACGCAACGCCGCGCTGGGCCTGCGGTTCTGGGACGCGGCCGCGGCGACCTCGACGATCGACGGATTACTGGTCGAGGTCTATCCGCGCGCCAATCCGAACGCACGCGCCCGCGCCCTGCCCAATCCCAGCGGCGTCTACGTCGCGCATCGTTTGCCGCAGTTGGCGGCGTTCGAATTCGACGACAGCCAACCCGCCGGACAACCCTGGATCGAAGCGGCGAACGCCTCGCCGCCGCTGATGCACGGTTATCGGATCGAAGTCAGCGATCCCGCCGGGCGTTATCTGCCGATCGCCTTCGACGCCGAATTGCCGGCGCGCGGCCTGTTCGATTGGCTGGCGCCGTGGATCTCGCCGCCGCAGGCGGTGATCTGGCCGGGCGACGGCGGCTCGCCGCCGCAATGGCTGATCGAACGCATCCCCTTGTTCAGCGCGCCCGGTCGCGCGCCGCCCTCGCCGCTGGCCGTGGTGTACGCGCAGATGCGCGAAGCCGGCAGCGGACAGGTCGCGGCCTGGAGCCTGCTCGCGGTGAACATCGCCGGACAACGCTGTGGCATCGGCCTGGCCGATCGCGAAGGACGGGTCGCGGTGATGTTCGCCTATCCCGAACCGCCGCGCGCGCCCCTGGCCTCGCCGCCGGCCGAACGCGCGGACTTCGCCTGGACGGTCGAGTTGGACGCCTACTGGGCGCCGCTGTCGCCGCCATCCACGCCGCCCGCGGTGCCGGATCTGGCGCAAGTGCTGATGCAACTGGCGACGCCGTGCGCGGTCGTGGACTCGCTGTCCTCGCCCGCGCCGCGCCGGCGCCTGGATTACCGCCGCGCGCTGACCGCGCGCACCGAAGGCCAGAACGCGGCGGACGCGTCATGGCTGTTGTTGTCCACCGCATGAGCGCACCGCGCCCGCGTGCCGCTTCGTCTGCCGTTCCTGGCAAGGAGAACTGCTATGTCTGAGTACCTGGCTCCCGGTGTTTTCGTCGAAGAAGTCTCCTTCCGCGCGAAGTCAATCGAGGGCGTCAGCACCACCACCACCGGCTTCGTCGGTCCCACCCGCTACGGCCCGGTCAACATCGAGCCGGAAATCGTCACCAGCCTGGTCGAGTTCGAGCGCACCTACGGCGGCCGCGACAAGCTGGTGTTCGACGGCCCGGTCGAAATCGACAACTTCATGTGGCATGGCGTGCGCGCGTTCTTCGAGGAAGGCGGCAAACGCATCTACATCAGCCGCGCGTTCACTCCATTGGCCGGCACCGACGTGCGTCCGGGCTGCGCCCGCGGCGAATTGCCGAGCAGCCCGCCGGCGCTGAGGGTGTTCGCGCGCTTCCCCGGCCGCGCCGGCAACGCCCGGGTCGGCTTCACCTTGAACCTGGGCCAGAACCTGCTGTCGGACATCCCGGTTCCCGGCGGCGGCACGGTGACCGTGGTCAACGCGCTGTTGCCGCGCGATGTGGTGTGGATCCGCGCGCGTGCCGGCGCGCCGTCGCCGGCGGTCGAGGACGGCTATTACCTCGCACTGTGGGACGCCAGCAACGAAACCTGGGTCTTCATCGCCAACGGCGACGACATCACCAACTCCCCGGTGCCGTTGACCGATTTGACCGCGGCCGGCTACGAGTTGAGCGTGATCACCGCGACGGTCACCGTGCAGCCGCTCGGCGGCGGCGATACCTTCGTCGCACCGGACCTGCCGCTGGATCCCAGGCATCAGCGCGCCGGCAGCCCGGATTCGCTGTTCGCCTATTTCGCCGAGCATCCGGCCAGCCTGAGCCGCGCGCGCACCTTGCCGATCGTGATCCGCGCCGAGGACGTCGCCGCCATCGGCACCGGCACCGAGTTGCTCGCCGCGTTCCTCGAGGCCGCCCCGGACGTCTCGCCGTCGCCTCCGCTGGGCCTGCGCGCCGCGCTGCAGAGCGCCGACAGCACGCCGGCCGAACGCACGCTGGCGATACTGCTCGACGACGGCAACGACGGCCGGCGCCCGTTCGCCTCGGCCTACGAGGGCGAGGTCGACAGCGCCGACCGAAAGACCGGCCTGCGCCAGTTCGAGGACCTGGAGGACATCTCCATCGTCGCCGCGCCGGGATCGACCTTCGGTTACGGCGACAGCTACGCCACCCATGCGCCGTCGATCGTGCGCGCGCTGATCCGCCACGCCGAACGCATGAAGTACTGCATCGCCGTGCTCGACAGCGGCGACAACCAGTCGATCAGCGAAGTGCGGGCCATGCGCGCCCAGCTCGATTCCAAGCACGCCGCGCTGTATTACCCCTGGGTGCGCGTGCTCGATCCGCTGACCCAGCGCGAGACCCATATGCCGCCGTCGGGATTCGTCGCCGGCATCTACGCGCGCAACGACGTCAACCGCGCGGTCTACAAGGCGCCGGCCAACGAAGTCGTCAACCTGGCCCTGGGCTTCGAGCGCTTCCTCAACAAGGCGCAGCAGGAAGTGCTCAATCCCGAAGGCATCAACTGCTTCCGCTACTTCGAGGGCCGCGGCATGCGCCTGTGGGGCGCGCGCACGATCAGCTCCGACCCGGAATGGAAGTACGTCAACCTGCGGCGCTACTTCGCCTATTTGGAACGCTCCATCGACAAGGGCACGCAGTGGGCGGTGTTCGAGCCCAACGGCGAGCAGTTGTGGGCCAACGTGCGCCGCACCATCGAGGACTTCCTGCTCAACGAATGGCAGAACGGCGCGCTGCTCGGCGACAAGCCGGAGAAGTCGTACTTCGTCAAATGCGACCGCTCGACCATGTCGCAGAACGATCTCGACAACGGCCGCCTGATCTGCCTGATCGGCGTGGCGCCGCTGCGTCCGGCCGAGTTCGTCATCTTCCGCATCGGCCAGTGGACGGCCGACCGCAAAGTCTGATCGGAGAGCTACGACATGGCCATTTTACGAGACCGCCCGTACGTGCAGTTCAACTTCCTGGTCGACCTCGGCGACGGGGTCACCGACGGGCCGCAGGCGGGATTCCAGGAACTCAGCGGCATCGGCATGGAAGTCACCGTGTCCGAGTACCGCACCGGCAACGCCAAGGAAAACGCGGTGATGAAGATCACCGGCATGAACAAATCCACCGACGTGACGATGAAGCGCGGGGTGATCGGTTCGCTGAACCTCTATCGGTGGCTGGACCAGATCCGCAACGGCGATCAGAACGCCAAACGCACGGTCACCATCCATCTGCAGAACGAGGATCACACTCAGATCGTGCAGACCTGGAAGCTGCTGCGCGCATGCATCATCAAGCACGTCAGCGGCCCGTTCAACGCCAAGGGCACCGACGTGGCGATGGAAGAACTGGTGCTGGCCTACGAACGGCTGGAGATGGAGTAAGCCGTGGCCGACGCACGCCGCTTGCCGGGGATCCAGATCGATGTGGCGCCGCAAGCCGCGTCCGAAGCGCTGCCGCGCCTGGACGTGGCGGTGCTGGTCGGATTCGCCGCGACCGGTCCGCTGCACCGCCCGGTCGCGGTGGAAAGCGTCGCCCAGTACGCGGCGGTGTTCGGCGCCGACGCGGCGCTGGCCTGGGATGAAGCGCGCGGCGAGCGCGTGTTCGCCCAGCTCGGCGCGGCGGTGCGCGCGTTCTTCGCCAACGGCGGGCGGCGCTGCTGGGTGATCCGGGTCGCGCGCAGCCGCGCGCTGGAACGCGTGCGCCTGCGCACCGACGCCGAACTTCCGGCGGATCTGGCTTGCAGCAATCGCTTCGCCCTGCCCGGCCTGCTGGCGCTGCGCGGCGACGGATCGATCGAACCGGCGCTGCTGAGCGCGCGTTGCGAAGGCGCCTGGTCGGATGAGTTGCGTGTGGACCTGGCGCTGGAACGGCGCGGTTTCGCGCTCGACGCCTGGTCGGTGGTGGATTCGCCCGATGCGGCGCGCTACGCCTTCCTCGGCCGCCAAAACCTGCGCCCGGGCGACTTGCTGCAACTCGACGACGATCCCGCGCTGCGCGTGTACGCCCGCACCGAACGCATCGACCTGGGCGCGACTTCGCAAGCGCCGTATCGGGTCGAGGTGCGAGTGCTGGCGGCGTTCGCCGCGCTCGACCCGGCCGATCCGCCGACGCTGACCGCAGGTTCTGCGCGCGGGCCCGCGGCCGCGGACGAGTGGCCGGCGTTGCTGAGCGGGCCGAGCCTGCACGACCGAAAAGCGTACGCGCGCCTGCAACTGCAGGCGCCGCTGGACCAGGAGCCGTTCGCACTCGGCGCATGGCTGCGCTTCGCCGGCGGCGGCGAGGTGGTCTGGCTGCGCGTGGACGAGATCGAACGCGAAGCCGATACCTCCGCGAGTCCGGCGAGCGACACGGTGCCGGTGCGGATCGCCGCGCACGGTCCGGCCTGGCGCCAATTGGATCCCTCGGCGCTCGCGCTGGCCGCGGTGAGCTCAGCGCAGCACTTGCAGATCGAACTGCGCGCGATCGATGCGGCCGGCACCCAATCGCGCCTGCGTCCGCTGGCGCTGACGCCTCAACGCGCCGGCAACGCCTGGGAGCTGCGCAACGATCAGGAGCATTACCGCGAGCACGACGATCTCGCCTCGATGCGCCCGGCGCAACTGCAGCGCTTTCCCTTGGCCTGCGAGGACGCCACCCCGCCGTTGGCGTGGCTGCCGTTGGGCGCGCCGGGCGGCTTCGGCCCCGCGGTCGCGCCGCTTCCGGCCGTCGGCACCGCATTGGAACGCGACGGTCTGGCCCGCTTCGATCGTGGTCTGTTCCTGGACCCGGAACTGGACAGCGACAGCGTCGCCGCGCTCGCCGCTCACGCCGAGGACATCCGCCTGATCCGACCGCTGACCCGCGAGCTGTTCGGGCTGCATGCGGCGTTCGGCATCGGCGCCGGCGGATTGTTCAACGAAGCCAGCTTGTTGGCGCTGCCCGACGCCGCGCACATCGGCTGGCAGCGCCGCGGCGAAGACAGCGCCGCGCCGATCGTCGCGCCGGTCGGCGCCGTGCCCGGGCATTGGCACGCGCATCGCGGCGCTTGCCTGCAGGCCGCCGACGACGCGACGGCCGAACCGCTGCGCGAACCGGATTTCGGCCGATTCCTGGACTGCGCAACGCGCCTGATCGCCGCACCGGTGCTCGATGGCCCCGCCGCGCCGGTACCGCCGGGCCGTTGCCGTCTGAGCTGGACCCAGAGCGAAGCCGGTGCGATCTACGCCTTGTTCGAAGCGGCCCTGGCCGACTTCAGCGACGAACGCGAGATCCACCGCGGCGAACTCACCGAACACGTGCTCTATCAGCCGCGCGAAGGCGATTATCACTATCGCGTGCGCGCCCTGGTCGGCGAGGAAACCAGCCTGCCGTCCAATCCGGCGACCGTGCGGGTGCGCACGCAGGACTGGGTGCAAGCGCAGCCGCACAGCGCACAGGCCGCGCTGGAGCCCGAATGGCTGGCGATCCACCGCGCCGCCCTGCGTCTGTGCGCGGCCAGCGGCGATCTGTTCGCGACCTTGTCGATGCCGCGCCACTTCCGCAGCGCGCACGCCTTGCGTTACGCCGGCCGTCTGCGCGAGGTGCGCGGCATCGACGGCGTGTTCGATCCGCTGGCGCTGGCTTTCGACGAAGCGCGCGCGCTCAGTTACGGCGCGCTGTATTTCCCCTGGCTGCAATCGGACGCGCGCGCCGCGGACGACGCGCGCGGCGCCGATCCGCGCCGCGGCCTGCTCGTAGTGCCGCCCGACGGCGTGGCGCTGGGCGTGCTCGCCGCGCGCGCGAGCCGGCGCGGGGCCTGGATCGCCGCAGCCAACGAGCCGATGAAGGACGTAATCGCGCTGACCCCGCGCATCGATCCGGGCGACCGCCAGAGCCTGCAGGACGCGCAGATCAATCTGCTGCGCGACGATCCGCGCGGATTCTTCGCTCTGTCCGCCGACACCTTGTCGCTGGACGCGGAGTTGCGTCCGATCAACGTGCGCCGGCTGCTGATCCTGTTGCGCCGGATCGCGTTGCGCCGCGGCAGCAGCTACGTGTTCGAACCCAATGGCCCGACCCTGTGGCGTTCGGTGCAACGCGGCTTCGACCTGCTGCTGGGCGAACTGTTCCGCCGCGGCGCGTTCGCAGGCGCCACCGCCGAACAATCCTTCCGCGTGGTCACCGATGAAGGCGTCAACCCGCCGACCTCGGTCGATGCCGGGCGTTTCGTGGTCGAGCTGCGGGTGGCGCCGTCGCTGCCGATGCGCTTCATCGCCGTGCGCCTGGCCCAGAGCGGCGAGCGGCTGACGGTCAAGGAGGAGCTCTGACATGGCCGGCTCCGCGTATCCGTTCACCAATTTCAATTTCTCCATCGAGATCAACCGCGGCGGCGACGCCAAGCCGCTGGTCGCCGCCGCGTTCTCCGAGTGCGACGGGCTGGAGATGAGCATGGAGGTCAAGACCATCCGCGAAGGCGGCGACAACGGCCGCCAGATCCGACTCAACGGTCCGGCCAGTTTCGGCCAACTCGTGCTCAAGCGCGGGATGACCGACAACTTCGATCTGTGGGACTGGTTCGGCGACAGCCTCGTCGATCCGCGCCTGCGCGCCAATGCCGAAGTGGTGCTGTTCGCCGCCGACGGCAGCACCGTGCGCGCGCGCTTCGTGCTCTCGCGCTGCGTGCCGGTGAAGCTCAAGGCGCCGGCGTTGAACGCGCGCGACGGCCAGGTCGCGGTCGAGGAACTGCAGGTGGCCTACGAAACCCTGACGCTCAAGCGTCCGGGCTCTCGGTGAGGATGCGCGCATGAGCCTTGAAAAAGCCCATCTGTACGAACTCGACCAGAGCATGGCCAAGGAGAAACCCGGCGGCCGCAAGGTCGAGGTGCAGTTCAATCCGGAAACGCTGAAGGTCACCTTCGCCAACCAGATCGTGCAACCGCAGGGCGGCGATCAAGCCGCCGGCAACGCCGGCCGCCAGTTCGTCGGCGCCGGCACCACCAAGCTGGCGCTGCAGCTGTGGTTCGACGTCACCGCGATGGAGAAGGACGCGGTCGACGACGTGCGCCGGCTGACCCAGGACGTGGTGTATTTCATGACGCCGCAGCCGTCCGACCAGGACCCGAAGAAACTCGCGCCGCCGGGCGTGCGTTTCCACTGGGGCAGCTTCCTGTTCGACGGCATGGTCGAGGGCATGGAGGAGTCGCTGGAGTTCTTCTCCAAGGACGGCAAGCCGCTGCGCTCGAGCATCACCCTGACCTTGTCGCAACAGAAGATTCTTTCGGCGCAATTCAAGGGCGACGGCAAGGTGCCCAATCAACCCGGCCAGGCGCCGCTCAAGAGCGCCAAGCAAGGCGACTCGTTGCAGTCGATGGCGGGCAAGAACGGCAAATCGGACTGGCAGGGCATCGCGTCGGCCAACGGGATCGAGGATCCGTTGCGGATGGCGCCCGGGCAGTTGGTGGATTTGAATCTTTCGGTGGGGGTTGGGGCTGGGGTTGGCGGGAATATCAGCTTCGGAAGCGCCGCGCCTGACACCTCTTCGGTTGGACTCAACGCCTCGCTGGGCTCGGACCCGGCCGGCTCGGTTTCGTTCGGATAAGGAGGATCGGCTCATGGGCGTGGTGATCAACGAATTCGAAGTGCTCGCCGAACCGCCGGCGCCGGCCAGGCAAGACCAGGCCGGCAGCGAAGGCGAGGCACCGCAAAAGCTCGATCCGCACGACCTGCAGATCGCGCAGCGCCAACTCGAACGCAGCGCATTGCGTCTGTGGGCGCACTGAACCCGGACCACGACGAGGACACGGAACGAACTCATGGGCGACACCCCTACTTTGCCGGTGCAAGCCTCGCGTCCTTCGGTGGAGATCGACGGCCGCGCGCAAGCAACGCTGACCAGCTCGCTGATGGCCATGGACGTGGCCGAAAGCGAGGCCGGATTGGCGCGCTGCGAGCTGTGGTTCGGCAACTGGGGCGGCCCGGATCACCCAGGTTTCCAACACTTCGGCCGCGACCTGCTCGAGTTCGGCAAACCGTTGAAGATCAAGCTCGACGATGCGCTGTTGTTCGAAGGCCGTATCTTCGCTCTGAACGCGCGCTTCCCCGAAGGCGGTACGCCGCAGATCGGCGTGTGCGCCGAAGACCGGCTGCAGGATCTGCGCATGACACGCCGCAGCCGCGCCTTCGCCGACGCCAGCCTGGCCGACGTGGCGCGCAGCATCGCCGGCGATCACGGCTTGCAGCCACGGATCGAGCTGAGCGGCGAACCCCACAAATTGCTGGCGCAGGTCAACCAGAGCGATCTGGCGTTCCTGCGCGACATGGCGCGGCGCGAGGACGCGCAGATCTGGGTCGAAGGCGACCGGCTGCACGCCACCCAGCGCAGCCGCCGCAACGGACCGGCGCTGGAACTGGCCTGGGCCGGCGCGCTGCGCGAGTTCGAGGTCGGCGCCGATCTGGCCCATCAGCGCACTCAGTTGATCGGCTCGGGCTGGAGCGTGGCCGACAAGCGCGGCGCCAGGCACGAAGCCGACGAAGCGGCGATCCGCGCCGAACTTGGCGGCAACGCGAGCGGCGCGCAGACCTTGCAGCAGTCCTTCGGCCGCCGCGCCGACACCTACGCGCACGCGCTGCCGTTGTCCGACGGCGAAGCGCGCGTGTTCGCCGAATCCGGCTTCCGGCACATGGCGCGGCGCTTCGTCACCGGCCGCGGCGTGGCCGAGACCAAGGCCGCGCTGCGGGTCGGCACGCGGCTGACCGTCAAGGGCGTGGGGCCGCTGTTCGAGGGCGAATACAGCGTCACCGAAGTGCAGATCCGCTTCGAACCAAAACTGGGCCTGCGCACCGAGTTCTGGTGCGAACGTCCTTCGATAGGACGGGCCTGAACATGCGCATCGTCGATCTGCCCGCCTACGAATCGCTGTTGCACGAACGCCTGCCCGGTGGTTGGGGCGGACGCTGGTACGGCGTATTCGTGGCCTTGGTCGTCGACATCAAGGACCCCGACAACCAGGGCCGGGTCAAGATCGCCCTGCCCTGGTCGCCCGACGCCGGCGGGCAACGTTACGAAGGTTGGGCGCGTCTGGCGACATTGTTCGGCGGCAACAACCGCGGCAGCTGGTTCGTGCCCGATGTCGACGACGAAGTGCTGGCCGCGTTCGAACACGGCGATCCGCAGCGGCCGTGCGTGCTGGGCGGCCTGTGGAACGGACGCGACCGTCCGCCCGCGTCGATGGACGGCGCCGGCAAGAACTACAAGAAGGTGCTGCGCTCGCGCAATGGCGTGCAGATCACCCTCGACGATCAGGAAGGCCGCGAACAATTGCTGCTGGAAACCCCGGGCGGACAGAAGTTCACCCTCAAGGACGGTCCGGGCGCGGTCGAGATCGCCGACAGCAACGGCAACTCGATCAAGTTGGAAACCGCCGGCATCACCGTCACCGCCGCGGCCAAGGTCACCGTCAACGCCAGCCAGGTCGCGGTCAGCGCCGGCATGGTCACCGTCGATGCGGGCATGTCGACGTTCTCCGGCGTAGTCAAGGCCGACACCGTGATCTGCAACAGCATCGTCAGCGCGTCCTACACGCCGGGCGCGGGGAACATCTGGTGACCGCCATGAACACTCCCATCGCTCGCCCCTGGAGTCCGCCATGAACGCCCATCCGCTGCGTTGGCAGGCGCCGCAACCGCTGTGGTCGCGCTTCCAGGACGGTGCGCAGGCGCAGGAGCAATCGCGTCCGGCGATTCTGCGTTTCGCCAACGACGAATTCATGGAACAACTGCTCGGTACTCTGGCGCGCGATCCGACTCGCATCGATTCCCTGATCGCACGCCATGAAACCTGGCGCAAGCCGATGAGCGATCCGCCCGACCTGGTCGAACGCGCGCCGCTGCCGCGTCTGGCGCAGCGCGCGCATCGCGCGACCACGGCCAAAGCCGTCGCGTCGCCGATCGCCGCGACACCGGCACAGACGCCGTCGTTGAAGCTGTATCAGGCCGTGCATCAGCGCCACTACCTGGCCACCGCCAGTCTGGTCTGCGGCATTCACGGCTTGCCCGAGCATGCACTGGTGCCCGGCGCCGGCGAGGAAGTCGGCATGGTGCTGCGCCGTCTGCTGCCGCTACCCGGTGGCGCGGCCGATGCGCTGCATGAGTTCGCCTACATCAAGGACGCGCAGGGCGCGCGCTGGCAGCGCTGCGACGAAAACGCATTCGTCGCCGGCGAGGAGCGCCTGCCGGCGTTCGCGCTGAGCTATCTGGATCAGGCGCAACGCCGCCGCAGCCTGTGGGCCGGCACGGTGCCGGTCGGCCGGCGCGAGGAATACCTCGGCGTGCGCGTGGACCCCACGCCGGTCGCGGATTTCGCTCAGGCCCAACGCGAGCAGGTCGGCGGCCAGGCCGCGCCGGCGCCGGCGCCGTCGAAGCTCGCGCGCATGGCCCAGTTCCAGATCGATGTCGGCGAGCCGTGGAAGAACATGATCCGCGCCGCGTTCAAGCTCGCCGCGCAGGAGGCCGTGCCGCAGAGCATCGGCGGCGAGTCCGAAAGCGCGCCCAAGCGCAAGCTGCGCGCGCTGCACTTCAATCTGCAGCAGCAAAGCCAGTCCTGGCTGGTGCTGCTCGATTGCGCCGAACATCTGGCGACGTATCTGCCCGACGTGTGGAACGCGATCGAACACGATGGCGCCGGCGCCGCGACACTGTCGCCGCAACGCCGCGCGCTGTACGACTGGCTGGGCAAGGTCGCCATGGGCGGCGCGCTGACTGCGGCCTTGCAACCGTTGCCGGCCTATCCGGCACTGGCTTCGATGCGCGCCGCGCTCAAGGCGATCCGCGCGCCGGGCGTGGGCGCGCGCCTGGAAGCCAGCACCGCGACCTACGCCGCCAATCCCGTCGATCCCTCCGATCCCTCCGCGCCTTCCGATACGCGCAACCTGCCCGACTGGCCGCGCTTTCATTTCTGCCTGGCCGGCGTCGGCGAAAACCTCGCCGCGACCGGTCCCTACAGCGCGCTCGACGTTGATCTGATCGACGACGCACGAGTCGCCGCCGATCCACTCGCCGGCCCCGTGCCGGGTCAGGACGTCGCGCGCAAGGTCGATCGCTTCGTCGCGCTGTTTGCGCGCGCCCTGGACGCCACCACCGAAACCGATGCGCCGCCGGTGCCGTTCGCGCTGCAGGTCAAGAACGCGCTCGGCAACAGCCTGGGCGCCAATCTCGGCGACGGTGGCTGGTTCGTGCTGCGCTTCGTCCACGGCCGGCGCGACTGCGGCCCCTTGCATCCGCCGCTGCTGTCTGCGCCGACCCAGCGCTTCCGCCTGGCCAGCTTCTTCGACGCCGATGCGCCAGCGCGGCCGATCCGGATTTCGCTGCCGGTCGACACCAGTCCGGCCGGGCTGCGCAAATACCAGAAGAACACCGCCTTCGTGATGAGCGACATGCTGTGCGGTCAGGTGCAACGCGCCAAGGGCATGGGCCTGATCGATCTGGTGCTGTCGGTGCTGCCGTGGCCGCTGCACAAGGATCTGCCCGCCGGCGACGGTGCGCCGTGCCAGAGCGGCGGCATCAACATCGGCATGATCTGCTCGCTGTCGATTCCGATCATCACCATCTGCGCGCTGATCCTGCTGATCATCATCGTCTCGCTGTTCGATCTGATCTTCCGCTGGTTGCCCTACTTCGTCATCTGCTTCCCGGTGCCGGGGCTCAAGGGCAAGAAGGAGGCGCCATGAACCCGAGCGTGTTCGGACGCAGCCTGTCGTTCCCGCCGCGAGTGGGCAGCGACGGACGTTTCGTGTGGTCGGCCGGCGAGGACAACATCCGCGAATCGATCGCGCTGATCCTCAAGACCGAACCGGGCGAGCGCGTGGGCCTGCCCGAGTTCGGCGCCGGTCTGGCCCAGTTCCTGTTCGAACCCAACAACGCCGGCACCCATGCGCGCATGCGCGACGCGATGGAACGCGCACTGGCGCGCTGGGAGCGGCGGATCCAGGTCGAACAGATCGACGTGATCGCCCATCCCAGCGAAGCCGAGACCGCCTTGGCGACGATCACCTATCGCCTGGTCGCCACCGCCGCCCGCGAGCGCATCAGCCTCGCGATCCCGCTGGCCGTGAACTGAGACCGCCCCGATGCCGCTCGCGCCCCCGCCCATCGACGACCGCCGTTACGCCCAACTGGTCGAGGACACGCTGGCGCGCGCGAGCGTGCATACGCCGGAGTGGACCAACTTCAACCAGAGCGACCCGGGCGTGACCTTGGTGCAGTTGTTCTCCTTCCTCACCGAGAACCTGCTCTACCGCGCCAACCTCACGCCAGAACGCAACCGGCTCAAGTTCCTGCAGATGCTGCGGGTTCCGCTGGCCAGCGCATCGGCCGCGCAGGGCCTGGTCGCGTTCGACAACCAACGCGGCGAAGCCCGCGCGCAACCGTTGCCGGCGGATCTGGAAGTGCGCGCCGGCGCGGTGCCGTTCCGCACCCAGTTGGGCCTGGACGTGTTGCCGGTGGAGGCGCGGGTCTATTTCAAGCGCCGCATCGAACAGCCCGGCGCGGAATTGCTGGACTACTACAAGCTGTTGTACGCGTCCTACCAACTGCCCTTCCCCAGCGACGTGCAGTTGTACAAGACCCTGGCGCTGGACCGTAAGACCGTCGACAGCGTCGATCTCAACGCCGACACCGTCGACCGCTCGCTGTGGATCGCGCTGTTGGCGCGGCCCACCGACGCGCCCGGCGACGGCGACGATCCGTGGAAGGCGCTGCGCGATGCATTGGCCGGACGCATCCTGACCTTGGGCCTGGTGCCGGCGCTGGATACGGTCGGCGCGCAACTGCTGCCGGCCGGCAACGCCCAGAGCCGGCAATTGCTGCGCTTCGAACTGCCCAACGTGCCCGCCGACGGCCGCGTCCCGCGCGATGCCGACGACCGCCCCGCGCCCGCGTACCGGCAACTGGAACCGCGCACCGACGTGGATCTGCTGTCGGTGCCCGGCGTGGTCCAGTTGAGCCTGCCCGCGGCCGCGCAACTGGGCCTGTGGCGCGATGTCGATCCGCTGGAAGGCGGTGTGGGCGACATGCCGCCGAGCCTGGACGATCCAGCGCTGGCCGCGCGCGTGCTGACCTGGCTGCGCGTGCGCGCCGACGGCGCGGCGCAGGCGCGCTTGCGCTGGGCCGGAATCAACGCCGCGCCGATCCGTCAGATCCAGCGCGTGGCCTCCGAGCCCTTGGCCGACGGCGACGGCCGCCCGGACCAGAGCCGGCGATTGGCGCGCCGTCCGGTGCTGCGTGGTTCGGTGCAGGTGCTCACCCGTCTGGGCGACGCCGCGCCGCAACCCTGGAGCGAGATCGACGATCTTGCCGCGGCCGCGCCGGAAGTGCCGGTGCCCGATCCGCGCCGCGCCGATGCGCCGTCCGCGGCCTGCGGCGCGAGCGCGTCGACCGATGTCTTCGAACTCGACCCCGAAGCAGGCGAACTGCGCTTCGGCGACGGCCTGCGCGGTCGCCGTCTGCCGCTCGGCGCGCGCGTGTACGCCGCCTACGATTTCTGCCTGGGCGCGCAAGGCAACGTCGCCGAACAGGCGATCGACACCGCGCCGCAGCTGCCGCAAGGCTTCGCGGTGAGCAATCCGGTGCGCACCTGGGGCGGCGCCGATGCGGAGAGCACCGACAGCGGCGAGAAACAGGTGCGCCGTTATCTGCAGCATCGCGATCGCATGGTCAGCGTCGACGATTTCGAATCGGTGGCCTGCCGCGCGCCGGGCGTGCAGATCGGCCGGATCGAAATCCTGCCCGCGTTCCATCCCGATCTGTCGCCCAACGAACCCGGTTCGGCGCCGGGCGTGGTCACGGTGCTGGCGATTCCGCGCACCGATCCGGGCCAGCCCGACGCGCCGCGCGCCGATCGGGTGTTCCTCAACGCCTTGTGCCGGCATCTGGATCCGCGCCGCTTGGTCACCACCGAACTGGTGGTGCGCGGCGCCGACTACAAAGGGTTGTGGATCTCGGTCGGGATCGAAGCGGCGGCCGGTTATGCGATCGCGCAAGTGGTCGACGACGTCAAACGCCGTCTGCGCGAGGCGCTGGCGCCGATCGGGCCGGCCGGCGCGCAACCGCGCGAGGCCGGATTGTTCACTCCGCGCGGCAACGATCCGGCGCGCGGCTGGCCGCTGCGCACCGCGGTCGCCGCGCGCGTGCTGTTGGCCGAAGTCGCGCGCGTGGCCGGAGTGACGTCGGTCGCCGATGTGCTGCTGGCCGAAGGCGAGCGCGCCGCCAACGAACTGATCGAAATGAGCGGACTGCAACTGCCGCGGATTCTCGGCATCTCGGTCGTGGTCGGCGATCCGATCCCCATCGATGCCCTGCGCGGCGGCAACAGCGGCGGCGCGGGCGGCGGCGGCGCGACCGCGCCCTTACTGCCGGTGCCGATCGTGCCGGAGACCTGCTGATGAACGTCAACGGCGCGCGCTTCCAGATGCTGTTCGGCCGTCAGGATTGGTCGCGTTGCCGCGACCGCGACGGCCGGCCGCTCGCCGATTGGTGGGACGGTTTCTCAAGCCCGATGCCGCAGGCGCCCGCGGATCTGCCGGCCTGGGACGAGGCGATGAGCGAGCTGAGCCTGCGGCCGCAACCGATCGAACTGCCGGCCACCAGCGGCGAGATGCGGCTGGACCTGCAAGCGCGGCGCAGCGCCGATGCCGACCGCCACGGCAATGTCTATCGCATCGCCGACGACGCGCGTTCGCTGCGGGTCACCTCAGCCGGCAGCGGCGCCGAAAGCGAATTCTGGCCGGCGCTCGCCATCGATCGCGGCGAGCGGATCTCCTCGTTCCAAACGCATGCGGCCGCGGCCGAGCTCGAACCCGATCGCTATCTGTGCGTGGCGGTCAGCCACGACGATTACCTGATCGTCGCCTTCGCCCGCGGCGCATCGCGCGGGGTGATGAGTTTCGATCTGATTTCCGGCGGCCCGCCGCTGGAAACCGCATGGCCGTCGCAGGTGCCGTTCGAACCGTTCGCCTTGTGCGCGCGCCACGGCGGCGGCGCCTGGGTGCTCGATCGCGCGCACCGGCAATTGTGGGAACTCGATTGCACCCTCGCCGTGGTCAACAGCGGCCAGCCGATGCTGCCCCTGCCCGCGCCGGCGATCGACGACTTCCAACCGCTGTCGGGACCGCCGCGCGCGCAGCCGCCGCTGCAGTTTCCCGGCGGACTGGATCTGAACGCGATCGCCACGCCGCTGCTGGATCCTATCGCGATCCAATCGCATGGGCCGGGCCGGACGATGCTGCTCGATCGCGACCTGCCGCAGTCGCGCTCGCGCGTGGTGCGCCTGTCGCGCGACGGCGCCGCGTGGAGCGCGGACGCTTCGCAATGGCTGGATCTGCTGCCCGCGCCGGCGCACGACATGGTCTATGCCAGCGGTCTGGGCAACGAGGCCGCCGGCGCCGCGCCGCGGCTGTTCGTCGCCAGCCAGATCGGCAATCAGGTTCACGCCTTCGAAGTGCTCGACGACGACGACGGTTTCGCCCTGCGCGCCCCGGCCGAGTTGTATCCGCTGCGCCGCTACGGCGGCCGCGCACTGCTCGCGCTGGGCGGCATGGCCTATTACGACAGCGGGCCGGACCAGCCGCGCTGGACGCCGGTGGTGCAGCAGCACCAGCATCGCTACGCCGCCCAGGCGGTGCTGATCACTCCGGCCTTCGACAGCGAAGAACTCGGCACGGTCTGGGACAAGCTGCTGTTCGACGGCGGCGTGCCGCCGGACACCGAAGTGATCGTCGACAGCCGCGCCGGCGACGAACTCGACGGCTGGTTCGCCGGTGAAACACAACCCGCGCACGACGCGCAGGTAATCGGCGAATGGCTGCGCGAACCGTCGCCGCGCCTGCGCCGCGACGGTCCGGAGCTGCCCTGGTTGCGCCGCGAAGCCGCGCGCCGGACCCGCCGCGAAGCCGGCGCGGGCACCTGGGAATTGCTGCTGCAACGCGCGCGCGGCCGTTACCTGCAACTGCGCCTGACCCTGGTCAGCCGCAACGGCACCGGCACTCCGCGCCTGCGCGCCCTGCGCCTGTGGGCGCCGCGTTTTTCCTACCCGCAACGTTTTCTGCCGGCGGTGTATCGCGAAGACGTCGGCAGCGGCGAGTTCCTGGAACGCTGGCTGGCCAATTGCGAAAGCACCCTGACCGAAATCGAAGACCGGGTGGTGCAGGTCGAATCGCTGTTCGATGCGCGCAGCGTTCCGCACGACGCGCTGCCGTGGCTGGCGGGCTGGTTCGATCTGGCCCTGGATCCGGCCTGGGACGAGCGTCGGCACCGTCTGCTGGTGCGTCACGCGATGGATTTCTTCCGTTGGCGCGGCACCGTGCACGGCCTGCGCCTGGCATTGGCGATGGCGTTCGAAATCGATGTGGACGCGGCCATGTTCGAAGGCCCGCGCGACGGCGACGAAGGCGCCGGTCGCATCCGCATCGTCGAGTCGTACCAAACCCGGCTGGTCGAAACCCTGATCGCCGATGCGGCCGCGCGCGCCGGCGGCGGTCCGCGCGCGGTGCAGCGCCAAAGCCTGTGGACGCCGGCCGAAGGCAACGCCGGGCTGGCCGACCGCTACGCCGCCTGGCTGGGCCGCCCGGCCAGCGCGCTGGAACAGATCACCGCGTTCTCGCTGGCGCCGCCCGGCGACGAGAACGCCGCGCAGCAATGGCGCAGCTTCGCCCTGGCGAATCTGGGGTTCGTGCCCGCCGCGGGCGCCGCCGAACGGCAACGTTGGCGCGTCTTGCTGCAATCGCGCTACCCGCAGATCGATGCGCTCAACCGCGCCCACGGCAGTCACTACGCCGACTTCGACGCGCTGCGGCTGCCGGCGCTGCCTGCGCAGACGCAGGCGGCGCGCGAGGACTGGCTCGGTCACTGCGCGCGCAACGCGCAAACCCGCGAGCGCCGGCTGTGGCAGGACTTCCTCGCCCGCCGCTACCGCCGCATCGAACGCCTGCGCGGCGCGTATCGCGCGGCCTGGGCCGACTTCGAACAGATCCCGGTGCCCGATGCGCTGCCGGCGACGTTGGACGCGCAAACCGACTGGCTGCAATTCGAACGCCAACTGCTAGCCATGCACCGCACCGCGCACCGCTTCTCGGTGCTGCTACCGGTGGCGAGCGTGATCGCCGATCCCTACGCGCTGGAACAGAAGCTGGCGCTGGCGCGGCGCATCGTCGAGCTGGAAAAACCCGCGCACACCGTGTTCGACGTGCGCTTCTACTGGGCCTTCAACCGCGTCGGCGAGGCGCGGTTGGGGCTGGACACGCAACTGGGTGCCGGCAGCCGCGCGAGCGAGCTGATCCCCGATGCCGTGGTGGGCCGGGCCTACCTGGGCGCCAGTTTCATCGGCGGTCCCGCGCGCCTGCACGGGCGCGACCGTCTGTCGCTGGATTGCTGAGCGCAAGCACCGCAAACCGAACAAGGGAGTCGAATCATGGGCTGCTGCAACGAACCGGTGACCACACTGACGGGCCTGCCCGCCGATCCCTCGCAGCACGTCAATTACGAGCGCGGCATGGTGCTCGGCGTGGACGACTTCAAACAGGAGTTCGCCTACCTGTCCGGGCGCGACCAATGGCTGGCGCGCGAAGCGCTGGGCTACGGCACGCTCAGCGGCCTGCGCGCGCGATGGGAGGAAAGCGGCAGCGACGGCCCGCGCCTGCACGTCTCGGCGGGTACGGCGCTGACGCCGGGCGGACGCCTGATCTGCGTCGGCGCGGACCAGTGTGCGATCCTCAATCGCTGGCTGGCCAAGCCCGACAACGCGGCGTTGGTCGCGCGCATGCTCGATCCGGGATTGCCGCCTAACGCGCCGCCGACGGTCACCAGCGGCGCGGTGTCGCTGTATCTGACGCTTTGCTACGCCGATTGCCAGACCCGGCCGGTGCCGATCCCGGGCGAACCGTGCCGCTCCGAGGACGAGTTGATGAAGCCCTCGCGCGTGGCCGATGATTTCCGCCTGGAACTGCGCCAGCACGCGCCGGTCCAGGTCGAAGAGGACGCGTTGCGCGATTTCGTGCGTTGGCTGCGCGCCAACGTGTCGATCCTCGACACCAGCCCGCCGCTCACCGCCGATCCGTCCGGCTGGCTGGCCGCGCTGTCCAGCGCGGTGCAGCCGTGGCTGGACGCGCAGACCCTGTCGCCGCCGATGTCGCCGCCGGCCTCGCAGCAGACCCTGGGCGATTACCTGTTCGATCTGGGTTCGCCGCGCCTGCAACTGGCGCGCGAGCATCAGTGCGAATTCCTGCGCACCGCGTTCGGTTTCTGGATCAGCGAACTGCGGCCGATGTGGATGGCGATGCGCTGCCATCGCGCCCAGTTCCCCGACACCGATTGCCTGCTGCTGGGCCGGGTGGAATTGCAGATCGTCTGGAGCGGCGGCTCGCCCAGCGGCCTGTGGCAGGTCGACGGCAGTCCGGCCGGCGTGCTGATCGATGAAAGCGCGCGGCCGTATCTGGCGCATCTGCGTTTGCTGCAGGAATGGACGCTGTGCGGCTGCGATTGCGCCGGCACCGGCGCCGATGCCGGCTTCGGCGGATCGATGGCGGAGATGTTCGCAGGCCCAGGGCCCGCCGAACCGTTGCCGCCGTCCGCATCGCCGGTGGAGTTCGTCGATGCCGATGCCGCGCTCGGCGACGGCGCGCGCGTGTTGATCGCACTCGGCGGCGGCAAGCTCGCCATCGCCCTGCCCGCGTCCACCGCGGCCAACGCCGGCCGCCAGGTGGTGTTCAAGAACGCCGACGCCACCAGCCTGACCCTGCTCGCCGACGTACCCAACGGCGACGTCATCGACGGCGTGGCCGAGTTGGCGGTCAAGAAGAAGAAAGCCGTGACCCTGGTCGCCGACGGCGTCGGGCAGTGGCATTCGATCGCCAGCATCTGAGGCCGCCATGAGCACACTCGACGATGTCCTGCAGTTGCAGCAGCCGATCAAGGACGGCGGCATCCGCAACGTCAATTTCTTCAACGGACGCCTGCTGACCGGCAAGGATCTCAGCCGCGAGCAACAGGCGCACCGACAGGCCGATGCGCGTCTGGGCCTGGCGATCGGCGACGGTGTGGCGTTCGGCCTGGAAGCCGCGCGCGATCCCGACCTGGACCGCCCCAACGCGCCGGTGCTGCGGGTGCGCGCGGGCCTGGCGATCAATCGCCTCGGCCATACCTTGCGCCTGAACGCCGACACCAGCGTCGCCCTCGCCCGCCGCTTCGACGGCGACGACGGCGACGGCGACTGCCAGTGCGTATTCGCCCAATGCAATCCGCTCGCCGACGGCGTCTACGTCGCCGGCGCCGGCGTGTACGTGCTGACCATCGCGCCGGCGCGATCCGACGAGGGCCGCGCACCGAGCAATGGGTTGGATCCAGGCAACGTGCGCTGCAATACCGACGCCACGGTCGAAGCGGTGCAGTTCCGCCTGCAGGCCATCAATCCGCTGCGCTTCGCCGACCTGGATCCGTCCTCACCCTTGTTCCGCAATCGTCTGGCGTATCGCTGCTTCGGCATCGAAGCGCGCGAAGCCAGCGCGTTCGATCCCTGGCGGGTGGATCCGCCCAGTTACGGGCTGATCGACGAGTTGCGCCCGACCGGACTGAGCGACTGCGAGGTGCCGCTGGCGCTGGTGTACTGGACCGCCGCGGGCCTGGGCTTCGTCGACACCTGGTCGGTGCGGCGACGCCTGCTCGAACCCGATGCATTGTCGGGCTTCTCGTTCCAGCGCAATCCGCTCGATCCGGCCGAACTGTCTTCGTTCGCGTTCCTGGCGCGGACGCGGCGACTGGTCGAAGCGCAGGCCATGTGCGCGCAGTTCCAGCAGCAATTGGCCAATCTGCTCGCCGCCAGTGCGAACCCGGCGACGCTGCGCGCGCGCGACCACTTCCGCTACCTGCCGCCGTTCGGCGTGGTGCCGCTGCAGAACCCGCCGTTGCGCGGATTCGGCGACGCCGCGTTCTTCTGGGGCGTGTCGCGGCGTCCGCTACCGGGCAGCGCGCAACAAACCCAGTTCATCGACTCGCGCCAGATCGGCGCGATGCAGCACCAGTCGTTGGCGTTCTCGCCGACCGATCTGAGCAGCGGCGAATACTTGTGGATCTACCGGCCCTGGCAGACCGTGCAAGCGATGAGCCAGGGACGCAGCGTGCAGCCGCTGCTGGTGTTCGCCTGCGGGCAGATGCCCGAAATGGCGCTCGCGCGCTTCGACCTGGCGCGTGCCGACTTCAGCAATTACTTCAGCAACTCACTGACTACCGTCGCCTGAGAGGATCCAGTCATGACCAGTCCGCTGCTACGCGTCAATCCGGGCGACATCATCAGCGCCACGGCCTGGAACGGAATCGTCGATACGCTCAACGAAGCGTTGTTGCGGATCCAGGCCCTGGAGTCCGGCGGCCCCGGCACCGGTCTGGCGATTACCCAACTGGTGCCGGCGGGCCCGTACCGCATCGGCGACACCCTGCAGATACTCGGCCAGAACTTCCAGTTCTCCGCCGGCGCCGCGCGGGTGTTTCTCAACGCCACCCAGGTGCTCAATCTGTTGCCCGGGTCGAGCGACACCCAGTTGCGTTTCGTCATTCCCAACGTGTCCGGCGTACTCGAAGCCGGCACTGTGGTCGATCTGGTGGTGTTCAATCAGAGCCAGTCGGTGACGCGGCAAGTGGTGTTGCGGCCGCAACAGAACCCGTTGCAGGGCAACATCAGCATCGAATGGCTGAGCGTGACGCCGGCCACGGTGGTCCCCGGGCAACCGGCGAGCTTTTTCTATCGCATCACCTCCGGCACCAACAACCTGGCGACCTGGGCGCTGACCGCAATGGTCGACACCGCCGGCAACGCGGCGGCGTGGAACTCGCAGCTGCGCGTGCTCGACGGACTGGGCAACGAACTCAGCACGCGCCAGATCACCCTCAGCCCGGGACAGCAGGCCACCGTGCAGATACAGATCCCCAACGTCCCGGCGGTCGCCAACGGCACCACCTTCGGGGTGACGCTGAGCGCGGACGCATCCACCATCACCGGTACCAGCGGTATCCGCCAGTTCGTCGTCGGCACACCGACACCGCCGCCGGATCAGAGCATCAGCCTGCTGGCCGATCCATTGGCCTCGCAAGGCGCGTTGTCGGGCAACACCCTGACCGTGCCGGGCGGACAGAACCGCAGGTTGGCGTTCACCGCGACGTTCACCGTGGCCGGGATCTACACGATCACGCGCAGCGTGCTCGGCGGCGCCACCGGATGGGCGATCAACCTCGACGACGGAACCATCGACACCATCCAGATCAACCCCGGCGATCTCACCACCGGCAGCACGGCGCGCCCGCTGAGCTACCGGGTGGCCGCGACCGCCACCGCGACGGCCAACGCGCAGATCCAGATCCGGATCCAGCGTCAGGGCAATACCGCCGTGTATTCGGCCGTCTACAACACCGTGCGCGCCTGAAGACGCGCGTCCCCGCAGGAATGTTCCATCAGGAGTGTTGCCATGAAAGACCAGCCTTCCCGCATGCGCCACATGCCCGATCCAACCACCCGCCGGCGAGGCTTGCGCGGTATCTGGCTCGCCTTCGCCGCGACCCTCGTGCTGGGCCTCAATCCCCCGGCGATCCGCGCCGGCGGCGCGCCGGAGCCGGCGCTGTGCGTCCCGGTCGCGTTCGGTGTGCCCGCATTGTCCGGCGCGCCCAACTTCATCGACAGCGCCGCCGGTGAGCCCACTTACTGGCCGCGCCTGGACGATCCGCGCTGGCGCGGCTCGGCCGCGCGCAGTTTCGGCACCGGCGCCTCCGAACACGCATCCTTCCGCGTGCTGCGCACAGGCGGCGCGGAGCAGCAGTTGTATTTGTCATGGCTGGTCAAGGTCGACGGCCAACTCGATCCCACCCTGGATTCTCTGCGCGTGGCGTTCTCCACCGGCGGCGATCCCGACGTGATGTTCGAGGTGCGTCCGTTCACCACGGTGGCCGCCAACATCGACGCGGCCCCGCCGGTGTTTACCCAGACGCGTACCTTCGTCGCCGACGCATGGACCAACACGGCCAGCGCACCGACCTGGCTCACGCCCAACACCCGGGTATGGCTGGACAAGGCCTCGCAACAGTGGGCGATCAATATGCGTCTGCCGCTGGTCGCCTCCCCCGCCGACTCCTTCAACAAAGGGCTGTATCTGCCCCCGGGCACCACTCAGTTCCGCATCGCCTATGCGCTGCAGGTGAGCCAGCCTTCGAACGCGGTCGTCTACCACAGCATGGATTCCGACGTCACCTTGTTCGATCTGAACACGATGCCGGCGGCCAACACCTGGCCGCTCGCCGACATCGCGCAGGCACCGGGCGCTCCGGGTTGCGAGAAGTCCCTCAGCCTGGTCAGCAATGACGTGGGCACCACCAACACCGACGGCGGCGGCATCGCCCGGCCCAACGAGATCAAGATCAACGGCACCAACACCTTCTTCGCCCTGGTCAACAATGAAACCGGTGCGCAGGTGGATCCGGGCAAGATCTCGGCGACCTTCCGCATCGCCAACTGGGGCACGCAGCCCGATTGGAACGATGTCACCGATCCCACCAACACCTTGTGGAAGCAGATCAACCCCGCTCCGGTGACCAACAACGCCGCCATTTCCGCAGGGGTCAAGTCCTCGATCGCCGCGAACAACGCGCCCAACTTCAATTGGACGATGACCCAGGCCGAGCGGTGCGATTTCACCGGTCAGGCCGGCGATCCCACCTGTCCGAACGTCAATCCGATCCGTCGCCCGCACCAGTGCATGCTGGTCGAACTCAGCGGCGGCGGTCTGAGCTACAACCCGTCCAGCGTGTACCGCAATATGGACTTTGTCGACGCCTCGACCTTCGAGCGCGAAGCCCAGGTCAGCGTCGCCGGCGTCAGCCCGCTCGGCGGCGGCAAGACCCAACGCGACGTGTTCTTGTACGTACAGCAGCTGATGATGCCCAAGAGCGTGTCGCGCCCGGATCCCAAGCCGACCCTGGTCGACTACGCCAAGGTTCGCGAGATTCTGGAAGGTGGCGAAGGGCCCTCGGTCGCCGCACACAAACCCACGCCCAAGGATTCGGAGATTCCGCCGCGTCCGCCGCTGGACGGCGACTTCGAAGTGATGAACCAGCTGTATCCGACCTATGTGGTGCATGCGTTCCGCGACAGCGGCACGATGGTGAGCGTGGAAGGCCAGAACCGGCACCTGCTCTACCCGCAGTCCTCGTTCGGCTACTTCGTCCATCACGACGGCGCCCTGACCGGCTGGGACACCGTCCTGGACGGAACCCAGCAGATCGCGCCGAACTACTACAAGGTCGTCGTGCCGGAAGGCGGCTCGACCACGGTCAAGACCCGCGTAGTCGCCCGCGAAACCGACACGCCGCCGGCCTCGGGCATCAAGTGGTGGTGGTGGCTGATCGCGTTCATCGTGCTGGTGCTGCTGTTCCTGTTGTTGCGGCGCAAGTCCGGCCCGTGACGCCGGCAGAGGAATCCTGACGAGCATGTTGTCGATCCAACCATCGCGTCGCGGTTCCGAGCAGGCCGAGCTGCGCAGCGTGAAGCTGCGCGGCTTCGGCGGCGACGCGCTGTCGGCGCGGCAACGGTTGGAGCGGGCGCTGGCCGGAGCGAACTGGAAACCCGGCGAGCTTCCGGCCGACGCGCAGTTGTTCCTGCGTCGGCTGAGCATCGCATCGCTCGGCGACCACCGTGTCGCCGAGCGAGTCGACCAACGCGTGGGTGAACTGGCCCGCGGCGCGCGCCGGCCGTGGCTCGATCCAGGCGCAGCCGAGGCCGAGGCGATCTGGTTCGGCGCAGGAGAGCTCGCCGCATGTCTGATCCGCGATTGGCTGCAAGGACGGCCGTCGCGGCCATGGTGGTGGCACGCCGCGCTCGGTGCGGCGACCTTGCAGGAATGGCTGCGCGCGCAGGTGCTGTGTCACGGCGCGAGCTTGGTCGCCACGACCGCGCTGATCGCCGAACACGGTCTGGGGCCTGCATGGATGAGGCGGATGTCCGCGGACGACCTGAAGTTGTCGCTGGCGACCTTGGCCGCGGATTACGCCGCGCCGCTGGCGGATCGCTTCGACGCGCCCGATCCTGAGCGGCCGCAGTTTGAGCGTGACCACACGCATCTACGCAAAGAGGGTTCGCACGCGCGGCGGGCGCGCGAACGAACCTACGCATCGGATACCGCACGCGCAGCGTCGGCGCAAATCGGTACCGGCAAAGATCCGGCGACGAACGCCCGCCGGCGCCTGTTGGCGCAGGTTCCCGAGCTGCTCGGCGCGCGGCTGACACCGGCAGCCACCCGGCTGCTCGCCTATGCGCTGATCGCACGACGAGATCCACAGTGGCTGCGCACGCCGCAGCTTGCCGCGGCCATTGCCGATTGGGCGGCGGCGGACGATTCATCCGATCTGCAATACCTCCCTTCAAGCCATGAGTCTGCATCCGTTGCGCCGCTGTCCGCCGCGCGAACCATCGCGGATTCAGAGCAGCGCGTCGAAGACGGCGCACTGGCCACCGGCGAATATCCGCGCCCGCCGCCGCTTCCGACTTCCAACCCGCCTCAGATCCAGGCGCTCGCAGCGTACGAGCAGGTCGCTTCACTTTCGTCATCGCATCCTGGCGAACAGGCCGACGTTGAAGACCCGGCGCACCCCGCGCCCGTCGACGAAGTACGCGCCGAAATCCGATGCGATGCCGTCGCTGCGCAAATCGCTCCCATGCCCTCGCCCGTCGCGGCAGCGCCGCGGCACGCGATTACCGAAACGCAAAGCGAAGTCGCCAGCGAATTCGGCGGACTGTTCTATCTGCTCAATATCGCCTTGACCCTGGGCCTGTACGCCGACTTCACCGCGCCGCGCGCGGCGAATTTGCCGCTGTCGCCCTGGGATTGGCTGTTGTGGATCGGTAACGACTGGTTCGGCGCGGAACTGCGGGCCGACCCGATCGCACCGCTGCTGGCGGCGCTGGCTGGCCACGCCGACACCGACACCGACACCGTCGGCCCAGACTTCCGCGCACCGCACGACTGGTGCATCGCCGATCACTGGCTCGGTGGCTGGAGCCGCACCGATCGGCTGCATTACCGCGCCGGCCGGCAACGCCTGTGTGTGTGGCACCCGCAAGGCTTCGTCCTGGCGGATCTGGCGCGCGATCGCGATATCGCGCCTCTCGCCCAAGCCACGGCCTGGAGCGAGCGATACCCGGACATCCGCGGCGCCCGGCTGCAACGTCTGCACCGCGATCCGCTCGTCCTGCCACGCGCCCGCTCGCGCCGTTGGCTGTGTTGCCTGCAGTTGTACCTGCGCACGCGCCTGGCGCATGCGCTCGGCATGGACGCGCAAGGCAGCGCCGCGATCGATCGGGTCTGCCGCCAACACGCGCGGGTCCGTTGCGATCTGCAGTACGTCCACGCGTATTTCTCCCTCGACACGTTGCCGCTGCCGCTGCGGCTGGCCGGCCTGGATCGCGATCCGGGCTGGGTCCCCGCGGCCGGACGCGACATCCGCTTTCACTACGACTGAGCCCGTCATGGACGCCTGCGCCCCGCTGTCCGCCCTCCCGTTCGACGCCGCCACTCATCTGCGTCTGGCTTTGCTCGGCGTGATCGCGCGGTTGATCGAGGTCTGCACCGACCCCGGCGGCACCGAAGCGGCGCTGCGCGCGCATCCGTTCCTGGCCGACTATGCGCAAGAACTGCGAGCGTGCGTGCCGAACACCGCGCCGCTCGCTCTATCTTCCGGCCGCAGCTTCCACGGCGTGTGGCGCGATGCGCTCGGCGCGTGGGAAACCCTCGCCCGCGCGCAAGGCCGGCATCTGCCCTTGCTAGCCCTGCGCGACGCCGGTCTGAGCGAACTGGAGGTCGAACTCCTGCTCGCCGTCGGCCTGATCGAAGAAGACCCGCGGTTCGGCCAAGTCTTCGACGGCGCGCCCGGCGACGGCACACCTGTCGACGGCAGGCGCGCCGCCTCGCGCCGCCCGTCGATCGGCGTGCTGATGGCTTGGTGGCGCGATGCCGAAGACGGCGTCGACCGCGCCGGGCAAGTCCGCGCCAGCCTGCAACGCCTGATCGAACTGGGCCTGCTCAACGCCGGCGATACCGATCTGCCCCGCCCCGACTGGAGTGTGTCGGTTCCGCCGAGCGTGTGGGATGCGCTGCGGGCACCGGTGCTCGCCGAGTCGTGGCTGCGGTTCGTACCGATCGAACGCTTGCCGAACCTGGACGCCTATATCGCCTCGCCGGCCACGCGCGCGACCTGCATCGGCTTGCCGCTGCTGCTGCAATCCAGGCCCGCGCCGGTGCTGCTGATCCGCGGCCCGGCCAGAAACGGCCGCAGGACGCTGGCCGGCGCATTGGCGCGCGAACTCGACCGATCGCTGCTGCTCGCGCAAGCGTCCGTCCTCGACGACCCGACGCGCTGGCGATTGTTCGGCGTTTTGTCGGTCCTGCTCGACGCCGTGCCCGCGATCGGGCTCGATCTGGCTTCCGGAGAACGCCGTGACCTGCCCGAAATGGCGCTGAGCACCGCACCGTTGCTGGTGGTCAGCGGCGCCCAAGGCGCGTGGCGGCAAGTCGATTCGCGACCGATGCTGAGCATCGAGTTGCCGATGCCCGAACCCGAGCAGCGCCTGCGTCATTGGCGCGAAGCGTTGCCCGAACAATCGCTCGATGCGCTGCAAGATTTCGCCGCGCGCTGGCGGCTGAGCAGCGGCGGCATCGCCCGCGTCGCAGCCAGCGCAGCGGGCTTCGCGCGCGCAGCCGGACGCGACGCGCCGGAGGAAACCGACCTGCGCCGCGCCTGCCGGACCCTGCAGGACGCGCGTCTGGATACCCTGGCCACGCGCCTGGAACCCTCCAGCGCACTGCACGCCCTGGCCGCCGACGCGGCCACCTGCGAAGAACTCGATGCGCTGACCGCGCGCTGCCGTTGGCGCGAAGCATTGGCCGCCGACAGCGCCGGCACCGACGCGTCGGGAGTGGGCGTGCGCGCCTTGTTCGCCGGCCCCAGCGGCACCGGCAAGACCTTGGCCGCGCGCCGCCTGGCCGCGCAACTGGGCAAGGAGTTGTACCGCATCGACCTGGCCGCCACCGTCAACAAGTACATCGGCGAAACCGAAAAGAACCTCGACCGCGCCCTCAGCGCCGCCGAAGAACTGGACGTGGTGCTGCTGCTGGATGAAGGCGACGCGCTGATGGCCGCGCGCACCGACGTGTCCTCGTCCAACGACCGCTACGCGAATCTGGAAACCAATTTCCTGCTGCAACGCATCGAGTCTTTCCAGGGCATCGTGCTGATCACCAGCAACGCCGCCGACCGGATCGATCGCGCCTTCGCCCGGCGCATGGACGTAGTGGTCAACTTCCGCCCGCCAGACGCCTGGCGGCGCTACGAGATCCTGCGCCTGCATCTGGGCCCGGCCGATATCGACGAGCAATGGCTGCAGGACGCCGCCACGCGTTGCACGCTCAGCGGCGGGCAATGGCGCAACGTGGTGCTGCACGCGCGCCTGCTGTCGCTGCAGGACGGCGCGGCGATGCGCACCGCGCACATGCATGCCTCGCTGCTGCGCGAGTACCGTAAACACGGCGGCGCATGTCCTTTGCGCCCGTGGCCGCCGGAACGGCCGGCGGCGAACGCCTGAGCCATGAGCGCCTCCGCGCCGACCCGTTCGGCCCACGCGACCAGTCCTGTGGTCGCGGTGCGTGCCGCGCACGAGGCGCAGCCGGCGCGCAAGGCGCGCACGGTCGCCGCGCCTGCGCCGGATGTCGGCCGCCGTCTGAGCACGCTGCTGTCGCCGCGCAGTCCAGAGGAAGTGCCGGCGCTGCAAAGCGCCTTGCCGTCCGGCGTGCAGGCGCAGATGCAGGTGTCCTCCAGCAGCGACCCCTCCGAACGCGAGGCCGACAGCGTCGCTCGCGCGGTCATGAGCATGCAGGCACCGGCCGAATCGGCGTCACCCCGGGCCAGCGTCGGCGCGCAAGTGCATCGCAGCAGTCTGGCGAACCGCACCGACGACATCGGCCACTTCGCCCCGCAAGTGCAACGCAAGGGCGGCGGCCCCACTCACGCCGACGCGGACGTGGAAGCGGAAATCCGCGCCAGCCTCGGCGGCGGTTCGCCGCTGCCGCCCAAATTGCGCCAGTTCATGGAGCCGCGCTTCCGCGCGGACTTCAGCGGCGTACGCATCCATACCGACGGCAAGAGCGCCAAGCTGGCCTCGCGCCTGTCCGCGCGCGCGTTCGCCTACGGCCGGGACATCTTCTTCGGCGGCGGCGAGTTCCGGCCCGACAGTCTCGATGGCGGCGAACTGATCGCCCATGAGCTCACCCACACCATCCAGCAGCGCGCGGTGGTGCAGCGGCAGGCCTCGCCGCAGATCAGCCAGACCGCGCCGCCCAAGGTGCAGCGGCTGGGCATCGACACGGTGCTGGACTTCATCGCCGACAAGGCCAACATCATTCCCGGCTTCCGCATGTTCACCATCGTGCTCGGGGTCAACCCGATCAACATGAGCCGGGTCGAGGCCAGCCCGGCGAACATCCTGCGCGCGGTGATCGAATTCATTCCCGGCGGCGGCCTGATCACCCAGGCGCTGGACAACAGCGGCATCTTCGAGAAAGTCGCCAACTGGGCCGCTGCGCAGATCAAAACCCTGGGCATGGTCGGATCGGCGTTCAAGCAGGCGCTGATGGACTTTCTCGACTCGCTGGGCTGGCGCGACCTGTTCCGCCCGGGCCAAGTGTGGAATCGCGCCAAGAAGATCTTCACCGCGCCGATCGACCAGCTCAAGAGCTTCGTCAAGAACTTCGTCACCGACATCGTCCAGTTCATCAAGGACGCGATCCTCAAGCCGATCGCCAAACTCGCCGAAGGCCGCCCGAGTTACGACCTGCTCAAGGGCGTGATGGGCAAGGACCCGATTACCGGCGAGCCGGTGACCGGCACCGCGGATCTGTTGATCGGCGGCTTCATGAAGCTGATCGGCCAACAGGACGTCTGGCAGAACATGCAGAAGTCCGGCGCGATCCCCAAGGCCTGGGCCTGGTTCAAGGGCGCGATGAGCGATCTGGTCGGGTTCGTGCTGCAGATTCCGCCGACCTTCGTCGCCGCCTTCAAGTCGCTGGAGCTGGTCGATATCATTCTGGTTCCGCGCGCCTTCGCGAAATTGGTCGGCGTGTTCGGCACCTTCCTGGGACGCTTCGTCTCGTGGGCGGGCAATGCGGTGTGGAACCTGCTGGAGATCATTTTCTCGGTGGTCGCACCGGGCGCGTTGGGCTATGTAAAGCGTACCGGCGCGGCGCTCAAGAGCATTCTCAAGAACCCGATTCCATTCGTGCGCAATCTGGTCAAGGCCGGCAAGCAGGGCTTCCAGAAGTTCGCCGACAAATTCCGCACTCACCTCACCGACGGCCTGGTCGATTGGCTCACCGGATCGCTGACCGGCGTCTACATTCCCAAGTCCCTGGCGCTGGGCGAGATCGTCAAGTTCGCCTTCTCGGTACTCGGCCTGACCTGGGCCAACCTGCGCGAACGCATGGTCAACGCCTTCGGGGAACCGGTGGTCGCGGCGATGGAGAAAGGCTTCGATATCGTGGTGACGCTGGTGACCAAGGGACCGGTTGCGGCCTGGGAACAGATCAAGGAAGAGCTGATCGCGCAGAAGGACAAGGTCGTCAGCGGCATCATGGACATGGTGATCGAGGCCATCGTCACCAAAGCCATTCCAAAGCTGGTGGCGATGTTCATCCCCGGCGCCGGCTTCATCTCGGCGATCGTGTCGATCTACGACACCATCATGGTGTTCGTGCAGAAGATCTCCAAGATCATCCAGGTGGTCACCGCGTTCCTGGATTCCATCATCGCCATCGCCGCCGGCAAGACCGACGCGGCAGCGAACAAGGTCGAGTCCATCCTCAAGGGCTTGTTGTCGTTGGCGATCAACTTCCTGGCCGGATTCGCCGGGCTGGGCAAGATCGCCAGCAAGATAAACGGCATCATCGAGAAGATCCGCGCGCCGGTGTTCAAGGCCATGGATTCTTTGGTGGCCTGGATCAAGAAAGTCGCCGGCAAGTTCCTCGACAAGCTCAAGGAAAAGGCTGCCGCGTTGGTGGACTGGTGGAAGGAGAAGAGTCCGTTCAAGAACGCCGATGGCGAAAGCCACACCGTGCTGTTCCAGGGAACCGGCGACACCGCGAAGATGTCGGTCAAGTCCGATCTCATGTCGGTCGAGGCGTACTTGGACGCGCGCGAAAAAGGTATGGCTGCCGACGACAAACAAGGACGCAAGAATCTGCAGACCGCCCGTTCGGTATTCGATCGGGCCAAGCGGGTCATCTTCACTCCGCTGGCCAAGAACTTGGCTGAAAAGGCCCGACGCCAGCAGGTGAAGAGCGAACTGGCCAAGGTCAGCGCCGCGTTCGCTGCGCTGGCCGGTGGGCCGCCGAAGGCGAGCGACTATCCCAAATCGACCGAACCCGACAACGCCTCGCACACCATCGAGTACATCGTCGGCGACGCAAAATCCGGAAGCAAGCCGTCGCAGGGCCCGAATACAGGAACTCCGGGATGGAAGGAAGTGTACGACGCAGGCCTTACCACGGCGACCGACAAGTGGGTGCAGATGCACGTCATTTCCGAGCAGTTGGGCGGCAAGGGCATCGCGGCCAATCTGGTGTCCGCGCCCAACAGCGTCAACACTGGTCCGTTCCGTGCGTTCGAACATTCCACCAAGGCCTTGGCCAAGGCCAAGTCGGGAAACATCAAGAACGTCGTCTGGGTCAAGGTCGACGTCACCATGGCAGGCAACTTCGCCAAGCGCGTGCGCGGCCAGTCCGGCCTGTATTTCTGGAAAGGCGCGAGCGCTTCTCCGAAGTGGTTGAAGAACGAGAAGTACTCGTTCTTCTCGCAAGCGGCGGTTCCCGATCCGCAACTCGATAAGGACCGGGTGATCAGCTTGAACTTCAGCTCCAGCACAGAAATTGCACGAGCCAGGATCACCAGCGAGTCGAAGTTGATCGAGCTCATCAAGCAAGGGCGCCGCTACCCCACCATCACGGTTTTCATCGCTCGCATGGAAGTCAGGGCGAAAGACGCTGGAATAAAGAACTACAAAGCGAAGATACAAACGATCGTTGGAAACAAGAAGGTCGTACTCAATGAACCTCCGGCGAAACCTTGAGGCGCTCGGGATGCACGGGCGGACGCGGAGCAAGCGATGAACGCCGATGCCCTGAACTCGTTCAAGAATTCGCACGCGGGCCAATCCGTGATTGTCTGCGGCTGCGGCCAGTCCTTGACCAGCCATTCGCCGCAGCTGGGATCGATCTCCATCGGCGTCAACGACGTGGGCAGGTGTTTCGATCCAACCTATCTGGTCGTGCTCAATCCGCGCTCACAGTTCAAGCACGACCGTTTTCGCTACGTCGAGCACTCCAACGCGCGAGCGCTGTTCACCCAGATCGAATTGGGGGCGGTACGTCCGCCGGTCGTGCGTTTCCGTCTCGGTCAGTACGGAGGCATCGGGCCGCAGACCGACGGCGCGTTGAACTACACCCAGAACTCACCCTACGTCGCCGTCTGCCTGGCCGCTTACATGGGTGCGCGCCGTATCGGCCTGATCGGCGTGGATTTCACCGACGACCATTTCTTCGCAGCCACTGGCCGCCATCCGCTGACCGGGCGGTTGCGCGAGATCGATGCGCAATACGGCAAGCTCGCCGCAGCCTTGCGCGCACGCGGGATCGAACTGGTCAATCTCAGTCCGATCAGCCGCCTGACTCAACTGCCGCGCGCCGCCCTCGACCACGATTGGATCGACCCGCTCTGTGCGCAAGAACGCGAGGACGCCGTCGCGGCCGCGCGGCGATTCGCTGCGCCGCACACCTCGGCGGCTGCACCGCCCCGCCCGTCCATTCCGCCCGCCGCACCGGCAAGGAGTCCGCTAATGAAAGTCGCGATCGAAAAACGTTCCGGCGGCATGGTCGGTGGTCTGCTCGACGCGCTGGCGCGCAGCATCGCCGGACTCGGTCACTCGGTGAGCCGCGATCCCCGGTTCACCGCGAACAATCCGCGGGTGCTGTCGATCGTCTGGAACGGGCGCGGCTATACCACCCAAGGCCCCACCTTGTACTGCGAACACGGCTGGCTGCCGCGTTCGGACTACCAGATCAGTCCATGCGGCATCAATGCCGATTCGCATGCCGCGCCGTTCGTGTGGAACGGACAAGCGCTGACCGCCGAGCAAGACGCCGCGCTGCAACGCCGGCTGGAGGCGATCAAGGCGGCCGAGTTCGACGGTTATTACCAATACATGCAGGCCAACCGGCCGGAATCGACCGCGCTGCCGGCGCAGTTCCTGCTGGTACCGCTGCAGATCGAATCCGACACCAACATCGTCCGCCATGCACCGGCGCAATTGCGCGGCATGCAAGCCTTGATCGATCACGTCTCGCAGCTGGATCCGCCGTGGCCGGTGATCTACAAACAGCATCCGGCCGATGCGCGCACCGTCAACCGTCATCTTCGCCTGAGGCTGCGCCGCGGCCAGGATCTGCTGTGGCCGCAAAGCCGCGGCAACGTCCATCAGATGCTGCGCAGCGGAGCCTGTCGCGGCATCCTTACTCTCAACAGCAATGTCGCTCACGACGGTTTGTTGTGGGACGTGCCGGCGATCGTGCTCGGACGCAACGTCTGGCCCGCGCAAGCGCCGGTGCAGCCGTTCCTGACTCAGGTGCCGCAGGATTGGTCCTTGCTGCAGGCCAGCGTGAGCGCGCCCGAATCGGTGGCCTGCCGCCGCGCCTACACCTGGCATCTGATCTCGCATCAGTTCACTCTGGCCGACGCCGCCGATCCGACGCGGGTGTCGGCGTTGTTGGAACTGGCCCTGCGCGAACGGCCGCTGGCGCGCGCCGGCTCGGTGATTCCGCGGCTCGTGCCGCGCCCGCCCACGCGGCCCGTCCGGGTCTCGGCCGAGACCGCGCCGACCATCAACGTGGTCGCCGAAAACAAAGGCTGGCTGTTCGAACATTGGAAGCAGGCGCTGGCCGCGCAATCGCAGCCCGGTTACCGGATCGTGGCCAGCGAGCGCCCCATCGCTCAGGCGCGCGCCTGGATTTTCCTGCGCGCCAGCGAGGCCGGCCGCAGTCCCGAGCCGATGCGCAGCGTGGTGCAGTTGCACGATTCCGGCGCGCCGGCCTTGTACCGCCGCGACGGCGCGCGCGCCGACGTGGCGCGCTGCGCGGGACTGATGCTGGCGCATCCGGATCAACGCGCGGTGCTGGAACAGGCCGGCATCGATCTGTCGCAACGGCGATGGACGCTGCAGCCGGTCGGCTGGAATCCGGGCGTCGCGCAGCCCGCATCCGGCGCTGCACTACCGACCCTGGCCTGGGTCGGCCGGCCGTGCACCAGGGGCGGCCTCGATACGGCCGATGCCAGCGGCCTGGCGGATTTCATCGCCGCCGCGCGCGACTTGCGCGGACGCGCGCGCGTGGTGCTGGTCGGCGAACGACTCGACGCGGCGATGCGCGAACTCAGCCGCGCCGGCGTCGATTGCGCGTACCGGACGCTGGCGCAATGCCCGCTGGCGCGTGTCGGCGAGTGGATAGGACGTTTCGATGCGGTGGTCGTCACCGGCAGTACCGATTGCGGCCCCTGGCCCTTGTTCGATGCGGTCCGGGCCGGCGTGCCGGTGATCGCCGCGCGCGTCGGCTGGGCCCCGCAACTGCTGGCCGACGAGGAGCGCGGGCTGTTGGTCGACCATGCCGATGCGATGCGCGCGGCGATCGAAACCGTGCTGGATCGCCGCGAACGATGGGCGCAGCGACGCGCAAGCCTGACACCGCAATGCGCCGAATACGGCTTCGACGCATGGGTGCGGGCGAACCTGCGCCTGGCGGCCGAAGCGAGCGGCGATGTCCGCGACGGCGATGCCCGGGCGGTCGCATGAAAACATGCTCGCCGTATTCGGTTCGCAAACCGTCGCCGCGGGGCCGCAAGCGCGAACCGGCGGCGCCTTGGCTGGGCGATCAAGCCTTGTCGTTGCTGCTGCGCGACTATGCGTTCGACAGCGTGCTCGACGTCGGTTGCGGCGACGGGCGCCAGGCGCGTCATTTCGCCGCGCACGGCAAACACGTCACCACCGTGTCCTTCGAAGCCTATCGGGGCCATCGCCCCGACTTCGTCGGCGATTTCGCCGATTTCCGCAGCGACCGGCGCTTCGATGTGGTCTGGTGCTCGCATGCGCTGGAGCATCAAACCAACGTCGGCGCGTTCCTGCAGCGCCTGCTCGGTTTCGCAGCCGACGAGGGTTGGCTGGCGATCACCGTGCCGCCGGCGCGGTCGCGCATCGTCGGCGGCCATCTCACGCTATGGAACGCCGGATTGCTGTTGTACAACCTGGTCGTGGCCGGCATCGATTGCCGCGACGCGCGGCTGAAGACCTATGGCTACAACATTTCCGTGATCGTGCCGGCACGGCGCGCGCTGCTGCCGCCGCTGCGTTACGACGTCGGCGACATCGAACGGCTCGCGCCGTTCTTTCCGATACCGGTGAAACAGGGCTTCGATGGACGGATCGAGCAGATCCATTGGAACCATCCACCACCGTCCGCGAAGCGTGACTGAACGCGGAAACACGCCCATTGAATACGATTGCAATGGCCTTTGTGCGGCCGATCCCGGGCGTAGAGTGAGCCGGCACGCGCGCCCCGCGCGCTTGGACCTCATCAGGGAGTATGCGGCGATGCGCAAGGCAGTGCAGTGGTGGAACGGGCTCAATTCCAGGGGCGTCGCCATGCTGTGCCTGGCCTTGTCGGCGGCGCAGATGCCGGCCGCGCGGGCGGCGATCGATGCGCAACAACTCGGCGCACGCTACGACGCGGCACAGACCAACCTCAACTTCCGCGTCTACTCCTCGCGCGCCAGCCGCGTCGAGGTGTTCTTGTACAAGCAGGCCACCGGCGCGCAGGAAGTCGCACGCGTGCTGCTGAGCAAGGACGCCGCCAGCCAGGTCTGGTCGGCCTCGGTGCCGGTGGCCACGATCAAGAACAGCTACGGCATCACCGGCACGGTGTATTACGGTTATCGCGCCTGGGGGCCCAATTGGCCCTACAACGCGGCCTGGACCAAAGGCAGCGCCAGCGGTTTCGTCAGCGACGTCGACGCCACGGGCAATCGCTTCAATCCCAACAAACTGCTGATCGATCCGTATGCGCGCGAGATCAGCCAGGACCCAGGCACCGCGGCCTGCACCGACGGAACCGTCTACGCCACCGGCGCTAGCCATCGCAACAAGGACAGCGGGCCGTGCGCGAGCAAGAGCATCGCCCTGCCCGCCGATACGACTTCGGTCGGCAGCAAGCCCACGCGCGCATTCAAGGACGAGGTGATCTACGAAGTCCATGTGCGCGGGCTGACCCGCAACGACGACAGCGTACCCGCGGCCGAACGCGGCACCTACAAGGGCGCCGCGCGCAAAGCCGCGGCGCTGGCCGCGCTGGGGGTGACCGCGGTGGAGTTCCTGCCGGTGCAGGAAACTCAGAACGATCAGAACGACGTCGATCCGAACTCAACCGCGGACGACAACTACTGGGGCTACATGACCCTGAACTACTTCGCGCCCGACCGCCGATACGCCTTCGACAAGAGCGCCGGCGGCCCGACCCGCGAATGGAAGGCGATGGTCAAGGCGTATCACGACGCCGGCATCAAAATTTACATCGACGTCGTCTACAACCACACCGGCGAAGGCGGCCCGTGGAGCGGCACCGACGGCAAGACCGTCTACAACCTGCTTTCGTTCCGCGGCCTGGACAATCCGACGTATTACTCGCTCAGCGCCGACTACCAATACCCCTGGGACAACACCGGCGTGGGCGGCAATTACAACACCCGCCATCCCATCGCGCAGAATCTGATCGTCGATTCGCTGGCCTACTGGCGCGATGCGCTAGGCGTGGACGGATTCCGCTTCGATCTGGCCTCGGTGCTGGGCAACAGTTGCCAGCACGGCTGCTTCAACTTCGACAGGAACGACAGCGGCAACGCGATCAACCGGATCGGCGCCGAACTGCCGCCGCGCCCGGCCGCGGGCGGCGCCGGCGTGGACCTGATCGCCGAGCCCTGGGCGATCGGCGGCAACTCGTATCAGGTCGGCGGTTTTCCGGCCGCGTGGGCCGAGTGGAACGGCCTGTACCGCGATGCGCTGCGCAAGAAGCAGAACAAGCTCGGGGCCGAGCCGGTGACGCTGGGCACCTTGGCCTCGCGCTTCGCCGGTTCCAGCGACCTGTACGGCGACGACGGCCGCAAGCCCTGGCATTCGGTCAACTTCATGGTCGCCCACGACGGCTTCACCTTGAACGATCTGTACGCCTACAACAGCAAGCAGAACAACCAGCCCTGGCCTTACGGCCCCTCCGACGGCGGCGAGGACCACAACATCAGCTGGGATCAGGGCGGCGTGGTCGCCGAGCAGCGCAAGGCCGCACGCACCGGCCTGGCCTTCGTGATGCTGAGCGCGGGCGTGCCGATGATCACCGGCGGCGATGAGGCCCTGCGCACCCAGTTCGGCAACAACAACACCTACAACCTCGACTCGGCGGCGAACTGGCTGTACTGGACGCGCAGCGCGATCGAGGCCGATCACGAGACCTACAGCAAACGCCTGATTGCGTTCCGCAAAGCGCATCCCGCATTGCGGCCGGCCGGTTTCTATTCCGGCAGCGACGGCAACGGCAACGTGATGGAGCAATTGCGCTGGTTCAAGCCCGACGGCGCCCAGGCCGATGCCGCCTATTTCAACGGCAGCGACAACCACGCTCTGGCCTGGCGCATCGACGGCAGCGAATTCGGCGACAGCGCCAGCGCGATCTACGTCGCCTACAACGGCTGGTCGGGCGCGGTGAACTTCGTCCTGCCCTGGCCGGGCATCGGCAAGCAGTGGTATCGCGTCACCGACACCGCGACCTGGAACGAAGGCCCGAACGCCGTCGCCGTGCCCGGCGGCGAGACCTTGATCGGCGCAGAGAACACCAGCTATAGCCTGCAAGCGCGCTCGTTGCTGTTGCTGATCGCGAAATAACCCGCCACCGCGAGGTTTCGTATCTCCCTGTAGGAGCGGCGCAAGCCGCGACCGCGACCTCTGGCTTACCTCGTATGCGCGATGTCGCGGTCGCGGCTCGCGCCGCTCCTACAGGGGGAATCGAAGGCTACCTCGCGACCGGGTGCGCCGGCCCGCTACAACCAGACTGCAGCACCAAATTCACGCCGCCTAGTTTGTCGCCATGGAATTCTCGGCGACTCGCGGCCGCGCGGTCGCGGGTACGGCGTGATCGCTCCTCGCCAACCGGCGGTCGCCCATCCCAGCGTTCGTTGGCGCCATCACTTAGGACACAATCATGAGCGGCAAACCCACCATCGTTCTCGTACACGGCTTCTGGGGCGGCGCAGCGCACTGGGGCAAGACCATCGTCGAGCTTTCGCGCAAGGGCTACAGCGACATCAAGGCGGTCGAACTGCCGCTGACGTCCCTGGCCGACGACGCCGAACGCACCCGCAAGATGCTCGCCCAAGTCGGCGGCCCGGTGCTGCTGGTAGGCCATTCCTACGGCGGCGCGGTCATCACCGAAGCCGGCAATCACGACAACGTGGTCGGCCTGGTCTACATCGCAGCGTTCGCGCCGGACGCCGGCGAAAGCCCGGGCGGCATCACCCAGGAACACTTGCCCGAAGCCGCGCCGAATCTGGCGCCGGACAGCGACGGGTATCTGTGGCTGAAGGCGGACAAATTCCACGACAGCTTCTGCCAGGACCTGAGCGCCGACGAGGGGCTGATCATGGGCGTCACCCAGAAAGCGCCGCTGGCCAGCACCTTCGGCGACACCATCGCCAAGCCGGCGTGGCGCTCCAAGCCGAGCTGGTATCAGATCTCCAGTCAGGACCGCATGATCGCGCCGGAGAATCAGAAGCGTATGTCGGCGCGCTTGAATGCGAAGAAGGTCATCGCGCTGGATGCCAGCCATGCATCACTGGCCTCGCGGCCGGCCGAGGTGGCGGCGTTGATCGACGAGGCGGCCAAGGCCGTGGGTTGAGGCGCTGGCAACCGTCACCGGAGCCTGCCTTGCCTTCGCTTGTGTTTCAGCTCTGGTCCGGCGGCGCCTGTAACTCGCAACAAACGGACACCGGAGGACGGCGCACTGCACGTGCGCCGAAATTTGTCTATGCCTATGCTTTTGATCAGCTCTGGCCTGGCGGCGCAACTGACTCGCAGTAGAGAGTTACTTGCGCCGCCAAGCCGGAACCAAAACAAAATCTTGGCAACGGCAAGGAATACCCATCAGCGATCCATGGTCGCGATCGCCGAACGCAGACTCGGCGGCGGCAACGGCTGCGACATCGCCAGATAACGGCTCGGCGGCATGCCGATCAGGCGTTTGAACATCGTGGTGAACGCCGAAGCGCTCTCGTAGCCCAGATCCATCGCCAACGCAGTGATCGCCTCGCCCGCGGCCAATCGCGGCAAGGCGGCGAAGATCGCCGCCTGCCGGCACCACTGCGCGAAACTGGTACCGGTTTCGGCGCGGAAGCGACGGGTGAAGGTCCGTCGGCTCATCGCCAGATCGCGGCACCAATCGTTGATGCCGTCGTGCGGCGAGGGATGCGCCAGATACGCCCGGCATCGCCGCGCCAGACGCGGATCGGCCGGGAAAGGTATGTCCAGCGGCAACACCGGCGCGCGTTCGATCTCGTGCACGATCAACGAATAGATCAGATCCGGACGCGAACCGCTGCCGGCTTCGGCCTGCAGCGGCAGGTCCAAGGTTTCCAGCAGCAATTGCCGCATCAGCGGCGCGACGCCGATCACCCGGCAGTCCTGCGGCAGCGCCGCGCTGACTTCCGGGTCGATGTAGATGCTGCGGGTGCTGATCTGCACCAGCACGTGCACGTCGTGGCTCATCCCCGCTGGCACCCAGCAAGCGCGCTCGGGCGGCACGATCCAGCGGCCGGTCTCGGTGCCCACCACCATGATTCCGTGTGCGGCGTACAGCAGTTGCGAGCGCCGGTGCTTGTGGCGGGCGATGCGGTGATGGCTCGGGTACTCGTTCGAGGTAGCGACGATGCGGCCGGGCAACGAATCGGCCAGGACCGCATGAACATTGCGCATTGGCCCGTTCTCGAAGATTGTTGACCTGAATGATAGTGCGGGCAGGATCAAGGAGGCGTCTACTGAACGGCGCACCGTCCCTCTCCGATGTCGAGCCGATGACCACCCTGGACCCTTCCGCGGCCGCTCCGGCCGAGTTCGCCGACAGCCCGGCGACCCCGCAAATTCCCGAATTCCAGGCCGCATCCGCGCCCGCCGCCGAGAGCGCCGGCAAGATCGCTTTGCCGATTCTGGCGATGCTGAGCGTGTGCCATCTGCTCAACGACATGATCCAGTCGCTGCTGCCGGCGATCTATCCGCTGCTCAAGCAGTCGTTCAATCTGGATTTCGGACAGATCGGCCTGATCACCCTGACCTTCCAGGTCACCGCCTCGCTGCTGCAGCCGCTGGTGGGCATCTACACCGACAAGCGGCCGATGCCGTGGTCGCTGTCGATCGGCATGGGTTTCACCCTGACCGGGCTGTTGCTGCTGTCGCAAGCGACCAGCTTCCCGATGTTGCTGCTGGCCGCGGCGCTGGTGGGTTCGGGTTCCTCGGTGTTCCATCCCGAATCCTCGCGCGTGGCGCGCATGGCCTCAGGCGGTCGCCATGGCCTGGCGCAGTCGCTGTTCCAGGTCGGCGGCAACGTCGGCTCGGCGCTCGGGCCGCTGCTGGCGGCCTACATCGTGATGCGGCACGGCCAGGGCAGCGTCGGCTGGTTCGGCTTCGCCGCGCTGGCCGCGATGGTGATCCTCAGCCGCGTCGGCCTGTGGTATCGCGCCAATATCCCGGCGCAGCGCAAAGGCCACGGCGCGGCGGCGCCGGTGCTGCTGCCGCGCAAGACCATCGTAGCGACCTTGCTGGTACTGGGCGTGCTGATCTTCTCCAAGTATTTCTACATGGCCAGCCTGTCGAGCTACTACACGTTCTACCTGATGGAGAAATTCCATCTCACCGCGCAAAGTGCGCAGTTGCATCTGTTCGTGTTCCTGGCCGCGGTCGCCGCCGGCACCCTGCTCGGCGGGCCGATCGGCGACCGCATCGGGCGGCGCTACGTGATCTGGTTTTCGATCCTCGGCGTGCTGCCATTCACTCTGATGCTGCCGCACGCCAATCTGCTGTGGACCACGGTGCTCAGTGTGGTGATCGGTCTGGTGTTGTCTTCGGCGTTCGCGGCGATCCTGGTGTACGCGCAAGAGCTGATCCCCGGCCGCACCGGCATGATCGCCGGCCTGTTCTTCGGTTTCGCCTTCGGCATGGGCGGGCTGGGCGCGGCCGCGTTGGGGCAGCTGGCCGACCACATCGGCATCGAGGCGGTGTACCGGATCTGCGCTTACCTTCCGGCGATCGGCTTGCTGGCCTGGTTCCTGCCGAAACTGGAGCAACGCAAGACGCTCGCTGGCTGAGGGCCGGCGACACATGGTTGCGGCGCACTTGGGCCGGGCGCGATTCGTCGCCCTCTCGACGATACGACCCGGCCCGCTCGCGTCTCATCCGGCGCGACCGGACGCGCGCACCCTGCCCCGCCTATGCACCAGAATTCTTTGTTCGACCACGATCCGCAGCAGCCCGTCGACGACGCCGAAGGCGGCGTGCGTTATATGCCGGGCGTGTTCGGGCGCGAGTGGTGCGAGGATCTGTTCGCGGTGATGTGGCGACAGGCCGCGTGGAATTCGCAGCAGCGCATGATGTACGAGCGTCTGGTCGAGGTGCCGCGGCGGGTGGCGTCGTACCGGCTCGATCGCGACGCGCTGCCGCCGATGCTGGCGCCGACCGCCGAACGCGTTCGCGCCGTGCTCGGCGCGCCGTTCAACAGCGTCGGCCTGAATCTGTACCGCGACGGCCGCGACAGCGTCGCCCCGCACAACGACAAGCTGCACGATCTGGTGCCGCGCCAGCCCATCGCGGTGCTGTCGCTGGGCGCGACCCGACGCATGACCCTGCGCGGCAAACGCGCGCCGCACCCGGTCTGGCATATGGAACTGCACGCCGGCAGCCTGGTGGTGATGAGCCATGCGTCGCAGCATCACTACGATCACGGCATCCCCAAGCAGCCGGGCGTGCTCGACCCGCGTATCAGTCTGGCCTTCCGCGTGCGTCCGCCGTCGGTCGACTGAACACGTCGCGCGCTCAGGACGCGGCCGTGGACGCCTGCAGCGCGGCCGCCAGCGCCGCGTCGCCCGAGGCCAGATCGCTCCAGTTCAGGTTCAAGCCGTTGCGTCGTCCTTTCTCGGTGAGCTTCAGGCCTTGCGGGTCGATGGCCAGCGTATACAGCTTGCCTTCGATCTCCACTTCGCGTCGGATCGGTTTGTCGAGTCGGGTCATGAGATATCTCCCAAACGTGGAGCGGTGAGGCGCGAAAGCGCGCGGGTCCGGGTTCAGCCGCGGCCATACCAGCGCAGCAGGGACTCGGGCAGACGTGGCGCCAGCTCGATGCCCAAGGCGGCGTGCGCATCGAGCGTGTCGAGCAGATTGCGCCGCAGTACGGCCAGCGGCGGCTGATCGAGCAGCTCCCACTCGCCCTGCAGTTGCCGCATCAGTTCGCGGCTGCGGTGGTACAGCTGATCGCCCTGCCCGGCCAGTTCGCACGCCAGCCAATCGCGCAACGGCCGGTGCACGATCAGGCCTTGCTCGGCTAATGCATGCGCATGACTCTCCAGCGCCGGATACGCGCCGCGATACCACTCGCTGTGCCCAGCGGCTGCGACGCGCACGGTCAGCGGCGCGGGCGCGTTGTGTTCGGCCAGGGCGCGGCGCAGCTGCAATTCCAGTCGACGCGCTTCGCGCACATGGTCGGTCTGCACCGCGAAGGCAAGATCGAGATCGAAGAACTCGAAATAACGCGGTTGCAACTGCTGGGCTCTGCTCAGCGGATTGCGCGAGAAGCCCAGTTTCAGCAAATCCTCGTAGGCGCAGGGCAGCACGTACAGAAAACAGCGCCCTTCGCTGGCGCCGTGGATTTTCTCGGGCTCGCTGCTGCGCAGAAACGACATGGCCGGATGATCGCGCAATCGCGTCGCAGGCGTTGACCCCGATGCCGCAGAATCCACGCCGGATGCGACCGTCGGTCGGGCGCCTTCGCCGATCGCGATGAGGCGGTCAGGACTCATGAGGCCGGCGCACCTGCGCTCAGACCCGGTCCCTCGCCGCATGCACGCCCGCATGCTTGGCGCAATGCGCGCAGCAGTAGAACGTCCCGTCGTGTTCGATACCGTGGCCGACGATGCGGCATTCGCAATGCGCGCAACGCGGCGCCAGGGCGTGTATCGCGTATTCGAACGAGTCGAAGGTACCGGCGCGATCGTGCATGGTGACGGTGAAGGATTTGTCGTACTGGTTTCCGCATACGTCGCAGGTGGACATGTGGAACTCCTCGGACGATCGTGGGCGCAGTGCCGCATCGGTGCCGCGGCAAACCGCGGCTCAATGGGCGAACGGGCGATCGGCGGACTGGATGGGCCGGACCTGCAGAATTTCGTCGACCCACAAATAATTGGTGCGGCTCTCACTGGTGCGGCTCTCACTGGTGCAGTTCTCGATGTTCGGATCGTCCAGGCGCAACACCGCGTTGACGCCCTCCTCGCCCTGTGCATCGACGAAAGTCTGCAGACTCGGCCGCGCCGTCACGAACCCGACCTGCCGGCTGCCGTCGATCAGCACCAGTTCCACCCACGCCTGGTCCGGCAATCGGTCGATCAACACACGCAATCGGCCGATGTCGGCGGGATCGGTATGCACACGATCGGCGTGCTGGGTCATCTGTATGCTCCGGCAGTCGGCGGGTCGGGAAATACGCTGAGCCTGCATCGTGGGTGCGTCAGCCGCGACGGGCCCTCACGCGGGTCCGACTCGAACGACGCACCCGCGGTGGCCGATGCGCCGTGCCGCGAAGGCCCGCCGCATCCGCCACCGCCGCGCGCTTACTTGCGCGCGCTCTTATGCGCGATCAGGCCGGTGGTATCGACCTTCTTGACGCCGTCGATGTTCCTGGCGATCGAAGCGGCCTTGTCGGCCTGCGTCTTGTCGACGCTGCCCGACAGCTTGACCACGCCATTGACGGTTTCCACGTTGATGTCGCTGCCCGGTACGTCGCTGGACGCCACCAGTTCGGCCTTGACCTTGGTGGTGATCCAGGTATCGCTGACCGGCTGCGCCGAATCGTTGCTGGCCGCGGCGGTCGCCGGATCGGTGTCGGCCCGGGTGCCCGCGGTCTGCGGCGCGGCCCAGGCCGCGCTGGACAATCCGATGCTCAATACGGCGATGGCGATGAAGGGGATTTTCATGGATGAGTCCTCGGGTGGTCGCGATCGGACGCGGGAATGCGGCGCGGTCGCGTTAGTGACTTGGGCGGCTGCGGCGGTCGCAGGTCAGTGGTGATCCTTGCGCCCGGATCCGGACTTCTTGCCGCCGTGGTCCTGCTTGTTGACGGTGCGCCAGGCACGCTCCTCGGCTTCCTTTTGGGAAACGCCATCCTTGCGATAACCCTCCTCGATGTGTTCGGCCTGACGTTTCTGCTTGTCGGTGTAGGACGATTTGTCGCCTCGGGGCATGGCCGGCCTCCTCATGATTCGATTCGCCAATCGATGTCGTGACGATAGGGTTCGTAGAATTCGGATCGCTTGTCGAGTCGCTTGCGGTCGACCGCCACGCTACCCACGACGAAGTTAAGTTCAGGCCAGCGCGGCGTTAGCGCTGAGTGTTCGATTCATCGTCCCCGCGCGCGGCGCTGTCACGGGCGACTCACGGATGCGTGGTTATGAATGAACGCGCGAAACGGCACATACGAACGCATGACGGACTCATCAGGAGCGCATTCATGCATGTCATGGATCAGTTATGGGTGGTCGGCGGCGCGGCCTATGCGATGGTGTTGGGCGGCGCGATCGGCTTCGAACGCGAACTCAAGAACCGGCCGGCCGGTTTCCGCACGCACATGCTGGTGGCCGGCGCATCGTCGCTGCTGATCGGCATGGGCCAGCTGGCGGTGTTGGACCCGCGCTTCCACCTGCCGTTTCTGATCAACATGGATCCGATGCGCCTGGTCGAGGCCGTCGTGGCCGGGGTCTCGTTTATCGGCGCCGGCACGATCTTCGCCTCGCGCGGCGGCAAGGACATAGCCGGCATCACCACCGCCGCCTCGCTGCTGATGGTCGCGGTGATCGGCGCGAGCACGGGCCTGCGCTATCACTTGCTGGCCTTCGCCTCGGCGGTGCTGACTCTGCTGGTGCTGGTGGTGCTCAACTTTGCCGAAAGCAAGTTCGGCATCAAGCCGACGCCGACCGATGCCAAGGACGATTCAGCCTCGCCTACGCAAGAGCACGATCGCGATGGCTGATTCCGGGCAGTCGCGTGCCGTCCGTGGCCTACAGCGACGGCAGGCGCTGTCTGGATTGGGCGAAACCTTCCCACGGATCGCCGCGCAGACGCGAGGCGCGACGTAAGGCCTTGGCCAGATCGAAATCGTCGGAACCGCCGCTGCGCGAAAACTCATCCCAACGCAGCGGCATCGTCACCGGCGCGCCGCTGCGCGCGCGCAGCGACCAGTTGCTCACGCTGGTGGCGCCACGCGCATTGCGCAGCCAGTCGATGAAGATCCGATCCTTGCGCACGGCCTTGGAAGCGGTGGCGACATAACGCAGCGGCGCATGTTCGACCATCGCATCGGCGAAGGCCTCGCAAAATCCCTTGACCTGTGCCCAATCCGGGCCGCGCCGGATCGGCACGCACACGTGCGCGCCCTTGCCGCCGGACAGACGAACCCAACTGTCCAGGCCGATTTCGGCGAGCCGATCGCGCACCTCGCGCGCGGCCCGCTTGACCTGGTTCCAGGCGATGCCCTCGGCCGGATCCAGATCGAACACCAGCCGGTCGGGCTTGTCCGGCGCATCGCGGCGCGCGCCCCAGGGGTGGAACTCCAGCGTACTCATCTGCACCAGCGCCAGCACTCCGGCGATATCGCGAACGTAGACGTAATCGGCTTTGCCGGCCGATTCGCTCAACTCGACCGGATACACGTCGGGACCGAAACTGTCGTTGTGGTGTTTCTGGAAGAAACACTGCGAGGCGATCCCATCGGGACAGCGCAGCAGCGAGATCGGTCGCTCGATCAACTCCGGCAGCAGCCAGCGCGATACCGCGCGGTAATAGTCGGCGACCTCGCCCTTGCTGATGCCCGGCTCGGGAAACACGATGCGCTCGGGATGGGTGATCTTGGCTTCGGTCATGGTGTGCGCTTCCTCAGTCTTGGAACGCGGCGATACCGTCTTCGCGCCGGCCTTGGCCTTTGTCGCGGGTTTTCGCCGATCGGCCAGCGCCGCGCTCAGGTCGGCAGCACGCTTGTCCTCGCGCAGGCGCACGAAGCTGGCCTGGCGGATCAGTCCTTCCTTGCCGCGTCCGCGCGAATGCACGTCGATCACCAGTTCGGGCTCGACCCAGCGCACTTTGCGCGGCGCGAAGGGTACGTGCGCCGGCAATTCGAGCACAGGTTCGCTGCGATGCAGACCACGCAAACGCGTCGCCATGCGGCGCAAGGCCTCGTCGCTGAAGCCGCTGCCGACCCGGCCGACGTATTCGAGCCCGCCCGCGACCGGTCGCGCCAGCAACAGCGAGCCGAAGCCGTGGCGGCTGTTGTTCGGCGGCGTATGCCCGACCACGATGAACTCCTCGTCGGCGACGTGCTTGAGCTTGATCCAGCTCTGGCTGCGTCCGCCGCGATACGGCGCATCGGCGCGTTTGCTGATCACGCCTTCCAGGCCGGCATCCAGACTCGCGGCCAAGGCGTGTTCCGCCGAGCCCTGCACGTGCTCGCTGAACACCAGTTCCGGCGCATCGCCGGCATGCAGCAGATCGCGCAGCAGGCCACGGCGGGCGGCCAAGGGCGCGCCGCGCAGATCGATGCCGTCCAGGTACAGCAGGTCGAACAGCACGTAGCGCAAGGCGTCGAGTTCGCCGGCCTCCAGACGCCGTTGCAGTTCGCCGAAGTCGCTGCGGCCGGCGCGATCCTGAGCGATCAGCTCGCCGTCCAGGATCGCGCTGCGCACCGGTAATGCGGCGACCGCGGCGGCGATCCGAGGGAAACGCTCGGTCCAGTCGAGCCGGTTGCGCGATTCCAGCCGGATGCTGCGCTGGCGATACGCCAGTAAACGGTAACCGTCCCACTTGATCTCATGCAGCCAGCCGGTGCCGGTCGGTGGATGTTCGCGCAAGCTCGCCAGTTGCAATTCGATCCGCTCCGGCATCGGCGCGGCCTGGGCGCCTTCCAGGGCCAGCGCCGCTTTGCGCCATGACACGGTCGATACGCCGGCGGCGCGTTTAGCGGTGTTGGCGGCCTTCGCTACCGTCTTCGCCGCTCGCTTGGAAGACTCGGCCGCGGATTTGGCCGACGCGCCGGTTGTCTTCGCGGCCGCCGAGCCGCCGCCCGGCCCGAGCATGCCGTCGGCATCGATATCGCGTACGTGCTCGTCGCTGCGCTTGATCAGCAGCCATTGCGGTTGCCGGCCCGACGGTTTGGTCCGCACCAGGGTGAAGCGGCCTTGAAGGCGTTCGCCGTCCAGCTCGAAATCCAGCTTGCCCGCAGCGATCTGATCCAGGGCATCGGCGTGCGTGCTCCAGGTACCGCGATCGAAGATGTCGACATGGCCGGCGCCGTAGTGCCCCTCGGGGATATCGCCGTGGAAACCCGCGTAATCGAGCGGATGATCCTCGACCTCCACCGCCAGCCGCCGTTCGCCCGCGCGCAACGACGGCCCTTTGGGTACCGCCCAGCTCTTGAGCACGCCGTCGGCTTCGAGGCGGAAATCGTAATGGCGCGCCCGAGCATGGTGCAGCTGCACCACGAAGATCGGAGCCGCAGCGCGACGGCGGTTGGAGCGGCCGTCGCACGCGATCCGTTCCGCGCCGGGCTCGGGAGTGATTCCGAGGCGGCGCTTGCGCACGTAATCGCGCAGACTCATCGATCCACCACGCGGGTCACCGGCTCAGCCACGGCCCGCGCTCAGGCGGATTTCCGCGCGCGTTTCTTGGCCGCTTTCTTGACGGTCTTCTTGCTCGCCTTGGCCGCGCTCTTGCGCGCGGTCTTCTTGGCCGCAGCCTGCCCGCCCTTCTTGGCCAGACTGCGCTTGAGCAGTTCGGCGAAGTCGATCACGTTGGTCGCCGCGTTCTCGGGCAACTTGGATTCGTCCGATTCCTTGCCGCGCACCACCTTCTTGGACTTGACCCGCTGTTCGATCACCTTGTGCAGACGTTCGCGGAAGTCGTCCTTGTAACCCTGCGGTTTCCACTCGCTGCTCATCGAATCGATCAGTTGCTGGGCCATGTCGATCTCGCGCGGCGAGATTTTCCACTTGGCCAGCCCGCCCTCGGGCAGTTTGTAGTCGCTGGGATCGACGATCTCCTGGGCGTAGCGCAGGATCAGCAGCAGCAATGCGTCCTCGTGCGGCGCCACCGCGGCCAGGTACTCGCGGGTGCGGATCACCACCCGGCCGATGCCGACCTTGCCGCTGCGCTTGAGCACCTCGCGCAACAGCACATAGCCCTTTTCGGCCTTTTTGCCCGGTTCGAGCACATAGGGCTTCTCATAGAACTCCGCACCGATCGAGTCGGCATCGACGAAGGTATCGATATCGACCGTCTCCTTGTGGTCGGGCGAGGCGGCGGCGATGTCGGCCTCCTCGATCACCACATAACTGCCCTTGTCGTACTCGAAGGCCTTGACGATCTCCTTCCACGGCACTTCCTCGCCGGTTTCCTCATTGACCCGCTCGTAGCGGATCGGCGCCTTGTTGCGGCTGTCGAGCATGCGGAAATGCAGGTCGACGCGGCGCTCGCCGGTCATCAGCTTGACCGGGATGTTGAGCAGGCCGAACGACAGGGTTCCGGTCCAGATGGGGCGAGCCATGGTCAATCCTCGGAAGTGGGCCAGTCCTTGCGCGTACGCGTGCGCGCCGCCGCGGACGGGCACGAACGCGGGCCCGGAGCCGCGGCGCGACGGTCGCGCCCCGGCTCGCGCGAAGAAGCGGAGTCGCGCGGCGCCGAAACGCCCTCGTCGCCTTCATCGTTGTCCAGCAGCTCGCGCGCCTTGCAGGCCAGCTCCTCGTAACGCGCGCGGAACTTTTCCAATGTTTCTTCGTCGAGTTCTTCCAGATCCAGCAAGGTGTTCTCGGCCGACTCGGTGGCACGGATGAGTTCGTCCAGCTTGATCTGCACGGCGGCCGCGTCGCGGTTCTGCGAGTTCTGGATCAGGAACACCATCAGAAAGGTGACGATGGTGGTGCCGGTGTTGATCACCAGTTGCCAGGTGTCGCTGAAACCGAACAGCGGCCCGGAGATCACCCACACCAGCACCACCCCCACCGCCAGGCCGAAGCACAGCGGATGGCCGGTGAAACGCGAGGCGGCCTTGGCGCCGCGCTCGAACCCGTGCCGCACTGCGTTCATTGCGCGTGGCGGTGACGATGCACGCGCTCGCAAGCGGCGGCTACCACGCGGCGGGCTTCGTCCCAATCCAGCCGCGACAGGGCGCGCACGCGTTTGTAGCAGGCGCGCAACTCGTCTTCCATCTCGTCCAGGCTGCGGCCGTGGCCGCGCATATAAGCGTCCAGCCCCAGCTTGATCGCCGGCTCATAATCGCCGAAACGCAGACCGGGACGGTCGATCAAACCGCGATAGTGGTTGCGCCAGTACGACAGTTCCGAATCCAGATCGAGCGCATCGGGCGAGAGGATCGAATCGTTCGGATGCCTCAAGCCGAGCGCGCCGAATCCGCGCGCGGACAGCGGGGCATCGGTACGACGGGGATGATGGCTTTCAAAGCGCATAGCGGGCTCCTTGGCGTTGTATCGTGATACGACGTTGCGTCGGATGAATGCTTCAGGCTGGGTCGGCGTACTGCTCATGCATCGCACCGCGGCACTGGCCTGATCGCATTCGTTCGGTCACGGCCCCCTGCGCGGTACCTTGCCATCGCCTCGCGCGAAGACGGCGTTAATGCGTTCGCAGGATATTCTCGTTGCGTTCAGTTGCGTTGCATCGCCGCAAGCGACCGATACGCGGCACGGCGCATCGCGCTACGCTGAGATTGCAACAAAACACGGACACGCGGCGAATTGATTCACCGACGAAGCAAGTCCATTACGACCGATTTACTCGCAGTCCACGCACTCTTAACCCGGCCTGCCGCCGTCACAGTTTTCAGCTGAATCGGTCAGCCAGGCCGCGCAGACAGGATCGGGCGAACAACGAATGCGCGGCTGGACGAACGGCGCATCGCAAACCGCCCGGCGACGCGATCAAGACCCGCGCACGCCAAGATTGCGTAACACCTCATCGATGCTCGACTCGGCCGCGGCCGCGGCGCCACCGGGTCTCCGCGTCAGCAAGCGATGGACTTCGCGCTGCGCGTCGGCCGGCAACGTCTCCACCGTCTCCACCTGCCCGGCCAGCAGGCTCGCGACCGCGATGCCGTCGCGGAAGGCGATGCGCGCGCCGGGAATACGCGGCACCTTGGCTCCGGCCAACACGCCGCCGGTGAGGTTGAGCGGATCGGCCGCGGACACGCAGATCGTTTCGCCGTCGTGTTCGCGCTGGCGCACTTGGCGCAAGGCGCTCACCGCGTCGGGCAAGGCGTACTGCTCGCCGCTCATGCCGCTGACGAAACGGCCGCCGCGGATCTCGCCGCGCGCCTCCAGGCGCCGATATACGCGCAGCAGTTCGCGCCACGGCGGCAGCCACCCGGCTTCGCGTTGGATCAAGCGCCAGAACACCACGCCGTAACGTTCCAGCAGACGCCAGGCGATGTGTTCGATGGCCTCGGCGTCGCGCGCGGCGGCCGCCGGCGCGGTCGGCGCCGGTTCGGCGAGGGACGCATCGGTTTCGAGCGGACGGGTCAACGACCAACGGCCGGCATCTTGCAGATCGGTCAGCATCGCCCGGCGCCGGCGCTGACCGTGGCTGGAAGCGCGCTTGGACGCGGGCACCAGCAACGCACGCAATCCGGCGAAGCTGTCGCAGGTGATGCGCCCGCGCGTGACCAGTTCGCCCAGCGCTTCTTCCAGCTCGGTGCGCAGCAGATGGGCGGAGTGTTCCAATTCGTCGAAGAACGATGCGCCGCGCGCCTGCAGCACCGCCAGCACCCGCTGCGCGCGCGAGGACACCGGCGCCGGATCGGCGTCGCGGCTCATCGCGACGCGCCAGTGCGCCAAGGCGCGACGCGGCAGCAGCACGATCGGCGTCTGCCGCACGCTCGGCACGCCTTGAGGCGCGCCGTTGTCGCCGCCGTGATTTGGGTTTGGGCGCAACCGCGCCCAGGTCACCCGGCCGGCCGCGCACAATTCGTCGAGCCAGGCCGAATCGTAGTCGGCGATGCGCGCCGGCAGCAGTTCGTTTTCCCATACCGAAGCCGGCGCCTCGAAGCCTTCGAGCTGTTCGAGCACCGCCTGCAAGGCCTGCGGACCGCTCATGCGCGCGCGCTTGGACAAGTGCTGCCAATCGAACAGGAAGCGGGCGTAATCGCGCGGCGCGACCGGTTCGATCTCGCGCCGCAGCCGGCCGACGGTGTAACGGTGGATACGCGCGAGCAGGTGCCGCTCGCACCATTCCTCGTCGCCGCCGAGCAGGCTGCCGGCGCTGAAGCGCCCGCGCATCACATAGCCTTCCGATTCCAGATGCAGCAACGCCAGTTCGATCTCGCTGGCATCGCGATGGCTGTCGCGCGCCAAAGCCGCGACCGTGGTCGGGCCGAGCGCGGTCAGGCGCGAACGCAGCAGATCGATCAGGGCGGTTTCAAGGCTCCATGAGGCCCGCGCGTATTCCTCCGGCACCCGCACCGCCGGCTCGGCCACGGCATCGGCGAACACCGCCCGCGCCTGCGGCAAGCCTTCGGTGGCGACCCACCAACGCGGCTCGGCCTGCCCGGGGCTCAGCCGCAATGCGGTCGATCGGCCATTGCGCGCCAGTTCGTCGAGCCAGTCGCGCCAACCCTCGCGCTGCGCTTCATCGACCGTCACATAGCCCAGGCCCATCAAGGCCTCGTGCATCTCGTCGGCGTCACGCACCTCCGGCCAGGCCTCGCCGCGCACCGCGTCGATCGCTTCGGGATCCAAGCGGCCCAGATCGTCGGCGCTGTCGCCGTCGCTGTGCGCGTAGCGTCGCGCCATCACCGCCTGGGTGCGGCGTTCCTCCAGCGGCGCATCGTCGAGGAAGGCGTAGGGCTTGGCGTTGATCGCCTCGGCCGCGATCGGCGACGGGCCGGTGACGTCGCGACCGACCACCCGGATCTCGCCCGCTTCCAGGCGCCGCAGCATGCGCAGCCAACCGGCGCTGTCCATCGCCTCGAACAGACAGTCGTGCAAGGTCTGGGCGACCAGCGGATGGTCGGGCACTTCGCGCTCGCCGACCAGATTTTCGGCACAGGCCACTTGATCGGGAAACACCGTCGCCAGCAGATCCTCGCTTTTCATCCGCTGCAACTGCGGGGCGACCTTGCGGCCGCCGACGAAACGCGGCAGCGCCAGCGAGGTGGTCGCGTTCCAACGCCAGCGCACGCCGAACAGCGGCGCGTCGAGCAGGGCCTGGATCAGCACGTCCTGGGCCGAGGCCGAATGCAGATAACGGGCGACCTCCTCCAGGGCGAAACTGTGGCTGGTCGACAGCGACAGCACGATCGCGTCCTCGGTCGCCGCGGCCTGCAGTTCGAAGTTGAACTTGCGGCAGAAGCGCTTGCGCAGCGCCAGGCCCCAGGCCTTGTTGATGCGGCTGCCGTAGGGCGAATGGATCACCAGTTGGGTGCCGCCGGATTCGTCGAAGAAGCGCTCGAACACCAGGGTGTCCTGGGTCGGCACCACGCCGAGCGCCTGGCGCGTGCGCCCCAGGTAATCGACCAATTGCTGCGCGCTGTGCGCATCCAGGGCGAATTCGTCGCTGAGCCGGTGCGCCGCGGCGGCGTTGTCGTCGCCCTCGTTCAACCACGCGTCCACTTGCGCGCGCAGGCGCGAGACGCTGTGCGACAGTTCGTCGCTGCGGCCCGGCGCCTCGCCGAGCCAGAACGGAATATTCGGCGGCTGGCCCTGTGCGTCCTCCACCCGCACCCGTCCCGGTTCCACGCGCAGGATCCGGTAGCTGGCGTTGCCGAGCTGGAACACGTCGCCGGCCAGGCTTTCGATGGCGAAATCTTCGTTGACGTTACCGATCACCTGCGCCTCGGGCTCCAGCAACACCGCGTAGTCGCCGGTTTCCGGAATGGTGCCGCCCGACATCACCGCGGTCAGGCGCGCGCCGCGGCGCGCACGCACGCGCCCGTGCACCGCGTCTCGGTGGATGTAGGAGGCGCGCGGCCCGCGCCGCGTGGTGAAACCGTCGGCGAGCATGCGCACGATGGCATCGAAGTCCTTGCGTTCCAGCCGCGCGTACGGCCAGGCGCGGCGCACCCAGGCGTAGAGCTCGTCCTCGCTCCATTCGCGCGCGGCGACCTCGGCGACGATCTGCTGCGCCAGCACGTCCAGCGGCGCCGGCGGAATCCGCAGCGCGTCGAGTTCGCCGCGGCGCACGCTGTCGAGCAACGCCGCGCATTCGACCAGATCCTCGCGCGACTGCGGGAACAACCGGCCCTTGGGCACGCCGCCGACGTGGTGCCCGGCGCGGCCGACCCGCTGCAGGAATGTAGCGATCGCGCGCGGCGAACCCAACTGGCAGACCAGATCGACATCGCCGATGTCGATGCCCAATTCCAGCGACGCGGTCGCGATCAGCACCCGCAACTGTCCGCTCTTGAGGCGTTGCTCGGCATCCAGGCGCAGTTCGCGCGACAGGCTGCCGTGGTGCGCGGCGACCGCTTCGCGGCCCAGCTTGTCGGCCAGATGGCGCGCGGCGCGTTCGGCCATGCGCCGGGTGTTGACGAACACCAGCGTGGTGCGGTGTTCGCCGACCAGCGCGGCCAAGCGTTGGTAGACCTCGTCCCATTGCTCGTGCGACATCACCGCCGACAGCGGCGAGCCCGGCAGTTCCAGGGCCAGGTCGCGCTGCTTGGCGTAGCCGATGTCGACGATCGCGCAATCGGGCCGGCCCTGCGCATCGACCGCTTCGCTGCCGACCAGGAAGCGCGCGACTTCGACGATGGGTTTCTGCGTGGCCGACAGCCCGATCCGCACCGGCGGCTTGGCGCACAACTCGCGCAGGCGCTCCAGGGTCAGGCTCAGATGGCTGCCGCGCTTGTCGTCGGCGACCGCGTGGATTTCGTCGACGATCACCGAACGCACCGTCGACAGCATCGCCCGACCGGATTCCGAACCCATCAGCACGTACAACGATTCGGGCGTAGTCACCAGGATGTGCGGCGGACGTTTGCGCATCTGGGTGCGTTCGCCAGCCGGCGTATCGCCGGTGCGTACCGCGGCGCGGATGCCGGGATCAGCCAGGCCCATGCGCTGCAATTGCTCGGCGATGCCGGCCAGCGGCGCTTCCAGGTTGAGATGGATGTCGTTGGACAGCGCCTTCAACGGCGAGACGTAGACCACCGCAGTTTCATCGCGCAGGCCCTGCGCCAGGCCTTCGCGGACCAGTTCGTCGATCGCCGCCAGGAACGCGGTCAGGGTCTTGCCCGACCCGGTCGGCGCGGCGACCAGGGTGTTGCGGCCGGCGCGGATGCTGGGCCACGCCAGTTCCTGCGCCTGGGTCGGCGCCGGAAACGCGCCGCGGAACCAGGCGGCGACGGCTGGATGGAAATCGTCTAGCGCCATGGGCGGCGGGCCTACCGGAGCGATACGGGGATCGTTTGCAGATGGGGGCGATTGTGGCATTGCCCAGCGTGCGGGCGCGCCGTCTCAGTGTGTGCGACTGAATTGTTCAAAGCGTGGCGGAGGCGGTCCGCGGGTGCCTGAACGGGGAGCGGGAGGCGCGCAGACTTGCTGCCGGCGATGTGGGTGCGGTGGCGTGGTCGCGGCTCGCGCCGCTCCTACAGTCGGTAGCGGAGTGGCCGAACCCCTGTAGGAGCGGCGCAAGCCGCGACCGCGAAACACACATGCCACGCAAGCCGCGACGTCCTGCCTCGCAGCCCAACGTCCCCCGCGACACTCAATTGAGCTTGGCCACCCAGGCCAGCGGCATCCGCTTCATCAACCAGCCCAGCGGCGCCCACGGCCACCACGGCACGTAGGCCTTGGGCTTCTCTCGCTCGATCGCGCGCACCAGCAAGCGGCAACCGGTGGCCTCGTCGATGATGAAGGGAGTCTGCTTGGCCGGCGCCTGATCGTTCATTTCGGTGCGGATGTAGCCGGGAAAGATCGTGCTGATCTTGATCGTGGGCTTGCGCAGCATGTCGGTGCGGATGCCCTCGGCCAGCGAGGCCACGCCGGCCTTGCTGGCGGCGTAGGCGGTCAGGCCGCCGCGCATTCCGCGCATCGCGCTCATCGAGGAGATCAACACCAAATGCCCTTGCGAGGCCTCGCGGAAGATTTCCACCGCCGCTTCGCACTGCGCCAGCGCGGCGAGGAAATTGGTTTCCACGATGCCGCGGTTCAAGGCGAACTGGCCCTTGCCGATCGGCGCGCCCTGGCCGATGCCGGCGTTGACCACCACCCGGTCCAAACCGCCGAGTTCGTCGCGCAAGGAGCGGAACACCGCGAACACCTGCTCGTAATCGGTGACGTCGAGGCTGCGGATCGCCACCCGGATGCCCGGATGCGCGGCTTCCAGTTCGGCCTTGAGCGCTTCCAGGCGATCGGTGCGGCGCGCGCACAAAGCCAGATCGCTGCCGGCGTTGGCGAACTCGCGCGCCATGCCGCGGCCGAGTCCGGAACTGGCGCCGGTGATGAGAATGCGCTTGCGCATGAAAAAACTCCGGTCAGCGATGGGTGATGAGGCCCTCGCGCTCGTACAGATGCGCGTGGCCGTTGAAGGTGGACAGGCGCAGGCCGCCGCGGGCGACGTGCAACTGGGTGAGGCTGGCGTTGACCAGGGTCCAGCTCAGGCGCAGGGCCTGGGCGTCGGAGACTTGCAGCAGATGTTGCACGACCGCGGCGATGGGGCCGCCGGAGGTGAACACCCAGATGTTGCCGGACTCGCCCGCAGCTTCGGCAGCGGCGTGCGCGGCGGCCATGCATCGGGTTTGGAACGCGGGCCAGGTTTCGTCGTAGTCGCTGTCGTAGCGGCCGTCGCACCAACGGGTCATGGCGGCAGCGAACAGAGTCTGGAAGGCGCGGCGCGGGTCGGGCTGGACGCTCAGGTGCGCGACCAGATGTTCGTGGTCGGCGTAGTCGGGAGCGTGGCGGGCGATGATGTGGGCGTGGTCGAATTCGTTCCAGCATGGGTTGATTCGCAAGGTCGACGAGGGATCTGCGGCGGTCTGGCCGTCCCTCACTCCAACCCCTCTCCCGCTAGCGAGAGAGGGGCTATGCGCTGCTCGATCGGGCGTAGCGCCCTGAGCCCGCGCCATCGCCGCGAGACATTCTTCTGCGGTCTGCCGATGCCGGCGCATGCCGCCGCAGATCGCGATGTCGCCCTCGCCCGCCAACGGCGCCAAGGCCGCGCCGAGCAGGCGCGACTGTTCGCGGCCCAAGGCGCTGAGCTGGTCGTAATCGGCCGCGCCGAACGCGGCCTGGCCGTGGCGGATCAGGTGGATGGTGGTCGCCATCTCAATCGCGCTCGCGCGCGATCGCGCGCCGGCAACGCCAGTGCAGATAGTTCACCGACAACCAGAAGCGCTTGAACGCCGGGTTGCGGGTCTGGCCGTGGTGATAGCGGTAATAAATTTGCTGGGCGATCGCCGACAGGCGGAACAGCCCATAGACCTCGTAGAACGTCCAACTGCGCGGCCGCAGACCGGTGCGCTGGCTGTAGTAATCCATGACTTCGCGACGGCTGAACATCCCGGGCAGATGAGTGGGTTGGCGGCGCGTGTCGCGGGCGATGAAGTCGTCGTCGGCCTGCACCCAATAGGCCAGCAGATTGCCCACGTCCATCAACGGATCGCCGAGCGTGGCCAGTTCCCAGTCGAGCACGCCGATCACCCGGGTCGGATCGTCCGCGTCCAGCACCACGTTGTCGAAACGAAAGTCGTTATGGGTCAGGCAGATGGTTTCGTCCTGCGGCAGGTTGGCCTGCAGCCAATCCATGATCTTGCGGCCACTGGGGACGTTCCAGGTGCGCGCATCGGCGTAGCGCTTGCTCCAGCCTTCGATCTGCCGCTTCGTGTAACCCGAGCCCGGCGCGAGCTGCTCCAGGCCCGCGGCGCGATGGTCGACCTGATGCAGCGCGATCAAAGTATCGAGCACGTGCGTGCAAAGCGTGCGCACCCGATCGCGCGACAGCTCCAGCCCGCGCGGCAGGTTCTTGCGCAGGATCAAGCCGTCCAGACGCTGCATCACGTAGAACTCCGCGCCGATCACCGACTCGTCCTCGCAGTGCGCATACATCTGCGGCACGAACGGATACACCGGCATCAGCGCGCGCTGGATGCGGAATTCGCGGCCCATGTCGTGCGCGGACTTGGCTTTCTTGCCGGCCGGCGGCCGGCGCAGGATCAGATCGTCGTTGTCGTACTGCAGCCGATACGTCCAGTTGGAGGCACCGCCGGTGTATTGGGTGACCTGCGGTGTACCGCGCAGATGCGGCAGGCGCGATTTGAGCCACGCGTCCACCGCGGCACTGTCGAGTTCCTCGCCGCTGCGCGCGGCGCGCGCATCCTCGCGTCGCGGCTCGCCGCCTGCCGTCGCACTCATTCCTTGCTGCTCGCCGATTGCGCCGGCTTCTTGCCCGAACCGCCTTTTCCGGCGCGACGCATCGCCGCTTCGTAAAGACTGTACGGCAGCAGGCGCTTGAGCATCCAGAAACGCCGCGCCGAGGCGTGGGTGAGGATACGGAACTCGCCGGCCGCCACGCCCGCGCGGATCTTGGCCGCGATCTCATCGGCGCCGATGCTGGATTCGTCGACCAGCTTGCGCATCCAGCGCGCGTAACGCGGATCGCGGCTGCGCAGGCTCTGGCTGAGGTTGGTGCGGAAGAACGCCGGACAAGCCACACAGACGCGGATGCCGGCCGGTTCGAGTTCGGCCTTGAGCGTTTCCGACAGGGCCACCACGGCCGCCTTGGTCGCGTTGTAGGCCGCGGCGAAAGGAGGATGGATCAGGCCCGCCATCGAGGCGATGTTGAGCAAGCGGCCATGCCCCTGCTTGCGCATCAGCGGCGCGAACACCTTGCAGCCGCGCACCACGCCGAGCAGGTTGATGTCGATCATCCACTGCCAGTCGGCGATCGGCATGGCTTCCACCGGGCCCATGTCGGCGACGCCGGCGTTGTTGACCACCAGGTCCACGCCGTTCCAGTTCGCCTGCAGCCAATCGGCGGCGGCCTGCAGGTCTTCTTCGCGGGTGACGTCGCACTGCAGGTAATGCGCCTGCGCTCCGGCCGCGCGCAACGCGGCCAGGGTCTCCTCGCCGCGCGCGGCGTTGACGTCGCCGATGCACACCCGCGCGCCGTCGCGCGCATAGCCTTCGGCCAGCGCCCGGCCCAGGCCCGAGGCGCCGCCGGTGATGAACACCCGCTGCCCGTCCGAAGCGCTCATGCCGCCTCCGCGCGGCTGCGGCCCAGGCCGTACTTGGCCAGTTCCATACGCGCGACCATCGCCCGATGCACTTCGTCGGGACCGTCGGCGATACGCAAAGCGCGCGCGATCATGAACAAACCGGTCAGCGGCACATCGTGCGACACGCCCGCGCCGCCGTGGATCTGGATCGCCTGATCGACGATTTGCTGCAGCATGTTCGGCGCGATCACCTTGATCGCCGAGATTTCGGTCATCGCATGCTTGACTCCGAAATGCTGGATCTTCCACGCCGCGTACAAAGTCAACAGACGCGCCTGATCGATCGCCATGCGCGCATCGGCGACGCGTTCCAGATTACCGCCCAGGCGCAGGATCGGCTGGCCGAAGGCCTCGCGCGAAACACCGCGGCGAATGGTCAGTTCCAGCGCGCGCTCGGCCGCGCCGATCGCGCGCATGCAATGGTGGATGCGGCCCGGCCCGAGCCGGCCCTGGGCGATCGCGAAGCCCTGACCCAAGCCCAGAATCAGCTGGTCGCGCGGCACCCGCACATTGTCGAACACCACCTCGCCGTGGCCGTAGGGCGGATCGTATTCGCCGAAGGTCGGCAGCATGCGTTCGATCCGCACGCCCGGCGCGTCCAGCGGCGCCAGCACCATGCTGTGGCGCGAATGCGGCGCGGCCTGGGCATCGGACAGGCCCATGAAGATCGCCAGCCTGGCCTGCGGATGGCCGATGCCGGTGGACCACCATTTGCGGCCGTTCAAGATCAGATCATCGCCGTCGACCCTGATCTCGGCCTGCATGTTGGTGGCGTCGCTGGAGGCCACGTCCGGTTCGGTCATGCAGAACACCGAACGGATCTCGCCGTCCAGCAGCGGCCGCAGCCACTGCGCTTTCTGCGCGTCGCTGCCGAAGTGGTACAGCACTTCCATGTTGCCGGTGTCCGGCGCGTTGCAGTTGAACACCTCGGCGGCGAACTCGTAGTGACCCATGGCCTCGGCGAGCGGCGCGTACTCCAGCACCGACAGGCCGGCGCCGAGTTCGGCGTCGGGCAGGAACAGATTCCACAGACCGGCCTCGCGCGCCAACGCCTTGAGCTGCTCGATGCGCGGATGCACCCGCCAGCGGCGCCAGTCGGCGCCGGCATTGGTCTGCGCGTTCTCGCGCCGGTACTGGGCGTCGAACGGGGCGATGTGCTCGGCGATGAACCCTTGCAGGCGTTGCAGGTAGTCCTGGGTGCGCGCACTCGGTGCGAAGTCCATCACGGAATTCCGGAACGCCGGAACGGCCCGGCCGGGACCCATCCTAGGCGCCCGGCCAGCATGAATGAAGTGATATTTGCTAACGTTCAACAATGAATCAGATTCATAGCCGGAGCGAACAGCTCGACCTCAACCTGCTCAAGGTGTTCGAGGCGGTCTACCGCGAGCACAACCTCAGCCGCGCGGCGCAGGCGCTGTACCTCACGCCCTCGGCGGTGAGCCACGCACTGACCCGGCTGCGCCAGCATTTCGACGACCCCTTGTTCGTCCGCGACGGCCGCCGCATGAGTGCCACCCCGGCCTGCCAGCGGATCGCCCCGCAATTGATCGACACCCTGGGCCGGCTGCGCGAGCTGCTGCAGCAGTGGGACCGGTTCGATCCCTTGCAGACCCGCCAGGGCTTTCGCATCGGCATGCCCGACGCGACCGAGAGCGCGCTGCTGCCGGCGCTGGCCCAGGCCCTGCACGCGCAGGCCCCGGGCGCGACCTTGGCCAGCGTGGCCGTGGCGCGGCGCGAACTGGGCCGCGAACTCGCCGCCGGCCAAGTCGACCTGGCGGTGGACGTGGCCTTGCCGATCAGCGAACCGGTGCGTCACCGTCCCTTGTTCCAGGACGGTTTCTGCGTGGTCATGCGCGAAGGCCATTCGCTGGCCAAGCGCTTGAGCCTGAAGCAGTACCTGCAGGCGCGGCACGTGGCGGTGTCGAGCCGCGCGAGCGGTCAGGTGATCGAAGACATCGCACTGCTCAATCTGGGTTTGCAGCGGACCATCGCCTTGCGCTGTCAGAACTATCACTCCGCCGGCGAGGCGGTGGCGCAGTCGGACGCCTTGCTGACCATGCCGGCCGGACTGGCCGGTCGCATCGCGGCGAACGCGCGCCTGCGCCGAGTGTCGGTGCCGTTCGCGTTGCCGGCGGCGCAAGTGCATTTGTATTGGCACGCCAACAGCGAACTCGAACCGGCCAATCGTTGGTTGCGGGAGTTGGTGGTGACGGTATGCGAGCGCGGCTTGTTCGGCTGAAGCCTCACCTCACCGGCGCCTGATCGGCGCGCCGACCGATTTGCGCGTTGACATCGCGATCTTCCGCGCACCCGAAGTTGCATCGACCCGCCCTCGACGTTGCCGTTGCCGTTGCCGTTGCCGTTGCCGAGATTTTGCTCTGGCTCTGGCTGTAGCTCTTGCTGGGCGGCGCACCTGACTCGCGATAGCAAAAGGACACCCGGAGGGCGGCGCACAGGACGTGCGCCGGGTCCCATCGTGGGCAGGATGCCCACTATGGGACCTGCCGGCGTCAGCACCGCACTCGTGGCTTTTGACTCGAAACAGGGAGAGCATTTTTCTTTGGTGACTTTCTTTTGTTGCTCTGGACAAAAAAAAGTTACCCGCCGCTTTAGTGGCGGAAGCTCTTGATCCTGATCTTAGATCTCTAAAAAGCTTTAAAGCCTTCAAAGCTCTTGAAGCTCTTGAAGCTCTTGAAGTGGACTGTCCAGGGAAATATAGACATTTCCGGCCTATGATCCGAGCATAGGAGGAAGACCATGAGCACACAGCGATTTACTCCGGAATTCAAGCAAGAAGCGGTTCGGCAAATCGTCGAACGCGGCC